>DASXYX010000078.1:0-33527 GCA_036502245.1 Verrucomicrobiia bacterium
AAGATCTTCAGATAAGCGCGAGAAATGCACGGCCAGCAGGGAGGCAGCGGCACAAAATTCAACGGCAAAATCACGGTCGCTGACGGCATCCATGGAGTTCTGGGTCAACTGAACTTTGCCGGCGGCATCCACAAATCCCAGCAATTTTGCGGTCAGTTCGCGTTTGAGCGGGAGCGTGGATCCGGCGATGGCTCCACTGCCCAGGGGACAGATATTCACGCGCGAATGGCAATCCCATAGACGTTCGCAATCACGCTCCAACATCTCAACGTAGGCCAGCAGATGATGCGCGAGATAGACCGGTTGGGCGCGTTGCATATGGGTGTAGCCCGGGATAGGGACATCGGCGTTCCGCTCGCCCAACGTAACCAGAGAACGTTGGAGGCTGGCGATTTCACCGAGCAGGGAGGAGATTTCATCCCGCAACCACAGGCGCACGTCGAGGGCAACTTGATCGTTGCGTGAACGGGCGGTGTGCAGTTTGGCGCCGGCCGGGACACGCCGGGTCAGTTCAGACTCAATGTTCATATGAACATCTTCCAAGGCAGGATTCCATTTGAATTTTCCGGCAGCGATATCTTTGCCGATGGCATCGAGGCCGCGGACAATGGCATGCAGCTCTTTTTTCGCCAAAATACCGATGCGGCAGAGCATTTCGGCGTGGGCCATGGAGCCGATGATGTCATGCCGCCAAAGCCGGTGGTCAAACGAAATGGATTCGGTGAATTGCGCGACGTCAGCGGCAGGGCCGCCGGCGAAACGATGGCTGCGGGACACCGGTGATGCGGCACGGGTATTTTTCATAAGGCCCGCGGATAGCGCGGATGGAGATTTTTAACGCAAAGCAGCGAGGAGGCAAAGGCATTTCCATGTGAAAATCACGTTGCCGGTTTTCCAGAAATGTGAAATGTTTGCGCAGATGAGTGAGTTCAAATACGCCTGCCCGGTTTGCGGCCAGCATATCAAGTGTGATTCGTCACAGGCCGGCACGGTGATGACCTGCCCGACTTGTTTTCAGCAGATCACGGTGCCCAGCGCGCCCGCCACGGAGGATCAGAAATTCATCATCACCGGCACCAAAGTAGGCAATGAACGGCCTATTCCCCGGGCCATCGAGCCGGCACCAACCGTCCCTGCCACGACTGGTTTTTCCGGCACAGCAGTGGTCGCGATTATCCTGGTGTTCATCTGCGGTGTGGCGGCGGCGATCTATTACGAAACAATTTTTAAAGCAGGGCATCACCCGGAGAAACAAACCTCGGTCCAAACTCCGTCCTCGCCATCCGCTCCAGTCGTCCCTCCTCCTCCGCCGGGGCCACCCGACATGGCTTTGCGCGCGGCAGCGTTCGCAAGCAGCCAGGAGCCGCAGCATCCTGCATCGAATGGAAATGACGGGGATACCCACACCAAATGGACAGCTCTGATCAAATCGATGCCGCAATGGTGGATGGTGGATTTCAGTAATGGCGTTATCGTGACCAATATTGAAATCGTTTGGGAACACAACGCCGGCTATCAGTACTTGATTGAATCATCGCTGAATAATTCGAACTGGACCGTCGTCACGGATCATTCCACCAATATGACGGACGGCAGGACAACCTCCGATGGGTTTTCAGCCCAGGGCAGGTATTTCCGGGTAGTAGTCACCGGAGTGCCGGGAAAATCACGCGCAAGTTTTAACGAATTCCGCGCCTTTGGCTCAACCAATGGGAAATAGCACAAGAGATAAAATGGAGTCTGTCATTGTCCGCTTAATGACGGAGCGAAGACTGACCCTCGCCCTGGCCGAATCCTGCACTGGTGGTTTTATCGCAAACCGCATCACAAATGTGCCGGGTGCTTCCAGGATATTTCGCGGGGGAGTGGTCGCTTACAGCAATGACGTGAAGAAAAGATTCCTCGGTGTTCGCGCAAAGACCCTGGAACGCCATGGCGCCGTCAGTGAAGCAGTGGCGTGGGAGATGGCGGAAGGCGCGCAGAAAAGATTCAGCGCGGATTTTGCGATCGCGGTGACTGGCATCGCCGGCCCGGGTGGCAGGACAAGAGGCAAGCCCGTGGGAACGGTTTTTATTTCATTGGCTGGAAAGTCTGGAACGGTGGTAGAACGCAGGTTGAATCCGTTCTTGCGCGAGAAGTTTAAGGAAACTACAGCAAAACAGGCATTGAATATGCTAATGAGACATTTAGATGACACCATGCTTTATGCTTGAGAACGGCAAGAGTCGCGGTAGTCTATTGTTCTGATTGGCAAATATGTCGTTGACCTCCGATCCATTGGCCGCCGCGAGTGAAGCTGTGGCGGATCTTCTTGAAGCGACGCCTTCGACGCGCCGCCGCGGGACTTTGTTGATTGTGGACGACGAGGAAGGCCCCCGCCAATCATTGAAAGTTATTTTCAAGGATGAGTATGATCTGCTTATGGCCGAGGATGGCCCGACCGCGATCGAGTTGATCCAAAAAAACGAGATTGATGTCGCGGTTTTGGACATTCGCATGGCGGGGATGTCGGGCATCGAAGTCCTGGAACGTCTCAAATATGTGAATCCAAACATCGAGGCCATCATGATGACGGCTTTTGAGACGACAGACACCATCCGGCAGGCGTTGCGTTTGCGCGCGTGCGATTACATCAACAAACCGTTCGACATCGCAACTATTCGCGCGGCTGTCGGGCAGGCGATGCAGCGGCGCACTCTCGAGAGTGAGATCCACAGTAGCGCTGAAAAAGTGCAGGAACTGCTGAGCGAATTGCAGAACCAGCGGATCGAGGAGCAGATCGCCAAAACGCGCGGTGATATTTACGCGAGCATCATTCATGATATCAACGGCCCGTTGACGGTCATTTCCGGTTTTGTGCAGGTATTGAACCAACGATTGAGCCGGTCGTCGCGGCTGGACCTGGAGGACCTGGAATTCATCAAAGACAGGCTGCGCATCATTGCGCGGCAGGTCGGCAATTGCATCGAAATTTCAAGGCGTTATCTGGGCTTTTTACGCCGGCAATCGGATGAATCCGCTCCCAATAGTGTGAGTGTGAACCAGTTGTTGCGTGATTTGGACCAGTTGGTACGCGTGCATCCCAGTCTCCTCGAAAATGAATTTATGATCACGCCGCTGGCCGAAGATGCCGCCCTCAAGATCAATGGCACGGATCTGATCCAGATCCTGTTGAATCTGACGGTCAATGCCTTTCAATGCGCGCCGTTGCCCCATAACGTTCATATCAGTGGCGAACTGTTACGGTCGTCGTTGGACCTGACAAAATTCAAGGATGGAGAGCAGGATCGTTTGCTGAATATTGAAGGCCTTGATAATAACGCGCCGCTGGTAAAATTCTCCGTGCGTGATGATGGACCGGGAATCCCGCCGGAGGTGCTGCCGAAAATCTTCCAGCCTTATTTCACGACCAAAGGGCCCCGGCAGGGAACGGGATTGGGGCTTAACATTGTCCAGCGGCTCATCAAGGAAGGCAATGGGGCGTTGCATGTCCACACGCAATTGGGTTCGGGCACAACGTTTACGGTCTATTTGCCCGGGCAGCGTTAATCTCCGCCGTTTCCTGTATTACCAAGGTCGGGCAAATTCTCTCGCACCAAAATTCCTAATTGCCGAAATATTCGCGGGGATCGGCAATCTTGCCGGCGATCGCGCTGGCGGCCACCGTGGCCGGCGAAGCGAGAAATACCTGCGATTCCTTGTCGCCCATGCGACCGGGGAAATTTCGGTTCGTGGCGCTGATGCACTTGATACCTGGCTTATTGATGCGGCCAAACGTGTCCACAGGCCCTCCGAGGCATGCGGCGCAACCGGCATTTTCAGTCATCTGAACGCCCGCATCGGTGAGGATTTCCCAAATTGTCTTTTCACCCCAACGGGTACTTTGCAGGTCATGGACAATCTCCGGTGTAGCGGGGACGCCAAAGGTATCGATTGTCACGCGCCGTCCGCGTAACACGCGGGCAAATTCCACGAAATCACTTGTCTTGCCGCCAGTACAGGAGCCGACATACGCGCGGTCCAATTTGATGTGCGACATTTCCTTCGCTTTTTTGCGCTGGCCTGGATCGGGATGGCATGCAACCGTGGGCTCGAGCTTGTCGAGGTTCACTACCAGTTCATAAATGAACTTTTGGTCCTTGTCCGGCTCCACCGGATTGTAGGTCGCCTTCGTGCCGTTCAATTTCACTCGCGCATCCACGTATTCCTGTGTGCGTGAATCGAACTCGAAGATGCTGTTCTTGCCGCCTGCCTCGATCGCCATGTTGGCGATAGTCATGCGGTCGTCGATGGAAAGATTGCGCGCGCCCTCGCCGTCAAATTGCATGGCGCGGTACGTCGCGCCGTCAAAGCCGATCTCACCGATGCAATGGAGGATGATGTCCTTGGCCATGACACCGGGCTGCAATTTGCCTTCAAGACGGAAATGCATCGTCTCCGGGACCTTGATGAGCAGCTTGCCGGTGCCCATCACAAAGCCGGCGTCGGTATTGCCGATGCCGGTGGCGAATTGGTTAAATGCTCCCGCCATGCACGTGTGGGAATCCGTGCCGAAAAGCACTTCGCCCGGGCGCGTGTGGCCCTTGGCTGGAAGCGCGGTGTGGCAAACGCCCGCATAGCGCGAGCCGTACTGTTTCTTCAACATCCCCTTCGATGGATCGAAATGCCAATGGCCGTTCGGGTCGTCAATGACATCGTAAAAATAGGGCAGGCCCTGCTCTTTGACGAAATCGCGCAAGATGTCCACGTTGCGGTTCGATTTTGAATCGGCGGTAAAAATGTAATGGTCGGGGATGATGACGATCCTGTTTTTGTCCCAGACTTTGGCGTCCTTGCCAAACTCGCGTTTGAAGACGCCGATGGTCCCCGGGCCGCAGACGTCGTGCGTCATAAGCACGTCGGCGTTCACCCAGATATTGTCACCCGAGGCCACTTTCGATTTGCCTGATGCCCGGGCGAGGAGCTTTTCGGTCAATGTCATAGACCAAGCAGGATAGCCGAAATGAGACGGGAGTTCAACTGGACAAACGGCATTTGCGAGGATGGTAGGAGTTGATCCGTCTGCGCTGCGCTTCGGCGCGACAAAGGGTTTGAAAACATAAACGTCAATTCGCATCAATTGGCTTCATAAAGTTGGGTCCGGGATTTTGGATTTCGGGTCTGGGGTTACGTTTAATTAAACGCAAGTTCGCGTAAGATTGCGCAAGATTGCGTAAGGAGTGGCAGTTGAGAGGGTTTGGAGTTGAAGGTTGAGAGGTGGCGCAAAAGGACGCAATCGTGCGCACGCCCATGAGTTGAGTGGAAGTGAGCCAATCAACTACAAAGGAACAAAGAAACGAAGGGAGCATCGCTAATTCGCCCCGTTGATAAAACTCATACCCTAGCTGAGGGACGCTAACTTTAGACACGGATTTCACGAATGGACACGGATTCTTGAGGAACAGGTGAGCAGACAGAAGTACGGATGTTCCGAGCGAGACGCTCGAAACTGCGACCGGGACGGTCGCGCTCCCCAAACAACATGTCCTTATATTTCTCATGGGGTGATTTTAGCTGAAAAAAGGAGGAGGTAATGTTTCCCGGAAACAAAATCGGATCGGGAACAACAAAGGAACAAAGAAACGAATGAAAGCCCTGTGAAAAGCACATTTTGCAGAAGATAGCAAAGAAAACGAAGGTTTTACGCTGATGAGCGCAAATCAATTTAGTTCTCGTCCGATGGAAGTTTAGCAGTAAAGGAGGAGTGTGTAATGTTTCCGAGAAACAAAATCGTGAAGTCGAAGGTGACGAAAAGCATGACAGGTTGCTTGCGACAACAGCGTTGAAGGTTGGAAATACTACAATACCAGGAACCCCTTTGGGATCATTCATGGACGCGGATGAAGGTCTTGATGGAATGATTGCCTGACGTCATGGATTTGAACAACTCCGGCAAGCGGGTCAGCGGGCATTCACCGTCCACAAAATCACCCGCGCGAATCACGCCGGCTTCGAGGTATTCCAATGCGCGGCGGATGGTCCGCGGCGTATGATGAAAACTCGCCAGCAAGGTGAGGTTGGAATAATGGATGGTTTGGGTGTCGAGCGAGACGGTCGTTCCACTGGGGCAACCGCCAAAGAAATTCACGGCGCCGCCCTTGCGGACCAGGGGTACTGCCGCTTCCCAGATCTCGGGTTTGCCCACTGCTTCAATGACGACATCAAATTGTCGTTTGGTTGCCGCACGGATCTTTTCAACAGGATTTGCGCCGTCGCCCAGGTCAATGACTTCTGTGGCCCCCAGTTTCTCAGCCGCCGCCAGCCGTACCGCGCGTCGTCCCGCCACGGAAACATGGCATCCAATGTTCTTGGCCAGCGCGACGAACATGAGGCCGATGGGGCCGGCGCCCAGGACCAAAATATTCTGTCCCGCCTGCAATTTGGCATCGGCCACACCCTGGACGACGCAGGCGAGCGGTTCGGTCAGGGCGGCATCACGAAAATCCGTCGCGGGCTTGAGCCGCAGCAGATTTTTTTCAACGAGACGCGCGGGCACGACGATCGCCTCGGCATAAGCGCCATTGAGGAATTGCAGTTCGTCGCAGAGGTTTTCCTGGCCGGCCTGGCAGAAAAAGCAGCTTCCACAGGGGGCGGAATTGGCCACGACAACGCGGTCGCCAATATTCCAACCGGTCACGCCGGCTCCCAATTCCGAAACGGTTCCCGCCAGTTCATGGCCGAAAACGGCGGGTGGCACAATCATGCGGGCGTGGTAACCGCGCTTAAAGACTTTGAGGTCAGTGCCGCAGGTCAGCGCGGCTTCGATCCTGAGACGCACCTGGCCAGGCTGGAGCGGCATCGGCGCAATCTCTTCGACTTGGATATTTTCCCTGCCGTGCAGGATGGCGGCTTTCACGGCTCAAGTGTGGACGAGGCCCGGCGATATTTCAATCTGCGATGGGGCAAACCGCTCTAACAGGCCGATGAAAAACGCGCCCGGTGAGGGCACCGGGCCTACAAAACATGCGAGTACCGAACAAATTCTGTAGGCCGCGTGCCTTCACGCGGCGTTTCTCAACGGCCTGCTAAATTCGGCGGGAAATTCTCGGACCTGCCGGAAGACTCTTGAATTATAAAAAATACGGGATGTTGAAAGGGAGGACTTGTGGGGACCAAAGACGACGGAGGGGCAGAACATCCGGCGAGACGCCGGAGGTGGCGACCGGGACGGTCGCGCTACCCATTTTCTTCACATGGAGAATAGTTGTACGACGGAGGGCGGGCGATAATGGAAAGCGGCAGAGGGCTGCCGTTGCTCCAAGACGCAAGCGAAGGCGGAGGCATCTGTTACGCCCAGTGGGGGCACTGGGCCTACAGGCGGGCGGTAGTGGAAAGCGGCAGAGGGCAGCCAGACGTCATTATTTCAATCCGCAATGAGGCCATCCGCTTATTCGACGGCATCACAGGGGCTAGTAGGCGTTGTAATTGCTGCGGATGACGGTGGTAAATTCGGGCGTCATCGGCGGAAGATCGTTTTGCACCAAAAAATTCGTGTCAAAACTCCAAACGCGCTTGGGTGCGTTGTAATAGTTGCCTGTTGTTTGCCACCAGTTGGTGGCATATTGGCTGGAAAACATCACCATGATGGAGCCATTGTAGGTCAAACTGTAGCTGGACCCCCAGTTTTCCAACAACCTCATAAAGTTTTCGACACCGCCGCTGTAGCCATCGACGCCGCCGGTATGCGGGTAACTGGTGGATGACTGGACAATCCCCTCCAACATGGCGGCATTCACACCTGTGGACGCTGGCGTCCTGCCAGTGAGGGTAGTACTGCTGGTATAACTACTGTCACGCCAACTGCCCGATAGAATAGTGATGGCATCGGCCAGGAACCCTGCTGGATACGTATGGGTCATGTCAGTCTCGCCTTTCACGCTTGAGCTGGCATCGCCATCAGTCTGAACATTATAGCTGCCGTACACGTATAGCGGCTGCGCGGTGGCCACACTAAGTCCGGAAGTAATGACATTGGTGTTATTGATGACATTCGTGCTGTTGGGCAAAAGCAGGCCATTGATCATGCGCACGGCCGGCAAAGTGGAAGAGGTCAGTGGAACGGAGTTGTACACATAGACGGAATTGATGCCTTGCCCCGAATCGTAGGCCAGGGCGTGATTCCAGTTGCTGCCGCCGTCCACATAGGCATTGGTGATCCATCGGCGGAACAGGCTGACGTCTATTTGGACAGCTTGCACGGTTTTGCCTTCGCGGTAGTCATAAAAGGATACGTTAGTTAAAAACGACCATCCGGCGTACTGCACCCCCCAGGCATTGGTGCCGTTCGATGTCCAGGTAACACCGCAATTGGCGGTGGGAATCAGCGGCCAGTGAGAGGGAAGGGATGAGCTGGCAAAGCCCGGCAGCCCAAAGAGCGTGTTAGTAGAAGTGGTGTTGAACGTCTTGCCAACATTATTGGTGACAATATAAAAATCATTGGTCAATTGATTGAAATGGCCGGTGGAGGGACCATAATACGATGGGCCGACCCCGGGATCCTGCAAATAGACCACAAAATTGTTGCCGAAATTCGTAGTGTTACGAAACGTGCCAGTCGACCAGTTCGACACCACCAGGGTTGCTTCGTTATACGTATAAACCTGGTTGGTTTGCGCGTAAGCCGCGGCGGTTGGCGCGCAGGCGCTCGAGGGCGGAATCTGGATGATGGCCAGCACGTTCGTTTCGCTGTTATTCGTGCTGGCGCCGATGGGAATCTCCAAGGGTTGGGGGACGGTAGTCGGCTGGCCGGGATAAGTAAAATTCGAAGCAGGAGTGCCGGCGTCAGTGTAAGTGGTCAGAAAGGGATCTTTCGTGCTGAGCGAGACGCCCCCGACGGCTTCGACGGTCGAGCTATACGTCGGGTTCGCGTTGCCGGACCAGATGCCGCCGTTGGAGAACACCGCGCCTGTGATCGGCATGGAGGCGCCGGGGTCGATCTCCAGGTTAATATTATAGAAAATGGCGAATTGAAAAGCGGGAACATAGGCGAAACTGAATTGCTGTTGCACGGTGGCCGGCTGGTTGTAGAGCTGGCTCTGGGGCGTGGCGGTGGCGGTAACGGTCACAGTTTGAATGGCTCCCTCCAAATTCGCATATTGTGTTCCCAACGGTTGTAGAGTTGATGACGGAGTGCCTTCATCGATGCTGATCTGGCCTGCCACGCCATTGGTATCGCTAAAAGTAAACTGTATCGGCCAGCCGGTCTGGTCGGGAAACAACTTGTAATAGTACGAGGCCGGCTGCAAGACGTTCAAAAGGAAATCGCGGTCCATTTCGGCAAAGGCCATTTCGGTGACTCCCTCGGCGGCCGCCTGGCTGGTCGTGAACGAGTTGTTTTTCGCGGTTTGTTTCATGCTCGAAGACATCCATAACATGGTGCTGCCAAACACCATGGTCATCGCCACCAGCGTGAAGAGGACCAATAACAGCGCGAATCCGGCGCGTTCGTTTTTATCGGATAGTGAGATCTTCATAGGTTGATTTAAAAGTTCAAAGCCCGGCGGGTCACCCGAGTTTGCAGACGGTAATAATTGTAGGCATTGATGTCGTTTGTGCCGATGATGGCGATGGGGTATTCCCATTGGGAAAACATGAGGGTGATTTGGATGACCCGGTTGTTGTAAGAATTGGTCAAGATATTGGTGCCGGTATAATCCGTGGCAGTGAAGACCTGCTGGTTGGTGATATAGCTGGCCAGAGTATTCGTGAGAACCGGATTATAATTGGTATCAAAAGTCTCCATCATCAAATTGTTGGTATTGATTAAATTTCCGCTGGCGCCCGTCGTCGCAAAATTTGTTCCGCCACTGGCGGGTTGCAAAAAAATAAGCGTGTATGGGCCGGTCAGGACGAAATTGGTGCCCGACTCGGCGCCTGATTGGATGCGGATGGCATTGCCAACCTGGTTTATTCCATAGCCAATCGATTGAAAATTCGTCGGACTGCCGTTTGCCCAGACATAGTTCCCAACATCCAATATCCCATTGGCCTCCTGGATCTGAACGCGAAGTTTATCGAGCGCGTTCCGCGCGCTATCCGTGGCGGTCAACTGGGTGGCCGCCAGCGTGTAAACACGCGTGCCGTAAATTTCAGTCGAGACCAAAGCGATCACGGTCATCATGATGATGGTCGTGGAGATGAGCATCTCAATGGCGGTGAAGGCAAAGTCACTGTTCCGCGAAAAGCGGCCGGCTGGATTTAAAAGTTTCATTCGTCGGAAGCGCGGAGGGTGATGACCACGTTGCTTTGGGTTTTATTTGTTTCCATGGGGAAGGTCCAATAGACAACCGATTCGATCTGCCGGAGGTTCGCCGGAAAAGAATTGCCACCTGCATAATTTGTGACCTGCGTCACGATGATATAATTGGTGGCATAGAAAAGTGAATTGGTGAACCCCCCTGAGCTGTTGGTTGCGAAAGGATTGCCTTTCATCGGGATGTCGAGCAGATCCTGCTGAACAATGGTGGAGGGGACGGTGATCTGATTTTCCGACCACACTCCGGTATTGGTAGAAAAATCCCACGGGTTCCATTGGGCGGAGCGGGCTTGTTCCAGTCCTTGCAGAGCATACGACTGCGCCGCCGCCGACATGGAGGTAAACTCCGCGAGCCGGCTCAATTGGGAATAGCCATAAACAATCCCGCCGATAGATAAGGCCAGAATTGTGAAGGCAAACAATGCCTCAACAAGGGTAAAGGCAGCCGCACGCGCATGTCGTGCTTTTCTATGCAAGGCCTGAATCAACATAGTCTATGGTTTTCTTGGATCCAATCTTCCACCTGATAGCGTTGAATTTAGCACACTTTATGCCATAAAATCAAGTCGAATTCACGGTGTTTTCAGGACCTCCTGAGTGGGAAGTGTCCTAATATTTGACAGGGCAAGAAATTGGACTACATGACCGCATATGTTTTTATACCAGCGGAACTGCTTTGGCAAAGGTCATCTCCCGCAGATAAATCGGTTCCAACTTCTCCACGGCAATCGCTCTGCCGTGTTGTCGGACTAATCGGACCAAATGGCTTGCGCGCGGGAAGATATCCCGGCCTTGAGGAAACCATCGGGTCACACCTGGCCCAACCAAAATTCTGTCTTTGGCAGCCTGTGTTGAAATGTTTTCAGGCGGCACAATTTTCAAAGATTCGATTTCCTTCCATCCGTTTTGGGAAACTTCAAAGACCGCCAGAGAGAACTCGTTGCGTTGCGCGTCGATCACCACACTGACCTGGCCGAAAATGTTATCCGATTGCGCCTGCGCTGCGAGGGCTTCAACACTGCTGATGCCCGCAACGCGTGTCTGCCGCGCCAGTTGCCAGCCCTGGGCGATAGAGATGGCCGCGCGGATCCCGGTGTAAGAACCTGGCCCCAGTCCCACGCAAATCATCTCGATCTGCTCCCGCTCCACTTTGGCCGCCGCCAGGACGCGTTCGATCATGGAAAATGCCGCCGTGCCGCGACCGCCGGTCTCAATGGCCTCGTTGAGAACGACGCCCTCTTTCGCAAGAGCGACGCTCCGTTGCGACGATGAAAATTCAAGCGCCAAAGTCATCATAAATAATTTTGCGCTCCGTTTCGTTGAGGGTCTCGATGCTTACACGGATCCATTTTTCGTTCTGAGGTTTTTCGCTGTGAGCCCTCACCTCTCCCTGACCACATGATTTTGTTCTTTCCCCACGACCCTCACCCGGCTCCGCTGTCGCGGAACCCCCCGCTCCCGCGGGCGAGGGACATTTTCCCATCCCATCGGAATTCTTCGGAGAATTCTCTTCTCCTTCCAAATTCAATCGTTCCGCCCATTCGATGACGCTAATACCGTCAGGCGACAAATAATCTTCGACGCCGGCTGACAGGATTTGTTCGGGCGTTTCCAGACGATATAGGTCCAGATGAAATAATTTTAGCCGGCCTCCGCCATATTCGTTGACGAGGGTGAACGTGGGAGAATGTATCCGCGCAGAGATCCCCAATCCGCGCGCCAGACCTTTGACAAATTGTGTTTTGCCCGCGCCCAGCTCTCCACTCAAGGCAAATACCGCGCCGGTTTGCGCCACGCGTCCGAGACGTTCGCCCAGCGATTCGGTCTCCGCCGGGCTATGCGAAATGAACGTATCCATGGGCGGTTAATTTTTGTGAACTGGTTTTGTCGCGCAGCACAATGTCGTTGCCGGCGGCGATTTTTCCTATGCAGCTCAATCTCAGTTTTGGAAATTTTCTCTTCCACGCATCCATCAAGGCCACCGCGTCGCTGCTCGCAAGGGTGAACAATAGTTCAAAATCCTCGCCATCCGTCAGCGCGGCGGCGAAGGCGGGTTTGGCCGGATTTTTTTGAGTCTGCAATTTAGCCGCGTGGGAGATGGGGACGGCGGGCTTTAAGATCTCCGCGCCCACCCCGCTACGCGCGAGGATATGGCGCAAGTCTCCGGCCAGGCCGTCGCTCAGGTCGATCATCGCGTGAATGGCAAAATGTTCTGTCAACCACTGGGCCTCGGCGATTCGCGGTTCGAAGTCCAGATGCTTTTCCGACAGAGAGCCGCCCAGTTCTCCCGTCACAAAGATGGCGTCACCCACTTTTGCCCCGGATCTGAGGACTTGTTTGTCGCGCGCAACCGTTCCGAGCAGCGCCACCGAAATGAAAATGCGTTCAGGATTGGTCGTTGTCTCGCCACCGACAATCGCCACACCGTGCTTCCGCGCGAGCGTGTTCAATCCGTCGTAGATTTTTTCCACGACGGCCGCGTTAAATTTTTGAGGCAGACCCAGGGTGATGAGAGCGGACTGGGGTGTTCCTGCCATTGCCGCGATATCGCTCAGACCCCGGGCCAGGGCCTTGTGTCCGAGTTTCTCTGGCGGCGTTTCTTTGGTGAAGTGAATGCCTTCGACGATGGCATCGGTCTTGAAAAGGAATAGTTTCTCCGGCAACCCGAAATCCAGCACGGCGCAATCATCGCCTGGGCCGGTGACCACATTTTCATTGCGTGGCAGGTTGCGGGTCAATCGGGCGATGAGTTCAAATTCGTTCATATCAACCCCATCTCGACACAAGAGCCAGGAGTATCAGGTTGGCCGCGTTGAAGAGGCTATGTGCTGCGATTGGCGCAAGCAAATTATCTGTTTTTTCATAGAGCCAGGTCAAAGCCAGCGCCAACACGAACAAGGGGACAGCGATCGCCGCATCCCCGTGGATCAGGGCAAAGAGGGCGCTGACGCCAAAAAACGCCAGCCAGGGGCAACCAAGTTGCTTGAGATAGGTATAGAGGACGCCGCGAAAAATAAATTCTTCCGCGACGGGCGCCAGCGCCACCGTAAAGACATCCAGGTACACTTTCATCCAAATCGCTTTCGCGCCCGTGACCAGCGTGACGGCTTCCTCGTTATGTTCCTTCCATCCGTAGTGTTTGAGGACAAGCATGGATACCTGCATAAGAATTTCGGAGACGGGCAGGATGATGATCACGACACCGACGGCCAGCAGAATGGATGAAAGCCAATGGCGATTTTTTAGCCCAAACGCGTCGCGGAAACTGATGCCGTGCAACCGCAGGAAAATGGGGAGCAAGAGCCAGGTTGCTCCTTGAAAGCTCAAAGTGGCCACCAACGGGTTCCCAAAATCCTCGTCACTCTGGAAACCGGTGACTTTCATCTTTTGCAGGACGCCGATGAGGACAACGCCAAAGAAAAGGCACGAAGCCTGGGCCGCGATAAAAAATAGTACGACCTCCGTACGCCACGGTTTCTTCGACAACATGATTTCAACTTATCGCAGTCAGCCCCGGGAAACGATTTAAAAATTTTCCGGCACGGTAGGCGGCTGTTTGAAGGATTGGAAGGGGAGGGATTTGAAAGGGAGAGAGTTTTTTTAGCGCCTCCTCTCCTGACCTTCACCTCCAGTCTTCGCTAAAGGGCGTGTTGCCCAAACGAGATCGCGTCGTATTTTTGGAAGGACGAGTTATAGGAATGCCCGTTTTTCCACAGAAAACACGAGTTTAAGTCAGGGACTCGTATAACTCGTCCCTCCGAAATGGATTTGGGCAACACGCCCTAAAGCTACGACCTGGCAAGGGAGAAGGGATAGCGAGAGGGTGTGGCTGGATTTGTGGAGCGGCTATCGGAGCATCATTCCGTAAAGACGGCTGAGAGAAAGAGGATGAGAATGAAGCTTGGCGAGACGCCGAACACAGCGACCGAGACGGTCGCGCTCCCAAAGACTCATCTTCATTCCAATCGACGACACACAAATAACCATGTTTTCTACAGAGCCCATTTAACGGCCAACATCCAAGATCTAAGTTTGAAAAGCCGAAAGTGATTCGGATAAATCGAGGCTGCACTCCAAGACGCTATCGCGCCTAGTCGAGCATCTTTCCGTTTTGAATGGTTGCAGCCGTATTATGTGGTGAGGCAGGCATAATTGACGGATGCACGGTATTAATTGAGGAAGTCTTTTGCTCCTGCCGGAGCTATTATAATCGAACCGTTGTACCCATAGCTGGCGCTAGGGGCTATTTCCGCGCGCTGCTCCGCAGCTATTTTATTGCACCAGTCATTTGCCATTTGTTTGTACCGGATACCTTTTTGTTTTATTTTTCTTGTGAAATTGAACAATCAGGTGATTTTCTTCTCAAAAGATTATGTTAACGGTCAATCTTCGCCATCTGGAAACCCACGAGCAGCATTTGAAAGGCGAGCTGCCGCCCGGGGAATTGGAACTCGACCTGCACGATGAAGTGGTGCGCGCGACTCAGCCGCTGCATTACGATTTGGAGGTGGAAAAGCTGCATGATGCCGTCCTGGTGCAGGGCAAATTGGATATTGCGCTGGATTGCGAGTGTGTGCGCTGCCTGAAATCCTTCAAAAAACGGCTGGTTTTGGAGCGTTGGGCGCTGCATTTGCCGCTGGAAGGGGAGGACAAGGCAACCGTGGACAACGATTGCATAGACTTGACTCCATACGTGCGGGAAGATATTCTACTTGAATTTCCGCAGCATCCGCTGTGCAAACCGGAATGCCGCGGACTAAAGGAAATCAGTGAAAAAAGCCACGATGAGAATGAATCCGCGTGGTCTAAATTGAACAAACTAAAATTATAATTTGAATTATGGGCGTCCCAAAACGTAAACCATCGACCAGCCGGCAGCGTATGCGCCGGGCGTACAACAGCGTGCTGAAATTGCCGCAATTGAACAAATGTCCCCAGTGCGACGCGCCGTACGTGCCGCATCGCGTTTGCCCGGCCTGCGGTTTTTACAAAGGCCGCCAGGTCATCAGTGTCACGGCGGGAGCCTGATCAATCTCCGGGTTTTGAATTTTTTGGCGCTTGCTCCAGCGCCTTGAACTAAACCAGTTCAAAATCCGGGACTTCGCATGCGAATTGCAGTCGATGTCATGGGCGGCGACCACGGTTGCGGGGTTGTCATCGCGGGCGTCAAGCTCGCGCTTGAAGCCAATAAGAACATCACCCATCTTTATCTGGTCGGCGACCAGGCATCCGTCCATAACGCGCTTCCCCCCGGCGGTTTTCGCGACCATCGCGTGCGCGTGATCCACGCGAGCGAAGTGGTCGAAATGGATGACAAACCCGCCGTCGCGCTTCGCCGCAAGAAGGATTCTTCGATCGCCCGCGCCGCCGAACTGGTCGCGGAGGGCAAGGCTGATGCGCTGGTTTCCCTGGGCAATACCGGCGGCATCTTTGCCGCGGCCACTTTCAAGGTGGGCCGTATCGAGGGCGTTGACCGCGGATGCATCGCCACGGTGATCCCACGCCAGGGGAACGAATTTGTGCTGCTCGACGCGGGCGCGAATATCGAGTGCAAACCTTTTCACCTGGCGCAATTCGCAGTCATGGGGAATGTCTATTCACGCGAAGTGCTTGGGCGCAAAAAACCGCGCGTGGGGGTCTTGAGCATCGGCACCGAGGATTCGAAGGGCAACGAACTGACGCTCGAAGCGTTCAAGCTCTGCCAAAAGCTGGACCTTAATTTCATCGGCAACGTCGAGGGGCACGATCTTTTCAAAGACCATGTGGATGTCGTCGTCTGCGATGGTTTCGTGGGAAACATCGTTTTGAAAACGTCGGAGAGCCTCGCGATCGCGATGTTCTCGATGTTGAAGCGTGAGTTGATGCATTCGACGCAGCGACAGATCGGCGCGTTTTTGGCCAAGGGCGCTTTCCAGTCCATCCGCAAACGCATGGATCCGGAAGTGTATGGCGGCGCGCCTTTGCTGGGATTCAACAGCGTAGTGTTGAAGGCGCACGGTTCGGCCCGTGAACGCGCGATCGCCAGCGCGATGCGGGTGACGGCGGACGCCATCCAGCATCGCGTCAATGACATCATCCGCCGGGACATCTCGAAGGCGAATGAAAAATTGAACGGCGGAAACGATTCCGCCGCAGCTCCTGTTTTAAAATGAGCCATAAATTTAAAAACCCGCGCGCCAACCATGATTTCGTTGGTCGCACCTGCTCCATCACCGGCATCGGTTCTTACGTGCCGGAGAAGGTGCTCACCAATCACGAACTGGAAAAGCTGGTGGACACTTCCGATGAGTGGATCACCACGCGCACGGGCATCAAGGAACGGCACATCGCCGCCAAGGACGAATTCACATCTGACATGGCGGCCAAGGCCGCGCAACGCGCCATGAAAATGGCCGGGGTCACGGCTGACGAAATCAATCTGGTGATCGTTGCGACCATCACTCCGGACATGCCGTTTCCGGCGACGGCTTGTTTGGTGCAGCACAAGATCGGCGCAAAAAACGCTGCTGCCTTTGATCTGGAGGCGGCTTGCTCGGGTTTCATTTATGGGTTGGAGGTCGGACAGCAGTTCATCATGTCCCGCACTTATGACACGGTGCTGGTCATCGGCGCGGAAAAACTTTCGTCGATCATCGACTGGACTGATCGCAATACCTGCGTGCTGTTCGGCGACGGCGCCGGCGCGGTCATTTTGCAGAACCGCGCGAAGTCGCACGGCCTGCTCACGGCGGTGATGGGCGCGGATGGCGGCAAGGGTGATCTGCTTTTTATGCCGGCGGGCGGCAGTAAATGTCCCGCGTCCACCAGTACAGTGGATTCCCGGATGCATTTCCTGCGGATGGAGGGGAAAGAGACGTTCAAGAACGCCATCCAGGCGATGCAATCGGCGGCCAACGAAGTTTTGAGTCGATGCGAGATCGATATCACGAAGATCAATTGCATCATCCCGCACCAGGCCAACCTGCGGATCATCGATGCGCTCGGCGAGCGGTTGGGCGCAAAGCCGGAACAGATATTTATCAACCTCGACAAGTACGGCAATACCTCCGCCGCGTCTGTGGCGATTGCGCTGGATGAGGCGGTGGCATCGGGACGGGTGAAGCGCGGGGATCTGATTTTGCTGATGGTTTTTGGCGCGGGTCTGACCTGGGGCGCGGCGGTGATTGAGTGGTAAATCCAGTGCTTTTTCCATTTGGAACAGGCATATCTATTGCTCCGGTTTACGTTGTTAGGCCTTTAAATAAGGAACCTAAGAAATTGGGCCGGATGATTTGACGATTGGCTGAAATGTGTTAACGTAAAAACATGAGCGCAAGAAAACTCGGAAGTATTGGTTCATTCGATGAACATTTGACCCTGGAAGCAAGGCAAGCCCGGCTGGAGCTGTCGGCCGACACTGTTTCCATCCACAAAAACGGAATCGAATTTCGCAGTCCCACGCCTTTCAAAGAATGGTCTGAAATGACGGTGGCCCTGCAATCGCCCAGCGGCGGCAAGCTGCAATGCGCGGGCATCATTGTCTCGTGCGCGGGCAACAAACACGCCGGATACCGCGTGTCCATGATCTTTACCGGCCTGTCCGAACAGGCGCAGGCGCAGTTGACGGCCATGGCGTATTCTGAACTGGGCGCCGGTTGAGTGCCGATTTTTCACTGTCTTTAGCACACCCCGAACATTTGTTCGGGGTTAATTTTTTTGACCCTCCAGACGGGGTTTTATACCCTGTCCGCTCATGAAAATTTTGTTGACCACCGCCTCTTTTCAGGACACGCCCGGATCGCATCACGACCTGCTGGCGAAGACTGGTTGGGAGATCATTAGCGCCCGCGGACCGCTCAATGAAGCTGATACTCTTAAGCTGGTCGGCGACGTGGATGGCTATATCTGCGGCGACGATGCCATCACGCGCAAGGTGTTGGAAAAGGCGCGTCCGAAGCTGAAAGTGATCAGCAAGTACGGCATCGGCGTGGACAAGATAGACATCAAATCCTGCACCGAATTTGGCATCCCGGTGCTGTTCACGCCCGGTGTGAACCACACAACTGTGGCCGAGCATAATTTTCTGTTGCTGCTCGCCCTTGAGAAAAATTTTCTGTTCCACACTGATTCGACGCGCTCCGGCGGTTGGAAACGCAAGACGGGTCATGAACTGCTCGATAAGACCATCGGCATTGTCGGCCTTGGCCGCATCGGCAAAGAGGTGGCCATCCGTGCCCGCGCTTTTGGCATGAAGGTGATCGCGTTCGACCTGCATTTCGATGAAGCGTTTGGCAAACAGCATGACGTCAAACGCGCCGCAACGCTGGACGATATTTACGCTGCGAGCGATTACATCTCGCTTCACACGAACCTGACGCCTGAGACGCGCAATATGATCAGCGCGAAAGCATTCGCGAAAATGAAGAAGGGCGTCCTGATCCTCAACTGCGCGCGCGGCGAAGTGGTGAATACTGATGACATGGTTGCCGCCTTGAAATCCGGCCAGGTCGGCGGTTATGGCACGGACGTGTTGGACCAGGAACCGCCGCCGCCGGACCATCCGCTGCTCAAGTTGCCGAACGTGGTCTGCACGTCGCACGTGGCGTCGCGCACTTTTGAGAGTGTTGTCCGCCAGGCGACGACTGCCGTGCAAAATTTGACTCTCGCCATGAATGGCGAGAAGCCGATCGCGCAGGTGAATCCGGAAGTGCCGGTGAAGAAAGTGGTTTGATTTACAAATAATTTCGCTGTCAATTTTTATGCCCGATACTTATTACGTCATCCCTCAAGAAAAACACGACGCACTCGTCACGAAAGCGTATCTCAAGCGCGGTTATGATGCCGCCGAGGCCGCCGCCGGCGCACGGTTTTGTTCCGCTGCCGCCTATTACGGCATCCGCACCCACAATGTTCTGAAAGCGCTCCATCTGGATGAGCTTTTCGGCAGCAAAGTGGGCCGTTGGAAGCCTGGCGCGAAGATCGAGAAGTTGCCGTCGCGCTTCGCCGCCGCCGAGATGTGGAATGGCCACAACAAACTCGGCCAGGCCATCGCTTTTGAAGCCATGGACACCTGCATGAAACTCGCCGATAAATACGGTGTGGGCATGGTCAGTGTGGACAACGCGACCCATTATCTCTGGGGTGGTGGATACGTGATGGACGCTGCGCTCAAGGGTTACATCGCTTATACGAATTGCACCTCGGCGACATCCGAAGTCGTGCCGTTCGGTGGCAAAACGCCGACGATGGGCACCAACCCGCATTCATGGGGATTCCCGACGCAGGATGCCATCGGTTTTCCCATCGTCATCGATTGGGCGACTTCGACCATCGCCATGGGCCGCGTTGCGGTGATGAAGCGGGAAGGCAAGCAGCTTCCGCCGGGTTGCGCCGTCGATTCCGAAGGCAATCCGACGATTGACCCGAATAAAGCCGTGGCGTTGCTGCCGTTCGGCGCGCACAAAGGCTACGGCCTGGGTTTGATTGACGAGCTTTACGGCGCCTACATCGGCGGCGGGTTGCCGCAGATCCGTGGCACCTCACTCGGCGACGCCAAAGAAAAGCGCGGTTCGACATTCTATTTCCAGGTCATCCATCCCGATGCGATGAAGGGCAACGATTATCCAAAGGGCCGCAGCCAGATGGAAAACGTGAAGGCCATCATCGGCGATGTTCTCGGGCACGGTAATGAAAAGTGCATGTTGCCCGGCCAGCCCGAAGCCAGGTCCGGCGCGTTATCGAAAAAATATGGCGGCCTGCTTTTCACGAAGGCGGAGATCGAAGAACTGAACCATCTTGTCAAAGAAGTTGGCGAAACGCCGTGGAATGTGGCTGGTTTTAAAGTGGCAACTGTTTGAAACTTAATTAAATAAATCTCCGTCCAATTAATAATATGAAATCGGGCGAGCTTGTTGAAGACATTGATACAGCATTTGAGATCATCCGTCCGAATGGCAAGCCTCACCGCGTCGATGAGAAAATGACCGCCGAAGATTGGAACAAATTTGAAAGGGACATCGTTGATGCCTTTGAAAAAGTTCCAAGAACGACAAACCTTTAGTAGATAAAATATATGGCCATTCAATTAAGAGACAAATCATCCTGTAAGTACGCCCAGATTTCATTGGGCGAAGTCATGATGCGGCTGGATCCCGGCGAGGGACGCATCCGTACCGCCCGCCAGTTCACTGCCTGGGAAGGCGGCGGCGAGTACAACACTTCGCGCGGCTTGCGCAAATGTTTCAATCTCAAGACCGCCACCTGCACCGCTTTCGTGGACAACGAGGTCGGCCATCTGATCGAAGATTTCATCATGCAGGGCGGGGTGGACACGGATTTCATCCTGTGGCGTCCGGATGACGGCATTGGCCGCAGCATCCGCAATGGTTTGAACTTTACTGAGCGCGGCTTTGGCATTCGCGGCGCGGTGGGTGTGCCGGATCGCGGCAACTCCGCCGCTTCGCAGCTCAAACCCGGTGATTTCGATTGGGATAATATCTTTGGCAAGATCGGCGCGCGCTGGTTCCATACCGGCGGGATTTTTGCGGCGCTGTCGGAAACCACCGCCGCGTTGACTATTGAAGCCGTCAAAGCCGCGAAAAAACATGGCACGATTGTCAGCTACGATTTGAATTATCGCCCATCGCTCTGGAAGTCCATCGGCGGCCTGAAAAAGGCGCAAGAGGTCAACAAAGAGATCGCCAAGTACGTGGATGTGATGATCGGCAATGAAGAAGATTTCACCGCCAGCCTCGGTTTTGAGGTCAAGGGCGCCGACCACAACTTGAGCACGATCGAGACTGACGCCTTTAAGGCGATGATCCAGGAAGCGGTCAAGGCGTATCCAAATTTCAAGGTGGCAGCCACGACGTTGCGCCGTGTGATCACGGCCACGAAGAACGACTGGAGCGCGATCCTCTGGCATGACGGCAAGTTTTTCGAAAGCCGCAAATATCCCGAATTGGAGATCCTCGATCGCGTTGGCGGTGGCGATAGTTTTGCCAGCGGCTTGCAGTTCGGTTTCCTGGAATTCAACGACGCGCAGAAAGCGGTAGATTACGGCGCGGCGCACGGCGCACTGGCTTCGACGACACCCGGCGATACCAGCATGGCCACGCGCAAAGAAGTGGAAAAAACAATGGGTGGAGGCAGCGCAAGAGTACAACGATAAAATTATGAAGAATCTCGAAGAATTATTTTCACTCAAAGGCAGAGTTGCCGTGGTCATCGGCGGCACAGGCGTTCTGTGCGGCGAAATGGCCGAGGGCCTGGCCGGCGCGGGCGCAGCCATCGCCATCGTGGGCCGCGATGCGGCCAAGGCGCAGAAACGCATTGAGACCATCACCAAAGGCGGCGGCAAAGCCGAATTTTTCTCGTGTGACACCACGTCGAAGGCTGACTTGCAGAAATTGCTGGCGGACGTGATCGCGAAGTTTAAGCGCGTGGACATCCTCGTCAATGGCGCGGGGGTGAATTCACCGACGCCGTTCTTTGATATCACGGCGGATGAGTTCGACAAGATCATCAATGTGAACCTGAAAGGTCTCGTCCTGGCGTGCCAGATTTTCGGCAAACATTTTGTTGAGAAAGGCTCCGGCAGCATCATCAATGTCGGTTCTGCGTCGGGCATCGCGCCGCTCTCGCGGGTCTTTACGTATTCCGCGTCCAAAGCGGCGATTCATAATCTCTCGAAGAATCTTGCGCGTGAATGGGCGACATCCGGCGTGCGGGTCAATATTCTCGTGCCGGGCTTTTTCCCGGCGGAACAGAACCGCAAAGTGTTGAATCCCGAGCGCGTGGCGCAGATCATGGGCAAAACCCCAATGAAACGTTTCGGCGAGGCCAATGAACTGGTGGGCGCGACGATCCTGCTGGCCTCCGACGCCAGCAGCTTTATAACCGGCACGGAGATCGTGGTGGACGGTGGATTCAACGCAATGACTATCTGATTATGAAATTCTGCGACAAAGACTTCCTGCTTTCCAACGCCACCGCGCGTGAACTTTACCACGGCACGGCGGCGACCCAGCCGATCATCGATTATCACTGCCATCTCTCACCAAAGGATTTGGCCGAGAACCGAAATTTCAAGAACGTCCATGAGCCCTGGCTGGGCGGCGACCATTACAAATGGCGCGCGATGCGCGCCAACGGCGTTCCGGAAAAATTGATCACCGGCACCGAGACTTCCGCGCGTGATAAATTCCAGGCCTGGGCCAAGACCGTTCCCAAGACCCTGCGCAATCCGCTCTTTCATTGGACGCACCTGGAATTGCAGCGTTACTTCGGCATCGACAAATTGCTCGAGGAAAGCACAGCCCAGAAGATCTGGGACGAGACCAGCCGGCTGCTCGCGCAGCCGGCCTATTCCGTACGCGGTTTGGTGGAGCGCATGAACGTCAAAGTCATCTGCACCACGGATGATCCCACTGACAATCTTGAGCACCACGAAGCCATCCGCAAATCCGGCTGGAAGGTCAAAGTGTATCCGGCGTTCCGTCCGGACAATGCTTTGCGCGTTGGCCAGCCCGAGCGATTCAAGAAATGGGTAAAAGCGTTAAGTGATGCCTCCGGCAGCAGCGCCGGGAACTTCAAAGGTTTTCTCAAGGCGTTGAAGCAGCGGCACGACTTTTTCCACAAGAGCGGCAGCCGCCTCTCGGACCACGGCATGAACCAGATTCCTGCCGTCGAGTGCACCGAGAAAAAAGCCGCGGCCATCTTTGCCGCCGCGCTCAAGGGCAAAGCCGCTTCGCTGGAGGACGCCGACCATTTTGCGTCTTTCATGATGGATTATTTCGGCGTTCTCGATGCCGACAGGGGTTGGGTGAAACAGCTTCACCTCGGCGCTTTGCGCGATCCCAATTCCCGCATCATTGCCAAACTCGGGGCGGACACGGGCAGCGACACCATCGGTGATTTCAAGCAGGCCAACGGCCTGGCGCAATATTTGAACCGCCTGGATCGCACCGGCAAATTGCCGAAGATGATCCTCTATAACTTGAACCCGGCGGACAATTACATTTTCGCGGCCATGGCCTATAGTTTCCAGGACGGCTCCATTGCCGGCAAATTGCAGTACGGCGCGTCCTGGTGGTTCCTCGACCAGGAAAACGGCATCCGCGCCCAGTTTGATGCCCTGTCTGATTTGGGATTGCTGAGCCTGTTTGTCGGCATGTTGACTGATTCACGTTCGTTGCTCTCGTATCCGCGCCATGAATATTTCCGCCGTATCCTGTGCGACATGCTGGGCAGTGACGTGGAGAGCGGGCGCATTCCCGACCGCCGCGAATGGCTGACCAACATGGTGGCGGACATCTGCTACCGGAACGCGAAGAACTATTTTCAGTTTCCGGGGTGAACAGGTAAAAGATTGCCTAAAAATCCAGACGACCGCAGATAAGAACGCGCGCTTCGCGCGGCTTCGTATATGGCGGCTAAATTTTTTGGGACATGGGGACCACGGGCTGGCGCCCGTGGCTACCAGCCATCACCTCCTTCGGAGGTTTTGATTTAGCGGCTGCGCCGCAATACTTCAATGGCAGGATTTTAGAAACTGAAACGTTTCCAGAAGGCTCAGTTCGCTTTGGCGGCGCGTTTCCCGTCCCGCTGCGACCGACGTATGAGTTTTTGAGTTAAGGCCTCGCTACGCACGGCCTCGTTCGCAGAGTCCGCTGTTGATCTGGGTGACAGATGCCCAGTCCCAGTTTTTGAGAAGCCTGGCTCGGCTTTGTAACGGTGCTGGTTCGCCGCGGCTTCTTTGAGAATGTCCGCCGCCGTCAGGTGCTCCAGCAGGTCCAATCGCAGTTTCATCACCCATAAAGTAACAAGGTTCTAAGTCTTGCGCAATTGCCCCGCGCACGGCAGTGGTGTCATACTTTCCAGAGATTCAGCCGTCCCGTTGGGACTCAATCAAATTTTGGGTCTTACCCGCAGTTAAAACTGCGGGCTATTTTCGGAAGCCGCTTCGCGGCTGCGGCTCGCGGTGGCAGCGCCACTTGCCATCTGGCTCGCCCCACCAAATCAGGCCACCACCCGCGCGGTTCTTAACACCTCACGACCATCGCGCTTTGATCATAAATCTGTGATGGGCTTATGCTGTGGCACAAGCGCTTTCATGAGGATCCAGGCGATCAGGTAACTGAGTGCGCAGACGACGAACATGAAAAAGTAGGCGGTCTGCGTGCTCATCTTGAAATCGTCAATAAATAAACCGGGCAACAATTGCACCAGCACTCCGCCGATGCCGCCTGCCGTTGTGCCAATGCCGACGACGCTGCCGACGGTTTTCTTGGGGAACATGTCGGAGACCGTGGTGAAGAGGTTGGCCGACCATGCCTGGTGCGCGGTCGCCCCGATGGCGATCATGGCTATGGCCAAGGTGGCCGCCATGCCGTCGAACCGGTTCACATTGCCGAAGAATTGCGTCAACAGCACGAACAGCGGAAAGCAGGCGATGATGAACATCGTTGTCATGCGCGCTTTGTACACAGACATGCCGCGTTTGATGAGCATCATGGGGATGCTTCCGCCGTAGATGCTCCCCACAATGGCGATGCCATAGACGATGAACGTAGGCAGGATGATCTGGTGTTTGGTCATGTGGAATTGCTCGGCCAAATAGCCGGGCAACCAGAACAGGTAAAACCACCAAATGCCGTCCGTCATAAATTTGCCCACAATGAATGACCACATCTGCGGATAACGGAGCAGGCATAAGGCGTCGATGAAGGAAAATTTCCCGGCCTTATCGCCGGTCGGTTGATCCGCCGTAGTCTCGTCATCAATGTGGATATAATCATATTCCTCTTTGCTGAGGCGCTTCTGCTTACCCGGCGGGTTATAGAGCCAGAACCAGAAGATGAGCCAGACAAAACCCGATGCGCCGGTGAGGATGAAGGCCATCTTCCAACCTTTATCGTTGCCGAAGTGGATCAGACACCACGGCACAAAAAAAGCCGCGACCATCGCGCCGCCATTCGAGCCGGCATTAAAGATCGCGGTCGCGAGTGATCGCTCGCGTTTGGGGAACCATTCCGCCACGGTTTTGATCGAGGCTGGAAAATTGCCGGCCTCACCCACGCCGAACAGGCTGCGGATGATGAGATGGCCGCGGATGGCGGTGCCGACGAACGCATTGCCGATGCCGAAAACGGACCAGGTGATGAGCGCCAGCGCCAGCCCCAGTTTCGTTCCAATTTTGTCAATGAACCAGCCCGCGAACAAAGTGCAGCCGGCATAAAATCCGGTGAACCAGGCGGTCAAATGCCCGTAATCCGTCGTAGTCCATCCAAATCCGCCCTGGGACGTTGGCGCGCAGAAAATATAATCCTTCAAATAACCGATGACCTGGCGATCCATGTAATTGATGGTCGTGGAAAAGAATAACAATCCGCAGATGACCCAGCGATAATTGCGCCAGGCGGTCGCGACGGTTGTGGATGTGGTACTCGCCAAAGGAGGTTGATCGGAGGAATTCACAGCGATGATTCAATCGCAAAATTGCCAGCCGTTCAAGCGCCGAAATCCAACTTTACAAAGCGGTATCGGTTTGAGAACCTGACAGCGTATGAAAAAATTTCTATTGCTGTTGCCGGTGCTGTTGATGGCCGGATGCGCCACACAGTTCACGCGCCTGAGTCCCCTGGAGCAGCCGCGCAATGCCAATAACTTTTATCCCGTGGAGGTCGAGTTCGATTCCAACCAGCAGGCGATGCGCCTGGACACCATCAAGCCTTACGTGCTGGTGGACGGCGAACTGTATCCGCTGCATCAGGTGCCGCTGTTGAACAACCGCTGGGAAGGATTCGTTTCCGTGCCGACAACCTCCGACGAAGTGGATTTCCGTTTCAAATTCGATTATCTGTACAACAACTTTGGCTCTCAACCCAAACCGAGCAGCGCCTATTCCCCGTTGTACAAGATGAAGATCCTCGATCAGCGGCAATAAAAGGGCGAAGAGGGTTGGTTCGTAGGTACTACGGGTGCTTGGTGCGGTAATTCAATCGTGCGCGGGTCATGCGTTCGCGAAGGCCGCCTTGTTCCAGAAAATCTTTTTCCAGTCGGCGAAGCTGCTGATCCAGAAGATAATTTGCCTGGTGAATCAGGCTGATGAGTATGTTTGCCACTACCTCCGGCGGACGCGTCTCAATGAATTCACGAAAGTTATCGTAGGATAGATTGTCCTTTTTGCCGAGCTTGCGCACGTAAAGGGCCTCCTTGGAATTTTTGTCCCAGAGTTTGTGGTGGTGCTGACGCAAGTAGTCCTGGTAGTCGCCAAGGAGTTCCTCCAGACTGGCGCGGGCTACATTGGTAAGTTTTAATTCGGCTTCCTTGGATGTGCCGGAAATTTGGCTGCCTTCAGCGATATTCTTGTTGCCGCTACGCGCCGCCTGCACCATTTGGTCATGGGTACGGGATCTTTTATCAATAAAGCGGTCGCAAAAACGCACGGTGGCATCGTAGATAATCTGAGTTTTGGGATAGGAAGCGAGCTGTTCGTAGCCGCCATGTGGCGGAATGAATCCCTTATGTGACAAATGAGACGAAGGTGACGTATGCCTAGCGTTGGCCGCGTCCATCCCATAGGTCGCATTTTTCTTCCGCTCAGGCATAGGCCGGTTCCGCTATTTATTCACTGCTTCGGCCTGAGCAGCACCGCTTTTTTATCGGTGCCTTCGACTTCCACGCTGTGGGTTTCCACATCGGGATCGTCTTTGAGGGCCTGGTGGACAACACGGCGGTCGAAGGCATTGAGCGGTTCCAATTCCACGGCATCACCCCAACGGCGGACTTTGTCGGCGGCTTCCATGGCTTTTTTCACGAGGGCTTCGCGGGCCTGGCTGCGATAGCCGCCCACGTCCACCATGGCCTTGGGGGCCTCGGGGCTTTGCTGGAAGAGCATGCGGTTGGTGATGTATTGCAGGTCGGCAAGCGTCTGGCCCTGGCGGCCGATAAGCCGGCCGGCGTCGTCGGTCTTGACGTCAAGCAGGACGCCGTCATCCATTTGGTGTTCCTCGACGGTGGCGGGGAAGCCAAGCGTGGAGAGGATTTTTTCAAGGACTTCTTTGGGTTGGGCCATAAGCTATTTTTTCAATTTTTGTGGCACAGTCAATCCCGGAGCGGCGGGGTCTTTCAGATTTCGGATCATGGTGGTCTGCAAAATGCCCAGAAGGGTGCTAACCGTCATGTAGAGGGCCATGCCCGAAGAATAGTTATAGAGGATGACCAGGAAAATGAGCGGCATGTAGCGCATCATCTTTTGCTGGCCGGGATCCATGCCCGGGGACGGTGGTTGCAGGTGCGCCTGCCAGACCATGGCGCCCACCATCAATAGCGGCAACAGGTTGAGGGGGAAATCGAGTCCAGGGATAAGGGTTACGGTATCGGGTTTGGTAAGGTCAGCCACCCAGAGAAAATGCGCGCCGCGCAGTTCGATGGCGCTGCGCAACATGGAAAGGAAGCCGAAGAACACAGGCATCTGAATCAGCATCGGAAAACAACCGCTCATCGGATTGACTTTATGCTTTTTCCAAAGCTCCATCTGTTTCTGAGTGAACTTTTGCGCATCATCCTTATATTTTTCCTTGAGCACCTTCAGTTCCGGGGCAAGCGCCTGCATCTTTTTTGCTGAACGGATGCTGATCGCGGTAAAGGGCCAGAAGGCAATGCGCAACAGGAGAGTGATGAGCACGATCGTCCAGCCATAACCCATTTTCAGCGTATCATGCATCCAGTTCATCCCCAACAGCAGCAGTTTGGCGAAGAATGTGCCCACGCCCCAAAAGCTGATGTAGCCATTGCCAAAATTCATGGCGTCGTCGGCATGGTTTCCGTATTTCTCAGCGATGTCCGCGAGTGTCCGGTATTCCTTCGGGCCGGCGTAAAATACGATTTGGCGCTCAACACTGGAATTGGTAGTCAGCGTCTGCGCGGGATAAAACAAGCCGATTTGGATGCCCTGAGGCAACCGCGCGCCCGGCGCCAGTTCGATGTTGGGAAATTGAGGCAGGGTGACCGGCACGGAATAAACCTGGCCCGCCGGAGCCGTTGGCATGGCCAGGAGTAAAAAGAATTGGTTGTAGGCTGCCGCCCACGTGACGTTATTTTGTCCTGCCTGAAATTCTGTTTTGGGTGTGCGAGGGTAGACGCCGAAGTACGAGGTGGATGGGTTAAAATACCCGAGATTGATGGGGTAATTCTTCGTGCCATCGTACCACATGGTGCCGCCGTAATAACCGAAGCTCAGGTCGTCCGGCCCCATGGGAGTGGCGGTGCCGATGATGATTTCCTGGGAGGGCACCGGCAATGGATGGTCCGTGGTGTTTTGCAGCCACACACTGGCGTTGACCAGGTAGTTGGAGCTGAACTGGAAATCTTTCACGAGGCGCAGGCCGTCCGGGAGGTTTTTTTCAGCGCGAACACCCTTCGCGGTGGGGGTCATAGTGAAATCGCCATTGCCGATCAGATTGGTATCTCCCACCACGGCCAATACCGGCAAGGGAGCGCGAGTGTTGAGGGACGCGACGCCGGCGGCGGTGTTGGTTCCGATTTGATGCCAGCGCGCCGAGATGGTTTCGGGAAAGTCCAGCAGGTCCACTTGCGCCAAACCGCCGCCGCGCGAGGTGAACGTATAACGGGCATGGCCGTTGGTGATGACAATCAGATTTTCGGGGGTGTTCGTATCGAAAAGTTCTGCGGTGACTGAAGTTGCCGGTGCGGTGAGGGTTGTGGATGGCAGCGGAGCGGCGGGTTGGGCTGGCGCAGGCGTTGCGGTGGTGGCGACCGTGTTGGTGGCCAGGTAGAGGGCCTGCTGCTCGGCGGTCTTCTTCTGCTCAAACATCCACAGGACCAGGAGTACGACGCAGAGAGCAACAACGATGATTCCAGTTCTATCCATTGATTATCAGCAAAATTTTGTAGCGCCACGTTCGCGGGATTTGACGGCCATCGGCGCGGGGTCATGTCCGCCCGATGCGAACGGATGGCAACGGCAAATGCGATTGGCTGCCATCACGCTTCCGGCAAGAGCGCCACGCGCGACGATGGCATCCATGGCGTATTGCGAGCATGACGGGGTGAAACGGCAGCCGCCACTCGCGCCAAAAATGAATAACTGCGCCGGTGAAATCAGCAGGCGATAAGCCCGGATGGCCCAAATCAAAATGTGCTGTAACGGATTCATCAGTTTTTCAGCAAACCGGCGCGATTCAATGCCGCCAAAAAGTCCTTTTCCACATCGGCAAATTTTTTGCCGGCGATGGAATTGCGGGCGACCAGGACCAATTCCACCGGCTGCGCGAATTCATGCTGGTGGAGCCGGAAACTTTCCCGGAGCAACCGGCGTGCCCGGCTGCGTTCGATCGCCCCGCCGATTTTTTTGCTGGTGACCACGCCCAGTCTTGAGCTGGCGCCGGCGGGCAAGCGGTTCCAATTGGCGATCAAACATCCCTGCGCGAGCCGTTCGCCTTGCGCCCGAATGCGCGAAAATTCGCGATTTTGCGCGAGCCGCGATTCACGCTGCAGGCCCAGCCTTCCACTCATAGCGGAATCAGACCGGCGTAAGACGCTTACGGCCCAGGCGCCGGCGGTTGCGAAGGATGGCGCGGCCACCTTTGGTGGATTTGCGCGCGCGGAACCCATGCTGCCGTTTGCGGCGGATTTTTGACGGTTGATACTGTCGTTTCATAAATTGATTCGCCGGCGCTATACGCCAAACGAGCAGCGGAGCATATCAATGAAACGGCGGGTGTCAAGACGGCAAAGAGGGGAGTTTGATAAGGAAAACATCCAACATCCAACATTCAACATCCAACACCCAAGGCTAAGAAAAGGTTTGCGTATGGATTAAAGATGGAGCGTGAAAATCTATTCAAAAGGGGTGGTGATAATTTTCTTCACTGAACAAAAGGGAACAGGCGTAGGGCGGGAAGCGGAGGGGTGGTGATATTTTATTTTTTGCATAAAAGCACTGTAAATAAAGACGATTTGAGGGCTTTGGGTTTGCGGGATGGCGGTTGGCATTGGCGTTGCTAAAGCGGACTGCGACGCGAATTGACAGGCCAATGCGCGGTTAAATTACATCAAAAAACTATGAAGAAAATTGAAGCGATCATTAAACCGTTCAAGCTCGAAGAAGTGAAGGACGCCCTTAGCGAAATCGGCATCGAAGGGATGACCGTGAGCGAGGTGAAGGGGTTTGGCCGGCAGAAGGGCCATACCGAAATCTATCGCGGCAGCGAATATACCGTGGATTTCCTGCCCAAGATAAAAATTGAACTGGTGGTCGCCGACGCGCAAACGGACGCGGCGGTCGGGGCGATCATCAAATCCGCCAAAACCGGCAAGATCGGTGATGGCAAAGTGTTCGTCTCGTCCGTCGAACAAGCTGTGCGTATCCGCACCGAGGAGAAAGGCGAATCGGCCGTTTAAGTTCTCTCAACTCACTTGAACCCAATCAATAAAACCATGAAACGAATTTTTTTAACAATCGCTTTAATCGCAACCGCAATATTCGGTGGTATGTCGGCGGGCGCGCAAACCGCCACCAACAGCACCGCAGCGGCTACCAATGCGCCGGCGGCTGCTCCTGCGCTGCCTCCGCCAACACTTGATCAACGTGTTTCTGCGCTCGAAGCCTACATTCAAAATGGCAATCCCAGCGCGTCGTTGATGGACACCAATGGTAATCAGGTCACGGCTAATACGCCGATTATCGGGGTGGCCGGCCCCGGCCATAATACGTGGATGATGACGTCCACGGCGTTGGTGTTGTTCATGACGCTGCCGGGTCTGGCGTTGTTTTACGGCGGTCTCGTTCGCAAAAAGAACGTGTTGTCCGTGCTTGCCCAATGCTTCCTGATCACGGGCCTGGTCACGATCCTGTGGTGGCTTTGCGGCTTCAGCATGGCCTTTGGTCCTGGCACGGGCAAACATGGGCCTTTTTGGGGTGATCTGGGCACCTACGCTCTGTTCAAGGGTGTGACCGGTGCTTCCGGCGGTGTGTCCACGCCGTGGGTCTCCTTGGATGTGTTCGCGTGCTTCCAATTGACGTTCGCGATCATTACTCCTGCGTTGATCATCGGTTCCATCGCGGAACGCATGAAGTTCAAAGCTATCTTTGTGTTCATCACGCTCTGGATGTTTGTGGTTTATTTCCCGCTGGCGCACATGGTCTGGAGCGGCACGGGATATATGAGCGGCGCGGCAAACCCGGCAAGCGCAGGGATCAAGGCGATCGACTTTGCGGGTGGCACTGTGGTGCATATGTCGTCCGGCTGGTCAGCCATTGTCCTGTGCCTGATCCTTGGCAAGCGTATTGGTTTTGGCAAACAAAACTTCACTCCGCACAGCCTGGTAGCCACCTATATCGGCACCGCCATGCTGTGGGTGGGCTGGTATGGTTTCAATGCCGGTTCTGAAGTCGGCGCTGACGCCGTGGCCGCGAATGCGTTCACCACTACTACCCTTGCCACGGCTGTGGCTTCCTTTGTCTGGCCGATGTGGGAATGGCTCACCAAAGGCAGACCGAGCGTGCTGGGCTTTTGCTCCGGCGCCGTGGCGGGCCTGGTGGTGATCACTCCCGCTTGCGGTTGGGTCAATCCGACCGGCGCGGTTTGGATCGGCATTGCTGCCGGAACCATTCCCTGGTTCATGTGCTTCAAGGTCAAAGGCTGGCTCGGCTATGACGACGCTTTGGATACTTTCGGTGTTCACGCCATCGGCGGAACCGTGGGCGCCATCATGACGGGTATGCTGTGTGATACCGCTGTCAATACCCTGATCCCCATGCAAACCAACGGCGTGGCGGACCATGTCAAACAAGTTATTGAACAGTTTAAAGCCGTGGGTGTGACCATTGCGTTATCGGTGATCGGCACGATCATCTGTGCTTACATCACCAAAGCGCTCGTTGGCCTGCGTTCAAGCGAGGAAGATGAAATCCAGGGCCTGGACATCAGCGACCATGGTGAAGAGGGTTATCACGGTTAAACCTGTTAATTGAATTCAATCACACGGCGGGCAGCGCAAGTTGCCCGCCGTTTTTATTTTTTAAAACACTCTAACACTTGAATGACCAGGGCGGTCGTGTTGTCGCGACCGTCGTTTTTGACGGAGGCATCCACGAGTTGATGGGCGATGTGAGTCTCGGGACCGGCAATTTCCGGCGAGCGCAAATGTTCAGCCAGGCGTTCATCATGCAGGCCTTCCACAAGGCCGTCGGTGCACAGCAGGAAAATGTCGCCGGGATTGCAGGCGACGATTCCGATTTGCGGGTCCACGAATTGATTGCCGCCGCCCAGAGCCTTTTGGAGGACGTTGCGGCGGGGATGGGTGCGGGCTTCGTATTCGGTGATCTGCTTGTTCCGAAGCAGCCAGCCGACATACGTATCGTCCTGGCTGAGTTGGACGAGTTTTTTGGCGCGCGCGGGAAAATGGTAGATGCGGCTGTCGCCGATGTGGCCGAAAAACATCCAGCCGGGAATGAAACAGCAGAGGCTCAAGGTGGTTTCCATGCCGATGCATTCATCGTAGCTGCCGCCAACATAAACCAGGGCATGATGGATCTGATGGAAAAGCTTTGCGATGGTATCAGCAAACCGCGCCTGTGAATTGTTGTCGGCGTTTTGGAGGAGAGGCGGCAGCAGCGTGGTGATTTTTTCGACGGCAATGCTGCTGGCGAATTCGCCGGCTTTCGCGCCTCCCATACCATCGCTGACGGCGAAGGCGTAAATCATTTTATCGATCGGCGCGGCGCCAATTTTTCCTAAACGATGGACTTCATCGTTATTGAACCGAAGGCCGAGGAAGGCATCTTCATTAAGCGGGCGTACTTTGCCGCGATCGGTCCAGCCGGACCATTTCAAGGAAATGGGCGGTGACGAAGGCTTTGAGCGCCGGATTGGATTGATTGTTTTCATCTTACCGGGGGCTTTCTCCGGGGAGGATGGTGGCCAGTTCGAAATCAATCACGCAAAATCGTCCGTCGGTTTGTCGGTAGGTGACGTTGCGCATTTCGGGGTCGTCATGTTGAACACCAAATTGTTCCAATTCGGAGAACAATTCATCCAGACGGTCGTCATCCAGGTGTTCGACGCGGCTGCCGCAACTGGTGGTGATGATGCGGAGTTGCTTTTCATCGGCTTCGAGGAGGCGGGGGACGAAATGGCAGCCCGCGGCTTCCAGATGGCGCAAGAGACGGACCTCATTGGCGAACCGCTCCGGGGCTTTTGGGCCGTGATAGACTTTGATGACCCGG
>DASXYX010000079.1:0-8308 GCA_036502245.1 Verrucomicrobiia bacterium
ATTACCGCCGCCGGGCCATTGGAAATTTGAAATAAACTTAAACTATGGAAAATCGCTTATTTAAAAAACTGCCAAAAATTGGAATTCGTCCCGCCATTGATGGGCGGCTCGGGGGCGTGCGCGAATCGCTCGAATCGCAAACGATGAACCTCGCCAAATCCGTCGCCAATCTCATCGCCGATGAATTACGCTATCCCAACGGCAAGCCCGTGGACTGCGTCGTTGCCGATACGTGCATTGGGGGCGTGGCAGAGGCCGCGGCGTGCGCCGAAAAATTTGCGCGTGAAGGCGTTGGCGTTTCACTCACAGTCACGCCCTGCTGGTGCTATGGCAGCGAAACCATGGATATGGATCCGTCGGTTCCCAAAGCCGTGTGGGGTTTCAATGGCACTGAACGACCCGGCGCAGTTTACCTGGCCGCCGTGCTGGCCGGCCACGCGCAGAAAGGGTTCCCCGCTTTCGGCATTTATGGACGCGACGTCCAGGACGGCGGTGATAAGACGATTCCCGACGACGTGCGTGAAAAAATTTTGCGCTTTTGCCGCGCCGGCTTAACTGTGGCCATCATGCGGGGCAAATCCTACCTGGCCATGGGTGGCGTTTCGATGGGCATCGCCGGCTCGATCGTCAGTCCGGAGTTTTTCGAAAGTTACCTCGGCATGCGGGTTGAATCCGTGGACATGAGCGAATTTATGCGCCGCATCGAGCGCGAAATTTATGACCGGTCAGAATATGAAAAGGCCCTTGAGTGGGTGAAGACCCACTGTAAAGAGGGCAAGGATTACAATTCACCGAAAACGACGCGTCCGCGCGCGCAATTGGACCGTGAATGGGAAATTTCCGTCAAGATGGCGCTCATCGCCCGCGACCTGATGATTGGCAATCCACGCCTGGCCAAACGCTTCGGCGAAGAATCGCTCGGCCACAATGCCATCGCTTCCGGATTCCAGGGCCAGCGCCAGTGGACTGATCATCTTCCCAATGGCGATTTCATGGAAGCCATTCTCAACACGTCGTTCGATTGGAACGGCGCGCGCCCGCCATTTATCGTAGCCACGGAAAATGATTCCCTCAACGGCGCGTGCATGTTGTTCGGTTACTTGCTTACGAACACGGCACAGGTGTTCGCCGATGTGCGCACGTATTGGAGCGCCGCCGCCGTGAAGCGCGTCACCGGCCACAAACTATCAGGAGCGGCTGCCGACGGCTTTTTGCATCTCATCAATTCCGGTCCGGCCGCGCTCGACGGCTCAGGCGAACAAACGGTTGGCGATAAGCCGGCCATGAAACCGTTCTGGGACATCACCGACGCCGAAATCAAAAAATGCCTCGCCGCGACGACGTGGCATCCGTCCATCACGGAGTATTTTCCCGGTGGCGGCTGGTCCTCGCGATTCCGAACGCGCGGCGGTATGCCCGTAACCATCTGCCGTTTGAATCTCGTCAAAGGACTCGGGCCCGCCCTGCAAATTGCCGAAGGCCAGACCATCGAACTACCGGATAAAGTCCACACCGTCCTCGACGAACGCACCAACCCCACATGGCCCACCACCTGGTTCGTGCCGTGCGCGACCGGCAATGGCGCTTTCCGGGATGTTTACACTGTGATGAATAATTGGGGCGCGAACCATTGTTCCCTGATCTGCGGCCATATCGGCGCGGAACTTATCAGCCTGGCTTCGATGCTGCGGATTCCAGTTTATATGCACAATGTTCCCGACGAGGCCGTATTTCGTCCAAATGCCTGGAACGCATTCGGCACCGCGGACCGTGAAGGCGCCGATTTTCGCGCCTGCGCCAATTTCGGCCCGCTTTACGGGCGTTGATCGTTTTCTGTGACTCAACCAATAAACCCAGATGCACTATGATTACATCGCCAGTTGAAACAAAGCCCCAGGCCGACTCCGGCAAGCTGTTTACCACCGCGGACGGAAAGAACCGCCTCGTCGTCTTCGTTCTGGTGTGTTCCCTGTTTCTACTTTGGGGATTTTGCAGTGGTTTGTTGGATAATCTCAACAAGCACTTTCAGAACACGCTGCATATTTCAAAGGCCCAATCCGGTCTCGTGCAGTGCGCCTTTTATATGGGCTATTTTATTATGGCTTTGCCGGCTGGCATGATCGCGAGGCGATTTGGCTACAAAGGCGGTATTATTGTCGGGCTGACACTGGCCGCGGCTGGCGCATTTTGGTTTGTCCACGCAACTAAGATTGATACGTACGGCGCGTTCTTACTGGGCTTGTTTGTACTGGCTTCAGGATTGGCTTGTCTGGAAACAATTGCTAACCCGTATACGACAGTGCTCGGACCAGCTGAGAGTGGAGCAACGCGCATCAATGTGGCCCAGACCTGCAATGGCCTGGGATGGATTTCGGGAATGCTGATCGGTGCCTCAATCATTTTGTCCGCCACGACCGAGGTCAACACAAGCAATGCGCGCCTTTACATTCCTTATTTGGGAATCGGCATCGCAGTGGCCGTCCTGCTTTTCATTTTTATCTTCGCCCGCATCCCGGACCTGCGCGCAGAAGATGATAGCCTGAAACCAATAGAACAGAGAATCCGCACAAGGCTCCAATCAGGCCAGCTATTCAGCATTGGTGTCGTCTTGGTAATAGTTTGTGCCCTGCTTTATTTCTTCGTATCTCCTGTGCTGGATTCGGTTTGGGCATTGGGAAGCTTTAGTGATCAATCGCTTCTTCCGGCCAAAATTGGCTTATTGGTGATTGCCTATATCGGCGCCTTTTTCCTGGTTTCAAATAATTGGGATTTATTCCGGCGCAAACATTTTACTATGGGCGTTGCAGCGCAATTTCTTTACGTTGCGGCGCAAACCGGGATTTTCAGTTTTTTCATCAATTATGCCGTGGCGAACCTGGTAAATCTGAGCGACCGCCACGCGGGTTATTTGCAGACCGCGGCATTTGCACTATTTGCCTGCGGACGCTTGATCGGCAGCGCTGTCGTGGGACTTACCAAGCCACACAAGGCTCTTGCCGTGTATGCCGTCATTAATACTATTATGATGATCATTGCCATGGCCTGTGGCGGTTGGGCGGGCGTGGTCGGCATCATGGCCAGTTTCTTCTTTATGTCCATCATGTTCCCCACGATTTTCGCGCTGGGAATTCGCGGCCTGGGGGACCACACCAAATTCGCCTCTTCTCTCCTGGTCATGTCTATCGTTGGCGGCGCAATTATGACTCCGTTCATGGGCCGTCTTGCCGACAAAGGCGGTATGCGCGTCGGATTTTTAATTCCCCTGATCTGCTTCGTCGTAATCGCAATCTACGGCGCTATTTGGCAAAAACTGGAAACCCGGGACAGCGAAGCAGGCGCTTAGGCCGCAGTGGTGGTTCGCTCTGCCGGGCTAATTGTTAAGATACGGTGACAATCTAAATTCACCGGCGAAAATAGCGCATATTCAAACCGGAAATCGTTCATAATTAATCGTTTTTTCGCTAATTACAATGGATGTCTGATTTCGGACCATGCATGTCTTCTCACAGGTTGAATTTGGCCAGACAATTCACGATGCTTGAGTTTCGTTGAGAACGTTGAGTTGTGTCGAAAGCTTTTCCCTATTTTCCAGGAAAAGGCAGTCAGAAATAAACGCAATCAGAAGCACTCAAGCATATGAAAACAACATCTTTATTGACGCTGCCAGTCTTCGCAGGTGCGATTTTGCTCCTCGCGCCAACTCCGCGGGCGGTTGCTGCGGTGCAATTTTACGATTTCACGTTCACGGGCAATGATGGCATTGACGCCACAGGGACAATCGGTATCGACGGCGGTGTTGCTGTAAGCGGCTCAATTACCGTCACTGGAGTACCGCTCGAAGCAACCCCGAGCACGTTGGTCACCGCGTCAGGGGCTTTGTTGACACCAGATGGAGATGTCAGAAATCATGATGGCGACGTGGTTACTTATGACACTGTTGTCAACCCTTCAAATGATCCCATATTCGATAGCACCGGCGTGGCGTTTGGCTCCGGCTATTTCGGTACGGACGGCGGCACCCCTGAGGATAATACGCTCATTAATATTTGGGGTAATTCACCAGGTTCATACGGTATGTTCATTGGAGAAGCGAATGTGGACGCGAATGGAAATGTGATCGGAGATCCTCAATGGGTTTACGTGTATGATGAACCCGGCACTTTGACGCTCGCGTCTATTCCCGAGTCAGCGAAATGGACCAATTCAGCGCTCCTCGGCGCCTTGATGTCGGGATCTTTGGCAATCCGCCGCAGACGCGCGGCGGTCTCATGGTTCTGACTAAAGAGCACTAACGACAACGCCGAAGCTCAGTTTCTTGCAGTGCGGGATGAACGGGGGAACGCACGCGCCTCGCGTGCGGTGGTTGACGCCCTCGTCAACCGCGCCGAGCGCGCCTCCGCGCTCGTTTCAACGCGCGATGGCGCGCGCCGTTCCGACCACGGGGCGAGTGCGCGCCTGATTTTCCCGATTCCTTCTGCTTGCAAGAAATTGAGATGCGCCCAGCGGCCGGTCAAAGAGCAATCACCCCTTGAAAAGGACGCACGGTTGGGCGATATGGATTGAGGAGGTTAAAATTTATGCCCCATTACAAATATTTGATCATTGGCGGAGGAATGACTGCAGACGCTGCCGTTCACGGTATTCGGGAACTGGATACGGACGGCTCAATCGGCATCGTCAGCCAAGAACAGAATAACCCTTACGATCGCCCGCCGCTCACCAAGGGACTGTGGAAAGACAAAACTCTTGAAAGCATTTGGCGTCATACTGAAAACGAAAGGGTGGAATTCCACCTGGGCCGGAATGTTGAAACGATTGAACCCGCGGAAAAACGCGTGGTCGATGATGCGCGAAATGCCTATACGTATGACAAATTGCTCCTTGCCACCGGAGGACGGCCCCGCCAGCTCCCCTTTGGCGACGGACAAATTATTTATTATCGCACTGTGGATGACTATCGCCGTCTCCGCGAGCGCGCCGATAAAAACAAGCGCTTTACCGTCATCGGCAGCGGATTTATTGGCTCCGAAATTGCCGCCGCGCTCGCAATGAATCAGAAGGATGTTGCCATGGTATTTCCCGGAAAAAGTATTTGCGAACGCGTTTTCCCGCAGGACCTTGCTCAATTTCTCAACGGCTATTATCGCGAAAAGGGGGTCGAGCTTTTGTCCGGCGAATCGGCCGCGGGATTGGAAACCCGGCGCGGAGAACTTTTCCTGAAAATCAGCAGCGGCCGGGAATTGGTTACCGCAGCCGTCATTGCGGGGATTGGCATCGAACCCAATATCGAACTCGCCCAAAAAGCCGGATTAAAAACCGACAACGGCATTATCGTTGACGAATTCCTGCAAACGAAAGATCCGAGTATTTACTCGGCGGGCGATGTCGCCGCTTTCTTCAATCCCGCGCTTGGCAAACGCATCCGGGTCGAGCACGAGGATAATGCCAACACCATGGGAAAAACCGCCGGCCATAATATGGCCGGAAAACGGGAGCCCTACCACCATCTTCCCTTCTTCTATTCAGATTTGTTTGACCTGGGATACGAAGCGGTCGGGGAATTGGATTCGCGATTGGAAACGTTCGCGGACTGGAAAACGCCTTTTCGCGAAGGCGTCGTGTACTATTTGAACGAGGGGCGCGTCCGCGGGGTCCTGCTCTGGAATGTTTGGGGACAGGTTGACGCCGCACGCGCCTTGATCAATGAACCCGGCCCATTCAAGCCGGCTGATTTGAAAGGCCGTTTGCCGCGATAAACGGGCGATTATTTATTGGACTCGGACTTTTGCTTGTCCACGAAGGCCTTGTAAGAAGCATTCCAGTCGTAGCCCTGCTGGTTGAGGTAATGCTCAATCTCAGTTTTGTATTTCTTAAAGATGGGATTCATTTCGTCCACGTTTTTCACATCCAGAGATTGCTCGCGCGCCCGTTTCAGCCAATCCATGATTTTAGCATCGTCCGCTGGTTTCAGGTTGGGAATGATTTGGTGATAAACTTTGAAGGTAATGGGTACTTTGTTGACCGTGAGCTGGTTTTTGACGGACTCAACTTGCTCGGACGTCAAGTCAGCCTGCAAACCACTGATGAATTTCTGATGAACGCCAGGATCGAGCTGAAGCCCCGCATTATGGGCGTCGCGCACGGCCCGCAAATCGGTGGCGATGACATTGCGGATACGCTCCTGCTTGACAGTATCCTCCAGGCTCAAAGAATCCACAATCCTGGCGACACGCTTGTCCAGGGCAACCTCGGATGCCGCCGTTGGCGCCGGGGCCAGGCTGGCAATTATCGCGGCCTGCTGCGGCGTCAATTGATCCTTTGGCAACGGCTTCTTGCCAAAGCGAAGGAGCACGACGTTAACGCCATCAGCGCCGACTGTGGCGACAGCCTTCGCATGGAATTGATCCTCCGTAAGGTCTGAGAATTTCACGATCTGTCCATTGAATACAACGATGGTTTGGTCATTCGCCACAACCGTGCGTTCCATGGTGTTACCTTTTTCACTCCATTTGAACGTGAGACTGGTCGACTTATCGGGGTTAACGGTCTTGTTGACGATGTCCAGGCCAACGGTGCGCGAAGCGCCTTTTGTCGAGGCCACGACTTTCACATTGTCGGCAGTGTCCGCTGCCATTACGGGCATTGCGGCCGCTGCCAGGAGAACAGTTAGAACGAGTATACAGGTTTTCGATTTCATTTGGACGATCTGTTAGATGGAAATGGTGGTTTCAGGTTACGGTTAACCATCATTTATGGCATATCCAAGCCGCCAGTATTCTTGTGATTATTGCCATCACTTGCTTTTTGCAGATGTTCCTGGGCTTGACCTTGCAGCCCGTTAAAAAACTATGGATACGGTGTCCAGAGTTTTTTAACGGGCTGCTAGTGAAAGTCATAGGACTCAGAACCAGTAAAGAATCCATGGTCGAGCCGTTTTATCTTCTCTGCCTTGATATGAATGACCTTTCCAGAATTTTGCAACTTGCCTTCAATGAGTAAAAAAGATTCTTCGGTGATGACCAGACGATTAGCCTCGAACATGGGCGCGGTTACGATGGCATTGCTGACGCCGGTTTCGTCTTCGAGGCTGATAAAGACAAAGCCTTTGGCAGTGCCCGGACGCTGACGGCAAATAACGTTGCCGGCAATGAGAACGCGGCTGCCGCGCGGGGCTTTTGGCAAGTCAGCCGCGCGCCAGACATCGGGCAGGCGCGAGCGCAACAGGGCCATGGGATGTTTGCCGGTCGTCAAATTCATTCCGGCGAAGTCGGCTTGAATTCGTTCGGCATAATTCATTGGGACGAGAGGAGAATTGCTGTTTGCTGGTTTTTCAACATCAAATAAATCATCCTGGCGAACTTCCCTTTCCACCGCCCAAAGGGCATTGCGGCGATGCTGCGTGAAGCAATTCAAGGCGCCAATTTCGGCAAGTGTCCGAAGTTCATCTTTATTTAACTGGACTCGCTTTTTGAAATCCTCACATGAAATAAATGGCGCTCTGTCGCGTTCGCACACTATCTTTTTCGCTCCGCGATTGCTTAAAGTTTTTACCACACGCAAGCCCAGGCGGATGGAGTCATCCGGTTCAATTTTGCAATCCCAATCGGACTCCATCACACAGACAGGACGGAACTTCACCCCATGCCGCTGGCCGTCTTTGATTAAAGTGGCGGAGGAATAGAATCCCATCGGCTGGTTATTCAAGAGGCTGGCAAAAAACTCGGGAGAGCGATGCGCTTTCAGGTAAGCTGAGGCATAAGCCAAATGCGCGAAGCTGATCGCGTGCGATTCCGGAAAACCATAGAGGGCAAATGAACTCACCGTTTGGCATATATTGTCGATGGTTTCAGGTGAATGCCCCTTTCTTTCCATTGCTACCCGCAATTTTTTTATGACCTGTTCCATTCGCTCCTGCGAACGATGGAAGCTAAGTGCTCTTCTTAATTCTTCGGCTTCGGCGCCGCTAAAAGTCAGCCATGATCATTGCCATTTGGAGCATTTGCTCTTGAAATAGAGGCACTCCCAGAGTGCGTTCTAAAACAGGTTTCAAATCCTCATGATAATATTTGATCTCCTCCTTCTTTGCCCGCCGCGCCAGATATGGATGCATCAAATGTCCCTGGATTGGACCAGGGCGAATAATCGCAACCTCAATGACAACATCGTAAAATTTCGTCGGCTTCATTCGAGGCAGCGTGGCCATTTGGGCGCGGCTTTCGATTTGAAAAACACCAATGGTATCGGCGTTTTGCATCATTTCAAACGTCCGGGCGTCATCTTGCGGCAGATTTGCCAGGTCAATCTCGCG
>DASXYX010000080.1:0-35276 GCA_036502245.1 Verrucomicrobiia bacterium
TGGAAAATTGGAGATATACAGCAGAATTAAGAGAGCTTCAAAAGCGTTTGGCGATTGTCATCCAGCGGCTTGAGCTGACAACCAGCGAAATCGCGGTATTACCGGATAATTATGTGGCAGCGGAAAACACTCAATTGCAGGACTTGCCACACGGGCTGTTCCAAACGAATAGTGATTGGATCAATCTCCGCGATTTCACAGCAGATTTGACCACTCCCGCGCATGATATTGGCTTTCGCGGACACTCCGTTTTTATGGTTTTCTTCCACGACCCCGACGGACGGAAGACCGGTTTGGATTACCTCAAAAGATTGAATGCCGTCAGCCCAAGATTTGTAGATTCTGATCAACCAATAGCATGGCAGGATTTGAATCCAGCTTTGCCACAATTCCCCACCAATTCCCAGTGGGCGTTGGTCCGGCGCATGTGTGTCATTGATATCGATGGACGGATTCGACCAACTCATGTTACCGAAAGCATCCAGATGCGAACTTATCTTAATATCAAAGAAATGTATGGTACTTACACGAGTTTGGATGGTGATCAGCCACCTCAACATTTTGACGAATTCCGGATGTTGCGAGACACAAATGCTGCCTTGAATCATATCGAGCCTGGCCAGAAAGACTTTATTTCCAATAACTTTCCTGCGGGAAATGAACCGTTTGAATGGGTGCCGCCTGACCAGATGGACAAGGATCAGCGGATAAGAACGTTGCAACAGTGTTCTGGCTGCCATTCCGGACCGGGAATTTATTCAATAAACAGTTTTAGCCGATTTTTAGCCGGTCCGCCAAAATATCAAATATCCCAATTGGCCGAAGGTGATCTCGATTACGAAGCCATGCAAATCACGAATTGGAAATATGCCCAATCTAATTGGAAATTACTTCAGAGTTTATTGATGCAAAGAAAATAACCATGAAATCCGCCGCGTCATTTGCGCTGGTCCTGGTCACTGCGCCGGACATGAAAACCGCCCGGGCATTGGCCAAAGCCGCGCTGGACGCCAGGCTCATAGCCTGCGCCAACCTCGTCCCCAAAATCGAGTCTCATTACCGCTGGCAGGGCAAAATCGAATCCATCCCGGAGGTTTTAATGGTCTTAAAGACTGCTAAATCACGCCTGAAAGCTCTGGAAAAGCTCATTTCTACCAAACATCCCTATGATACGCCGGAATTCCTCGCCCTGCCGTTAAAGGCCGGCAGCCGGAAATACCTGGGCTGGCTGGCGGATTCAATTTAACAAAAAAATGGTTGAACCATTCCGGCGGCGGCGTAAATTTCGATTAGGTGAATCTGGCGGATAAACAAATGCTGATTTTCATGATGATGGTCCAGGGGCTTGCCCTGGTCATCGGCATCATCGCCATTGCCGTCCTCTATTTTCTGCCGCGACGCCCGCGCCCGTTACCTCCATCCCAGGTTCCGCCCTCCGTTTTATTCGACACGGTTCCACAGCGACCCGTCACCTGGCTGGCGATTCGTGCCGGTACCCCCGAAACCGTGCTGGAGGCTCTTGGCTTGAATCGCTCCGCCCCCTGTTCCTGGTCCGAAGGAATGGCCGGCGACCATGAGTTTTTTATCAGTTACCGTATCAATGGCTGGGTCATCGTCACCGGCGCTGCCGTCCCCGCTCCCGCTGACGATATTGATGAATGCTTTCACCTTTTGATTTCCTTGAGCCGCAAGCTGGGGCATGTCCAATATTTCCATGCGGAAAAGTTTTCCCTTCACCACGCCTGGATGCGCCTGGATGACGGCTGCGTGACACGCGCCTATGCCTGGGCGGGAGAAACTGTTTGGAACCAGGGAGTCAAAACTGCCGCCGAATTTGAGCTTAAATTGAAATGTTTTCCCTACGGGCAGGAATCCTTTGCCCAAAAAGCCATTGAAGAGAATTTTGAAAAAGTCTCGCTCCTGGCCACCCGCTGGAGCCTTGACCCCGCCCGTATCCGCTCGATGAAAAAGGCCGACGGCATCACGGGACAATCGCCCCGTGTTATCTAATCTCTGGACTGCCATATTCCAATGACGCCGCCAGTTCCGAACTGCTGCCCCAATTGTGGCGCCGATGTTCCGGCGGGCGCCAAGTCCTGTCCCGAATGCGGTTCTGATGAAAGCACCGGCTGGTCGGACGCCGCCCAAAGCGACAGACTCGGCCTGCCCGATGAAAACTTCGACTACAATGAATATGTAAAATCGGAATTTGGCGGGGAAAAGAAACCACGCGGCATCAGTTGGTTTTGGTGGGTCGTTGCCGTTGTCGTTCTCGTGCTTTTTATTTATCTGTTCGTGCGCTAAACAAAAAGCCCGCTCTCTCGAGCGGGCTTTGATTATTGAACTAAATTTACTTCTTTTCTTCCGGCTGGGTTTCAGCCGCAGCGGGCGCCGTTTCCGGCGTTGCGGGAGCTTCCGCCGCGAAATCAACCCATTCCAAAATGGCCTTTTGCGCGGAATCACCGATGCGCTGGTTCATCCTGATGATGCGGGTGTAGCCGCCGTTGCGGTCCTTGAAAGCCGGGGCGATGTCCTTGAAGAGGATCTTCGCCGCGTCTTCCTGGTGCAAGCGGGCCGCCGCCAAACGGCGATGGTGGATGGAGCCTTTCTTGCCGAGCGTCACCATTTTTTCGGCCACGCTGCGCGCGGCCTTGGCCTTGGCCAAAGTGGTGGTCACGCGTTTGTGCTTGATAAGGCTGCAAACCAGGTTTGCCAGCATCGCGTTGCGATGCTCAGAGGTGCGGCCAAGTTTGGCCGTGCGTTTCAAATGTCGCATAAAATTACACTAATTTGGGTTCTTCTTTCGGCGCTTCGAGCAATCCAGGCTCGAAATTCATACCGAGCGAAAGACCCAGCGCCTGCAATTTGTCTTTGATCTCGTTCAGCGATTTCTTGCCGAAGTTGCGGTATTTCAACATCTCCTGCTCGGTCTTCATGGCCAGTTGGCCGACCGTCGTGATGTTCGCGTTGTTCAAGCAATTCGCCGCACGGACGCTCAATTCGATCTCGTTGACGCTCATGTTGAGCAGCTTCTTCATCTTCGTCTTCTCTTCGTCCTGCTTGTCGGCGGCTTCTTCGAACTCGATCGCGTTCTTGTCGTACAGCGCGAAGACGTCGAGGTGTTTCTGCAACACCACGGAGGCCTGGGTCAGCGAATCATCAGGGGTGATGCGTCCGTCCGTCCAGATCTCCAAAATCAACTTGTCATAGTCGGTACGGTTGCCGACGCGGGCGGCCTCCACGGCATAACGCACACGGGTGACCGGTGAGAAGATTGAATCAATCGCGATAACGCCGATGGCCTGGCCGGGCTTCTTGTTCTCGTCGCCGGGGCAGAAACCACGACCGATCTTCACGGTCAATTCCATCTCAAATTTCTTCTTCTTGTCCAGCGTGCAGATGTGCTGGTCGGGATTCACCAATTCAATGTTCTGGTTGACCTGGATGTCCGCCGCCGTCACCGCGCCTTCTTTGTTGGCCGAGAGCAACAGGGTCTGCTCATCGCGGGTATGGGCCTTGAATTTGATCTTCTTCAGGTTCAAAACCACGTCGGTCACGTCTTCGACGACGCCTTCAATGGTGGTGAATTCATGCATCGCGCCGTCCACTTTGATGGAGGTGATGGCCGCGCCTTCGAGCGAAGATAAAAGCACGCGGCGAAGGGAGTTTCCCACGGTGTGGCCGTAACCGGTCTCAAACGGGTCGGCGACGAATTTTGCGTAAGTGGGCGTGGCGCTGGCTTCGTCCTTCTGCAAGCGCTTGGGCATCTCGAAACGTCCTAATCGAACTGGCATATTTTCCTTTCAACAATTTTAATCTGACAACCCCGGCTGTTTATTCCCGCGCCGGAGCGGTCCGTATAATTGTTATTTGTTGGTTACTGTTTAGCGGGAATAAAATTCGACAACCGCCTGCTCATTGGCGATCGGCTGGATCTCGTCGCGCGTTGGGATGCGCATGAGCGTGCCCTTGAACTCTTCCTTGTGCATAACCATCCAGTCCGGCACTGAACGGCTGGTAGAGGTCTCCATATTCTTCGTCGCGAGCTGGCGCGAAACGTTGTTGTTCTTGACCTCGATCACATGGTTCACTTTCAGGGCAAACGAGGGAACATCAACTTTGCGACCGTTGACCAAAATGTGGCCGTGCGAGACCATCTGCCGGGCCGCGGCGCGCGTATTGGCCAGGCCCAGGTGATAAACCACGTTGTCCAAACGCGTCTCCAAAATCTGAAGCATTTGCTCACCGGTAACACCGCGGCGGCGCAAGGCCTTTTCATACACACCGCGGAACTGGCGTTCCAGCAAACCGTAGTAGTACTTGAGCTTCTGTTTCTCGATCAAACCCAGGCCGTAATCGGTATGCTTGCGGCGTGATTTGGGGCCGTGAACACCGGGGCCGTAGGCGCGGCGCTCGAGATATTTCGTCGGGCCAAAGATGGGGATGCCGAAACGGCGGCTGATGCGAACGCGGGGACCTGTATAACGAGCCATAAAATTAAGTGTAAATTTGGTTCAAAATGCTTCCGATAATCATCGAAAACTCGTGGTTTGATTAGACGCGGCGTTTTTTGCGCGGGCGGCAGCCGTTATGCGGGACGGGGGTAACGTCCTTGATGGCAGAGATTTCCAGACCGATGGCCTGGATGGCGCGGATGGCGGAATCGCGGCCGGAGCCGGGACCTTTGACGCGGATCTCGACTTCTTTCATGCCGTGGGCCATGGCCTGGCGGGCGGCGTCCTGGGCGACCTGCTGCGCGGCGTAAGCCGTGCTCTTGCGGGAGCCTTTGAAACCGACGCGACCAGCGCTTGACCATCCGATGATATTGCCGTGCATATCGGTGATACTGACCAAAGTGTTGTTGAAAGTGGCCAAAATGTTCGCCACGCCCGCCACAATGTTCTTGGCATGCTTGGCTTTGATGACTTTCTTGGCGTTGGCGTCCTCGCCCAAAAGTTCGGCGGCGGTCGGCGCGGTAACAGCAGCTACCGGGGCAGCGGGGGCGGCACCTTCGGTGGCTACCGGGGCAGCACCGGGAGCGGCGCCTTCAGCGGCGGCGGTTTTCTTCTTCGGCTCGGCGGCCTTCTTTTCAGCTTTTTCAGCTTTGGGGGCCGCTTCAGCTTTCGGTTCTTTTGCCGGTTTCTTTTTTGTTTCGTCAGCCATATTTCAATTCAATCGTAAATCGTAAATCAAAAAACTTAGTGGATGCCGGTCTTGGCGTTCGGATTGCGCTGGACGCCGACGGTCTTGCGCGGGCCTTTGCGGGTACGGGCATTGGTCTGGGTGCGCTGACCGCGCACGGGCAATCCGCGCATGTGGCGGATGCCGCGATAGCATTTGATGCCCTGGAGGCGCTTGAGGTCCATGCCGACTTCGCGGCGCAGATCGCCTTCAATGACGTATTTGCCTTCCTGGATGGCGTGGACGATCTGGGCGAGCTGAGCCTCGGTGAGGTCCTTGGCGCGGATCGCGGGATCGATGTTCGCGCGCTCGAGGATTTCCTTCGAATTGACGGGGCCGATGCCGTAAATGTAGCGGAGCGCAATATCGATGCGCTTGTTCGGCGGTACTTCAACACCAATGATACGTGCCATAAATCTTAGCCTTGACGTTGCTTGTGACGTTTATTGGAGCAGATGATGCGGATGACGCCACGACGGCGCACCACTTTGCAGTGCTCACACATTTTTTTGACTGATGCTCGGACTTTCATTTTTAAATCTATTTTTCCACCAATATCCGCCCCATGCTCAAGTCAAAGGGCGTCAATTGCAGTTTAACCACATCGCCGGATTTTAACCCGGCAAAATTTTTCTTCGCTTTGCCCGCCACGAACGCCGTCAAACGGTGTCCGTTGCTCAATTCCGCGCGATAGGTGCCGTTGGGCAACGCTTCAATCACGCGACCTTCAATTTTGAAAGTCTGGCTGCCGGCCATGTCAATATCTCCGGTTCGCCGTCCGTCACAAGGACGGTATGCTCAAAATGAGCGGACAATGAACCATCTTGCGTGACGACTGTCCAGCCATCTTTTAAGATTTTTACGGCGGGCTGGCCCGCGTTGACCATGGGTTCAATGGCTATGGTCATCCCCGGCCGCAGCCGGTCGTTCATCTTAGGGTCCACAAAATTAGGCACTTGCGGCTCTTCATGCACCGACCGCCCCACGCCGTGACCCACAAATTCGCGCACGATACTAAACCCGTTGTTCTCGACAAATGTCTGCACGGCCCGCGAAATATCGGTCACGCGATTTTCCGGCCGGGCCGCGGCTATCCCCAGATACAGCGCCTGTTCCGTGACATCCAAAAGCCGCTGGGCCAGGACACCGCAACCGCCTACTGCATAGGTCCGGGCGGTATCGCCGATAAAGCCCTTGTGACTGACGCCCACGTCCACACTCACAATATCGCCAAAATGCAATTCGCGCCCGCTTCCCAGGCCGTGGACCACTTCGTCGTTCACGGACAAACACACCTGGCGCGGATATTTCCGGTATCCCAAAAACGCGCTTTTCGCGCCGTGCCGCTTGATCTGTTCGGCGGCAAAATTATCAACCTGCATCGTCGTCACGCCCGGCTTGATGAAGGAACCGATCTCTTCCAAAACTTTAGCCGCCACGGCGCAGGACGAGCGCATCAACTTCAGCTCATCTTCGCTCTTAATCTTTATTCCACCCACAAAATCAGAACCGCCCGCGCATGCGGCCTTTCTTCAGGAACCCGTCGTAATGGCGCATCATCAAGTGCGCTTCGACCTGCCGCATCGTGTCGAGCAGCACACCGACGCTGATCAAAATACTGGTGCCGCCAAAAAAGCTGGCGACGCTCTGCGGGATATGCAGTTCATTGGCCAACTCGATCGGGACGGTGGCGATGATGGTCAAAAAGATCGCGCCCGCCAGGGTGATGCGGCTCATGGCTTTGTGAAGGTATTCGCTGGTCTGCTGGCCGGGGCGGACACCGGGGATATAGCCGCCGTTTTTCTTGAGGTCGTCCGCGATCTGGATCTCATTGAATTGGGTGGCGACCCAGAAATAGGAAAAGAACAAAATCATCAGCCCGTAAATCATGATATAGAAAATCGATCCGTAGGCGGTCTCAATCGCGAGCCATTGCACCCAGTCATGAACAAAAGGTTGTTTCACGTTTAAAGCGATCCAACTGAAGACCGGCTGGGGAATCATGAGAATGGACGAGGCAAAGATGATGGGCATGACGCCGGAATAATTGACGCGCAAGGGCATGTAATTCGTGCCGCCCTGGTACATCTTTTGGCCGACCATACGGCTGGCGTATTGGACCGGAATTTTACGCTGGGCCTGCGTGACGGCGATGACACCGCCAATGACGATCACCAACAGAATGAGCAGCAACAATCCCACGCCCAGCAGGGAATTGGTATGCGTGGGGCCGAAGAACATGTCTTTCACACCCTGGAGAGCCACCGGGAGACGCGCAAGGATGCCGATGGTGATGACCAGCGAGACGCCGTTGCCAATGCCGCGATCGGTGATCTGCTCACCAATCCACATCAGCAACATCGTGCCCGTAGTCATGATCGCCACGGTGAAAATATAATAGAAATAGACGTTATCAATCAGGACCAGTTGCCCCTGGAACCCTGAAAAAATATTTTGGGGATGCAAATAGCTAAAGGCGAAATATCCGCCCTGGATGATGCAGATCAAAACGGTAAGATAGCGCCCTAATTGGATGATTTTGGTGCGTCCGCCTTCTTCGCGCGCGAGCTTGCTCAAACTGGGGATCACGGCGGTCATCAATTGGAGGATGATGGTGGCGCTGATGTACGGCATGATGCCGAGGGCGCCGATGGCACAATTGCCGAACGCGCCGCCCGCGAAGGTGTTGTACATGCCAACCATCCCGCCGAATCCCTGGTTCTTGGCAAAATAGGCTGAAAGACCCTCACCATCCATGCCGGGGATGACGATGAAAGCCATCAAACGGCAGACCGCCAGCATGCCAAAGGTGAACAGAATGCGTGACTTAAGCTCCGGGATCTTGAAGCAATTGGCGAAGGTGTTGAAAATGCTACGGAACATAGTAAGTCCCGACTAGGCCCTGGCGGGTTGAGCGGGTTTGCGAACAATGACTTCGCAGGAGCCGCCTTTGGCTTCGATTTTGGCCCTGGCCGAGGCGCTGAACGCGCTGGCGGTCACGGCGAGTTTTTTGGAAAGTTCCCCTTCTCCGAGGATCTTGATCCCTTCGCCACGGCCGTTGGCCAGGCCAACGGCGCGCAACGCGACCTCATCGACTTTTGCACCGTCGTCGAACTTATTCAAATCACTGACATTGACGGCAATGTAACGGGTCGTAAACCGCGCGTTATTAAAACCGCGCTTGGGAATACGGCGGATGAGGGGCATCTGGCCGCCTTCGAACCCGATGCGGATGCTGCTGCCGGAGCGGGCTGTCTGGCCTTTGCCACCACGACCGGAAGTTTTTCCGTGGCCGCTGGATTCACCCTGGCCGAGCCGTTTGCGGCGGTGCTTCGCGCCGGGACGAGGTTTTAAATCGTGTAATCGCATAAAAATCTTTAGGCTGCGGGGGTCGCTTCAGGAGCTTTGGGCGCCGCCACTTTCTTGATCTCCAGGCCGCGGCTCTTGTAAATCTCTTCACGGGTGCGCAGGCTCAATAACGCCTTCAAGGTCGCTTTGACGACGTTCGCGGCGTTCTTCGAACCGAGCGATTTGGTCAAAATATCGCGGATCCCGGCGGATTCGAGCACGGAACGGACGGTTTTGCCGGCGATGATGCCCGTACCGGGAGAAGCCGGACGCAGCAAAATCCTGGCGCCACCGTACCGGGAGAAAATCTCATGCGGAATCGTGGCGTCTTTCAACGAAACCCGCTGCATCTGGTTGCGGGCCAGCTCGCCGCCGCGGCGGATGGCATCGGCCACTTCACCGGCTTTGCCGAGGGCATAGCCGACACGGCCTTTCTTATCGCCAACGACCACGAGGGCCGAGAAATTGAAACGGCGTCCGCCTTTGACCACTTTCGCGGAGCGGTTGATGTACACAACCTTTTCGACCAACTCTTCCGAGGCGCCGCCAAATGCGTTCTCAGGCACGTCGCCCATGGGTTTGCGGCGGCGGCGCGGTCCACCGCGCTGCGGCTGGTACGGTTGCTGCGATTGCTGCTGCGGCTCCGCTCCACCTTCAGTTTTTGGGATTTCTGGCACGTTAATAATGGGGTTGCTGGTTAAAATTTTAATCCGGCTTCACGGGCGGCATCCGCCAGGGCTTTGACTTTGCCGTGATACCGATTGCCGCCGCGATCGAACACGACCTGCTTGATGCCCTTATCCAGGGCGTTTTTCGCGGCGATCGCGCCGATGCTTTTGGCGCCGTTCACGTTCGCCGACAAGTCTTTGGCCGCGGACGATTTTCCGACGGTCGAGATGGCCGCGAGCGTTTTGCCCGCTTCATCGTCGATGAACTGGACGTGAATGTTTTCGCCGGTAAAGCAAACGGCCATGCGCGGACAATCTTTGGTGCCGGAAACTTTTTTCCGGATGCGCCAGCGCCGCAGTTGCTGCAATTGATGTTTCTTTTGAGTTCTCATTTTGTCATGTCCACGGATTTAGCCGTGAACCGTTGATTATTGGACGGTCTTGCCTTCCTTGCGCTGGACGTGTTCGCCCACATAGCGCACGCCTTTGCCTTTGTAAGGCTCCGGCGGGTAGAAGCCGCGGATCTCGGCGGCGACCTGGCCGACAACTTTCTTGTCCGGCCCTTCGATGGTCAGCTTGGTGTTCTCCTCGACCGTCACTTTGATCTGGTCGGGAATATTGTAATTGATGGGATGCGAAAATCCGAGGGTCAGATTGACGACCTTGCCCTGGACGGCGGCCTTGAAACCGACGCCCTGGATCTCCAGTTTCTCGACGAATCCTTCACTGACGCCTTTGATCATGTTGTTGACCAGGGCGCGGCTGGTGCCGTGCAACGATTTGGCGCGGGCGTCATCGCCATCGCGGCTGACGACAATCTTGCCATCGGCCACCTTGAGGCTCGTGCGCCGGGGCAATTCCCAGTCGAGCTTGCCTTTGGGGCCTTCGACCAAAATTTTTTGGCCTTTGACTTCCACCTTCACTTTAGGCGGAACGGCAATCGGTTGTTTTCCAATTCGCGACATAAATTTTACCAGATATAGCAGAGCAATTCTCCGCCGAGGTTCTTTTTGCGGGCCTGCACGTCGGTCATCAGGCCTTCAGACGTGGAAACGACGGCCACACCCAATCCGCCGCGCACGCGGGGAATCTCGGTCGAGCCGACGTATTTGCGCAGACCGGGCTTGCTGATGCGTTTCAAGCCTTCGATCACGCTTTTTTTGCCGTTGTATTTCAAACGGACCTTGATCTTTTTGAGATTACTGCCTTCGACGGCGACGTCGCTGACATAACCCTCGGACTTCAGGATCTTGGCGATGTTCTCTTTGATGCGCGAATGCGGCATCTCGACCGCGGGCAACTGGGCGCGTCCGCCATTGCGGATGCGGGTCAACATGTCTGAAATCGGATCGCTCATATAAATTTTACCAACTGGCTTTCACCACACCGGGGATCAGGCCGTTCAAGGCCGCTTCACGGAAAGTCAAACGGGACACTCCGAATTTGCGGAGGTAGGCATGGCGGCGGCCGCTCATCGCGCAGCGGTTGACCACGCGCGTTGGGCTGGCATCGCGCGGCAATTGCGCCAGGCCAGCGTAGTCGCGTTTTGCCTTCAGTTCGGCGCGGAGCGCGGCGTATTTTTTTACCGTCTCCTTCTTGCGCTTATTGCGCTCTTTCCATGATTTCTTGGCCATAGATTCGTTTTGTTATTTTTCAGAAAACGGAAAACCCATCAATTTCAACAAGTCCAGCGCCTGGTCGTTGGTCTCAGCGCTGGTGACAATGGTCACATCCATGCCCTGCGTCCGCTTGATCTTGTCCAGTTCGATCTCCGGGAAAATGGTCTGGTCCGAGATGCCGAACGTATAATTCCCCCTGCCGTCGAACTTGCGCGGCGAGAGGCCGCGAAAGTCGCGGATACGCGGCAGCGCGGCGGCGACGAGGCGGTCAAAAAATTCATACATCGTATCGCTGCGCAACGTGACGCGGCAGCCGATGGGCTGGTTTTCCCGCAGCTTGAAACTGGCGATGCTGTGGCGCGACTTGCTGATGACCGGCTTGCGCCCGGTGATCATGGACAGATCTTTCGCCGCGTCCTCGATCGCGCCTTTTTCCAGCGAGGCGCTCACACCCATGTTCACGACGATCTTTTCGATCTTCGGGATCTGGTGGAGGTTCGTGTACTTGTGCTTTTCCTTGAGGGCCGGCACAACGTCGTTCTTATATTTTTCGTACAGTCTTGATTTCATTTTCTCAGGCCGCGGATTTTGCCGCGGCTAAATCTTTAGGCGGTGGCCGCCTCCGGCGCGTGGTGTTCGACGCGTTTTACATTCGAAAGGTGGACGGTCCCTTCGCGCTCAACAATGGCGCCGTTGGGGTGCTGCTGGCTCTTGCGCGTATGGCGCTTGATCATCTGCACACCTTCCACGATGACGCGTTGCGTTTTCGGAAACACAGCGATGATCTTGCCGTGTTTGCCTTTTTCTTTTCCGGACAACACGACGACTTCATCGCCTTTCTTGACATGACACTTCATAAAATTCTTCAGATGACTTCGGGCGCGAGCGAGATGATCTTCATGAACTTCTTCTCACGCAATTCGCGCGCCACGGGACCAAAAATGCGCGTGCCTTTCGGGTTCAATTCCTTGTCAATGATGACGCAGGCGTTCCGGTCGAACCGCAGGTACGACCCGTCGTTGCGGCGGATGATCTGCCGGGTGCGGACGATGACAGCGTCATGCACTTCGCCCTTTTTGACGGTGCCATCCGGCGCGGCGACCTTGATATGCACCTTGATGACGTCGCCGATGCCGGCGTACACCTGGTTGCGGCCCAACACGCCGATGTTCCAGGCGATCTTGGCGCCTGTGTTATCCGCGACATCCAAACTGGAACGAACTTGCAACATAAAATATTAAGCGGCCACCGGGGTTTCTTCCGCCGCGCGCTCGACGACTTCGACGAGCTTCCAGCGTTTCAATTTCGACAACGGCCGGGTTTCTTCGATGCGCACGGTATCGCCGACTTTCGCTTCGGCTTTTTCATCGTGCGCGTAAAATTTCTTGTAGGCGGTAACGATCTTTTTGAACTGCGGGTGCGGAAAACGGCGCTCGACGCGGACGACGATAGTCTTGGTCATCTTGTTCGAGATCACTTCGCCGACGCGTTCCTTGCGATTGCCGCGGGGGGCGCCTGCCGTAATGTTTTTAGTTTCTTCAGCCATACTCAATTATTTTGCCGCTTTGTTTCGCAGTTCGGAGATGCGGGTTTCCACGCGCGCCACGTCCTTGCGCAGGTCGCGCAAGTGGGACGATTTTTCAAGCTGCGCGCCCGCCTGGAGCCGGCGCAGGTTGAAGATTTCATGGCGCAGGTCACGGCCCTTGGCCGACAACTCCACCACCGTCATATCTTTTAGATCTGCAAATTTCATATCGTCAATGTGCGGCACCACGATGCCGCGAGATAAACTTGGTTTTGATCGGCAGCTTGGTCGCCGCCAAACGGAGCGATTCCCGGGCTTCCGCTTCCGTCACCCCGTCCACTTCAAACAACACGTTCGCGGGACGGATCACCGCCACCCATGATTCCAGGGGCGCCTTGCCCTTGCCCATCCGGGTTTCGAGCGGCTTCTTGGTGAAAGATTTCTGCGGGAAAATGCGGATCCACATTTTGCCCTTGCGCTTCATGTTGCGCGCGATGGCCACGCGGGCGGCTTCGATCTGCTTGGTATCCATCCAGCAGCGCTCCAGCGACATCAGGCCGTATTCGCCAAAGGCGACGGTATGGCCGCTGCGCGCGGTGCCTTTGCGGCTGCCACGGTGCATCTTGCGATATTTAACTCTTGCCGGTTGTAATGGCATAAAATTTTAGCTGGCTGCGGGCGCCTGTTCGGCGGCCTGCGGTTCTTTCTTCTGCGGTTTGTTCTCACCGCGGCAAATCCAGCATTTAATGCCGAGCTTGCCATAAACGGTCAACGCTTCCGCGAATCCGTAATCGATGTTCGCGCGCAACGTGTGCAACGGCACGCGCCCCCAATGATATTGCTCAACCCGCGCGAGTTCAGCGCCACCCAGGCGGCCCGCCGCGCGGAGTTTGATGCCTTCCGCGCCGAAATCTTTGGCCGTTTGCAACGCCTTCTTCATAGCGCGACGGAACGAAACACGGCGTTCCAATTGAAGAGCGATGTTTTCCGCCACGAGTTGGGCGTCGAGTTCAGGGGTCTTCACTTCGACGATGTCCACGTACACTTCTTTGCCGGTCTTGCGGCTGAGTTCCTCCTTGAGCTTGTCGATCTCCGCGCCTTTGCGGCCGATGACAACGCCCGGACGGGCGGTCAAAATGGTGACGCGGCAACGGTTCGTGGCGCGTTCGATCAAAATCCTCGGCACCGAGGCTGTTTCCAATTTTTTCTTGAGCAAGGTGCGGATCTCGCGGTCTTCGTTGAGCAGTTGGGCGAACTCTTTCTTGGCGGCGAACCATTTCGAGCGCCAGTCTTTATTGACCGCGACGCGCAGACCGATTGGATTTGTTTTTTGGCCCATATTATTCGTCGGACAGGGTGATTTTGATGTGACAACGGCGCTTGATGATCGGCCCGGCGGAACCGCGCGCCTTGGGGATAAAACGTTTGATGCTGGTGGCCGTGCCGGCAACGGCTTCCTTGATGCGCAAAGTCTCGGGCTTGAGCTTGTTGTTGTTCTCGGCGTTGGCGATGGCCGATTGCAACGTCTTGGCCACGACGCGCGCGCCTTTGCGCGGGACCACAGCCAGGACGGCCTGGGCCTGCAACGCCGGCAACCCCTGGACCTGCCGCACGACTTCGCGCATCTTCTGCGCGGACATCGGGATATTTTTTGTGATGGCAAATACTTCCATATTACTACTTCGCCTCCGCTTTGGCTGTGTGCGCTCCGTGCTTCCGGAAGACGCGCGTGGTTGAAAATTCCCCGAGCCGATGACCGACCATGTTTTCCGTGACGAAGACCGCGTTAAAAATTTTTCCGTTGTGGACGTTGAAGGTAAGACCGACGAAATCCGGCGTGATCATCGAACGGCGTGACCACGTCTTGATCGGGGTCTTGGATTTCGTCTCCTTCGCCTTCAGGATCTTCTCCTGGAGCGGGAAATCAACGAACGGGCCTTTTTTGATGGAGCGTCCCATATTATTTTACTTTGATTGGTAATCCGTTGCGGCGAACAACGATAAAACGGTTTGAATATTTGTATTTCGGACGGGTCTTGCCGCCCTTGGCTACCTTGCCCCACGGCGACATCAATTGCTGCCAGCCGCCACCAGACTTGGATTTGCCTTGCCCACCACCATTCGGATGGTCCACCGGGTTCTTCGAGACACCACGGTTGATGGGGCGGATGCCGCGATGCCGTGAACGGCCGGCCTTGCCCAAAATAACATTTTCATGCTCGGTATTGCCGACCTGCCCGATTGTCGCATAGCACTCTTCGTTCACGCGGCGGATTTCGCCGGAAGGCAAACGGATCTGGGCGTATCCCGCATCGCGCGACATCAACGTGGCCGCGCCGCCCGCGGAACGGACCATTTGTCCGCCGCGACCGGGGGTCAATTCGATGTTATGGATGGCGATACCGACCGGGATGGATTTGAGAGGAAGACAATTACCGATTTCAGGAATTGCGGAAGGGCCGCTGGCGATCTTGCCGCCGACCTGGATGCCTACGGGCGCAATAATATAACGCTTTTCGCCGTCGGCATACTGCAACAGGGCCAGGCGGGCCGAACGCATCGGATCATATTCGATAGCCGCGATGGTCGCTTCCACGCCGTGCTTGTTGCGCTTGAAATCAACCAGGCGGATCTTTTGTTTGTGTCCGCCGCCGATGCCGCGAGCCGTCATGCGGCCATACATATTGCGGCCGCCGGTCTTTTTGCGAATCTCGACGAGCGATTTCTCGGGCTTCGTCTTCGTGATGTCGCTGAAGTCCGCGATCGTAATGTATCGCGTGGACGGCGTTAGCGGTCTAAATGTTTTGACTGGCATAAATGCAAAAGTTTTATCAGCAACTTTGAAGTCAGCAGGCCATCATTCCTGTTTCCTGTGCGAAACCAGTTATCGGTCTGCAAACAATGCTGTCCTCAAGCCTTTTCGGCGACGAGGAGCGCATAAACTATCATGGTCACATTCCTTTGCAAGACCTTTTTAAAAGTTTTTTTGGACTCGCAATCCAGCCAAAAGCCGATTATCTTAAAACAAATGACCAGTCTTTTGGCACATTTTGATGGAAAAGTGTTAGTGCCTGATTCACCGGTAAAACTCCCGGTGAACAAGCCATTAAAGGTCACTATTTCCATTCTCGACGCTGCCCCTTCGGAGGACGATGACATAGCTGAAGGCGTGTGGTTACGAAATGCGTCCAAAAGTTCTTCATTTGATTTTCTGAAAGACGAACCCGAGCTTTATCGCCTCACCGATGGCAAACCTTTTGACGCGCGGTAAAATTGTACTGGTCCCTTTTCCTTTTGACGATCTTTCCACGTCGAAACTTCGCCCAGCCGTCTGTCTTACTGAACTAATTGGCCCGAATCGCCATGTCATTGTCGCGTTTATAACCAGTCGTGAAATCTACGATTTACTTCCAACAGACATAAGCATTCCGAAAAGCCACCCTGATTTTTCAGCGACCGGACTACGCGTCAACTCGGTCTTGCGTCTCCATCGATTGGTTACGCTTTCAACTTCAATCATTAAACGTCAGATGGGAAGACTTTCACCCGACCTTGAACGCGAAATGACGGAAAAACTTTCTCTGCTATTTTCTCAAAAATCTAATGATTAAACTGCGCCTGCTTGCTCACTTTGGCCAATCGCTTTTCCCATTCGCCTTTGTGCGCCAATGGGTCGGCGTCGGTGCCCCATAACTTTTTGACCATTTCACGCTGCGGCACGAACGGGCACTTGGCTTTCGGATCCTTGAACGCGTCTTCCATCTCGCGCAACGCCAATTGCGCGCCGGTCATGATGCTCGTCTTGCCGAATTGCGTGTTCAGTTTGTGCGCGGCGTCATCCAACGCGCCCCAGCGCTCAGCGTCCGTGCGGCCCCAAAGCGTCGGTTGCGTATCCAATCGCCGCAGGTTCCCGAACGCGATGCGGATCTGCCGCACGGATTTGAACTGGCTCTCCATGATGCCGCGAAAAATTTCTTCCAATACGGTGTTGATCGTTGAATTCAAAAATTGCGGTTCATGAAAACGATGTCCGCCGCCCACTTCCGTAAAATCGTTGAACCGGATGGCCAGGCTCATTTCACGCGCCTGCAATTGTTCGCGCCGGAGCTGCCCCACCAATCGTGTAGCCTCACTGAAAATGAACGTCAACGCCGCTTCATAATCCGGTTCGTCGTACGGCAACGTTGTATTGCTCGAAATCGTCGTGCGGTCTTTGACTTCCAATAATAACGGCTCGCTCCAAAGGCCGTTCGCGAACAGCCAGAGTTGCTGGCCCCAAATGCCGAACTTCTGTTTGAGCAGATGCGACGGTAATTTCGCGACCTCGCCAAACGTTGTTGCGCCCAACCCCGATAACGCCCGCTGCCGGTTTTTGCCGATGCCGGACATCTCGCGCACACCGCGGTCCTTCAAAAATTCTTTTTCCTCGCCCGACTTGATCTCGATGAAACCCGGCTTGGCCGCATCCGTCGCCAGTTTGGCCAGACGCGATGAACTCGCCAGGCCCGCGGAAACCGGCAATTTCACTTCGTGCAAGACCCGCGCGCAAATCTCCTTCACATATTTCTCCGGCGTAGTATCGCGCCAGACATGTTTGTCCATGCTCGTGAAATCAAGGAAGCCTTCGTCAATGGAGATGGGCACGAGCGTGGGCGAGTATTGTTCCAGCACCCGGAACATCTCCTGCGAAAGGCGGCGGTACTCGTCGTAATGCGGACGGCAGAGAACACCCCTCGGACAAAGCCGCTTGGCCTCAAAGCACGCCATCCCGGTTTTGACGCCAAACTTTTTCGCGGCGCGGTTCGCGGCGATGACGATGCCATCCCCTCGCCTGCCGCCGCCGACCCAAACGGGACGCCCTTGCAATTTCGGGTCCAGCGCAATTTCGCAACTGGCGAAAAAGCTGTCGCCGTCCACATGCAGGATCCGAATGGGCGCTTTAATTTTCATCGCAGGATGTAATTCTACCTGAAATTAATCAGTGTCAAACCTTACCACATCCCGCGGACAATTGCTGTCCAAGCAGAAATTCGTGTTAACATTTTACGGTGGTAACTGGATTTCAGAGGCACCCTAAAACCAAGCGCATTCGATTGCTTTTCCTCTCCCTGCGCTCTGCGCGGGGAGAGGACTAAGGAGAGGGGGGCTTTAATCTCTTATCGCACATTTTTGAAGCACCTCCTCTCCTCTTTCCTCTCCTCCAATTTAATTGGAGGAGAGGATGACCATCGGCTCCCTCACCGTAAATCATCGGCCCTTCACAATCTCCACCGGCAAATCCTCCCGGTTTACCAGCCACGGATCGTTCAACATCTGCGTGACGTTCGTATTCCGGCCCAGGCTCCAATTGGCGTTCCAACTCATAAAGAACACCGTGCGCGGGAAATCGGTTTTCACGCCGTTGAGAAATCGAAGGTAATCGAAATCGCCCGGCGGATCAGCCGAACCATGCGGGCCAAATTCCGTGAACCCAAACGGCTTCGGCAACGCCGCCACTTCCGCATAACCGAAAATATGGTTCGTATCCACATCGTCGGTATAGACATCCAGGCCCACGATGTCCACATAACGGTCGCCGGGATAGTACGCCGCCGTATTGGACCCGTGGTTCGGCGCATACACCCACAGCAAATTATTCAGTCCCCTCACCTGCGTGAAATAATCGAACATCTGCTGCCACACTTTTTTGAACGTGTCCGGGTCCTTGCCGTCCCACCAGAACCAATCGCCGTTCATCTCGTGGAACGGACGCCACAAAACGACCACGCCATTGGTCTGCAATTGCTCCAGGCCGTCGGCGATCAAGTCCAACTCGTGTATCCAGCGCGCATGAACGACCGTGTTTGTATCCAACAACGCATTCAAATCCACGTTCGTATCGCGCAATCCCCCTGCCCCATTCGTCCGCACGGGATTGTACAAATGCGTGCTGACCGTCACGAGACCGCCTTGTTTCCAATACGTGATGGCCGTCGCGTTGGGCGCCTGATACGTGATGCCACGGCGGAAATCCGCATAATCCACACCCAGGATCGCCGGCCAATGACCGGACTGGTTGTGGATCTGCATGGCCAACATCAGATTTGCGCCCCGGCCAAAATTCGCGAATTGCCCCGATACCAACCGCTTGTCCGGGCGCGATTCGAGGCTCTGAAAATAAGTCAGGATAGCTTTGGCCTCCGGGTTGGCGTTGGAATTTGCCGATGGCTCTGCCCCGGCTGTGTGAACGGCCAAAACAATGGCCGAGAGCAGGAGGCAGAAACTGATTTTCATTCCCTAAATCTTGACTGTTCCACGCCATTTCGCAACCCGCATAAATTGACGACAAAAAAAAGCGCGAGAGTTTTCACTTTGTAACCTTAAAAATCTCCATGGATCAAAATGAGCCACGTAAAATTTTATCGGAAGAAAGGAATTATCACCAAATAATTGATACCCAAGTGGCGGCAGTAAGATGACTCATTTAGTCCAGGGGAATTTCTTCACCATTCCTGCTAATTAAAAACCTCCCTTTGCGCGAACGCGATGCGCGCGCATCAAAGAAAGGACTTTGAGTATCGGGTTCGGGATCAAGTGAGCCTCCCATGGCTAAGTATGTTTGCCAAAGCTTTTCGCTTTCACGCCAGCGTTGGATCGGCGTGAGACGATACCATTCGGCCCATTCATCGCCGACCAATTCACGCGCGCTGATCATGGCTAAAAATTAGCACACACCGCCACCGACCAAAACAAAAAAAGCGCGAAGTGAAATTCACTTCGCGTTTTGAAAATTGCTAAGTCTACGTCAAAACAATCTTATCGCCCTCTTTGAGGGTCACGATCGCTTTCTTCCAGTTCGACGTCCTGCCCGCCTGGAGCGTGCGTTGACGGCGGAGTTTGCCATGCACGTTCAACGTGTTCACGCGGGTGACTTTCACCTTGAAAAGCTCCTGCACCGCCTGGCGGATCTGCGTCTTGTTCGCACGCGGATCGGCTACGATCGTGTACTGGTTGTATTTCTCGCTCTGGCGCGTGCCTTTTTCCGTGAGGCGGACGGTTCTAATGATTTCAAAAGCGTTCATGTTATTCCTGGGTCAAACGGGCTTCGACTTTTTCAAACGCGCCCTTCGTGAAGAGCAGCTTGTCCGGGCGCAACACGTCGTACGTGTTGAGCGAATCGCTCGTGGTCAGCGTCACCTTCTTGATATTGCGCGAGGCGAGCAACAGGTTCTGGTCCACCCCGGCGGAAACCACCAGCGTCGTGCCTTTGAGTTCCAGCCTGGAGATGACTCCGATAAATTCTTTCGTCCTGGGCGATTCGAGCTTCAGATCGTCCACCACAATGATGTCGCCGGCCTTGAGCCGTTCGCTCAACGCTTTGCGCAAGGCGAGCTGCCTGGTCTTCCTGGAGACCTTCTTGCTGAAATCGCGCGGTTTGGGACCGAACACCACGCCACCACCCACCCACAAGGGGGATTGGTTCGAGCCGGCGCGGGCGCGACCGGTGCCCTTTTGACGCCACGGTTTCTTGTTCGAGCCGGACACTTCGCCGACGTTCTTGGTACAGGCGGTGCCGCTGCGCTGGGCCGCCCGGTAGGCGGTCACCGCATCGTGCACGGCTTGCGTGCCGCGTCCGCCTTCGACCAGCTTGAACTTCACTTCCAGTTCGCCCTGGTCTTTTCCTTCGAGATTCTTGATGGCAATTTTCATGGCCTAATTATTTCTTTGGCTCCGCTGCTTTGGCTTCGGGTTTCTTGTCGCTGGCCGACTTCTTCTTCATCGGCGCCAGGCTCACCGGCGGCTTCCAGCCCTTCGGACGTTTCTTTGATTCACGGATCACGACGTAATCGCCCTCGGCTCCGGGGATCGAACCTTTGATCAACAAAATGTTTTCCGCTTCACGCACCTGGATCACTTCCAGGTTCTGCGTCGTGCGCTGCACCTGGCCCATGTGACCGGGCATCCGCAATCCGCGCTGCACCGTGCCGGGGAACAAACGTTGCCCGATCGCGCCGCTGCGGCGATGCCAGCCCTTCGCGCCGTGCGTCGAGTCACCGCCCTTGAATCCGTGGCGCTTGACGACACCTTCAAAACCGCGGCCCTTCACGACGCCGATCGCATCCACGAAATCGCCGGGGGTAAAAAGAGTCGCGCCGACCACTTCGCCGGGCTTCACTTCCTTGGAGAAATCACGAAATTCTTTGATGCGTTTCACCGCCACGCCATTCTGCTTCTTGATATGACCGAGCAACGGCTTGGTAACGCGATGCTCCTTCTGGTCGTCGAAACCGAGCTGCACGGCATTGTATCCGTCCTTGCCCGCTTGCGATTTGACCTGCAACACGCGGTTGGGACCGGCGAGAACCACCGTGACCGAGATGACGGCGCCGCTCGCGTTGTACACGCGGGTGTGTCCGAGTTTTTTTCCTAAAAGTCCTAGTGGCATAACGTCAAATTTTAATGGTGATGTCCACGCCGGCGGGGAGATTCAGCTTCTTCAGTTCATCGACGGTTTTGGCCGTGGGATCAAGGATGTCGATGAGGCGTTTGTGAGTGCGTTGCTCGAAAGTTTCCTGCGATTTCTTGTCCGAGTGCGGCGAGCGTTGCACGGTGAAGCGCTCGATACGCGTCGGGAGCGGGATGGGGCCGGCCACGCGGGCGCCGGTGCGTTTGACGGTGTCCGCGATCTCGCGCGCGGACTGGTCTATGACACGATGGTCATAAGCCTTCAGGCGAATTCTTATGCGTTGTGCAGCCATACAAAGATCAATTGTCTGTTAATGGTTTAAGTACGTTTCGCTTCGGTTCTCCCAAAAGCGAACGCAGAGTGTATCACCCGCCTGCCCCTGTGCAACAATAATTTTAAAGTTTTTTGGTTGTCCAAGTCCCTGCAGAATGAAGAGGTCAATTCAGGCGACACCGCGTCAGCACGACCAGGATCCAACCCCGTCAAACCAACTTCAAGAGATAGGAGTCGGAACTGGTATATGAAAATGAGAAAACGAAGCCAAATCGAACCCAAAATTCCCAGGGAGCGCACCCGCCTCGGGTGCAGTTTTCGTCGCCCTCGCCGAAAACACAAGACACAGATGGGTTCGACGGGGGCGTCAAACCCGACAGTCCCGAATGTTTTCGGGACTGTGCTACCAATCAAAAATTTCACGGCTCGACGGAGTCTCGCCCCACCCTTGGGAAGGGCAGAAGTAAGAATGAAGAAGGTATGGGCACGGCGAGGATCGAGGATGGAAAATGGAGGATGGCCAGAGGCGGCTCGCGGGTACCAGTCTTCGCAAAGGCTACGACCCGGCAGGCGCTCGCCCCACCTTTGGGGAAGGTAGAAGGCAGAATGATGAATGAAGAAAAGCGGCGCAGCCATCCCTACCTATGGAAATAAGCTCCGACCGTCCAACATCCAAATTCCAGAGAAACTTCAAATCACGTGAGGTCACGCGAAGGAAGCAAAGTTGAACAGAGCTTTAACCGCCAATCCAAGCGAATTTCATTCACAGAAGGGAACAAAGAAAACGGAGGGTTTGACACGAATTGACACAAGTTCAAATGTTGCAAATCATGTAACAGTTCAAACGAAAGTGAATTCGAGGGTTTTGAAGATTGCAATAGTTGGCGTTTGTTGTATAAATGAAATATGGCACATACGCTAACAGATCATACTTCGGATCTAATCCGTCGATTGATTCATTCCGGTCGCTATAATAACCGGAGCGAAGTTGTCCGCGCCGGATTGCGATTGCTCGAAGAAAAAGAGTTCAATTACCTGAACCCGTCCGCCGCCAAAGACAGCCAACTTGCCCGCGCTTATCGCCGGCAACGGTCCGATAACAGCATGGAAGTGCGTGCCACAAAAACCAGCCGTCGTCGCTCACCAAATTTCGACGAATGAAACAGTGGGATATCTTTACCTGGGAATTTCCCGAAGGAAGCCACCCGGCAGTCATTGTCTCACACCCACAGCGCATTGCGGACAAAGAAGTAGTCAACGTGTTATTGTGTTCTTCACAGCGTGCCCGTCGCGCTGCCGAGATCAATGAAGTGATTTTAGATGAGGCGGACGGGTTGGATTGGCCCACGCTGTGCAAATGCGACCTGCTCTATAATCTTCCAAAAACAGAACTAACAGCCCATCGTGGTTCGGTGACACCCATCCGCCGGCGACAAATCGTCGGGCGCATTATCAGCGCGTTTGGTTGGTCGGCAATTTGATCACCTCCCCTGAAATTACAACCGCTAATTCACGCGAATAGGCGCGAATTGTTTTACAGAAGGGAACAAAGGCTTTGACACGAATTAGCACGGATTGACGCGGATGAATAGAATAAGCTCCAACCGTCCAACATCCAAGTTCCAGAGAAACTTCAAATCACGTGGGTCGCGCGTAGGAAGCGAAGTTGAACAGAGGTTTTAACCGCTTTAAGGACACACGAAGAATCCGCCGATTCCTAATCTAACAACCAAGAGACCAGATGTTTATTATTGTCTTGTTAAAGTGACGAGTAAAAAATGATAATGCCGAATAGTTGGAAGTTAATATCCGCATTTAATGAAATCATCCTCTTTACTCTCCCGGCTGTGCGCGCTGCTCCTTCTGGGTGTTTTCCCTGCCGCTGCCACGGTCACGCCAATCGCCTGGTGGCGGTTGGGCGAGAATGATCCCGGCGCGGCCAATGGCGTGGCCGCCACCGCCACGACCAACCAGATGGGTGGCATGATGAACCTTGTTGGCAATCCCGTCTATACGACCAATGTCTCCGCGGCAGCGGCGATCGGAGACGGCAGTGCTCTGGGCTTGAAGTTCGCCTCCACCAATTACGGCACGAATGCGATTGTTTCCACGCTCACCAACAACTTCGGCATCGAGCTGTGGGTGAATCCGGCCACCAGCAACACCACCGCCTGTCTGGCCTACAACGGCACGACTGGCGGCGCAGGCAGTTCTGGTTGGGGACTTTATATGGTCGGCGGCCAGTTTAATGGTTTGATTGGAGGACTGGTATTAATCGGCTCGGCTCCCGCCACCACCAATGTCTGGACACATCTGGCTTTGGTACGCAACAACGGCACGACGACGTTCTACGTCAACGGAGTGTCGAACGACATGACCTTGATCCAACCCATTACGCCGTCCGGTCGGTTCGCCATCGCCGCCCAGCCGCAATCATTGACGAACGAGTTCTTTAACGGCTCGCTCGACGAGGTCCGCGTATTCAGCTTTGCACCCGGTGCGTTCACCACCAATGACCTGCTGCTGTCTCCGCATATCGTCATCAACGCCAACGATTCCGGCACCGGCTCACTGCGTTCCTTAGTAGCGGGCGCAGCCTCCAACGCCGTCATCACCTTTGCCACCAACCTCTCCGGCCAGACCATCACCCTGACCAGTGGCCAGATCACCCTTAACAATAATGTGACCATTGACGGCTCGTCGCTGGCCAGCCCGGTGCAAATCAGCGGCAACAACTCCAGCCGCATCTTTTACGTCACCAATGGCGTGATGGTTACTAATAATTCGCTAATCATTACCCACGGATATGTGGTTGGCGCAAATGGCAACTTCGCCACCGACGGAAATTACAATGGCGGCGACGATATCGGCGGTGGAATTTACAATGCGGGCACGCTGACGCTGAACAATTGCACAGTGACTAACAACACCGTCGTCGGCGGTGCCGGCGGCGCTAACTCTCCTATCGCTTACAATGGTGGCAACGGCTTTGGTGGCGGAATTTACAATAATGGCACACTGACACTAAACAACAGCACAGTGGCTGGTAGCACCGCAAATGGCGGCGGCGGCAGCGACGGGGCCGGCATGGATGGTGGCGGCGACGGCGGTGCAGGCGGCGCAGGCGACGGCGGGGGAATATACAATGGTGGCATGTTGACACTGAACGGCAGCACAGTGGCTGGCAGCACCGCAAACGGTGGCGGCGGCGGCAACGGCGGCATCGCTGCTCCCAGCATCTTCGTCATCAACGGCGGCAACGGCGGTTCCGGTGGAAACAGCGGCGGCGGCGGAATTTACAATGGTGGCACGCTGATACTGAACAACAGCACACTGGCTGGCAGCACGGCAAATGGTGGCAGTGGTGGCAGTGGTGGCGACGACCTCGGCAGCGGCAACGGCGGCAACGGGGGCAACGGTGGTTCCGGTGGCGGCGGCGGAATTTACAATGGTGGCACGCTGATGTTGAACAACAGCACACTGGCTGGCAGCACGGCAAACGGCGGTGGTGGTGGTGGCGTCGGCGTCGGCGACGTCAACGGCGACGGTGGCGCCAACGGTTCCGGCACCGGCGGCGGAATTTGCAATGCTGCCACGCTGAATTTGACCAATTCCATCATTTGTAGCAACACGGCGACGGTTAGTCCGAATTTAAGTGGTATTATTTCGTCGCAAGCAAACAATCTCGTGGATACCAACGCGCTCCTCGCTCCGCTGGGCAACTACGGCGGGCCAACCCAAACCATGCCGCCCCTGCCCGGTTCCCCCGCCATTGATGCCGGCAGCGATTCCGTCACCAATTCCCTCACCATCGACCAGCGTGGTTATCCGCGTCTCATCGGCGCGCATGTGGACATCGGCGCAGTGGAAGGCGTTTATGTCACCAACTGGGCCGGGCCGGGCCGGTTGACCGGTTCCAGGTCAGTAAATCATGGCGCGGGCGGATTCCAGTTTAACTTCACGAATTATCCGGACATGAGCAACACCTTTACCGTGTGGGCCAGCACGAATGTGGCGTTGCCATTCAACCAGTGGAGCAACCTCGGCCCGGTGGTGGATTCGCCGCCCGGCTCCGGCCAGTATCAATTCACCGACTCCTCGGCTACGAATAAAATCCAGCGCTTCTACTTCATCAGCAGTCCGTAATCGTGAAGGGGATACCTTGATTGAGATGGAGTCTGGCACCCCGTTGGGGTGCATGGGGTTTTGGGGACGGTGTCCGGTGGTGTCGCTTCGCTCAACCACCGGCTAATGGCTGGCAAGCCTCCGGCTTGGTAGGGGCGGCTCGCGGGTACCAGTCTTCGCAAAGGCTACGACCCGGCAGGCGCTCGCCCCACCTTTGGGGAAGGTAGAAGGCAGAATGATGAATGAAGAAAAGCGGCGCAGCCATCCCTACCTATGGAAATAAACTCCAACCGTCCAACATCCAAGCTCCAGAGAAACTTCAAATTCCAATGAAAATTGGCGCCTGGTTATTCTCTGGATGTTGGATGTTGAGCCTTGGATGTTCCGATTTCTCGTCGATTAGCGGTTAAAAATTGGATTTCTTTGCGTCAATTCGCGTCAAGCCGCATTTCCTCTTTGTGCGGACGGCGCGGCGCGCCATCCCTACCCTTCCAAGACCATTTGACAGGGGCAGGTTCCATCAGGATATTGCATGGTGATTGCTGAAAAGGAGCGGACACAAACCAAGGAAGCGGGCAATGGCTCTGCCATTTTATCCGATCAAAAACCACCGCCAACGGCCCCGGAGAAGATTCCGATGTGGTACAAGAGCGGAGTCATCTACGAGGTCCACGTCCGCGCGTTCCAGGACAGCGACGGCGACGGCACGGGGGATTTCCGCGGATTGACGACGCGCCTGGATTATTTGCGCGACCTGGGCGTCACCGCCATCTGGCTGCTGCCGTTCTATCCCTCGCCACTCAAAGACGACGGCTACGACATTGCGGATTATTACAACGTGCATCCGATGTACGGCACGCTGGCGGATTTCAAAGTGTTCCTGCGCGAGGCGCATCGCCGCGGATTGCGGGTGATCACGGAGCTGGTGATGAACCACACATCCGACCAGCATCCGTGGTTCCAGCGCGCCCGCCATTCGCCGCCCGGCAGCACGTTCCGCGATTTCTACGTGTGGAACGATTCGCCGGAGAAGTACAAGGGCACGCGCATCATCTTCAAAGACGTGGAGGTCTCCAACTGGACGTGGGACGCCCGCGCCGAGGCGTTTTACTGGCACCGCTTTTTCTCCCATCAACCGGACCTGAATTTCGACAATCCGGCCGTGCACGAGGAAATGACGCGGGTGCTGGATTTCTGGTTCGACATGGGCGTGGATGGGATGCGGCTGGACGCGGTGCCGTACCTGTACGAGCGCGAAGGGACGAGTTGCGAGAACCTGCCCGAGACGCATGAGTTCCTGAAAAAGATGCGCCGGCACGTGGATGAAAAGTACGGGGACAGGATGTTGCTGGCGGAGGCAAACCAATGGCCGGAGGACGCGGTGGCGTATTTCGGCAGCGGCAAAGGCGACGAATGCCACATGGCGTTCCATTTCCCGTTGATGCCGCGGTTGTTCATGGCGTTGCGGATGGAAGACCGCGTGCCGATCGTAGATATCCTGGAACAGACGCCGCCCATCCCCGAGACGGCGCAATGGGCGTTGTTCCTGCGCAATCACGACGAGTTGACGCTGGAAATGGTCACGGACGAGGAGCGCGATTATATGTACCGCATGTACGCGCACGTGCAGCGGGCGCGGCTGAACCTGGGCATCCGGCGCCGGCTCGCGCCGCTGGTGGGCAACGACCGCAAGCGCATCGAGTTGCTCACGGCACTGCTCCTTTCCCTGCCCGGCACGCCGGTGATCTATTACGGCGACGAGATCGGCATGGGCGAAAACATTTACCTGGGCGACCGCAACGGCGTGCGCACGCCGATGCAATGGAGCGCGGACAAGAACGCCGGGTTTTCCCGCGCGAATCCGCAGAGCCTCTACCTGCCCATCAACCTGGACCCGGAAAACCATTACGAAGCGGTCAACGTGGAGGTGCAGGAGCGCAACACGTATTCATTGCTGTGGTGGATGCGCCGCGTGATCGCGCTGTACAAACGCCAGAACGCGTTCGGGCGCGGGACGATCGAGTTCCTGCACCCGGAGAACCGGAAAGTCTTCACCTGCATCCGGCGTTACCAGAACGAGATCATCCTGGTGGTCGCGAACCTGTCGCGTTTCGTGCAGCCGGTGGAATTGGACCTGGCGGCGTTCCAATCGCTCACGCCGGTGGAACTGTTCGGACGCGCCGAATTTCCGGCAATCACAGACAAGCCTTATCCGCTGACCATCGGGCCGCACTCGTTCTATTGGTTTTCATTAGAAGCCAAAACGGAGGGAGAAACCGCCGGGTCTTCCGAGGCGCGGACCGCCCTGAGCATCGCCAACGATTGGGAAGAGATTTTCGACGAGCGACATCATGTACTGCTGGAACGCGCATTGCAACGCTGGCTGCCCACACGCCCATGGTTCGCGGACAAATCGCGCCGCATAAAAAATGTCCGCATCCAGGAGATCATCCGGGTATCGCTGCCGGCCCACGAGAAGGCGTTCGTCGTTTTCGCGCAAACGGAGTTCATCCAGGGCGATCCTGAGACGTATGTGCTTCCGCTCGGTTGCGCCGTGGGCGAAGCGGCGGAGACCATCGCGCGTGATCTCGCGCCGGTCGTCATCGCGCGATTGAACTTTACCCAGGGCAACCAGACGGGAGTGTTGTACGACGCGCTGGTGAGCCGGGAATTTCCGCGCGCGTTGATCGCGGCGATCTCGGCGCAGCAAACTTTCGACGGCCGATACGGCTTGATCGATGCCATGAGCACGCCGCAATTTGCCCTGACGTTCGGCGAAAACAGCGCCGCGCTGGAGCCGGCCATCCTTCGCGCGGAGCACAACAATAGTTCGGTGCTGTTCGGCGACGCGGCCATCCTGAAGTTTTTCCGCAAACTGGATTATGGAACCAATCCAGACCTTGAAATTGCCCGTTATCTGACCACGCAGAAGACTCCCGTCTCGCCACCACTGGCCGGGGCATTGGAATACCGTTCGGGCCGCGAAGAAATTCGCACCATTGCCATGCTCACGGCATTGGTGCCCAAGGCGAAGAACGCGTGGGAGCATACCCTGGATGCACTCAGCAAGTTTTACGAGCGCGCGCAAACTCTGCCGCAGGAGCAACGTTCCCTGCCCCTGCCCTCGCCCAATGTGAGCAAACTTTCCGGCATGGAACTGCCCGAGCTGGCGCGGCATCTGATCGACACCTACATCGAAAGCGCGCGCCTGCTCGGCAAACGCACCGCCGACATGCACCTGGCTTTGGCGGGTGACGGCACGGACCCGATCTTCACGCCGGAACCGTACACGCCGCACGCGCAACGCGCGCTATTCCAGTCCATGCGCAATCTGACGCGGCAGAATTTCCAGCTTCTCAATCGCCAGTTGAAAAAGTTACCGCCCGAGATCCAGCCGCAGGCGCAGCAGGTCCTCCTGCTGGAGCCGGAAGTCATCCGGCGTTTCCGCGGCGTGTACGAGCGAAGGATGGATTGCGACCGGATCCGCATCCACGGAGATTTTCACCTGGAACAGGCGCTCTATACCGGCAAAGACTTTTTGATCATTGATTTTGAAGGCGACCCCTCGCTGGCCATCAGCGAACGGCGCTTGAAACGCTCGCCCCTGATGGATGTGGCGGAGATGATCGAATCGTTCCATTACGCCGCGTATGCCGCGCTGCTCAAACAGATCGAACGCGGCACGATGCCTGCCGAGCAGTCGAAACAGATGATCCTGTGGACGCGTTATTGGGCGCGCTGGACGGGCGCGATTTATTTCGAGGCGTACCGCAAGGCCGTGACCGGCACGCGCTTCCTGCCGCCCGACCAGACCGACCTGCAGGTCTTCATGGACGCGTTCCTCTTGCGCAAAGTCATTTACGAGATCGGTTATGAAATCAGGGTACGCCCCGATTGGCTGAAGATACCGTTGCAGGAAATTTTGGAGACGGTTGGGGAGACAATGCCCGTTAAATCATGATCGCCTGGGATTCCCAATAGAACGGAATAAAAATATTAATCCGGCATTCCGGAACGAAGATAAAATAATGAGGCCCAAATGCGACCTGTTTCACCTTTGCTGATCAAGTCCGCCGGACTGCGCCTTTCAAATTCATCCATCTCGGTCAACAACCACGAACCAATCTCTTTGGGCTTCATCAGTTGTTTGAGTTCGTCATACAAGCTCCGGATCTCATGCGCTTTTGCGGCATACACCGGGCTGATGGGATCACCGGACTCCCAGTTGACGATGGCCCGTTCGGAGGCGTTCATCACCCGCGCCAATTGGTTGCGGCTCCAACCCAGGCCGGCCCTCAGTTGGGCAAGCCGATCACCCGCTTGCGGCGGGCTAAGCTTTACCTTCCTGACCGGAGGCTCTTTGAGTGCTGTGCTCATGGAAACAATATCGACCGGTTCATGAAATATTTCAAGAAGTATTTCATGGTAGTGGTTTCAGGCCCGGTGTGCTTAAAATATCCGTCAAAACCAGATTTCCAGGGAAAATGACAATGTTTTTGTGCCCGGATGAAACCTGCGATGGAACGGCAATTCCCGAAAAGCCCATTTCCTTGATGGCGCGGCCCACAGCCTGGGAGATCGCCTCCCGCCGGTCTTGAACAACCCGCCAATGATTTTTTTCCGTTTCCAGTATAGGATTGATTACGGATGCCACTTCCATATCAGTTATATCCAAAAAATTTGCGACCTTGAGTTTGACGCTGACCATCATCATCGGCAGGGATTTATGGTCGGAAAGTTTCATCCGACGGCCACGAGCCAAATATTCCTGAAGCGCCATCTCGGCGGTTTGACAAAGATAAACACTGGGAAAGGAGTTTTTAGGAGTCCATCTGGCCCCGTATAACCGGCTCCCCTCCCCGGTAATGACCTGGTGGACGAACTGCGATTCTACGCACCGATAACATACCCCGGCAAACGGTTTGCCTTGTTTGCAAAACAATCGCAATGCCTCCTCGATCTCCTCAAATTTTGGGTGCGGTTTTATCGGCATAAACAGCGTTATTACTGCACCGGCCCCTGCGAACTGATGATGAACGCTCCCGCCAATACGACCGCCGAGAGCAATCCGTTCTTTTTGCGGAGCTTCACAAGCCAATCTTTTTGGACTTCAGCCAGCGCTTCCGGCGGATTGTTGTCGTCATGCAATTTCACGTAGAAGTCGTTGATGATCTCGCCGGTGGTATCGGTGTAGATCGGCCAGAGCGTCAGCAGGAGATGTTGCGCGCCGGCCTGGACGAATCCCCGGCGCATCCCCATGACGCCTTCCCCCGACCACAACTGGCCCACACCGGTATCGCAGGCCGACAGCACCACAAGCCAGGTGCCGCGGAGGTTCAGTTCGCCAACTTCTTCGGCCGTGAGGATGCCGTCATTTTCCGTGGGCGGCACCAGGCCGCGTTGCCAGGCATCGATGGTCACCTGGGCGCCGGCCAATGCGATGCAACTGCGGGACATCGGATTGTACAAGACGACGCGCGGGGGTACTTCCGAATCCACCGGAAATCCAAAAGCCGAAAATTTCATCGGCGCCCTGATGACGGCGGGCAGGACGGTTCCATGCGTGGAAAATTCGAGGATCCAGGGCGACTGAAGCGCGCGCGCTTGTTGTTCGGTGGCGTACTCGCGGGTAAAGATCCCAACATGCCAGCCCCATTGTTTGGCCTGATTGCCGAGATTGACGGCGTCCGTCTCCGTGTACGGCAACGGGTCCAGTTGGAACGACGACTCCCAATTGACCATGCCCCCGGCGTAATAATCAGGCGCGGCAAAAATAACCATGTCATGATTCACCGGATCGACCGGCTGGTCCAACAGATCGCGCCCACTGGCGACGTATCGGAAGGAATACGTTTCGGCCAGGAAATGGTCGCCACCATCCACCAAGGTCGCGAAGGAAACAAAATTCAACGGCCCATCGGGGCTGACAATGGCCATTTTTGTGCCCGCCGGAAAAGCCGCTTCCAGCGGCTTCCACAATTGCGCGTACAACTTGCGCAGCGCCCTCGAGAGCTTTCCCTCCTGGTTGACGCGGACGGCCACCTGATAGTCGATGATGTTCTTTTCAATGTCGGTCGCCGCGCCCAAACAAATCCACTTCGGGTCCTGGTTGCGCGAAAAAACTACCGCGCCATAGCGCTTCTCCCATTTTGCATGGCCCAAATACTGATTGTAATAGATGTATTCGATCAGGACTGCCTGCGATGGGATGGCTTGTTGCACCTGCGGCACTGTGACGCCCAACGCGTGGCGCACCTGGCCAAAGCCGGCGACATTCCGCGCCAGCGTGTCCTCCAGGTCATCCACCTGGCCGGACAATTTTTCGTATTCATTAAAACGGTTAGTCAGTGTTTGCAGCGAGAAATCTTTTGGCGCGAGCATCGTCATTTGTGTTAGCCGCCGCTGCGCCGGTTCCAGTTGGTCAACGAGCGCCTTGTAATCGGGATCGGAACTGGCGCGAGCGGTAACCTTGTCTTCGAGCAGCGAGTCGAGCACTACGCCTTTGTGCCGGAGGACCGCCTGCGCGATGTCCGGGCCGTCGTTCAAACTTGCGAACAACATATACGGGTCCAGTTGCGATTGGAAATTCAGGCGCTGTTGTTCTGACGCAAACGAAAGGATGTTGTTCAGCATGGCCAGGCGCGACTGCTCGGCTTTTTGCGCGCACTGCAAGGCTTCGTTGGTTTTTTTGAGATCAAAATAATCCACGCCCAGGCTCATGAGCGTCGATCCTGTGGAAGGACTGGCTGTGCCCAGGACGTTTTCATCTATGGTCGCCGCCCTGCCTTCCAGTTCAGCCGCTTTGTCATAATAGCCTTTTCTGGCATAAACATTTGCCAAATCGTTCAAGCCAATAGCCAGCGAAGGATGGTTGGTACTGAGAGTTTTCTGCTGGATGGCAATCGCCTGCAGGTCGTAGGTTTGGGCTTTGGAATAATCGCCCTTCAAATAATAGACCGAGCCGAGATCCAGTAAAGCCGTGGCGGTGGACGAAGCTTCCGGCCCAAACGCGTTTTCATCGATCTTCAACATGCGATCATCGAGCTTGAGTGCCGCCGCGAAATCACCGGTCTGGGCGTAAACACCGGCAATTTTTCCCAAAATACCGGCGATTATCGGAGCGTTCGTCCCGAAGGTCTTTACATCGATCGACAGTGTGCGATCGATCAACGGCGCCGCCTTCAGATAGTCCCCCATATCCATATAGAGCATGGCTAAATTATCCAGGGTCGCGGCCGTGGAAGGGTTGTCTGGTCCGTAAGTACTCTCCGCGATCTTCTCGGCGCGTTTTAAATAGGTTTCTGCTTTGGCAAAATCGCCTTCCCGATAATAAAGCGAACCCAATTTGTCCAAAACCTGGCCGACATCCGGATGGTTCGGCCCCAGGTTCTTTTCTTGAATAGCTAATGCCTGCTGCAACAACGGTTCAGCCTTGCTGTACTCACCCATGTTTCTCTCCAACTCGCCCAGATTTTCCATGGCTGTGGCCGTGCCCTTGCCAGTGGCCCCTTGCAGAGTCTGGTAAATCTCCAAAGCCTGCTTATCGCAATCTTCCGCCCTGGGATAATTCCCAATTTCCTGGTAATAAGTCCCCAACGTGGACAAGATCCTGCCCATGGCCGGGCTGTTGGGACCACTGGTGTTTTTAACGATGCCCAACGCCTGTTGTAACAAAGGCTCCGCTTCATTGTATCGGCCCGTATAAAGGTAGAGCAGGCCTAATTCCTGCAAAGCCAGCGCTGTTTCAAAATAATCCGGTCCTCGGACCATCTCGTCAACCTGGAGAGCTTTCTTCAAGGATATTTCCGCATTGGTATAATCACCCAGTTCCCGGTACGCCATGCCGACTCCTTCCAGGTAATCCGCTATCATCGGGCTTTGCGGTCCCGACGACTTTTCCGCCAGTGCCAGCGCCTTTTTTTCCATATCCAACGCCTGCGAATATTCTCCCTGGCTGTACAAAAGCACACTCTGGTGATCCAATTGCACGGCAGAGTCCGACGAAGATTGCCCGAAAGCTGATGGTGCCGTGACAAGAAATATCGAGCCGAACACGATCAAACCGGACAATATGAACCTGATATTTTTTGTCATAACATTTGCTTCACGATTCGATCATACGCGCCACCACCGCACGAGTGTGCGCGGAACGATTTGGAACGTCAACGATGGGAGCATTTTCTTCTTGGCGTCTAAAAGATGTCTTGTACCCTTAGAGTATTCAACCAATCCGCACTCGTATGCGGCTCAAAAGACGAGTAAAAATCGGAGCGTGATGTTATGAAAAAAACGATTATTTCATTTTTGTCGCCGGCATTGCTGGTGTTCCTCGCGACTCTTAATTTTCAATTCACAACCTGCTTCGCCCAGGGCACGGCGTTCAGCTACCAGGGACAGTTGCGAAATAACGGCCAGGCCGCCGGGGGAATTTATGATTTACGATTTACGATTTACGATTCGCAGGCCAGCGGCAATCTTCTCGGTGGGCCGATAACCAACTCCGCTGTGCCCGTGACTAATGGTTTATTTACCACGACAGTGGATTTCGGCAACGTTTTCGCCGGAGGGAGCAATTGGTTGGAAATCGCGGTAAGCACCAACCAGGCGAATGCCTTCACCACTCTCGCCCCGCGCCAGCAATTAAACCCAGTGCCCTACGCCATCACCGCAGCCAACGTCAGCGGCACGGTTCCTCTTTCGGCATTGCCTTCGGCAGTCGTTACTAATGGCGCTTCGGGTGTCAATGTGTCTGGCACGTTCTCTGGTAATGGCTCGGGCATCACCAACGTACCGGGAGCGCTGGCGCAAGTGTTGACTTCAAGTTCGAGCGTTTTGGCGCAGCCTAACACTGCTTATTACCTGACCAACTCATCGTCGGTGAGCGTTTCGTTGCCAACGAATGCCAACGTGGGTGATATTGTCCAGGTTGATGGCGCCGGTGCCGGCGGGTGGCAAGTGCTGGGTCCCCAGCCCTGGACAGAATCGACTTCTACTATTGATCCGACTGACCAGACATGGCGTTCCGTGGCCTCGTCTGCCAACGGCAGCAATCTCGTTGCGGTGGCTGATCCCGACGATTTCGGCGGGAATGAGAGTGGGATTTGGATGTCTGGCGACAGCGGGGTGACCTGGACAGAATCGACTTCCATCGGCACCACCAACCAGCAATGGAGTTCCGTCGCCTCGTCGGCCAGCGGCAGCAATCTCGTCGCGGTGGCCAGTGAAGGCGGAATTTGGACATCAACTGACGGCGGGGTGACCTGGACAGAATCAACCTCCACTCCTTTGCAATGGAGTTCCGTCGCCTCGTCGGCCAGTGGCAGCAATCTCGTCGCGGTGGCTAATGAGGGCGGGATTTGGACATCAACTGACGACGGGGTGGCCTGGAAAGAATCGACCTCCATCGGCACCACTGCCCCGCGATGGAGTTCCGTGGCTTCGTCAGTCAGCGGCAGCAATCTCGCCGCAGTGGCTAACGGGGGCGGGATTTGGACATCAACTGACGGCGGAGTGGCCTGGACAGAATCAACCTCCAGCGGCACCACTGCCCCGCGATGGCGTTCCGTGGCCTCGTCTGCCAACGGCAGCAATCTCGTCGCGGCGGTCATTGAGGGCGGAATTTGGACGTCCACCAATAGCGGGGTGAACTGGACGGAATCAACTTCCATAGGCACCACCAACAAGGTGTGGGAATCCGTAGCCTCGTCGGCCAACGGCAGCAACCTCGTTGCGGTGGCCAGTGAAGGCGGAATTTGGACGTCCACCAATAGCGGGGTGAACTGGACAGAATCAACCTCCAGCGGCACTCTGAGCCAGGGATGGCATTCCGTGGCCTCATCGGCCAGCGGCAGCAATCTTGTCGCGGTGGCTAATGGGATTTGGACTTCATCGGAAGCTTTTACCGGAACGTTGCCGGAAGATTTCAACGGGTTGGCAGGCAGCTCGCAGGCATTCCAATATCTCGGCAGCGGGATTTGGCAGCCGTTGACGCCTTCACCGGGTGACAACGGCCAGGGATTGACCAATCTCGATGCCTCGGGATTGACCAGCGGCACGGTGCCCCTGGCGCAATTGCCCGCCGCGGTGGTGAC
>DASXYX010000081.1:0-57310 GCA_036502245.1 Verrucomicrobiia bacterium
AGCGGGGCGGACTTTCGTCCGCCCCGCTCATGATCAAATATTTAAAACAACCGGCTCACGGCTGGTGCAGGATGAAGTACTCCGCGCCATTAGTCGATGAAGCGTTGAATTGATAGTTTCCAGAGCCAGCCGGGGATTCCACCGCATGGCCGACCACCGGCCATGTCGCTACCGGCGCGGTGATATTATTTGTCCCCAGGACGGAGAAGCTCAAACCGGAAACATTGGTGAAGCCAAGGCTCACGCTGCCGTTAGCCGCCGTGATCCCGTTCACCGGAAACGGAGCGCTTAGGTTGAGCGTCTGCACCACTGACACCGCGCTATAACCCGCAGCGGTGATGACAATGTTGTCAATTCCGGCGCTTTGCAACAGCGCGGACTGTGTTCCGTCGAACACCATGGCGCCGGCATGGGTGGTATTATACGCGCTGGTTGACAACGTCGTGCCATTCACTTTGATGCTCGTGATATTGGCCCGCCACAACGAATCGTCCGGAGTGTTCGTGATGGTGAATGTCGAGTTCGCCTCGGCGCCACTCTGCGGAGTGAGGATCGGCGCCGGGATGAGTTCGGTTGCGTTGGTCTGCTGCTGCGGCACAAAGGTGACGCCTTCAATCGACGAGTTGGCAGAGGCCGTGTAGATCACGTTCGAACTGGTGATGTTCAGCGGCCCCGTAACGCTCTGGTCAGTCAAACGGATGAGCGAGTTTCCACCCGTTCCACCGCTGCCGTCGGCGTAATAGAGATAGACGCCGCCGCTGCCATTGGTGCAGGCAAACAGCGTATCGCAATTATCAACGTTGGTCCATGAACCCAGGTTGCTCCAGGTCACACCATCGGTCATCAACATCCATTTGTTGATGATGCCATTCGCCCCGAGCGGGCCGCCGCCCTGGTCGCAGATATAGGCAACCGCGTTGGTGAACGGATAATTGGTCGAGGTGTTGACCATATAGAAATCCTGGGCGACTTCATCCGCCGGCGGATTGGTATTGGCGTTGACGAGGACTCCATCGTCGCCATCAGCAGGATTCCAGTCAATCGCCGGCATATCCAGCGCGTTGCCGAATTCGTACATTGACGGCGTGGGCGGGAAAGCCACCTTTGCGGTCAGGACCCAGGATTCGCCGCCAAACGACCTCACACTCACATTGTTCTGCGGATAAACCAGGCTGCCGTTGATGTATAATCCTCCTTTGTCATCGATGAGGAAGTTTTGGTTGTCCGGGCTGCACGCGGAGCGGGCCTGGCTGCCGCCGAAGGACGTGGAAACGTAGCTTTGCGGCGAGGCAAATCCGTTGGTGCGATCCAATGTTCCAACCGCACGATTGAGATTGAAGGTCTCATCCGCAGTGGCGGAACTGCCGTCCTGGAAGGCGTCGAAAACCAGGAAGGTGCCGTTATCGCTCAAGGCCAGCTTGCCGCAACTGCCCGCCGAGGAAAGGCGCAAGGCATTGGTGCCCGTGGCGCTGATAGGAACGATGTTGACCGGCGTGGTTTGGCCCGTGGTGGAGGGCTGCAATTCAATGATGCTGAACGTCGTGTTATTGCTCAACGTATCGATCTGGATGGCCGCCAGGTTACCCCGGGTGAAAGCCACCGGCGGAATGCCGATCGTGAACGCACTCGAATTAAAGTTGGTGGTCGTCAGGTGGGTGCTTGAATTGGTGTACCCCGTCACAGCGAAGGTGATGATGGCATTGGTGACTGCCGTCGAACCGAGGACGGTTGCGGTCAGGTCAGTAAAGGTGCAGTAACCATTGACCGTCGCCTGGCTGGTTGCTCCGCCCAGGATCCAGGTCGCCGGGGAATTTCCGACAGTCGCGGTGACCGCCAGGTTGACGTAAGGATTCGTGGTACCATTGTTATATTGGTCGGTGACGCCGACAGACGGATTGATGGTCAAAGTGCCAGTGCTCGCAGAGGGACCGGCGGGCTGTTGGACCAACAAATGAGTGGCCTGCCCGGTGCCAACAAACTGATTATACGTAGCGGTGGCAAAATTCGTGGCCACCACAAGGATTTGATCCACGCCGCTGGTCTGCAAGGCCGTGGACTTCGCCGGGTTGAACACAAAATTGCTGGATGTGATCGTCACACCCGCGCTCGCCCCGTTGGTCACGAGAACACCGTTCACATAGATCGCGCTGATGTTCGTGGCCCAGTTCGCATTCACCGCAAATGTATTGGTGAACTTGTTATCCACAGTGACCCCGGTCGCATTGGTGACCGCAGGCGGAAATGACCCCGTGAACTGGCCGCTGACCTCCACGTTGTCCACGCGGGTGTTGCCGGAACTGTTGTTATAGGGCTGCCCCAAATAGTTCACGCAATCGGGACCGGTAGCGGCGTTGACGATGCGAAGTTTGAAATTAGGATTATTGGCCACAGTCGAATCGCCGGTAAAATCGACGACCATGTAATTGAAGAAGATCGAACCGAACGTGTTATTGAAATACGTGCCCATCACAGTGTTCGGCGAGGTCGTGTTGGTCTCAATCAACGTGGGGTTCAAACCATAGGAGAGACTGTTGGCCACATTGGTTGTCGCCCAATTGTCGGTCGTGTACAACACGCACATTTTAGCTTCACCCTGGCTCGTCTGATAAAGATCGAAGGTCACAATGACGTTGGTGTAGTTGACCGTGCTGACATCAAACTCGGCGCCTTGCGTACCGATGGGCTGCGTGCTGATCCAGCCGTTGCCGGGGTTCTGCCCGCGCAACCGCCAGACATCCTGCCCGGAAGAACCGGTGGAACTGAAAGGCACGCCGTTCGCCAGGACATCGCCAAAATTGGTGCTGCCAGTAACATTGTTTGCAAACAATGTGTTTGGCAGGTTAAAACCGATGATCCCCGCCGAGGCCGTGTTGTTGGCGATCGCGGGAGCGGGAGTGTTCACGAAATTATTCTTTTTAGTGACGCCGAGGTTATCGAACGGCCAATCCGCGATCACATTGTAGGGAATGCCTGAAATGACGACGTTGTCCAATGTCCAATTGGCAGTGTTGTTGCTATTGTTATATAGCGTGCCAGTTGTATCCAGGCAGTTCGTTCCGGTGGAGGCATTGACAATGCGGATGGCGAAATTCGGCGCGTCATCAACCATTGAGATGCCCGAGAGATTAACGGTGATCTGGTTGTTCCAGCCGGATGCCAGGGTGGCGTAAGAACCAACGACCAGGTCGTTGGTCGTGATCGCATTGTTGTGGATAGTGGCGCCTGAACCCACCGAAGCGATCGTGGCGTTATGCCAAATGGTGCCCTCCGTGGTGTATTGCACCTGGAGCGCGGCTTCGGCGTTCGCCGTCGCATAGACGTCGAAGGAAACCTGCAACTGGTAATTTCCCACGGTGCTGGCGGCAAATTGGGCGCCTTGCGCGCCGATCGCCGAAGCGGTGCTCCATCCACCAGCGCCACCCGTGGCGCTGAACTGCCAACTATTGGGCAGTCCTGAAGAACTTCCCGACTGCGATACAATCGCCGGTGTGGTGCTCCCGTTGCCCAATCCAACGGCGCTCGCGGTGCCGAAGCCCGATGAGTTGGCCGGGCTGGCGGTGTAGCCCGGAGAATCGTTATCGAACGTCCAGGCGGCGATGGTGGTTTGAGCTTTGACTGACAGCGAAGCGATAAACAATGCCGCCATGCATGCAATTTTTGTTATTTTCATTTTTTCTTTTTTGTGGTGATGGAAATCCTGCTTTAAAAGACCCGCGGAGAATAAATCCGACCCGTCACACCGAAATGGCGTTTTAGTTACGATTCAGTGACAACCTTTTCCTGTTTTTAGTTGTAACCCAATCGTCACCGTTGACGCACCTTTTTGTAACAATCGTGCGCCATTATTTGCCGGGGTTTCTATACCAAAACGAACAAGCCAGGACAGACACACAGAGTGAAACTTTATCAAAAACATATTAAATTCAGCGGATTTACGCTGATTGAACTGCTGGTAGTCATCGCCATTATCGCTATCCTGGCGGCGTTGCTTCTACCGGTGCTGGCCAAAGCCAAACTTAGGGCCATGGAAGCGGGTTGCTTGAGCAATCTGAAACAATGGGGCCTGGCGCAAAGCTTGTATGTGGATGACAACAACCAGACTTTTCCCTGGCCAAAATATGAACCTGTTTCTCAATTCGCCGCCGGCGATGAAGACAACCCGACTTGGCAGGATATCAACTCGTACTATCAAACTGTGCACATCGGCAACGATGTCTGGTTCAACGCCCTGCCCTCTTATGTGGGCAGCAAAACGATGTACCAATGGGCCTTGAGTGTAAACAGGGCAGAATTCATAAACCTGAACAATGCCGGCCAGTCTATTTTCGTTTGCCCACTCGCCAAAGCCCAGGGCGTCAATCCCAACGATACGAGTCCAACCCATGGAGACATGCAGGCAGCGCAACGTCCATTGTTCAACTATGGGATGAATTCAAAAGCCACGGCCAATGAAGCAGCCCCTTTAGGTGTAGATGCCCTTGCGTGCAAAACCAGCATGGTCAAAAATTCATCCGCTTTTGTTCTTTTTTCGGATGAACGTGAGATTTCCACGGAGCAGCCATATTATCCTTATAACCCCAATCCATCGGCCGGCGACAACCAGCTTGATCTGGGCACACCTCAATCCTATACCACTCGCTTCTCATCACGGCATAGCCAGGGAGGCAATATTACTTTCAGCGATGGCCATGTTGGGTTCTATAAATATGCTTATGTCGTCTCCGATGGTTCCGAAAACATTACACTCCCCAATGGCACTGTGGTACCTTCCCAACCCGGCCATGACCCCGGCCGCTCGGATGTCAATTGGGATTGCAAAGGCAATCCTGTAACCAATTGATTCGGGTTGGTTGATTTATCATCGCTATGAAAAATCTTCGCCTGTGGTTCTATCCATGCCTGGCGGCAATTCTTTCTTTGGTTGCCCTCTGTCCGTCCGTCCACGCCCAGGCCGATACGATGGCGGAATCGGTAGCCGCTGAAAAAACGCACCTTCATTACCTGGCCGCCGGCCAGCCCGATGTCGTAGCCCTGCTCGCTCCCCCGCCACTCCCCGGCTCGCCCGAACAGGCAGCGGATATGCAAACTGTCCAGGAGGTCTATCACGCTTGTGGCAGCAACGACATGGCTGTTGCCTATTCGCAAAAGAAATTCGATATTTTCAATTTCACTCCGGCCATCGGTGATTTTTTCCAGCGCGGCAAGTTTCCACAAACCGAGGCCTTTTTCCATAAAGTCCAAAGTGATGCCGAAACCGTGACCGACCAGGCAAAAGACCATTACAAACGCCCGCGCCCTTATTTCACTGATCCGACCCTGGCCAATGGTAAGTTGGAAACGAGTTACAGCTATCCCAGCGGCCACTCCACGGAATCAATGGTGCTGGCGCTGGTGCTGGCCGATCTGTTTCCGGACCAGCACGACGCCATCATCGGCACGGCGCGGACTATTGGCTGGCACCGGGTCATGATCGCGCGGCATTATCCCACCGACATCTATGCCGGGCGGGTGCTGGCGCAAGCCATCGTTGAACAGATGAAAAAGAGCGGGGACTTCCAGGAAGATTTTGCCGCGGCCAAAGCCGAACTCGCCCACGCAAAGTCCGCGACCATTAAGACCCTCTCATTAACACCCCGTTAAAGCGAGGTGTTAATAAGATCCAGCGCGCGTTTCGTCTGTGGCCATCATTTTCACTTCACGGATTGAACCCGGTCAAGGTGATGCCATAAGCATTCGTCGGCACGTTGTTGGTAAAATAGACGGCAAACTGGTATTGCGGACTAAACGGCGGATTGGGAATGGTGACCGTGGTTTGATTGCATCCTGAATCACCGTTGTATCCGATGAACTCGACTTTGGTATTGTTCCGGTTGGTGTCGCTGGCGGTAAAAACCGTGCTGCCCGTGATAGGCGTCCAACCCCAACCCGGTGGCTTGCTGTAATAGGCATACCCCACGTATGAGCCTGGACAAATTCCTTGCGAGCCGCTGGTGTTCACCGGCGTGCAATACACAACAATCGGATCCAACCCGGTTTTAGGATCAGTGCTGTCAGTATATACCATCAACGAGGCGGCGCGCGTAGGAATGGGTTCCCTCCCCTTAAATACCTCACAGGAATAACGGGCCACGTCCGCGATGCCGGCATGAGGGATGGTCAAGGTGTTGTTCGTGGCGCCGATCAGAACCGCGTCGTCGCGCAACCACTGGTAAGAAGAGGCGTTTTGCGCCGTGAGGGTAAAGGTGGCGTTTGAGCCAACCGGCACCAGTTGGTCCTCCGGTTGGACGATTATCGCTGGAAAAGCCGGTTGATTTATTGGCGTTAAGGTCTGGCCTGCATCAGTCGTGTGTATAATGAGAGATAGTAAGATGAAATATACGATTTTTTTGGTCATGATCGATCAGGGTTCGGTTGTGGTGACTTACACTTACTAATACGGTGAGGTTGGAAGAATCTTTCAAACTTTTCCAAAAAAAGCCCTTCCGAACGCGCCTGGAATGGCATGGCGAAGGGGAATTATTTTTTGTTTCCGGGAAACATTACACTTCATCTTTTTCGTGCTTAAATCGCCTCGTATGACTGTAACGACATATTGTTTGGTGAGTTGCCCGCCCTTGTCGCGTCGACTTGTCTCGCCAAAGCTTCCGGGCGACGGCGGAAGCGTAGCGAAGACGGATCGGGCGCAGTTTCGAGCGTCTCGCTCGGAACATTCGTCTGCCTTTCAAACCGCCTGCCTTGCTGTTCCAGGGGGAACGGGCTACCAGCCCGTCGCGGTCGGCAACCTGCCGACCGCCAAATCCGAGCAAATCAAACTAAATCCGACTAAATCAAAGTGAATCAAACTAAATCAAACCACCAAAATTTCCCTCTGAAAGCGGTAGGGCGGAGCATCTTGCCACTTGTCACCCTTCACCTGCCAGTTCCATTAAATACCAAAAATGAGAAAACGAAGCCAAGCTTGTTTAGCCAAATTTTTAATACAAACCGCTCAATAACAATCACTAACAAAACTCAGACTTTGAAAACACCCTCGCAAAAACGAAGCCAAGAACCCCCCAAAGGAAACATCCAATTTGCAACATTCAATCGCCGCGGTGGCGGGACAGGTATCCAGAGAATGATCAAGCCCCAAGGACCATTGTTATTGGAATTTGAAGTTTCTCTGGATTTTGGACGTTGGTCGGTTGGAGCTTCCCCTTCCATCCGTGGTTTTAACTCTGTTCTCTCCGTTTCCTCCTGTTCAATGGGACTGACGCGAATTGATGCGAATTGATGTTTAACTATGAACAAGAAAGAACATGAAAATATGACGCCGGACGCCGCCCTCATCAAGTGCATCACCCCTCCGCACCGTCTTATATCTTGGATTCCACTTTTCGCCCTCAGCTTTCCCGTTTACAATTGTTCCAGAACTTTGGGCAGAACGTGACGGGCAAAACACAAACTATTTTTCCCTTCGCCATCGGCGCGACGCTGGCGGTCGTTTGCGGCTGGCTGTTGTGGGGAACATCGTTGGGCGATCCGTGGACCAACGCCAGCTACGACTATCTCTTCCGCTTCGGTGCCCGCCCCGTCACCAACAACGTGGCGCTGGTGCTCATGGATAATGAAGCCTACGACCATTTCCATCAAACGCGAGGCCAGCCGTGGGACCGCGGTCTGCACACGCAGTTGCTCAACAAACTCGCCGACGATGGGTGCGCCCTCGTGGTGATCGATTCTTTCTTTGGGGCCTTGCGCGATCCGGCCAAAGACCAGGCACTGGCCACGGCCATGCATCGGCAACGGCATATCGTATTGATGGCTGAGCAGGCACGAATAACCACTCCCGGAATAGCCGGCGCACGACCTGTTCTGCCCGCTGACTTGTTTCTGAATGCGGCCGGAACGAATTGGGGCGTGGCATGGCTGGACAGCGACATGGACTCGATTGTCCGGCGGCACTGGCCTTTCCCATCGCCGGGACCTTATGCCAGCCTGCCGTGGACTGCGGCGACGGTTTGTGGGGCAACACTGGATGCCCACCCGCAGGAGCGCTGGTTGCGGTATTACGGCCAACCAGGAGGCTGGCCGGTGATGAGTTATCAATACGCGCTCACCCAGCCCACCAATTATTTCCGGGACAAAATTGTTTTTGTGGGGGTTGAGCCGGCGACCTCGTCTCCGAATGGCGAACCGGATGAATTCCAGTCGCCCTATTGGCGATGGACTCATGAGATCACCGGCGGGGTGGAGATCATGCTCACTTCCTTTTTGAACCTGATGAACGGCGATTGGCTGCGGCGGTTGCCGGCCGTGATCGAATTTTTAATCCTGGCGGTGACGGGTATTTTTTTGGGGTGGTTAAGCACTATACAGCCTCGTCGCGCAATCATTTTCATCATCGCGGTCTCTCTCCTTGTTTCACTCGCGGCGATCATCATCAGTTATTTCACGAATTATTGGTTCCCGTGGCTGGTCATCGCCGGGGGACAGGCGCCCTGCGCGCTGGCATGGATGGTGGCGATCAGAGTTCGCCATCGAGTCGGCCAGGCGGTTGAAAAGCCGCCGCGCATTCCGGGCTATAAATTGTTCCATCCACCGTTCGGCGCGGGCGCGTATGGGAATGTCTGGCTGGCGAAAGCCGACGACGGCCAATGGCGCGCCGTAAAAATCATTTATCTGAAAAAATTCGATAACGCTTCGCCTTACGAACGCGAATACAACGGTGTGAGCCGATATAAACCGGTCTCCGATAAACACGCCGGTCTTTTGCGGGTGGATCTGGTCAGCGATAAACTGGATGGCTATTTTTATTACGTGATGGAACTGGGCGATTCGCTGGAACCGGATTGGCGGTCGTATCCGAAGAAATATAAGCCGCGCGACCTGGCCAACGAGCGGATGAGCCAACCGGGAGGCAGAATATCTTTGCCTGAATGCGTAAGAATCGGGCTGGCCTTGACGGAAGTGATTGAATTTCTGCATCAACAGGGGCTGACGCACCGCGATATCAAGCCACAGAATGTGATCTTTGTGGATGGACAGCCGAAGCTGGCGGATTTGGGTCTTGTCGCTGAGATCCGGCCGGCCGATAAGACGAGAACTTTCGTCGGCACGCCCGGCTATCTACCACCGCCGCCGGAATTGCCCGGCACGCCGCAGGCGGATATTTATGCGCTGGGAATGTTGCTCTACGTCATCAGCACGGGACGAAGCGCGGGAGCCTTTCCAGAGATTGCGACGTCCCTGCTCGATCCAAATGTGCCTTCAGGTTTCCTGTCATTGAACATGATCATCCTGAAAGCCTGCCAACCCGATCTTGCCAGGCGATATCAATCGGCAGCGGAAATGCGCCATGCTTTGGAGCAATTGCGGAAGTGACTAACTTTGCGGTTTCGGGAGCAGGCGGGAAATGACGACCAACAAGACGACTACCACCACGGCAAGGATTCCCCAAAATAAAATGCCTCCATTGTTGGGGATCACGACTTCATGGGGAGCGCCTTTTTTCAGTGGTTGTTCTGCCGCGAGCGAGGCAGGCATTTTGTCGGCTCCCAACAACTGATTGGCAACCAGGCTCAAGTCATATTGCGGCGTGGTCGCGTCAGGATTTCCATAATAGAGATACAAGTCATCGCCAGCCGACGCTTTGAATAAAATTCGCGTGACGGGATAAAAGGCGGTAAAGCCTTCCAACTCAATCGCTGGATTATCGCCGTTTTCAGTTTCCAAATACAAAGTGTCGGTTTGAGGAGCATCCTCGAACGCCAAAGTGAACCTTTCCAATTTTCTGTCCGGTGTCCGGGTCCATGAGGCAGAGCCAAGCGTACGCCGGTATTGCTGCCCCTGGTCATCCGTGAGCATCTCATACAGCGACATGGAACGTTGGAAGAGCGGCGTTGGTGACATACAGGACAATTGCATGAGCGGCAAACCGGCCTGGGGCAGTTTGATGATCCATCGGCTTAGCGCGGGTTCCTTGATATCATTGGTCGCCACAGCTGCCAGCGCGAGCGAGCGGCTGATAGAGGTATGCTGGATGATATAAGGCACCTGGTTGCTGCCATGCATCACGCGCAGGTCGGCAAAGCCAGATTGCGAGTGCGACAACACGTCGGGATCAAGCTCAACCTGCTGCGCGCCCGCGCGGGAAATCTTGACCGGCTTGCGAAATCTCCAGGGTGAAGTGTCCAGCGGCGCACCAGCGATTTCGAGTCCGGCCAGGACTTCGGGAGCATGGAAGTCCTGATTGTCTGATGGCGGCGGAATCTTGATGTTCGAAACGGGAACAGATCTCAAATCCATGTTCAGTCCTGCCAGATCATACTGCGGCGCGGCACAGCGGGGATTGCCGGTCAGCAGATGAAAGACGCCGGGCTGCCGGGCCAAAAAGGTCAAATAAACCGGACGCCGTTCAATCCGGACGCCTGAAACCGGCAGCGGCGGACTGTCGCCATTGTGGATCAATAAAATCAATTCGCGAGAATCAACAATATGGACGAACGGAATAGCCAGGCTTTCTGATGCCGGCTCACCTTCTACCGCAACACGGTAAACGGCTCCGTCTCCGAGAACTTGTTCATGGATGGCATCCCCGGAAATTTGCGGGACCGCCAAATAAACGCTCCGCATGAAAAGTGGTTCGCGTGTCTCTATCCGGATGGAAGCCACATCGAGGTTCGCGGCACCCAAATCCAAAGCCAGGCGGGTCACCCCGGCATTTTCGTCGCGCTCGGATATGGTCGCAGGAAATGATTCGGATGGAGCCGGTTCGCCTGCTGCCGCAAAAACCACTGCGCCGGTGAACGGAACCGGGCCTGAGCGCTGGTCATCCACGGTCACTCGCAGCCAGTTTGCAGATTGGGGCGCAAAGGAAATTTTCAGATTTTCGATCGATTGGCGAAAAATTGGCTGCCCCTGAACGAGCCGACGCCAGTTCTGGCCATCGTTGGAGACGTCAATCCGCGCGGCTTTGATGAAATCACGGGCCGGCGTTTGGAGCATGACCGCATCAATCGGTTGCGACAATCCGGTTTCAACAGTCATGACGGTGCTATTGGCATTCAGCGAGACCTGAAAGGATTTGGCAGGCTGGACCACCCGAGGCGATGGGGCGGGACGCTCAACGACATAGGGCACTTCGTTACCGGCGTCATCGTAAAGGCGCAAGTCTTCGAGGCGGGAACGGGCGGCATCCAATGTGCCGACGGGAAGACTTATTTTGACCAGGCCCGAAGCGGGGACGGAAAAGGATTGTTCGTGTTGCCACTCCGACGGCAAACCAGCGGCGCCGGCGGCCATTCCGAATAAAAACAGGCCAACGCAAAAAAATTTATTGAGCCGGTTCATTTCCAGGTTTCGTTTGTCTGCTGCGCGCAGAGAAGAATTTTTGATAGGCAAAAGACGCGAGCATGGCGATGATCGCGACGCCGATGAACGCTCCAATGCGATAAAGCTGGCCGAGTTGGGCCAAATCGTGGAGGAACAATTTGATCAACGTGACACACAGCAAACCCATCGCCGAATAACGCGCGGCCGGGATGTTTTTAAGGATGCCATAGACCAGCAAAGCCAGGGCGAACAGCGCCCAGGCAATGGAATAGGTCATGTCGCGGGCAAAATTGCCGCTGAACTGGAACGTCAGCGTCGAACCCGGCTCGCTGAAAAAGTCGGCGATCTCGATATTCAACAACAGGAACGCCAGGATTGTGCCCAAAGCGGCAAGAATCGGCTGGGCGTTTGCTTTCAAAATCATATTGCGCGGGGGCGCAATAAGGCGCGCCGCGACAAACAGGGAAACCGTCACCAACCCGTACGCGTACAGATACCAGTTGAAGATGGGTGTGGTGGCGCGGGCATGGTATTCGAGCACGGCGGGGTTCAAAGCCAGGCGCACAAAAGCGGCGACCAGGAGGCCGAATCCCACGAGGCGCAGCCCCGGATGCGGCACGCGATGGAACAGCCAGAGCAAGGCCACGCCTTCCAGCGCCCATCCGATGGTGATCCATTGGCGGTCGAATTGGATGGGGAAAATTAAAGTGATGAAAAACAAGGCGACTCCACCGAACCACGCGATTTGGGCCAGCCTCGATTTGTTATCGGCAGAAACCCATTTCAAAATAATGGCGAGTCCCAATAGTCCGGGAATCGCAAATGCCGCCGGCAGCAAACCCATGAATTGATTTGGCCAAACGAGTTTGACGAACTTGTACACCAGCAGGAATTGCGGCAAAGCGGCCATCGCCGAAGCGGCCCAGGGAACGACCTTCCCTGAAAATTGTTTTAAAAACAAAAAAGGAAAGACTGTGAAAACCGCCAGGAAAATCAAATACCACGCCAGGATGAGATTCAGCGGTTGATTAGTGTCCGTCGGATTGAAACGGTTGAAATGCCAGGTGCATTCAAGAGCAGATAAACACACGAGGCCAATGGCAGGCATCCAATCCAGGGAAAACATTTTTGTGACGCCCAGCAGCAGGACAACCAACAATAACGCAAGACCGAACACCGGAGATGGATTTGCGAGTTGCAACCGTCCGGTGGCCATAATGAGCAATAAGAATGGCAACACAATGGAGCAAGCCGGAAGCACGGCGGCCAGTGCGGCCGGGGAAGCCATGTCATCGTTAAATTTGATGCCGGTGGACTTCGCATCGGGAATGAATTTTTTGACAAGCCAGACGCTCACCGCGAGAAAGAAAACCGCGAACCCCGCGAGAACGAAGAACGACGTTGGCAGGCCGGTCAGGTCGTCGGGAATCTTGAAAATGAGCGCGCCGGTGGCGGCAAGGGTAAGGAGCAAGACCACGAGGATGGGGAGCAATGCCGTGGTCAAAACCGCGAGCACGATGGCAAGCAAATCGACAAGCAGTATAAACGGCCAAATGATGAATGAGACTTCGGCAAGTTTAAAGACGGGCACAAGCACCAGGGCCAGGGACAGGATGGGAAAGATATGATTTCCCGCGTTGTGCATCGGCGCGCCCCGCAACCGTTGAAGCGCGACGGGCAAAGCCGAATGCAACACGGCAAACACCAGGTAAAACACCAACGCGGCGTTCAGCAGGTCGCTGGCGAGTGATGATTGGGTCCAGAATCCGAGCAGGGCAAAAACAGCCAATCCGGAAACCGTTTGCCCGATGGAAATATTTTCGTCGAGCAACGCAAGCGCGACCGGAACAAGGTCTATCAGAAAAACAAAGCCGAACATCAGCCACGGACGCTGCGCCAGTGGCGCGAAACTCAAAAACCACAGGGTGAAGGCATAGGCAACGGCGACCAGGCCCAGGGAAGAACACCAATACCATGCATTGATCTGTCCGCGTCGTTTTGCCACCGCATTCGCCGCAAGCCAAAGCGCGTTGAAGCCAAGAAGGACCCCAAGCGCGATAAGGATCTTGTTGCCTTCAAAATATTTTTCGCTCTCAAAAAAATTTCCAGCCCATCCCGCCTGCATGACCACCGTCCCCACCGCCGCGAGCGCCAGCAGGAAATCCCAGCGTTTGTTCATGACCACGACAATCAACCCCGCATCGAGGATCGCGATGTAGCCAAAAAGCCCGAGCGGATTGTCCTGCCCGGTCGATAAAAGGACAGGTGTGATAAAACCACCGAGCATGCCAAGAATGGCGACGACCATGGCATCCAGGCGGACCGCCAGCAGGAAGGCCGTCGTCGTGATGAGGGCCATCAAGAGGAACGTCGGCAACGGGCCGAAAAATTCAAAATGATAAACCGAGCGACAGGCGAACGTGACCGCATAAAGGATGACTACACCGGTGGCGCAGAGTGTTTGTGAAAGGGCCGGGAAATTCTTTCGCGACATCACCACCCCGCCAACCAATAACCCGATTCCCACCAGAAATCCGATCGCCGCCCGAAGCTGCGGCGGCACCAGATTGTTATCGAAAGAATATTTGATGAAAAACGCGACTCCCAGGAACAAGGCGAAACCACCCACCCAGGCAAAACCTTTGACCCCCATGAATTGTTCCCAATTGATAGCCGGCTTCGGTTCGGGTGCAGGCTGAATCGTCGGAGGCACAGAAGCGAACTCAGGCGTCGCAGCCGATGCCGCTGACATTCCCGCCGGAACCGGTTCCTCTTCAACAAACGGCGGCGGAGAAGGTTTCGTGGGAACGATAGGCGGCGGAGTGGCTTTAAGTGGTGGAACCGAAGGAATGATCGTTGGTTTAGGCTCGAACGCCGGGATTGGAACCGCAGTAGTGGTTTTCGGCGCAGGTGCTGGTGGCGCCGGAGATTCCTGGCGTTCGCGTTCCTGACGCAAACGGAACATTTCCATTTCCATCGATCCAATCCGCCGGGAAAGCTCATCCAGCCGGTCACCGGTGCCGGCGGATTTGACAAACAAGATGATCATCGCCACAGGAACTGCGAGGATCACCAGCACAATAAGGACAATTATCGGTTCCATAGTTATGCTTGTCTGATCGAATGGACTGAGTAAATGGATTGTGCTACCAAACTGACCCGCTTGGCAAGGATCGGAATATCATCGTGAACGCCGAAACCGGCTAAAATTTTCAGTGAATGCCTAGCAGGCCGTTGAAAAACACGCCCGGTGAGGGCACCGGGCCTACAAAACATGCGAATACCAAACGAATTCTCCAGGCCGCGTGCCCTCACGCGGCGTTTCGAGGGGTTTTTAAACGCTGTAATGGTTTTCAAATCATTTCCAATTTAATCCGGTTTTGTCGGCAAGGGTTAATTGAAAATTCTTTGAACAACATCAAATCCATCAATGACGACCTGTATTCGCCTGAAATAACGAATGCAAGGACCTTATATTTATACTGCGGGAAAAAATCAATCAGGTCTAAAAATGACTCGGTTTGCGCTTCAGAAATTTTCCGTGTCCGTGTTTGCCGACAAATTTTCCATCGCGCACAGACACCCTGCCGCGCACGGTGACGACGGAGGGGCGGCCTGCGATCTTCCATCCCTCAAACACATTGTAATCCACGTTCATGTATTGGTTTTTGGCGGAAATTTTGCCGCGATAGTCGGGATCGTACACCACGAGGTCGGCATCCGCGCCGACCCGGATGTCGCCTTTGCGCGGGAACAGGCCGAACAATTTCGCTGCCTGCGTGCTGGCAACGTTCACAAACGTGCGCAAGTCGATCTTACCGGTCTTAACTCCGTAGGTGTAGAGCACGTTGATCCGGTCTTCGAGTGAGGGGATGCCATTGGGAATTTTTGTGAAATCATTTTTGCCCATCATCTTCTGGGTCTTGAAATCGAACGGCGCATGATCGGTGGCCACAGTCTGCACGGAACCATCGCGCAGGCCTTTCCAAAGAACGGGCTGGTTGCGCTTGTCGCGCAACGGTGGCGACATGACATATTTCGCGCCTTCAAAACGTGGTTTTTCCGCATGCGTTTTATCGAGCGTGAGGTATTGAATGAGGGTTTCGACACTGACGCGCACGCCGCGTTGCCGCGCGGCCAGGGCTTCATCAAGCGCCTCTTTGCAGCTCAAATGCACAACATATGTCGCCGCGCCGGTAAGTTCCGCAAAAGTCATCAGATGGTGCACACCCTCAGCTTCGACGCGAGGCGGGCGGCTGACGTGATGCCAGCCCGGCCCGGTTTTGCCCGCTGCGAGCAGCTCTTTGCAACGCTCCGTTATGAGGGTTTCGTTCTCACAATGGGCGGTGACGATGACACCTAGTTCTTTGGCCAATTTCAAAGTGCGATAGAGTTCGCTGTCGTCGATGCCAAAGGCGCCTTTGTAAGCGAGAAAGATTTTGAACGAACTGATGCCGCGTTTGACGATTTGGCGCAGTTGTTTTTCAGCCCGGGCATCAAACCGGGTGACGCCCATGTGGAAAGTGAAATCGCACGCGGATTTGCCAACCGCCCGACTCATCCAGAGTTCAAAGGCCTTCAGCGCATCATCCGCGCGGGCGGGACAGCACATCTCGATGAGTGTGGTGGTGCCGCCAACGAGGGCGGCCCGGCTGGCGGAGATGTAATCATCCTTGGCTTGCGTACCCATGAACGGCAGGTAAATGTGAACATGAGGATCAATAAAACCGGGGAAAACGTATTTGCCCCTGGCATCGATGATTTCAGCGCCAGGCGGCGGCTTGATGTTGCGGGCGATGCGCGTAATGGTCTGGCCCCGGCAAAGGATGTCCGCAACATAGCGTTCAGTTGCGGTCACTATCTCGCCGTTTTTTATCAACAAACTCATGCTATAAAGCTCCGAGGACCAACATCCAACATCCAGAGAAATTCCAAAATTCAAACATCACGGTAATTTTTTTCGCTATTAAACAGCAAGCACTGGCTGGAACCATTCGCCACGGATAAATTTTGAGCATTTTAAATTTTTACCAGCGGATTGCGCGTTTTGATCTGGGGAAACAAGGAAAAATCGCGATCCGCCGTCCAAAGTTCACGGACGCCGTGATGCCAGCAGAGGGCAGCGATGCGGGCGTCGTGAATACGCGGGCCGGAGAGTTTTGCCGCCAGGCATATATCACGCAGTTTTTCAAAATAACCTGGGCTTTCAGAAAGCAGGTGCAAGCGCGGCGACTGTAATAGTGATTCAACAAATGCGAGTACATTTGGCAATGGCGACGCGGGCCTGAAAACTTTGCCGCTGACAATCCCGATAAATTCATGGACGCATGGCCACGGCAGCGCCCAGGGATCCGAACCTTCGACCACGGGACGAAGAGCTTCCGAGGCAATTTGATAAAAACCAGAATCTTCTCGATAGGCGTAAACCAGCAAATTGGTATCAATCGCAATCATGCGCCGCGCCCTTTGTAAATCTCATCGCGAATTTTTTCCCACGAAGCATTCTGAAATTCGGGGGTTAATCCGTTGCCTTTGAATGTAACAGGCTTCCACTTCCATTTGGCAGCGTTGGTTTGCTTTTCTTTCAGCACGAGGCGCAGGCCCCTTTCTGTCAATGAACGGAAGGTGGTTTTTTCCTTTTGCGCGAGGCGATGAGCGCGCTCGAAAAGATCGTCGGCGATTTCGATGGTCGTCTTCATATAATATGGCTACCCATATTCGCCTGGATGGCGAGAAATATCAACAGGCTTTTCATCTTGTCAGCGCGTCCGACTGCTTTACAAAATCGCTGCCACTCCATTCAGCATCGGTCCTGGCCGATTTGGCTGCTTTGCGTTCGGCCTGGCGTTTCACGAGGTCGGCGTGGGTGGTAAAATAATCGAGGCTCTTGCCTTTGAAATCGGCAATCGTTTCAAATTTATGTCTCTCCATGAAGGCGAGCAGTTGCTCGCGCATGGGTTTGATGTGTTCGTAGCCGAATTTCATGACTCCAGTGCAGACCTGGACGGTGTCGGCGCCAAGAAGGATAAATTCCGCGGCGTCATTGCCGGTCTCAACGCCGCCGAGGGCTGAGAGGGAGCACCCGGGAAATTCCTTGCGGATGAGTTGCGCAACCTCCATGACCATGCGCAGGGCAACGGGCTTGATCGCGCGGGACGAATAGCCCCCCATAATGGAATGACCTTCCACAGTCGGTTCGGGGCGCAAGGTCTCAAGGTTCACGCCGATGATGCTACGGATGGTATTGATGGCGCTGATGCCGGCGCCGCCGGCCTTGAGCGCGGCACGGCTGGGATCTTCAATGCGCGTGATGTTGGGCGTCATCTTGGACCAGACCGGTTTTTTGGTGGCGCATGTCACCCAACGGACAACTTCCTCGACGATCTCAGGATTTTCTCCCATCGCAGAACCCATCTTGCGCTCGGGCAATCCGTGCGGGCAGGAAAAATTCAATTCGAATCCGTCCACCCCGCACGCCTGGCAGCGCTCAACGATCTCGATCCAGGCGTCCTTGCGATATTCCTCCATGATGGAAGCGATGAGGACGCGGTCGGGAAAACGGTCTTTGCATTTTTTGAACTCATCCTCCCAAATCTCAAGCGGCCGGTCGCTGATCAATTCGATATTTTCCCAGCCGATGATCTCTTTGCCATCGCGCGAGTACAATTTGCCGTAGCGCGGGGTGACATTGATGATCTTGGAGGCGTCGAGGCAGACAGTTTTGGCGACCACCGCCCCCCACCCTTCATTGAACGCCTTAAGAATGACATTGAGATTGGTGCCGGGCGGGCCGGAAGCGATGACAAACGGGTTCGGCAGCTTCAATCCGTTGACGGTGGTATTCAGTGTTGGCATGAGATCGGCGCAACATCCGGCGCAATATTGAGTTTTTCCCCACGACCCTCATCCGTCCTGCGGACAGCCGAACCTCGGCATGGCAATTCTCCCGCTCCCGCGGTAGAAGGAACTGCGCCGGAACGCCTTTTCAAATTTATATTCAATGTTGGCATGACTTTTCTGTTTCGGCGCAGTACTGCCCGTTGAGTTTATACTGGCTTTGCTACGCGTTGTCACAATAATTTTGTTTTCGCGTGATAAGCCCACTCAATCCAAAACGCACCGTTGCCGAACTCAAAGAACTTCGCGCCCTGACCAGCGATGGAAACGGGGCGCAACGCGTCGCGTTCACCAAAACGTGGCTGATGGCCCGTGAGTTTTTGCGAAAGGCTGTCGCGGGGCTTCCGCTTGAGATTCACAACGATACGGCGGGCAATACCTGGTACACGCTTCGCGGCGAATCGGAGAGATGCCTGCTCATCGGCGGACACATCGATTCTGTACCGAACGGCGGCTGGCTCGACGGCTGCCTCAATCTATTCGCAGGCGCGGAAATCCTGCGCCGCATCAATTCCCAATATAACGGAAAGCCGCCGGTAACGGTCCGGTTGGTGGATTGGGCGGATGAAGAAGGCGCGCGGTTCGGGAAAAGCTTGTATGGATCTTCCGCCTGCTCCGGCAATCTGAATATGGACGAAGCACGCGGGCTGGTGGACAAGGATGGAATCAAACTTCCCGACGCGTTGAAAAATATCGGTATTGATTTCGAGCGCGTCAAAGAGAGTCATGCGGAATTAAAAAATGCCGCAGCCTACCTGGAATTACACATCGAGCAGGGTCCGGTGTTACTGGACCTGAACATTCCGCTAGGCGTAGTGCTGGGCACTTTCGGCGTGGAACGCCATGCGATCACGTTTTACGGACAGGCAGCACATTCCGGCAGCACACCGATGAACCGGCGCAAGGATGCCTTCCTGGCCGCCGCAAAGATGAGCCAGGAAATCTACAAGATTGCTGCTGCGAGCGGTAACGGTGTTTGCACCATCGGCTCCTGCACGACAAAACCGGGAACCGTCACCAGCGTGGTCGAGGAATGCCGCATCACCCTCGACCAACGCCACCTTGACCCTGCGGCGCTGGCAAAGATGTTGAGCGAGGCGAAAACAACCAGCGAGAAATTTGCGAAAGAAGGACGGCTAAAAGTTTCGTGGGAAAGGTTGTTGCAGATTCTACCGCGACCGTTCCATGCCGATCTTATCAATTTGTGCGATGAAGCGATCCATGAAACCTGTGGCCAATCGCATCGCCTACCGAGCGGACCGCTGCACGATGCCACTGAGATGGCGGCGGCAGGAGTGCCGACGGTGATGATGTTCGTGCAAAGTTTGCATGGGATCAGCCACAATAAAATCGAAGATACCAAAGAAGAGCACCTGGAACTCTGCGTGACTGCCTTTGATAAACTGGCGGAAAAGACGATCCGCTGGATGCAGATGAAAGGTTGAGCCGCGAAAGAACGCAAAGGGCACAAAAGGAAAAGAAAATGTTGCAGACGAGGCGTCCGCAACGGCGCCCGAGGCGGGCGCGCTCCCCAAAGACTCACCTCTGTTCCAATCAGCGACCAGGAAACAACCATGTTTTCTACAGAGCAGCGAAATGCCCGTTCCATCTCTTGTGCATTTCTTGCGCGGTGAACCTCTTTGAAAAACTGGTGTTTTTTGACCAGTTACAGCGATTTCACAACCCGTTGATTTTGAGCCAAATATAGTTTTCATACTTATGTAACTATCTGGTTACTTATCCGTCTGACTTTATGTAGGCAATCACGCCTGCAAAAAAAGAAAGCGAAAGAATATGAAAACTAAATTGCTCGTCGTGGCCACCCTCCTCGGTACGGCCGTCATGTCTGCGAATGCCGGAGTTTATTTCGGCATCAACATCGGGTTGCCCCGCACAGTCGTCATCGCGTCACCAGCGCCCGTCTATGCCACTCCAGTGGTAGTCGTGCAACCAGCACCCGTCTATGCTGCTCCAGTGGTAGTTGCAACCGCGCCCGCTGCGGTAGTGGAAACTGTGCCCGCCTGCCCGGGCGTGGGTTATGTGTGGACACCCGGCTATTACACCACTGCCCACGCATGGGTGGGAGGCTCATGGGATTATCGCCCGGCGCACTTCGATCATGGCCGTGGATATTTTGGCCATGACCGAGGATACCACAGGTAAGATAAATTTGTGCTCTCACGAGGCTGTTGTCATTCCGACGGCGGCCTTTTGTTGTCGAGTTATGATGAAGGCTGAGGTGGGATCTTATCAGTATCGCCTTTCGTATGAATACGGTTACCCACATCATCAATCAATGTCGCAGTGACTAAAACAAGCACTTCTTTGTCCAGGTCGATAGTACTGTTTCTTGGCTTCCGAAAAAATTCCGGCTCCGCATCCATCTCAATTCCCCCTTCAAATAATTCGTTGTTCAATTTAAGGGCGACTGTTTGGTTATCGTAGATATTCAGATTCGTGCTAGTTTTGCCGATAGAAAAAACAGGCAATGGAGTTGGTGGCAAATGCACTTTCTTACCAGCCTTGGTATAGAAAAATGGATCATTATTAGTCGGCTGATCATAACCCAAAAAGCGATTTAGAGAGGGAACGAGGCTCAGATTAATTGTGCGGTTATCCGGCAAAACACGAGGAACCACATTTAGAACTGAGCCGATTTCAAATTTTCCGGTTTGTGCAATGATTGCCACATTTGTTGAAGTCTCTTCGTGATCCCAATTTGTGAGAATCATCTGCACTTGTGTCGCTTTCAGCTGTGTTCGCCGCCCACTGGTTGTGACCACTTCTGGCATGGCTAGTATGTTCACGCCAGGACGTTTTCTTAGTGCCTGTATAATTGCCTTCGTATTTTTCTCACTCAAAATATCCGTGAATTGGTTCAATTCTTTTGTGTCTGCGTCGAAGCTTTTTTTGGGGATTTCAATGAAATATGCCTTGATATGGATCTGCGGGCTTTGAGGGTTGGTATCGAGTGTTTTCAGGGCACTCCCAATCGTATCAAGATCGCGTCCGGTTGCCCTGACGAAAAGCAGCCCCGAAGATTCGCCGCCGGACATATATTCGATGGATTTGCCCCCGGGGAAATTCCAGTCCACTCCCGATCTGGCAAAAAGATTACTGGCCACCTCAGAAAGATTGGTAGATGTGACACCAGACATATGCAGCAATCTTTCGGGATGTTTAAACCCGAAGACATGCATTTGCAGATTAGTATTTGCCGGCTTCGCTAAGGCAGGCGTTTCCGTTACCGACGTTTGCGCCGGCGCGCTGCCCATCGGGACGACAACAGCAATAAAGAGCAGAATGCCAAGGATGGAAACAAAGCTCAGCCCAGCCCTACGCGGCGCGCGGAAATCGACCAGCCGTTCGATGCGCTGACGCAAAGCGCTGCGGGATTCCATGATACCGACCAATCCCAGGCTCAGGCGTGGGCGTTGAAACGCAAGCCTGGCCACTTCTAACAACGTGGGCGCATACAGATCCGGTTCATCGCGCAGAGCAAGCATGACCGCATCATCCACGGCTTCCTCGCGCAGGCGACGGATGCGCGCATTGGCCAGCCAAAGAAGCGGATGCCACCAATACGCGATCTGCAGGAAGGTTTGCGCGCAGTTCATCCAGACATCCCCACGGCGGAGATGGATCAACTCGTGCAGAAGCACAGCGCGTAATTGGGATGATGGAAGTTTTTCAGCCAGGACGCGCGGCAACAAAATGACCGGCATAAAAAGGCCGCATACCGCCGGAGATGTGCAGTCCTCAACCATCTTCAATCTTACACGGGAACGCACACCGGATACTTCCATAGCGGCCTTAAAATCTTCGGCGAGCGTTTCGCCTTCCGTCGCCTTGCGAACTTTGGCATTCATCTGCCGCCAGCGGATCAGCAGCACCAGCAATAATCCTGCGCTGGCCGAAGCCGAGATGAGCAAGGCGCAACCCGCCCCATTGAGGGCAGGTCTTGCGACGGGTACGACATTGTGAGAGTTAAATTCAGGCAATGGTTCGGAGACGCCGGAGGTCACAGTAAATTTCACCGGGGGAATTTCGGCAATGGGTTTATTTTGGATCAACCACCATGCTGCGCCGGTGGGCAAAGCCAAGGTGGGCGGCAATAATAATTTCATCAGCACGGCAAACCATAACGCGTAGCGAACGGCGGCGCGGAGCTTGTGCGCCAGCAACAGATCCAATGCAAAAACCAGCGCGATGAGCAGGCTGGATTGCCAAAGCATCGGCCACGCAAAATCGAGGAAACGCCCACCCCATTCGTTGATTGCTTCGAGGTTCATAGTTCGTGGAGTTTTGATTATTTTTTAGCTGATTTCTTTTTCGCTTTGATGAGCGATTCGAGTTTCGCCAGTTCGTCGGCATCCAGATCATTGCTTTCCAACAGGCATTGCACCATGGGCGTTAGCGCGCCGTTGAAGGCATGTTTCAAGGCATAAAACAGCTCGCTGCGCTGGGCCTGGGCGCGGGTGACGGCAGAATCGTAGATGGTCAATTTACCTTCCTTCTTTGCGTTGAGCATCCCCTTGGCGGCCATCCGGTCCAGAAGCGTGCGAACGGTGGAATAGGTCCAGCCTGTGGCCTGGAACAATCTTTCCTGAACAGCCGGGGCGGTGCAGGGTTCAATCTCCCAAACGGCCTTGATGACGGACCATTCAGCTTCAGTAAGTTCGACAGTGGGCCTGGACATGCGGCGATATTCTCTACAAACGTAGAGGATGTCAAGCAGAATCTTTACAGATGTAGAGAAAGTAGATTTAAGGCCGGGTGTGCCTTTAAAAATCCTGTATTTTATGCGCTCCACTAAACGACCAGCCTGAAACGAAAGAAGAGCCTGTCCCTTTCTCACCCCTCATCCTAACCTTCTCCCCGTTAAGGGGAGAAGGAACAGGGTGCGGACGTGCCTTGATACTTGAAAGTTTTACCAGCTTCATCAGAAGCGTTCGGCGGGACGCCGAAGCCGAACGTCGGCGCCAGGCGCATGCGGTCCCCAAAGGCCCATCTCCATTCCAATCAGCGAGACTAGAGTAACCATGTTTTTCTATGGGGCAGGCCCAATATTCAACTCGTAATTCAGGATGGAAAGGCAATAAATTGCCGCAGTTTCCACGCGGAGAGTCAGGTTTCCCAGGGTGATAGCTTGCGCGCCAGACTTTTGAATGGTTTCCAGTTCGGCCGGGGTAAAGTCGCCTTCGGGTCCGACCCAGACAGCGATGGATTTAGGATGGTGGCCCACTGCCTGCCCAAACTCATGAAAGATGGCAGTGGGATGGCGACGTTCCGGTTGTAATGAGCCGACCAATTGCATGTCGAATGATTCTTCCTTGTTCAGAAAATCCGCGATGGAAATCGGCGCGGTCACTTCAGGAAGCCACGTCGCGCCGCATTGCTTGATCGCCTCAATGGCGACCTGCTGCCATTTCTCGCGTTTGCTTTCCACGCCTTCGTCATCAAGCTGCGTGACGACGCGCTCGGTCAAGAGCGGAACAATCTTGCGCGCGCCCAACTCGACGGATTTCTGGATGATGCTCTCGATGATTTTCCCTTTGGGAACGCCCACAAGCAAGGTGATGGCGCAAGCCGGAGCGGGATGCGAATTCTGTTTGATGACGCGCAGGGAAACGGAATCGCGCACAGTATTATCGACCTGGCAAATGAACTCGTGCCCTGCCCCATCGAGGACGATGGCAGGGTCGCCGGCTTTCAAACGCAGAACCTTTAAGGCGTGATGAGCTTCGCCGTCCGAAAGAGAAAAGGTATTTGCATTGCAATGCGCTGGCGGAAGATAAAAACGGTGTGAACTCATTATTTATTTATGATATATGATTTACGATTTTTTTGTAATTGTCAGACTAAAACTGGATTGCCCTTTCAGGGCAAATCTCTTGTTGTGGCAGACCGAGGGCGTTGCCCTCGGCTATAATGGAACAGGCCTTTGGCCTGTTGAAGGACGGTCGGCAGGTTGCCGACCGCAACGGGCTAGTAGCCCGTTCCCCCCAGAACCAGGAGGATTGGCACAGCAAAAAAAGCAGCGGCCTTTACCGAAAAAACTTTTTGGCTTTTTCGAAGAAGCTTTGCGTCAACGGAGTCTGCTGGCCGTCGCAGAGGGCGGCAAATTCCTGCAATTTTGCTTTTTGCTCGTGGTTCAGGCGCGTGGGCACTTCGACCTGGACGCGCACGTGGAGGTCGCCGTGGCCGTGACCTTGCAAACTTTTCACGCCCTTGCCTTTTACCCGAAAGATCGCCCCGGGCTGGGTGCCACCGGGAACCTTGACGGTGGCCTTGCCTTCAAGCGTAGGCACTTCGATCTCCGAACCGAGCGCGGCCTGGGAAAAACTGACGGGCACTTCGCACAGCAGATCGTCGCCCTCGCGCTGGAAAATCTCATGCGCTTTGACATGCAGGACCACGTAAAGGTCGCCGGAGGGGCCGCCGCGAAATCCTGCCTCGCCGTTGCCGCCGGAACGCAAGCGATTGCCGGTGTCCACGCCGGGCGGGATTTTGAGTTTGATCTTTGAAGAGCGTTCACGTCGACCTTCGCCCTGGCATCCTTTGCAGGGTTTTTCCAACATGCGCCCGGCGCCTTTGCATTGCGGACAGGTCTGCGCAATGCTGAAAATTCCGCGGGACATGAGCACCTGGCCGCGTCCGCCGCAGGTGGCGCAGGTTTTGACACTGGAATTTTTTTCAGCGCCCGAACCGCCACAGACATCGCATCCATCGAGTTTGGTGAGAGAGATTTCGCGTTCACAACCCAGCGCGGCTTCTTCAAAGGCGATCTCCATATCATAACGCAGATCGTTGCCGCGTTGCGGCCCGGAGGAACTGCCACCGCCGCCAAAGAAGCTTTCAAAAATACTGCCGGCGCCCCCGCCGAAGACTTCGCGAAAGATGTCAGCGGGATCATGAAAGCCGCCGCCACTGAAACCGCCGCGCGCGCGCTGGCGCGGGTCGAACGCGGCGTGGCCATATTGGTCATAAGCGGCGCGCCTTTGCGGATCGCTGAGCGCTTCGTAGGCCTCGCCCAATTCCTTAAACCGTTCTTCGGCCTGTTTATCCCCGGGGTTTTTGTCGGGATGGAATTTTACGGCCAGCTTGCGGTAGGCCTTCTTGATTTCCTCGTCATCGATGTCACGGGGGACACCAAGAACTTCGTAATAATCGCGTTTGGACATCTGAAAAAATGTGCCTGACGGTCGATAGGACCGCGGGTTCAATATTATTCCTGTTAAGCTGCCGGCTTTTTGGCAACGACGACCGCGGCCGGTCGCAGCAACCGTTCGCGCAGTTTATAGCCTTTGCGGACCTGTTGCACCACCTGGCCTTCGGGAACATCGTCGGTCTCCTGCTGCGAAATCGCTTCGTGCAGCGCCGCGTCAAAAATTTTGCCGAGCGCATCAATCTCCTCAAGACCGGTTTCGGCCAGGATGCTCTTGAGCTGCGATTGCACCATCACGATGCCGGCCTGGAGCGACGCGGATTTTTCATCTTTGGCCGACTGGGCGGCGGCGAGGGCCATCTCAAAATTGTCGAGCACGGGCAACAGTTTTTGGAGGAGCGAAGCGTTCGCATATTGGATGGCCTCGGTGCGTTCGCGCGCGGCGCGCTTCTTGAAATTATCGAAATCAGCGGTGGTACGCAGGAGGCGTTCCCAGCTTTCATCGCCTTTGGCCGCGCGCGCCTTCAAGTCCTCCAACTGTTCGGGCGTGAGCGGAGAGGCCGCCTCGGTTTCCATAGCTTGCAAATCTTCTTTGTTCATCGTTCTCAAATATAAATCGAGTCCGACAAGTTATACGATTTGAGGGGAACCGGCAACTGGGTTGTGGGACGAAGTTTGAAGATTTCAACCACGGATGGACACGGATAAACACGGATTTTTTCCAAGCAAATGGCAAAGCGCCGAACAATTCGCAGATTGGATTTGAAAGGGAGAACGTTTTTAAAGCCCGTCCTCATCCTGGCCTTCTCCACCTGGAGAAGGGACAGTAAGAGGACATACCTGGATTTGCGAAGCGGCCATCCAATTGATTCAGCCGCTCTAAATGGCTGACTTCAGAAACCTCCGTGGAAACATCCAACATCGAATGTGCTCTGTAAAAGCCTTAGTTTGTGCGTGGATTTTTTGTCGTCTCTAAAGGGCTCCATCGCATGGCAAACGCCGCGCGAGGGCACGCGGCCTACAAGTACAAGCTCTGCCGGAAAAATCAGCCGGGCGGAACGAGCGCTTTGAATTCAGGCAGGTTGCTGATGGAGGCAAAATGGGGGTCTGAACGGGCCTGTTGAAGCAGGTTCAAGGCAGAGGGATTGGCCTTGAGCCGGGCGGTATTCAGAGACATCGCGGTCTTGAGTTCAGCCAGGGCATCGGAAGTTTGGCCCAGCGCGGCCGTGACGGCTGCCAGATCATAGTATATTTCCGGCTCGTTCGGCGTCAGAGCGGCCATCCGTTTGAGCGCTTGCTGCACCTTCGGCAATTCGTTAAGCCCCGCGTAGATCTGGACGACAGCGGAGAGGTTTTGTTCGGAAGTGTTTGAATCGGCCAGCGCTTTGTCGGCATAAGGCTCGGCCTGTTTGAATGCGCTCAAAGCCATAGCGGGCTGATATTGCTGATAGAGAGAGCCCATTTTCGCGATGTTATCCAGATTCGCCGGGTTTGTGCGCGCCTCTTCCTGCATCTGCTGCACCTGGCTGCTGGTGCTCGATTGTTGCTGCCCGGCTTGCTGCTTCTTGATGTCATTGATCTGTCTGATCAGGTCGGAAATCTGACCGTTGTACGGATCCAATTTGTGGCAGGTTTCGGCGACAAGCAATGCATCGTCGAACCGCTGGAACTGGAACAGGAAATTACAATAACGCACGACCGCCTCCGGGCTGTACGGACAGAACGCAAAGGATTGCTTAAAGGCAAAATCGCATTCCTTATAAAGTTTTTGGACTTCCGCATCGGACTTGGGACGATACGGGAGGTATTGCGGGTCAATGGGCGGATACGGCGGGCTGGGCAACAACAGATGCAACCGCCAGGCGTACATGCCGGCCTGCGAGCTGCGCAGTTTGGAGAACGCCTTTTGCCCATCCTCATCGCGGATGAACTTCAGGTCGCCGGTGTAACCGCTGTAATCGTTCTGCAGATAAACTTTCTGTACCCAATCGGTGATCTGCTTGACGCTCGTATCGTACGTGATCCAATTGCCGATCAAGCGGGTGGAGTATTGGCTCCAGAAAGCGTGGTCATTGGTAAAGACTTCGTCCGGGTAGGTTTCAATCGGCTGGCGATTGATCTTCATGATGATGCCGAAGGGCGTTTCATAGGGATACATCCATTCCAGCGGGAAGCTTTCCTCGACGTAAAATGAATTGGTGGGGTTGTGATCGAAAATGACCTTGCACAGCAGGCCGTTGATCATCATGACCGCGACCTGGCCGGAGACGGCCACCCTGCCGCTGGCTGGATCCACCTGCACATCTTCGCCCGGCTCCAGGCGTCCTTCCTCGCGACGCTGCTCAGCATCCTGAGTGTAATCACGGAACGCCTTTTCGGAATCTTCCGGCGAGGGGATATAAATCTCTTTGGGCGGATAAACACCTTCAGCCCTCCAGCGTTTCTCGATCGCGGCGCCGCGCGCGGTGAACGGCAGGTCGAGCGCGTGGTAAGCGGCATTGGAGAGGCCTTTCACAACGGGATTGTCTTCGCAATGGGCCAGGCCGGCGACGTAATCAATCAAGTTGCAGAAGAAATAGGGGTCGCTCTGCGCGCTGCGAAAATATTGGGCGCGCAAGTAATCGAGGTAAGTATTGTCGGCCAGGGCGTTCTGCGTGATGAGATAGCAATCGCGCCGGTCGAAACTGGGATCCATCGGTTTGCAACTGGCCGGCGTAAAGCTTTCGCAGAAAATCATGTACGTGGGGCAAAAGCGGCCGGGGTCCGTGCCCCCAAACAGAATGGTGTTGCGGTCCATCTGCGGATAGATGTTGAACGGCGGCGTGAACATATCGTGGCCGAACCAATAACCGAACCAGTGATTGCGCTGCTCGCATTTGGCCCAATGGGACATCACGGAATAGCCCGGAGTGAGGGCAAAGAGCGCCAGGGTGATGGCCACAGGGGCGCGGTTGCGATATGCCGCCAGCGCGCCGATGAAAGCGACGACGATGCCAATGACCCAGATGCCTCCCAACACAGGCAAACTATATTGGTGAGGCGCGGTCAATCGCGGCAACGACGCGAAGATCTGGGTAAGAGTGACTCCAGTGCTGTCTTTATCGTCATACCGGCTGCTTGAGAAAAAGGCCAGGAACAGGCAAAGCGCCAGCAGGACCGCTGCCCCACCGGCAAGCATTTGAAAAATGAAACGGTCGTCCGGCGAAGAAGATTCCTTGAGTTTCAAATACCGCTGCACGGCCAGGGCCGCCATGACAAAGATGGCTGCGAGAAGAAAAAAGAGCGCCAGGATGGTGTAATAATTCAACAAGCCCGCGCCGCCGAAAAAAGTGGTGTTGATGTTTTCGTAAAAGCCGAGGCTGGCCGGGAACAACGCAATGACGGCTGCGGCCAAACCTATGGCCCGGATATTTTTGTAATGCGTGGCCATGTACGCCGAAAGGAGCGCCAGGCCATAACCGATAAAGATGGCGATGACCGCATGTGAAGCGGTGAAGAACACTTTATTTTCCTCGGCGGTCTGCCGGTCAGGCGTGGTGTCCATCAGGATGACCAGCAACAACCCAACGCAGGCATAGATGGCTCCCAGGCCGACCAGCCACGCGCGTTCGCGTTTTTGCATCTTATGGATGAACAGGAACGGCAGCAATCCGATGAACAAGTTGACCCAACTGAACGAATTCGCCAGTCCGCCCGCCAACATGCCCAACTGCTGGATGAATTGGCCGGGATTGGTAAGAACGTTCGTTGGTCTTGCCTGTTCATACTGTCCGCGCGAAATGGCGTGGAAAAAGCCTTCAACCGTACGCGGGTAACCCCATTCCATCGGCGGGTTGGTCATGCCGGCGATGGCCTCGTAAAAATAGAACGAGACGCCCAGGATCCATAACGCCGCGCACACACCGACGACAACCCAGCCGAGATCGACACGTCGTGTGTTCCAGGCAAGGATACCGAACGCAACCAGGGCAACCAGGGCGAGAAACGCGCAAGCCGCCCCTTGACCGGGAACAGCGCAAAAAAACAAGAAACAAGCGGTCAAGGCGCCGTCACGGCATAGCTCATTGAAGCTTTCCTTTGTGATGATCGCCATCCAAACATAGGCAACGACGGATAAAACACCTACGACCCCAAAAATAGCCATCAACTCATGCGACAGCCCATTGAAGGCGGGGATGACGTTGCTATTGATCAAAATCAAACCACCGAGGAAGCAAATGCTGTTGCCCAGGAAAAATGTCCGGCCGTAACGGGGATGCCCCATGGCGATGGCCACCTCGATACCCATGGCGGCACAAAGCATCGTCTGGTGGATCGTCGCACAGAGACCGAAGAAAAAAAGCGAGGTGTACAGGTAACGCAATTGGTGCGGCGCGTAGATCCAGCGCATCAAACATAACACCACGACCATGAGCCAGGGCACGTCAAAGAGCGAAATACGATTGATGACCACCGACTCCTTCCACATGTAATCGTCGAACCCGAGCAACAGACCGGCAGTGATGCCGCAAACCACGCAGATGGTGCTTTCCCATTCCCGGCTCATTTCTTTGAGGCTGGAGATCCCCTCGATCAACATGCTGCTGCCGCGCGATACCATGAAGGCGACCAAACCGCAGGCCAGCGCCGCGGCAAAGGATTCGCCCACTTCCACGCGCCAGGCCACGCTGCCCCATGGCAGATGGCACCACAAATACGAATAAATGGACCAGAACGGATAACCCGGCGGATGCGGAATGCCGGCATAAAACGCGCCGGTGCAAAGCTCGCCGGAATCTTCCAGCGTCTCATCCGGCGCGAGCATGAACAGGTAAGCGATCCAAACGACCGCGAACGCAACGATCAGCGCCAGCCAATCGATTCTCCGGAACAAAGGCGGGACTTTAGGCCGGGGCGCGCGCACCGCCGGTGCGCCACCCGCAGCAGGCGTGGATTTGGCCGCAGCGGGAGAGCCTTTAGATTGGGCGGGGGCAGGATTCTGCCCTCCGTTGGCCGGTTTCGACTTACCGTTTTGCGGTTTCGATTTATCGTTATTCATTAACAGTCAAAAACTTGATTCAATTATGGCGTAAAAAAGAACGCATAGTAGAATTGAAAACCCCACCATTTGTCCAATCAAAAGTGAACACAGATAAATTGTTCTGGGCCGATTGCTGGCTGGTCTCAAAGACGGCGTACTCCTGGTTGCTGAGCATCGCCAGGGTGGACGCGCCGTTGGAAATGCCTGCTGGAACAGGAGTTGCGGAGTTCATGATCAGGAAAGTCAGCAGCGCGCAGGCCGTCGCGGGCGTGGCCCAACCCGCAAGGCGGGCCACCCGTGGCAGGCGCAAACCGTGCGCGCCAAAAACGCGCCACTTAAGCCATCCGGACGGACGGCGCGGGCGCAGAGAAGACAACCGGTTCTCCAGCGATTTCATTTCGTCCTCGTTCATAATCGACTCCTTCCATTTTGGATTTAATCTTTTGCAGGCCGTAACGGTAACGGCCCGCGGCGGTGTTCGGTGAAACTTCGAGAAGCCCGCCGATCTCCTCAAACGTAAAACGGTTCCAGATTTTCAACACAATCACTTCGCGTTGGTCCAGCGGCAATTCAGTCAGGGCGCGCATGGCCGTTTCAATCGCGGGATCTTCTTCCTGCGACACCTCGAACCAGCGATGCGATTCGATCTCCCGCGTCAACCGGCGCCACAACGAGCGTTTGTGGTTCAAGGCACGGTTCCGATAACTGCGCACGAAATAATTTTCCGCTTCGCGCGGAAACTCCCCCCGGCGCATCACGGCCAGGAAAGTCTCGTGCAACACGTCCTCGGCTTCGCCATGGCCCAGGCCCAGGGCGCGCCCGTATAAAATCAGGCCGGAGGCCCGGGCCTCGTAAAATTGTTCGAACCATTGCAAATATTGGTCTTCGTTCACGGTTTCATTGCATAGACACCTGAACCGGGTGTTTTGTATAAAGAATTTTCGGGGAATTGGGTTGGATTTGTCCGCTTATCCAGCCTTGATAACGTCCGGCTAATGTGGGACATTGCCATTCGATGAAAGCGTCTCAACTCGATGATTGCCGTCGCCTGGTATTACCCCAGGAGTTTCCGGCTAACTCGGCGGTTACCATCCAGGAACTGGATGAAGACACTCTGATCATCCGCAAACAACGCCCGCGCGATCAATTGCTGGTGGTTCTTGATCCGGATATTAAAAGCCTTCCGGACGATCCGGCCTGGGAGAAAAAGGAGAGGGCACTTGCTGATCATGCCTGGAAAAACCTTCCAGAGCCAAAAGATTGAATACCTTCGATATTTTTTCGGCTCAACCGCCTGGCTGGGCGCATCCGCATCCGTGTGTGGTGATCTCCCATCCGGAACGATCGGAACGGAAAGACACGGTGGAGATCCTCATGTGTTCATCTCAACGCGCCAACCGCCCTCCCGAACAAAACGAACTTATTCTGGATAAAGCGGATGGACTGGACTGGCCTACACTATGCCGGTGCGATCTTATTTATGCGGTCCCCAGGAATGAACTGACGCAACAGCGTGGAACTGTTTCGAGGTTGAGGAGGTCTGCCCTAATCAGGAAAATCATCTCCTCCCACGGCTGGGCAGAGGTCTTGGCCGGCCCTTAAGCCTTCCAGGACTAACCAGGTGGCATCCGGGGTCCACCATGCGACCAGCGTCGCACCGAACTTCGGTTGTAGCCATGAATTGTCCTGAGTGAAGAGAGGTGCGCCGATTCGCTTTAGCAAAGAGGTCAACGGAGAGGAAAAGGTGAGACTATAGCGAGCCGCTCGACTTTTTCAGTTTGGACAGAACCCTGCGCAAATTGGCTTGTCCGCGCGGTGCAGGCCGATACGCTGATTCCTCATCAAATTAATAATCTCATGAAAACTTTGGGCATCGGACTGGCCGGAGCGCGCTATGGCGCGCGAATGCACCTGGCCAATTACGCCAAATTATCACGCGACCTCGTCGCGGTCCGCGGCGTTTGTTCCCGATCAAAAGAAAGCAGCGCCGCATTGGCAAAGGAACATAACATCGAATTTGCCACCGACGACTACAACGCGTTGCTCGCGCGAAAGGACATTGATGTCATTGATATCTGCGTGCCGCCCGCGTTGCACCATGACTTTGCCATCCGCGCCGCCAACGCGGGCAAACACATCATCATGGAAAAGCCGCTCACCGGATATTTCGGCGCGCCCGGCGACCCCGAACCCATCGGGCTGCATGTGCCGCGCGCGCGGATGCGCGAAGGCGCGCGCAAAAATGCCGAAGCCGTGCGCGAAGCGGTGCGCCGGAATGGTGTGAAATTTTGCTACGCGGAAAATTGGGTCTATGCGCCGCCAATCGACAAGATGCGACGACTCATCGCCGCCTCCAAAGGCTCCATCCTCGAACTGCGCGCCGAGGAAAATCATTCCGGCTCCAATTCAGTATTTTCGCGCGATTGGAAATCCACCGGCGGCGGAGTGCTCTTGCGCATGGGCGCGCATTCCGTTGGCGCGTTGCTGCATCTGAAACAGTGGGAGGGCAAACAACGATCAGGCAAAGGCATCCGCCCAACCTGGGTGCTGGGAGATGTCGCCGACCTCATCCATACTCCCGCCTCCGACCGCGCCCGTCAGGCCGGCGCGCATCAATGGATCAGCGCCAATCCGGTGGACGTGGAAAATTGGGCGAACGTCGTCATCGGCTTCGAAGACGGCTCGCGCGGCCATATCATCCTCAGCGACGTCGGCCTGGGGGGATTGAACACGCGCGTAACGGCCTACATGACCGACGGTGTCATCAAGGCGAACATGACCGCCAACGACGCCATTGAAACCTACGCGCCGGATGCGACCGGCTTCTCGGGTGAATATTTCACCGAAAAACTTGAGACTAGGGCCGGATGGAACCGCCCGAGTTGCGACGAAGACTGGTTCCGTGGATTGTCCCAGGAGATAGAAGATTTTGTCAGCGCCATCCGCGAAAACCGCGAACCCAAATCAGGCATTGATCTCGCCGTGGAATGCGTGGAAGTGATCTATGCAACTTATCAATCCGCCGAAACCGGCGCCCGCGTATCATTAACGTGATGAAAAAACTCATATTGAACCTGTTGCCCCTCTGTGTGGGAGCATTATTACTAGCCGGATGCAAAACCGGTTCCCTCACCGCCTCCCATTCAAAAGTGTTTGATATCGCTGACTACGGCGCTGTGAATGATCCCAACGTCTCCAGCACCGATGCTTTCCAGCGGGCCATCGCCGATTGCCGGAGGGCCGGCGGCGGCATCGTGCAAATCCCCGCGGGGCATTTCCTGACCGGCCCCATTGACATGGTGAACAATATGACCCTCCAGCTCGATGCCGGCGCGGTCGTTCTCTTCGAAACGAATCGCTCCGAGTATCCTGATGTCAAATCGCGTTGGGAAGGTCTTGCCGAAAGCGGGCCGCATCCTCTTATCTTTGCGAACGGCCTGCACCACATCGCCATCATCGGCCAGGGCACTTTTGACGGCCAGGGCGCCATCTGGTGGGCCAACATGGACAAGGGCGAACTGGGCAACGCGCGCCCGAACCGTCCCATCCGCCGCCGTCCCGTGCTGCTTCAGATCAAGGATTGCAAAGACGTGCGGATCGACGGCCCCACTTTTCTCAATTCACCTTTCTGGAACGTTCACCTGCTCTACAGCGAGAATGTCGAAGTCAGCCACTGCCACATGATCGCGCCGTCCAATTCGCCTCTCACCGACGGCTTGAACAGCGATTCCTGCCGTCATGTTCTGGTCCACGATTGTTATGCCGACGTCGGCGACGATGGCTTTGGCATCAAATCCGGGCGCGATGAAGAAGGCCGTAAAGTTAACCGGCCTGCCGAAGACATCACCTACCTTCGTTGCCATGTCCTCCATGCACACAGCGTTTGCGCCATCGGCAGCGAAGAATCCGGCGGCGTCCGGCACGTCCGCTTTCTCGACTGCACCGGCGACGGCACGGAAAACGGCATCCGGCTGAAGAGCATGCGCGGTCGCGGCGGTATCGTCGAAGACGTCGTTGCCTCCAACTTCCAGCTTCACAACGTCCGCAACGCCATCATCCTTTCGATGAACTATGTGAAGACCCAACCAGAGCCTCGCTCCGAACGCACCCCGATGTTCCGCAACATCCACATTGATCACGTGACCGCCACTGGCTCGGAGAACTGCTGCGTCATCGATGGCCTGGAAGAACTCCCCATTCAAGACGTCACCTTCAACGATCTCGATCTCTCCGGCACCAACGGCGTTTCCTGCGATTATGCGAAGAACATCACCTTCAAAAACGTCCGCATCGCCGCGCAAAATAATGTTTTCATCGCAGCCCACGCGGAGAACATCCAGAAGATCAATTGCAGTGAAACGCGTGTGACCAATCCTATAGAATAACAAGGTTAAAATCTTCATGGACATGTCATTTTCACGCAGCTTGTACCGTTACCGGATTGCATGTGTAACATTCGCCTGGTTCCTCTCACTCTGGATCGCTCAAGGTGAAATAGAAACCGTTGAACCCCACATTCCGGCGCATCAATTCTCTCTAACACAATTCGGTGCTGTCGGTGACGGTAAAACCTTCGATACGGACGCTTTCAGCAATGCGGTCGCGGCCATCAAGCAGGCGGGTGGCGGCACGCTTGTTGTTCCTGCCGGCATCTTTCTTACCGCTCCGTTTCAAGTCACTGACAATATGGAACTGAAGCTTGAAAAGGGTGCCTATATCAAGGCGAGCGATCGCCTTTCGGACTATGGTTATCCTGAAAATCTTCCTCTTACTCAAAAAGCTCTTAATGCTCTTCATATCCGCACCTTGTCTCTCATTCATGGAACCAAACTCGAAACTTTTGTTCTCTCCGGCGAAGGCACCATTGACGGCAACGGCCCGGTGTGGTGGCAGCATGTAAACAAACCCACTTACTATAAGAAAGGTAATCTCCTGTTCAACGCTCGGCCCTACCTCGTGCAGATCAGCGACTGCAAGAATTTCGTTGTGCGCGGCATCACGCTCATAAACTCTCCCGCCTTCCATATCGTGCCGGTTCATTGCGAACACGTTCTGATCGAAAATGTTCACATCATTTCGCCCCAACACGCGCCCAATACCGATGGCATTGATCCCAGTGGCTGCAAAAATGTCCTGATCCGCCACTGCGACATCGATTGCGGTGATGATGACGTGGCTATCAAGGCCGGTGGCGTCGGTCTCTGCGAAAATATCGAAATCGCCGATTGCCTCATCAAACACCAGTATGGCATCACCATTGGCAGCGAAACCTATGGGGGCTGCCGGCATATGCTCGTGACAAACTGCGTCTTCGAAGGCACTAAAACCGCCATAGCCATTCGGTCGGCTGCCGATCGCGGCGGCGAGGTGACCGACATCCGTTACGAAAACCTCACCATGCATAACGTCGGCCTCGCCATCGAATTTACCATGCTCTACGGTGCAAACAACGCCTCCTGGGCAAAATATGGCGGCGACCCGCGCGTGCCTTATTTTCATGGCGTAGTCGTGCGGAATATCCAGGTGACCGGCGCATCTCAGGCGATGAATATGCAGGGCCTCGCGGAGTCGCCCATAGCAGATTTTAACTTTGAAAATGTGAAGATTGATGCGAACACCGGTATGGTAATCGAAAACGCCAAAGGCATCGTATTCAAAAACGTTCAAGTTACTGCCAAAAAAGGTAATTCTCTTACCACCAAGAACGCTGAAATCACACGCGAATAATCCGCCGAGCACCTAAAAGAGACTTGAGGAGATTTGGCCATCCAAATAAAGTTGATGCGTCCCCTTCGTTCCGCTCGAATCAAAAGCGCCAGAGGACTGGCGCAGTCCAGGACGCAAGCGACAGCAATGGCTTCTTCTATTTTTGCGCCAGCTTTTGGAGTGCGCCAGCCCTCTGGCGCTTTCGATTTTTCAAAAATAGACCTTGGATGTTGGATGTTCCCAAGGATTCATGGGAGAGGGTTGGGTGAGGGAGAGCTAAAACACTGACTTTTAAAAACTAATTATTTCAGACCCGCGAAGCCATTTCTTCCTCTTCGTCCAGATCCTTGCTCTGGAGACGAGCGGCGTAATATGAGCCAACGACCAGTACCAGCGCGATGGCCTGGGCCACCAGCGTTTGCACGGTTGGGAAAACGGAGAACCAGACGCCCGCCCAATCGGGGATCACCTTTTCCAGCGAATGAATAGTCGTGGTTTTGATCCAGCCGGCCTGCTGCATCTCAAAGGCTTGTTCGCCAACCATGATCAACAACACGACGCCGAGCAGGATGCCGGTGAACACGAGCATCTTCCGGTACGGCAAGCGTTGGTGCATGACAAACGTGAGCAACGCCACGATGCCCGTGAAAAAGAGTCCCAACATCGCGCCCGCAAAAACAATCTTCCCACCCATTTGCAGGTAGTAGGTCTGGAGGAACAGGACCACTTCAAACCCTTCGCGATAAAGCGAGGCGAAACCAAGCAGGATCAATCCACCCATCAAACGGCGCGTGGAGATCTGCGATTCGTTGGCGCTCGAAAGCAATTTCTGTTTGTTGCGGTTATGCATCGCGATCCAGCCGCCCCAATAAACTTTGTGAAAAAACCAGTTCATCACCACGAGCAACACCACCACGGCCAGCAGACCGGTGGCCGCCTGAAGATTCAGGGCTGAGACATTATTGCCCAGGTCTTTGACGATGCCCACTGCAACAAACCACGTGACAATAGTCGCCAGAAAGGCGAAGAACGAACCCCAGACGATGGGCTTGCGGTACGATTGCCGCTCGCCTCTCATGCTGGCAATGATGGCCGCCAAAACGAGAATGGATTCCAACCCCTCGCGAAAGACCAGCACGGCGATGTCCATGGCCGCCGAAGTGGGACTCATGTTCGGCGTGGGATTGGGATTGCCCTGGGCGGTCACTCCTTGCCAGACCAAAATGCCGGCAACGATGGCCAGGCCAACAAACAAAAGGACTCGCACCGCCAACCGCAACGGTTTCTTTTCCGCCTCGGGACCACTAGTCATCAAATTCTTCAATTGCCGCACGGGCAAGGCGAGCGGTTCCACAAGGATGGCTTCGGCGAGTTCGGCGTTGAGATCGAGGCGGGCATCGCAGACTTCGCACACGAAATTGGCATCGCGGCTGAGCAATTTCATCTCCTGCTTTTCGCGCAGGCCCAGCGAATGCAATTTATCCCGCATTTCGGGCGCCATGGCCTTGATGCAAACCGTGGAGCCGACCGGCACGCGGCTCAGAGGACAAACCTCCGCGCCGGCACATTGGCCTTTCGTTATTTCAGTTGGCTTAAATTGTTCCGCCACAGACAGAACAGCATAAATTACCGGCGGAAACGGGGCAAGGTGGATTTTGGGCAGGAACAAACAGAAAGGCATCCCTTATTCGCATTTTTTAAAGGCACCTCCTCTCCTCGTTCCTCTCCTCCAACCAGGTTGGAGGAGAGGATGATTACATCGAACGCTCGTTTCCATTCGAATGCATCCGAAACATTGCACCCGCATCGCCAAGGAACAAGGCGCCTAACGAATCTGATAAATTTTCTCTGTTTCAGCAGAAAACACGATGATCTTATCCGGAAATACGTTCGGCGTTTCCCTGGCGATCAGATAAAACGGCTTCGGCGGCGGCGATTTCTGAAAATCCGCAAAATAGCCTACGGTGCGGTCGGAATAAAAGATGATGGATGGTTTGGGCCGTTGGACCGTATAAAAATAGACCGGCTCGTCCAGGCAGTTGCCTTTCAAATATTCGCCGACAGCTTTATCTGAAACCAATTGCGGATCATTTTCCTGCGCGAGGTTGGTCCGCACATTCTGGAAACCGAACGTCAGAAAAATCACGATCGCCACGGCCATGACCAAACTGCCGAAGCTTTTTTGAAATTTTTCCAGCCATTTGGAAAGGTCGGCCAGCGTCATCCCGATGGCAATGGCCGCATACGGATAGATCACTAAAATATACGGTGGCAACTTGGTGCCCGCTGTGCTGAAAAAGAGGAAGATGAAGAAAAATGCCGTCGTAACAAATAATAGATGCGCCTTTGATTTTGATGATTTGGGGTCTTTCCGAAACGCCCCGGTCGTACCGCAGACTTCCAAGTCTGCTGTATCGCGGATTTCCAAATCCGCCGGTTTTCCGCTTTTTTCGCGTCCCGCCGACTTGGAAGTCGGCGATACAGCAGGTTGGGAAACCTGCGCTACACGATTTTGTAATGGAATCGACTTAATAACGAAATAAATCAGCGCCATCACAAGGCACCAAAAGAAAATCTGTTCCTGCCAAAAGTAACCGAGATAGAACGCAACCGGCCCGCTGTTCCCTTCGATCGCCGTGGAGTAGCGTTCCAGCAGATGATAAAAGAGATATTGATGCCAGAATTCCTTTCCGTATTGAACACTCTCAATGATGTGCCAGGGAAGGATGAGCACGAGGAACAACGCAACGCCCATCCAGAACTGCTTGATTTTCAGATAATCGAAATCGCGGGCCAGCACTGAAAAGACAAAAACAATCGGCAGCGGCAAGAGGCCGATGACGCTTTTGACCATCAGCCCACATGCCAGCGCCGTCCAAAATAGAAAATAGAACCGCTTGTTTTCCCGCGCACACCAAAAAGCATACAAGGACAACAGCACAAAAAATCCCACCGGAATATCCATCTGCAAAATCCGCGCGTCCTCGCAAAATTGAAACGCCGCAAAAAATGAGGCCACAGACAGCAACGCTGCGCCGTATGACTTCGATAATTTTTGCGCGAACAGAAACGTCAGCGGCAGGGTCAGGACCGCAAAAATGGCCGTCCAAAACCGCGCGGCAAATTCATTCACGCCAAAGACCGCATACGCCGCCTCCGTGAGCCAGATCATCAACGGCGGTTTCTCAAACCACAGGATGGGACGATGCATCGGCGGATTGCCCAGCCAGGTGAAGCCGAGCTGATGCCTGCTCTGCATGGCCTCATGCGCCACCTGCGCATAAATAGCCTCGTCATAATCCTGCAATGGACGGACGCCCAAGTGGTAAAAGGTGATGACGGCAAACGCCAAAATCAGGACGAAGGCAGCGAGCGAAAAAGGAAGTTTGTTCTCCGTTGTCGGACGCATGAATCATCTTATGAAGCGGCGCGACAAAGTCCACCACGGACTGTCGGTGGAACGGGCAAAAAAGAAAATCGAGCCGGCTCTGGCCACCCGGGCCCATGTTTTCCCACATTCCACGAGCCAGAGCCGGCAAATCGGATTTAAACAAAATAGTCGTGCATCTCCCTCTCATACGTTGGAGAAAATGAAATCTTTCAGAAAAAATGAAAAATCTTACGACAAGACGGATTCTCTAATAAAAACGAGAAAACACCCGGGAAGAATTTACGCCTTAAATCGTCTCGACTTGCAACCGTTCCACTTCGTGTTTGATCAATTCCATGATGCGGTGCTTGGCGATATAAACCTGGTTCACGGAAATGCTGAAGGTCTTGGCGACCTTTTCCGGAGGCCAATCCTTGTTCACGTAAAAATCGAAGATCTGGTACTTTTCCGGTTCCAGGTTGCGTTTGACCCGCATCAGCGCGGCATCGAGCAGGTTCTTTTCCCATTCGCCGTCCCACAACCGGTCCAGGTTGGCGCTGGCCGGATCTATGAACTTATCCATCCATTGCGTCTCAGAGGCCTCATCCAAAACGGGCAGCGTCACTCCAGACCGGCGTTTGCGGAACTGGTCGTTGATGCGCCACCGCGTCATGTTCAGGAGCCAAACCTTGAAGGAGCCTATCGCCCGGTCGTATTTGAAAGTGGGAATATGTTTGGCGACCGAGATCATCGTCTCCTGCACCACGTCTTGCGCCTCCGCTTCGTTCAATCCGCTCTTGATCGCCACACCGTAGATCAACCTCCAGTACGTATCAAAAAATTGCTGCCAACTGGACGCATCACCCCAATCTTTCAAACGTTCGAGCAAAGACGCGCGCGTCGGTATGAGTTCATCCACTGATTCCATCAACCCAAGTAATGTCGCTTTAAAACGTGGTTGGCAATCAAAATGAAAAGAATTGAACCTGGCCAGCCTGTTTGTATCCTATTTTCCACCAGGCAGTAGGGCTGGGACCCGTGAAATCAGCGCCGCTTAATCGGAAGGTCTTTAAGGCCGTGATTTTTGGAACAATCATGGCAGGGAATTGCTTTGTCCTTTCAGCATCTGCCACCAATACACTTCCTTTGGAAAACGTCAAAATCGCTGGCGTCCAGGGCATTGTCGAAGTCTTGCCCCACGGTTCAACAACATGGACACGCGCGCAGACCAACCAGGTTTTGTATCCGTTCGACGAGATCCGCACCGGCCTCAACAGCCGCGCCGCCTTGCTTTGGCCGGGACAGAGCGCCGTTCCCGTGGGAAGCGCCACCGAAATCGAAGTCCTGCCGCCAACGTCCCAAAACGACGAATGCGGCCTGCACCTCATCCGCGGCGTCATCTCTTTTTTTCATCGCGATAATCCCGGGCATATCCAGGTCATCACGCGCGGGGCGATGGCGGGAGTGGAAGGGACTGAATTTGTCCTCGCCGCCAACGACACCGGAGAAAGCACCATGTCAGTCATCGACGGCAGAGTGCGTTTCGGAAACACGAATGCCACCCTGCTCCTGACCAATGGCCAGCAGGCTGTCGTCCAGGCAGGCAACCCGCCCGCCCGCACCGACGGTTTCATCGCCAACAATCTTCTGCAATGGTGCTTCTATTATCCCGCGGTGCTCGACCCGGCAGATTTGCAACTGACACCGGCGGAGCAAACGGATCTGGCCGTGTCGCTGGATTACTATCGCAATGGCGATGTCCTCAAAGCGTTGGAAAATTTTCCGGACAAATCCTCCGGCTCAGACGTTGAAAAAATCTATCACGCGGCATTATTTCTCTCCGTCGGCCACGTGGATGAGACGGAAGCGGCGTTGTCTTCGGTGTCAGACAACTCTGAACATAACCAGCGCCTGGCGGGAGCCTTGCGCGAACTCATCGCCGCCGTGAAGCGCCAGCCGAATCCTTCGCCGTTCCAACCCACGTTGGCCACGGAACTGCTCGCCACCTCATACTACGAGCAGTCGCTGGCCGGCCACGATGCGTCATTGAAGGCCGCGTTGAATCTTGCCGAACGCGCCGTGGCGCTTTCACCACGGTTCGCTTTCGCCCGCGAACGCGTGGCCGAATTGCAATTCAGTTTTGGCCGCAACCAGGATGCGATGGATTCCCTGGATAGCAGTCTCATTCTCGCCACGCAAAATCCCGAGGCGCTGGCATTGCGGGGGTTTCTGCTCGCGGCCCAAAACCACACGCACCAGGCCATCGCTTCCTTTGACGATGCGATCGCGATCGATCCCGCGCTGGGGAACGCGTGGCTGGGCCGCGGCCTGTGCAAAATACGCCTGAACCACGCAAAAGATGGCCGCGAAGACCTGCTTATGGCCGCCGCGCTCGAACCGCAACGCGCCACATTACGCAGTTATCTCGGTAAAGCCTATGCCAATGCCGGCGATTTTCCCCACGCCACCAACGAATTCCGCCTCGCGAAAAAACTCGATCCGAACGATCCCACCGCCTGGCTTTATTCGGCTTTGCTGGACCAGGAGCGCAACCAGATCAACGACGCCATCCGCGACCTTGAGAAATCCGAATCGTTGAACGACAACCGCAGCGTCTATCGCTCGCAGTTGTTGCTCGACCAGGACCAGGCCGTGCGAAGCGCCACCCTGGCCACGGTGTACCAGGATGCCGGCATGAACGCCGTGAGCCTGCGCGAAGCGGCGCGCGCCGTGAACTACGATTACGGCAGTTATTCGGCCCACCATTTTCTGGCCGACAGTTATGAGCAATTGATTGACCCGAACGAAATCAATGTCCGCTATGAAACACCCGCCGAGAGCGAATACCTCGTCGCCAACCTGCTGGCGCCCGTCGGCGCGGGCACGCTGTCCCCCACCCTCTCACAAGGCGAGTATTCCAGATTGTTTGAACAGGACCGCCCCGGCGTGGTTTCAGACACGGAATACCTGAGCCGCGGCGCATGGACCGAATCCGGCGCGCAGTTTGCCACGTTCGGCAATTTCAGTTATGACGCCGAAGCCTTTTACCGTTCCGACCCCGGCCAGCGCCCGAATCAGGACATCCAGGAACGCCAACTCTCCCTCACCCTGAAACAACAACTCACGCCGCAGGACACCGTGTATCTCAACGCGGAAGAATACACCTCGGACTCCGGCGATTTGAGCGAGTACTATGACCAAAACATGGCGGCCGTGAATTTCCGGTCCCATGAAACACAAAACCCCATCGCCGGCATCGGCTACAACCACGAATGGAACCCTGGATCGCACACTCTGATTTATGTGACAAGGATGGATGATACGACCACCTTCACCAATCCCACGGAACCAATGCTTCTGTATTTTTCTCACATCGGGACTCCGCCACTGTCCGCGTATAACCTGACGATGGCCCAACAATATTCAGACCGGTTGACCATCTATTCAGGGGAAGCACAACAGATTTGGGAAGCACCTCCTTTCACCACGATCGTCGGTGGACGCATCCAATACGGGCGCTTTCAAACATCCGATCAACAGGATAATCCGTCTGATTTTCCTTTCTATTTGCCGCCTACAAGCCAGGACGTCACCGGTTTGTTCAAGCGGTTCAGCGCTTACGCCTATGAACAATGGCAGGTCGTTGAACCGCTGGAGTTGATCGGTGGATTTACCTATGACCGCGTCATCTTTCCGGAAGATTTCCGCACGGCGCCTCTCTCAGCCAACGCCCAGACCGAAGACCAATGGTCGCCCAAGGCCGGAATGATCTGGACGCCGCTCAAAAATACCACCGTCCGCTTCGCCTACACTCGCTCGCTCGCCGGCGCGAGCCTCGACCAGAGTTTCCAGATCGAACCCTCCCAGGTCGCCGGTTTCGTCCAGAGCTATCGCAGTATCATTCCCGAATCCGTCGCCGGTGGAAACGCCGGCGCGCGGTTTGAGACCTATGACCTTTCTGTGGAACAAAAATTTCACACCGGAACTTATCTGGGCGCTTCCGGCGAGATCTTGCATTCCACGGTGAACCGCATGGACGGCGCGTATGATTACAAAGTACCCATATTTCCCGCCACGTTTTCAACCCTGCCTGAGAACCTCGATTACCGCGAAGAAACACTCCAACTCACCGCCAATCAATTATTGGGACGCGATTGGTCGCTCGGCGCCAGTTACCGCGTAAGCCGCGCGGTGCTCTTTGATGATTTCACAACTGTCGTCAACCCCGCCCCGGGCAGCACCCTGACGCCTCAGCAGGAGACCAAGAGCATCCTCGATCAAGTGGACCTCACGGCCAATTACAACAATCCTTGCGGATTTTTTGCGGAAGGCGAAGCGCTTTGGTACGGCCAGGTCAACGAAGGCTACACGCCCGCCGAGGGCAGCGGAGATTTCTGGCAGTTCAACGCCTATGCGGGTTACCGTTCGCCGCGCCGCAATATGGAAATCTCGATGGGCCTCCTCAACATCGCCGGACAAAATTACAACCTCGATCCGCTGAATCTTTATAACGAACTCCCCCGCTCACGAACCCTCGCCGCGGAATTAAAGATCAATTTTTAGCGCGTTTTGGCTCGAATTGCTTGTGGACAGCGGCTGTGTTGAAGAATCCAAAATGGCAAGCCTGCTTGACGAAACCCGCCGACTCATCGCCATTTTTACTACTATCAATAAAAATGCAAAAGGCTAATCTGGAATTCACTTTAGCATTCAGCCTTTAGATTTTAGCCTTCGCCTCAACCTTTGACTTTTTGCCCAACCCGCGCCATCTTAACTGCTCATGAGGTCGCTCCAACAATGTTTACGGATTCTCCTGATTTGTGGAGGCATCGCTTGCATGGATTTGCCCGCCCGCGCCCTGACCACCTGGGGTTATATCCCGACCAACGCCTTTCCCGGCCTGATATTTTCCAACCCCGTTTGCATCACCTCGCCGCCCGGCGAAACCAACCGTTTGTTCATCGTGGAAAAACATGGCCGCATCGTGGTCATCACCAACCTCATGGCTCCCACGCGAACCATCTTCATGGACATCTCCAGCCGCGTCAGCGTCGTCAACACCAGTGAATCGGGCGACCTAAATAGCGAGCAAGGGATGCTCAGCATGGTTTTCGACCCCGGCTACGCCACCAACCGTTACTTCTACGTTTTTTACATGGGCTCAGCCACCAATGGCACAACCGGTCTCCATGACATCCTGTCCCGCTTCCAGGTTTCCTCCAGTAACACCAACCAGGGCGATACCACGACGGAAACCAAACTCATTGTGCAATATGACCGCGCGAGCAATCATAACGCCGGCGACACCCATTTCGGGCCGGACGGTTATCTCTATGTTTCCGTCGGCGACGAAGGAAATGAATACAATACCCTCGATAATGCGCAGCACATCGATCAAAACTTTTTTTCCGGCATCCTGCGCATAGACGTCCACAATCTGCCCGGCAATTTGACGCCGAATCCAAGCGCGGAATTTGCCTCGACCACCAATTACTCCATCCCTTCGGACAATCCGTTCGTCGGCGCAAGCAGCTTCGATAATCTTTCGGTCAATACGAGCCAGTTGCGGACCGAATTTTGGGCCGTTGGCTTGCGCAATCCGTGGCGATGGTCGTTCGATCCGGCCACGGGCACACTCTATTGCGGGGACGTGGGCCAGGACCAGTACGAGGAAGTGGACATCGTCACCAAAGGCGGCAATTACGGCTGGGCCACGTGGGAAGGCTCGAACACTCCGCCCAGCGGCGTTTCCACCAATGGCCAGCCCGTCCCCGTAAATCCGATTTTCCCGATTTTCTCCTATGCTCACTCATCACTCGGCGGCCCGGGCAATTGCATCATCGGCGGAGTTGTCTATCGCGGCAGCCGGTTCCCCAATCTGTATGGCTCCTATATCTTTGGCGATTACGTGAGCGGCGCTTTTTGGCGGATGACCTACGACGGCACGAACGCCAGCACCCCGCAAATAATTTTCCACGATGCCGGTGTGAGCGCCTTCGGCATCGATCCTTCTGATGGCGACGTCCTCTACTGCAACCTGCAAAGCGGCAATAACTCCGTCATCAAACGCATCATCTCCACCAATTCCGTGCCTCACATCAACGCCCTGACCATCTCCGGCACAAATCTCATCATCAGCGGCACTAACGGTCCTGACAACGGAATGTATTTTGTCCTCGCCAGCACCAACGCTATTTCTCCCCTCGCCACCTGGACGCCATATTCCACCAACCCATTTGACGGCAGCGGCAACTTCATGTTCACCAACCCCATCAACCCCGGCATGCCCGCGCTCTTTTTCCTGCTCGAATTGCAATAACGTCTATTCTAAAGCTCCGCAACCAGGTTGGGATGAAAATGACTCGCATGTGGCCGACACTTCTGGTATTGTTAGATTGTGAGTAAGGTCCAAGAAATCGAAGCGGCATTGCGCCAACTTCCCACGCAGGATCGGTGGGAGGTTGCTCGTTGGTTGCTGGATGAATTGGAAGAGGGGGTTGGTGGCGCCACTACAGTGGAGAATGGAAGTCGCGCCATGGCGTTGCCGGATTATGCCGCCCGCCGTCGTCGCATTTTTGGTGACAAGGTTCTCCCCAACATGGTTTTGGTGTCCCGCTCCGAAGAACGCTGGTGAAAACCTACGCCGACACCAGCCTGCTGTTTTCGCTTTACTCGACTGATGCCAATTCCACGAAAGCCGATGCCTGGCGCAAGGCCAATCCCGACCCGTTGCCCTTTACCATGTTTCATCGGTTGGAATTAAATAACGCACTCAATCTCGCCGTATTTCAAAAACGGCTTACCCCGCTTGAAGTCCGATCTGCATGGCAGGAGGTGGAAAATGATATCGGCGCAGGGTTATTGGTCGTCAGAGGCGGCTTATGGCATCGGGTTTTGGTTGAGGCAGAGTCCATCGCCGCAAGCTATACCTCAACAAGCGGTTGCCGGACACTGGATGTTTTGCATGTCGCAACCGCCAGGCTTATCGGTTTGACAGAGTTTTGTACGTTCGACATCCGCCAAGCCGATCTGGCAAAGCGAGTTGGAATAACAGTAGTTACACCGTAATGAATAATCCAAGTGCATCCATGAGAATGCGAGCGTTCCTACCATTCTATGTTGGCATTTTGCTCCCGGTTTTCTGACCAAATCTGTTTCTTTAATTCCGGTGTTAATAGCTTGGTTGGATCATGATTTGACCGTTCCAGAAATTGTATCCAAATAGGCATAAGTGTTTCATCAGGTTCAAAACTTCCTCCGGTCCATTGGAAAAAACGATGAACCCAAAAACTGTGGTCTTTACCATCGATTCCCGTTCCTTGAACGAACGAAGTATGGATAAAGCGAAAACTTTTTGTTTGAGGATCAATAGCGAGACTTTCCGGACCTAATCCCCATGAATAAACCCGTGTGAACAGGTAGTCATCACCTTGTGAGAAAGCAAAGACCCCAATGCAATTCCAGCCACCAATACCATTCATGCCAGTCGGCTTTATGATCAGAAAATCCGATTTTCCATCATTGTTAAAATCCCCCGAATAAACCGCTGATAAATAGGGGCCTAACACGAAGTTATTATAAGTCTTGAACGTTCGCCCATCTGGAAATCGAAGTATGACAGTGGTAAAATCATCGCTGTCATCTTCCAGACGCTCCGTGATGGATGGAGAATTTTTTGAATTTGTTGGAGCAGTCCAAATGTTTGATACTGCTTGTACATAGGTAACAATTGGTATGCAGGGCCATTCGTGTCCGTTCAAAAATGGGCCATACCCCCAATTATTCGTTTCCGCCAAAACCGTGCCGATACCACCAAAAACAAAAAGAATAATTACGATAAGAATGCGAATCATAAAACCCTTAATTCGATTCCTCCCACCTCGCAAAAAGCCAAAGCAAATCACTCAACCGGTTCAGATAAATAATGATCTGCTCATTCTGAACTTCACCGTGAAATTTTAGGTCGCACACACGTCGCTCCGCGCGCCGGCAAATGGTCCGCGCCACGTCCAGCATGGCGGAAACTTTTGTTCCCCCCGGTGTGGCCCAGCCTTTGAAGCTGACATTCTGCGCCTCGATCTCTTTGACGAGTCCTTCCAACTTCACCGCCATATCCAGGGTCACCGGCAAATATCCGTCGCCGAAATAACGCTTCAAGTCTTCAGGTTGCACGCACAGTTCGCCCATCAGCACGATCAAATCTTTTTGGATGGCCAGCAGGTTGTCGGTGATGAAATTTTTCGAGGACTCAGCCCGGGCCATTCCCAGCGCGGCGTTCAATTCATCCACCGCCCCGTAGGCCTCGACGCGCGGGTGATTTTTCGGCACCCGACGGCCGTACATCAACGCCGTGGTCCCCGCATCACCGGTTTTCGTGACGATGCTCATTTATGTGATTGTGGCTTTACTGTCGCCGGAGGCAAATTCGTTTTTATCGCCGGAACAGGTTTCGGCGGCGGTATTGGAGCAGCCAAACTTTGGTAGGCCAGGACGCCGCGGACAATGGCCGCAGCCATCTGTTTGCGATAGGCCGCGGAGTAAACCTTTTGCCCCTCAGTCGGATTGGTCATGTAACCGCCCTCGATCAAAATCGCGGGCATCGTGGCGTCGCGTAGCACGGCAAAACGCGCCCGCCGGACGGCGCGGTCAGTGGCGTGAAGGTCTTGCGTGAGTGATTTCTGGACCTGGTACGCCAGTAGCAGGCTTTGGCTCTGGCAACGGTTCGCCGTCGTCGGCCCGGTCCCTATGGATGAACTGAACTCACCGCTTTCACCATGGGCGTTGGACGATGTCGCTCCCGTCGGCGTGATGCAGTACGTTTCCGGGCCTTCCACATCATTTTTGTCCTCCTGGGAGGCATTGAAATGCAGGCTGATAAACAGGTCCGCGCCCGCGTGGTTGGCCATGGCCGGGCGTTCCGGCAGATCCACATACACATCTTTGCTGCGCGTGAGGATGACATTGAAGCCCGCCTTCTTGAGCTGGTCGCGCAATTCCATCGCCAGCGGCAACGTATAACTCTTTTCATTATGCGCGAACAACCCGGAGCCAACGCGATTACCGGTATCTTTGCCGCCATGACCCGGATCGAGGCAAATAGTCACGATGTGCTTTGTTGTCCGTTGCGGATACAAAAGCGGACGAAGGACGGTATCGATGTCCATCTGGGCTATCAGTGGCATGCCCCGATCACTCGCGACAGGAAAAGAAAGCCGGACATTCACGCCGTTGACCTGGGCCTGCGCGGAATCCACTTCGAAGACCAGCCGCGACGTTTTGCTCGTCAAAACAGCTTCCCGTCCGGCGATCGCCATGCGAAAGCCACTTGCCCGCCCCCAATCCCCGAGCGAAACGTATTCCTGCCCGTTCAGGTAAGCGGCATTTGACGGCAGGACACCCAGGACAACAAAACAGACGGCGACGACAACAAGAAAGCGAGGCATGGCGAATATCATTTTCGTTCTTAATTGCAAATCGTTTGCAATTTTTCAAGCAGCGGATTTCTTTTCGACAAGGTCCAAAAATTCATCCCGCAAGTTGCCATAGCAATCCGTGAATTCAACGACAAAAGCAGGAAATGGCGTACCATCCTGCCGCCCGGCTGTCGCGGAGCCTGGCGGCAGAATGCCCGGCACTACACGTTAAAGATTGCTTTTCGTGAAAAAACGCGTTGAATGACCGCTCATTTTGCGATGAATATCCACGAATATCAGGCCAAACAATTGCTCGCCAAATACGGCGTCGCCGTTCCCCTTGAGATCCCCGCTAAATCGCTCGCCGAAGTCCGGCCTGCGGCGGAAAAGATCGCCGCCGGCGGCAGCGCCAAGGTCGTGGTCAAATCCCAGATCCACGCCGGTGGACGCGGCAAAGGAACGTTCAAATCTGGCTTCCATGGCGGCGTGAAAGTCGCCTCCTCGGTGGATGAAGCAGTCGCGTTCGCCGAAAAAATGCTCAATAACGTGCTGGTCACCAGACAGACCGGCGCTGATGGCCGCAAAGTGCAGACGCTGCTCATCGCCGAAGGCGCGAAGATCAAAAAGGAATTTTATCTGGCTGTGTTGCTTGACCGCGCCGTGGGCCGCCCCGTCATCATGGCCAGTTCCGAAGGCGGCATGGACATCGAAGAAGTCGCCGAAAAACATCCCGACAAGATCTTTAAGGAATGGGTGGATCCCGCCGTCGGCATCATGCCCTATCAGGCGCGCAAGATCGCCGGCGCTCTGGGCCTGAAAGGCGACCTTTTCAACGCGGGCGTGAAATTGATCACCGGCATGTACAAGACCTGGTGGGAATGCGATGCCTCCATGGTGGAACTCAATCCCCTCGCCGTCATCGAATTGCGGGATGGCAAGGAAACGGTCATGGCGCTCGACGCAAAAATTTCTTTGGATGACAACGCGCTCTATCGGCACAAGGACATCCAGGAGATGCGCGATCTGAACGAAGAAGCGCCGCTGGAGATCGAAGCCTCAAAATTCAATCTCAATTACATCAAGCTCGATGGCAACATCGCGTGCCTCGTCAACGGCGCGGGCCTCGCCATGGCCACCATGGACATCATCCAGCATTTCGGCGGCATGCCCGCAAACTTCCTCGATGTGGGCGGCGGCGCGAGCAAGGAGCAGGTCACGGCGGCGTTCAAGATCATTTTGAGCGACCCGAATGTGAAAGGCATCCTCGTGAACATTTTCGGCGGCATCATGGATTGCAACGTCATCGCCACGGGCATCGTTGCCGCCGTGAAAGAAACTCACCTGAGCATCCCGCTCGTCGTGCGGCTGGAAGGCAACAACGTCGTCGCCGGCAAAAAAACTCTGGCAGAATCAGGCGTCTCTATCATCACCGGCGACTCCATGGCCGACGCCGCCCAAAAAGTGGTCAAGGCGGTCGGGAAGAAATAAATTGCCAGGAATACAAGAGATCGGATTTGTAATGAATGGCGTTTTTAAAGCCCGTCCTCATCCTGACCTTCTCCTCCAGGAGAAGGGACAACGTATGAACATTCCTTTATTCTCGAAAAGACTTTCCGAGTGAGTCAGCACTTCACATCTCAAGCAGCGGACTTGGTGAAAGCCCTCTCCTGGGGGAGAGGGTTTGGGTGAGGGCGAGCTAAAAAACTGTTACTTCCTCGGCAGCGCCGCTTTGCCCGTTCGCGTGAGTTCGGTGACGCCGAACGATCCCATCAGTTCCAAAAACTTTTCCACTTTGCTTTCGTTACCGGTGATCTCGATGGTCAATGACTTCGGTTGCACATCCACGATCTTCGCGCGGAAAATGTCCGTGATCTGCATCACTTCGGCGCGCGTTTTGGAATCCACGGCGACTTTGACCAGGAGAAGTTCGCGGTCCACGTATTCGCCCTCGCGAAAATCCTGCACCTTGATGGCGTTGGGAAGCTTACTGAGCTGCTTGACGATCTGTTCCAGCGTGGCTTCATCGCCATGCGTGACGATGGTCATGCGGGACAATTTGGGATCGTGCGTGGGGCCAACATTGAGCGTGTCGATGTTGTAACCGCGTCCGCTGAACAGGCCGGCCACACGGGTCAGCACGCCGAACTTGTTTTCCACCAGGATAGAAATGGTATGTCTGGGCATAAAACCGTTTGAAAACGGACGCACAAACTAACAGCGCCGATGATATGGGTCAATTTGCAATTATTATTGGTAATGCCTTGATTTGAAATCCTGGGTTAATGAAAGCTCGCCAGTAAAAAGCCGATAATGATTCCCAGAATTGCAATGGCAATATACCAAAAGAAACGGGGATGCTTTGCCAGCAACCAATTCACGGGTAATTCTGATTGAGGGGCAGGTGAACTTAAAGAGCGTCCAGAATTGTCGGTCTTTGAATCGTCGGATGCTTTAGGGGATGGAGTTTGAGCATGGAGGTCGTGCATCTGGACTCCGGCAAAAATATCCGTAGGTTCCGGCGCGGAAGCTCTGACATGAATAGTCTCAGCAGCATCGGCATCAGCATTCTCACTGTGCCGTCGCCTCATATAGTCTCTTTCCCAGAGCATAACTACGGATACTGATTTAAAACATCAATGTCCAGAATGAATCCTTATTGCTTTATTACTGTTCTTTCAACTCATCCGCTATGCGTTGATGAATGGCAGCGCGGTCAGGCCTGTGCATACCATTGAAATAATCCGCGATCTGCTGCTGCAGGTCGCGCTCGACTGCCCGCCGCGTCAACGACCGTTGCGACCAGACGAATCCCAACGCCGCCGCCATTGCAAGCAAAGCGACTGCCACAGCCGGGAAATTGTCTTTCAAACACGTCGTCCCCCGCGGCAGCCCGCAGATGCATAAACCGACGAACAAAATCAGCCCGGACGATAAAAATAATATGTGATGTCCGAATATCCATTGTGCCGCTCCACTGAGGCGACCCGCATTGGGGGCCTTCTCTGGTGGAAAACAGGCCGCAGGCAGAATGGTTTGCAGTGATGGATCGCGAAATAAACGCAGAGCCTTGCGCGGATCCGGCTGGATGGTTGGCGCATCAAAAAGGTCCTTCTCGTTGCCGGTGGCCATAAAGGTTTGCGAGCGTTCCTCGGCGATGAGATTCCACTGTCGCGTCACCACCAGCACGTCTTCTGCCACTCGTTGGGAAACCCGGCACATCCCAAAAAAAGCGACTCCCGCAAAAATCATCGGAAGCATCATCCCATTACCGACAGACAACTTCGGTCGTTCCCAAATCGTTCCAAGCAATATCGCCGCAAAAATGGCAGCGATGGCCAATACGTTGCAAACATCCATGTAACGGCTCGCCACCGGCAGATATAAGTCTGCGTTCGCCCGTCCATAGGAAATGGCAACCGATTGCAACGCGCTCCATCCTGCCAGTGCTAATAAAAATTCCGCCATGCGCTGCTCCTGAAAATTCGGGCGAAGCCAAACGATGAATAGCAACACCAATGGCAACGCCATGACACAGGCCATGATCGTGATGTCCGGAAATGGCCAGGCCAGAAAGTGAGACAGTGTCGCGGTAAATTCCCCGAACGAATGCGCCTGCATCGAGCCGTTGTCCTTGGGCATCACCACCGTAGCCGCGCCCAGCGCCACCAATATCAGACAGGCACACAAACCAATCAGGCTGCCCTTTTCCATCCGACGATTTTTCAAGGCGCGCAACAGGACCAACCCTCCCGCGACCAATGGCGCCAATACTCCCGTAGCCATGCTAAAAAAACCGAGGATGGCCGCAATCACCCCACCCCACCATTGCCAACTACCGGGCTTCGCAAATCCCAATCCCGTCATGGCAACCAGGCCGAACAGGTCGAGGAAGTACCATTGCGAGTTCATTCCCCAGATTGCATTCTCGCCACCGTAAGGCAGCGCAAAAAACGGCATCAAAGGAAAACAAATGAGCCATCCGTTTTTGCGCCCCCACATCTTCCACAAACCAAACGCAAGCGCACAGGCATAAACGGCGTGGATGAATGCGTTCACGGTCATCTGGAGCATCGGGTCCCAACGTCCATTCATTTTGATTAGCGCCAGGTCGAGCAGCCGCGTGAGGAGGATGCGATGATTATTATCCGGCGCGATCAATGCGCTCCAGGTGAGATGGCCTTCGACCCACGGTTTGAAAATCTGATACGCTTCATCCCATTGGTCCCAAATGGGAACGGGTGAACCATAAAGCGAGACAACCCAAAGTTGGCCCCCCATTGTCACCAAAAACAATGCCAGCAGCCACCAACCGAAACATTTGAGTGATGCTTCCGGTTGGTTCATTGCAGCTTAAAAGAACGGATTATGCCCCTTCTCTTCCGTTACAGTGGTCAAAGGCCCATGACCGGGACAAAGCAAAGTGGCCGGCGGCAAAGACAGAATCTGCTCGCGAATCTTCTGCCGCGCCAGATCCCAGGATTCATTCCCCTTGCCCATCGAACCCGAAAAAATGGTATCGCCTATGATCGCCACATGCGGCGCGTCCTCCTGCCAGTTGCCAATCAGATATGTCACGCCGTCTTCCGCGTGTCCGGGCGTCTCGCGGTGTGTCACGCGCAGTCCGCCCAAATGGACGATTTCGTTCAGCTTGTTATGCTGGTCCACCGGCGCGTTTTTTGAGCCAGTGTGCATGCGCGCTTTGGGCCAGGCCTCCCGGATTTTGGGCAACGCCTCGACGTGGTCCCAATGCGAGTGGGTGATAAATATATGGCGCAGTTGAATTTGATTCTCACTGATGCACGCAAGAATGGGCTTCGGATCCAGCCCGGTGTCAAACAGCGCCGCATCGCGTGTGACTTCGTCCCAGATGAGATAGCAATTTACGGTCAAGCCTTCGTCAGCAGAGATGAACATCCGAATTTCGCGCCACCCACTCAGGTCCTTGGACGCCGGCAGCCAACCGTTGGCGATGGCTTCCAGCTTTTGGGGATTAAGCCCCAGGCATTTTCCCAGGGCGGCGAAATTGATTTTTCCCACGACGCGCCCGCTTTCTTCCAGCGCGGCCAATTCGCCTTCGGACATGCCTGCCGCCGCGCCTGCTGTGGCGGCGGACACATTGCTCATGGCCCGCGCTTTGCGGATGATATCGCCCAGATGGTCCTCAAGATTCATGCGGCAAGAACAGTAACCGCACCACCCCAATCCGCAAGCCTGATTCGGTGGGCTGTCAATAATTTCAACTTTCACGCGAATTGACGCGCACCATCACAACAGGATACAAGAAGCCTATGAATGCCATGAAAATTCCCTTTACCGGCGGTTGCATCTGCGGCGAAGTGCGCTTTGAATGCACATCCGCGCCGTTAAGGATGTTCAATTGCCATTGCCGCGATTGCCAGCAAACCTGCGGTGGACCGTATGCGCCCATTGTGTTGGTACCGCTGGACACCTTCAAGATCACCAAAGGTTCAATGAAGCGTTACGCCACCACCCGCCTGAGCGGGAAACCGAACTGGCGCGGCTTTTGCACCAATTGCGGCTCAACTCTGACCGATGGCGAAAACGCCGAACGCAATACGGCCGGCGTCATCGCCGTCAGCCTGGATGACCCTTCATGGTTCAAACCTGATTTCGATATCTTCGTCTGCGATGCCCAGCCCTGGAACATCATGGACCCGCGACTGCCAAAATTTCAGGAATACGCGTCCAGGAAATGATCAGAAAACGAATTGGCTTGCCGATTGGAGCGAGGGAGGCCAAATTATGCGCTCTGGGTCGTCAGCGGAACGAATCGGGCCGCTGAAACCGCCAGACAGCCAATGTAGCTCAGTGGTAGAGCAACGGTTTCGTAAACCGTCGGTCGCCGGTTCAATCCCGGCCATTGGCTCCATTCATTGATTTCAGCGCAATTTTTTCATTGCCAGGGTCAGGGCGTTGTCGAGCGAATCCACGTGCACGGGTTTGGTCAGATGCGCGATGAAACCGGCGACCCGGGTGCGCGCAATGTCCTGTTCCATCCCATAGCCGGTCAGGGCGATGCCCTTCAAGTGCGATTGCTTTTGTGATTCCTCCATCAGTTCGCAGCCGTTGCCATCGGGCAGGCCGATGTCGGAAATGAGGAGATTAAACTTTTCCTTTTTCAACAGATGGCGCGCTTCGGACATGGAACCGGCGGGGACGACCCGGTATTTGCGCCTCACCAACAGGGACATCAGGCTGGTCCGCGTGGGTTCATGGTCTTCCACCAGGAGAATACGGATCCCTTTTCCCGAAACTATTTTTGCGGAAAGATTTTCAGAAGGCGCGGTTTTTTCCTGTTTTTTTACTTCCTGCGCCAGGGGCAGTTCGACAATAAAGGTCGCGCCTTTTCCTTTGCCCGGACTTTCGGCACGGATGGAGCCGTCGTGCATTTCCGTTACCGCGCGGGAGATCGCCAGGCCCAAGCCCAAGCCGCCAAATTGATGGGGTCCTTGTGAAAAGGCCCCGAAAATGTGGTCGATCTCACCCGGGTCGATCCCGATCCCCGTATCGGTGATGGAGATGCTGATCGTGCCGCCGGCTGATCGGGTTTCGATGGAAATTTTGCCATGATGCGGGGTGAACTTGACCGCATTTTTTAAGACGTTCCAAAAGATCTGCCGCAACCGGACGGCGTCTCCCAGGACGACCGGGCTTTTGGCGTTCAGGCGCAAAACGAATTCGATTTTCTTTTGCACTACGTCCGATCGGACCATTTCCGCGGCATCCTGCAGGGCGGTGTGAATATTGAGCGGTTTTTTTTCAACGATGAGTTTGCCCCGGATGATGCGGGTAAGATCCAGTAGATCATCAATGAGCCGGGCTTCCAGTTCGATGTTCTTGCGGATGGTATCAAAATCTCCGCGGACCTGCGCTGAATGATCAGGATTATCCGCACCGTCGCTCGCCAAAAGGAGGGCGGGATTGAGCGGGGTGCGCAGTTCATGGGAAAGGGCCGCGAGAAAATTGTCCTTCGCCTGGTTGGCCGCTTTTTCCCGGGCGAGGCTTTCCTGCAATTTGCGTTCACCTTCTTTGCTTTGGGAGATGTCGTGGGCGATGTTGGAAAAGCCGATGATCTTGCCGTGGGCGTCGCGGATGGAAGACAGCGTCAATGAGACGGGCAGGAGGGAACCGTCCTTGCAGCGGCGGACTGTTTCGTAACATTCAATTTTGTCACCCCGTTGAAGCCGATGGAGAATGCGTGTCTCTTCGCTTTGGCGTTCCTGCGGGATCAACACATTCATCGGCCGGCCGATCAATTTTTCAGACGAGTAACCGAACAAACGTTCCGCGCCGCGATTGCAACTGATGATGGTGCCCTCGATGTCGTTGCCGATGATCGCATCGCCGGAGGATTCCACAATGGCGGCAAGCCAGCGATGGACCTCGCGCATCTCTTTGAAATGCGTGACGTCACGGAAAACGCTTTTGATGTCGGACCCCTCGATTGACGGCATGCCGACCAATTCTATGAAAACTGATTTTTCGTCCGGCTTTCGCAACAATTCCAATTCCACCGACATCGGATGCGTCGGGTCAGCGTTATTGCGGCAGCGTGAAAGATGCCCCATGAAGTTTTTTCTGTCTTTCGGGGCGACAAAATTGATGAAGGGCCAGCCTTTGAAATGGCCCCTGCGCAGAGTCAACAGCCGCATGCCGGGAGCGTTGATTTCCCGGATGAGTCCCCTTTGGGTAAGCGTCAGAAAGCAGACCGGCGCGCTGTCAAACAATTCCACATAATGATCCCGGGAAGTCTCCAGTTCCAACTGCGCCTGCAGCAGCGACTGGTGTTGCATCTCCAATTGTTCGTGGTCTTTTTCGAGTGCCCGGACATAGGCGCTGCGTATTCCACCTTTGGGAAAAGGCTTTTCTTTTTGCAACCTCCTTGTCCGCTTGTTGACTCGCATGGCTAACTTTCCTGAAGGTTGATGAGCGGGGTTTGTCCATGTTGGACATAAAAGCCCACGTTCACCCCCCCACCCTACACTTAAACGGCCAAAAGTCAGCACTTTTTTGCGATGACTATTGGTGACATTTGTCTTTCGATGCTATTGTTCCATAGGCGCACTCACATACTACGCGCAGCAGATGTCGTTCCGGCCATAAAATTTTTAAAAATGGTTTGATTTGGTTTGATCCGGTCGGATTGGGTCGGATTGACTTGGATTGAGGGTAGTTGAGAGGGTTTTGAGTTGATCCGCCTCCGTTTTACTTCGTCGCGACAAGAGGTTGAGAGTAAAAATGCCTCCTCTCCCCAGCCCTCTCCTCCATGAGTTGGAGGAGAGGGGGTAAGTCCCGGAAAATTCGGGTAAAATCCTGTTTTCATGGTTTGATCCGGTCGGATTGACTTGGATTGAGGGTAGTTGAGAGGGTTTTGAGTTGATCCGCCTCCGTTTTACTTCGTC
>DASXYX010000082.1:0-29623 GCA_036502245.1 Verrucomicrobiia bacterium
CGGGGTTAGAGAAAGAGCTCTGCTGAAAGAATCTGCCCATGGCATCCTCTGTTTGAGTTGTAGCGCAGGTTTCCCAACCTGCTGTATCGCCGATTTCCAAATCGGCAGACATTGGTAATTGGGATGAGGCGCAGGCTTGGAGGCCCGCGATACAGCAGACTTGGAAGTCTGCGCTACGCCTGCCGCGATACCTGGTTGCGAGGCCGTCCACTTTGCGGGAGTGATTTGCGGCCTCTTACAGAGGCCCAGCCCCAAAGCCCCCGCCCTTTGGGCGGGGATTATTTACTCGTTCCAGGTAGTGTCCTAATTTCGAAGATTCAGTCGTCCCTGCGGGACTTTGAGTTTTTAGGGACTTTACCCGCAGTTAAAACTGCGGGCTATTATCAGAAGCCGCTCCGCGGCTGCGGCTCGAGGTGGCAGCGCCACTTGCCATCTTGCTTGCCCCACCAAACCAGGATACTGCCTCGTTCTAGGGATTCGGCGCCGCCAGATGAGCGATCGCCTGGCGCAGTTTCTGTTCTATCAAAACCCGCCGCGCCGGGGCTTCAATCTTGCCACCGTCCAATTCGCGCGCATAGAAATTATCGATGGCTGCGCCGCGCTCGGTGAGGATGCGCGCGCCGGAAATATCCACATGTAATTCAGCAAACGTTTGTGAAATGACGTAGAGCAATCCCAATTGATCTTCGGTCTCGATTTCGATGACCGTTCGGGTATCGGAGATTTCGTTGTCCAGCCGGATCTGCGTGGGCATGCGCTCGCCGGCGTAGGGCAGGTACAACGGATGCGAATCAATCTGTTTCTTGATCAGCGCGCCCAGGTTGACGTTTTCGGCGGTCAGGACTTTCTCCAATAATTCCGCGAACTTTTTGTTTTGTTCTTCCGTGGCCAGGTTGCCGGTGCGGCCATCCGTCACAAAAAATTCGTCAAGCGCGATGCCGTCACTGCGCGTAAAGATTTGCGCGCCCAGGATGTTCAATCCGCAAGCGCTCAACGCGCCGGCGATCTTGCCGAACAACCCGGCGCGGTCCCAGGTGCAGATCTTCACCAGGGTATAGCCGCGATCCGGTTCGTCCAGCCATGCCACGATCGGCGACAGCGCGCTGTCTCTTTCAAAGACCAGTTGATGCATGAAACGGTGCGCCATTTCGATGTCGTCGAGGATTTCACCCGCATTATGGATCTCAAAATATCGCCACGGCAACGCTTCAAAATGGACTGTGATCTCCTCGTCACTGATCTTCGAGGAGGCGTTGGAGCGGACATCGGCAATAAGAGTCTCGCGCAATTTTTCGGATGCCCGGACAAATTCCGTGCCGCCGGTCAGGCGCGGCATCGAGAGGGAATAGAGCTGCCGCAGCAGCGAATCTTTGAAACCGTTCCATAATTTATCACTCGTGCCCTGTGAATCCGCGAACGTCAGCAACGTGAGAAAATTCAAATGCTCCGGCGTCTCGATCTGGCGCACGAAATTTTTGATGACGGTCGGGTCATCCAGGTCGCGCCGCTGGGAAACGGTGGCCATGAGCAGATGGTTCTCGGTCAACATTCGCAGGGTATGTGTCGCCGCGCTGTCCAGTTGCAGTCGTTTGGCAGCGCGCATCGACATGTCAGCGCTGGCATCAGCGTGATGACTCTTTTTGTGCGGTTCGGCTTTGCCAACGTCATGCAACAACAGGGCCAGGTAGAGAAGTTCCGGCCGTTCCAGGGTTTGGAAAAGCGGCGCGTAATTTTCGTAGGGCGGTTCCTTGGCGTTCCAGATTTTGTCCAGTTGTTCCAGGCAAACGAGTGTGTGCTCGTCAGCGGCGTATTGATGATAAAACTCGTGTTGCACCAGGCAGGTGAGTTTGCCGAATTCGGGAATATATTTCCCCAGCAGGTTCACTTCATGCATGGTGCGCAATACCCAGGCCACCTCGCCGCGGCATTCCAGGATGGTCAAAAACGATTCGCGCACGTGCGCATCATTCAGGAATTCGCGGTTCACCAGCGAGATCTGGTTGCGGATCATTTGCGCCAGGTCCGGATGCAGCGTCATACGCCGCTGTTGGGCCTGGACAAAAACACGCATCAGCCGCCGTGGTGAATCGCGAAAAATACGGTTGGACGCCGCATGGATTTCGCCGTTGATGAATTTCAGACCATCCACCGTTTCCGGCTCGCGCTGGCGGATGGGAATATACCGCCGCAACGAGAGCAGGCTCTTGGGGCGCGGTTGTGAAAGCGCCATGCGCTGCTCGAGTGTGCGCGTGATGAGGAAGATGTTGCGCATGTGCGTGTACAGATCGCGCATAAATTCCTCGATGCGTTTGCTCGGCGACCGTTCGGTGTAACCCAGGTTGTGCGCTATGGCCGGCTGGATGTTCTTGCCCAGGACATCCATCGCCCGGTTGACGTGATAATGGATCTCCGTCCGCGTGCGCAGCAGAAAATCATAGGCGGCGGCGAGCTGCCGGTTTTCCGCGTCAGTGACAAATTCCCGCTGCTGCAATTCATCGAGCGAGTGCGTCCGGTATTTGAAGAATGCCATCCAGAACAGATTTTGAAAATCGCGCAGGCCGCCGCAGCCATTCTTGATGTTCGGCTCCTGCATCGTCGGCGAATTGCCAAATTTGGCGCGGCGCGTTTCCTGGTCTTCCAGCCGGGCATCGATATACTTGTTTTCGTACCCCACCACGCTTTTGGCGATCAGCGTCTTCTGAAATTTTTTGAACAACGCGTCGTCCCCGATGACGAGTCGCGATTCGATGAGCGACGTCTTGGACTGCATATCGGCATTGGCCACCGTCACACAATCGTCAATGCTGCGGACCGAATGCCCCACTTTCAATCCCATGTCCCACAGCGGATACAAAACGCCGTCGATCAATTTGGAGAGGTGTGGCAACGGCTGGTTGGCGGCGATCTGGCCGTCGTGCAAAAACATGAAATCGATATCGCTGAAAGGGTTCAGTTCCGCGCGCCCGTATCCGCCGATGGCGACCAATGCCATGGCGGGAAATTCCGCCTGCGCCTGCGCCGACAAACCGCCCCGGGCCGTATCCCATAGATGGCGCAGAAGAACATCCAGCAGGGTGGCGCGGCCGCGGCAGACCTGGCAGCCGCCCATGCCTGCGCGGTGCTGCATCTTCAGACGGTGGGTTTCAACCTTGAGAAACGTCTTATACGCCTCGAGTTTTTCTGCTACGCTGCTTTCCGGCGATACCTTCAAGCGGGTTTCAGCGGCGATGGCTATCTTATCGCTCAAATCCTGCACCCGCAAATAATCCGGCTTCAACTGCCTGTTTTCAAGTTTTCATGCTGAAAAATTAAAAAAAGATGAACACTTTTTCGTTTCACTGGTGTTTGTTACACTCGTAGCGCATGTCAATTCAACCGGACCCGGATGCGGCCCTGATGCTGCGCGTCAAGCGCGGCGACCGTGCTGCCTTCACGGAACTGGTTGAAAAGTACAAGCAACCCGTCATGAATTTCGTTTTCCGCTCCCTCCGCGACGAGGCGGAAAGCGAAGATTTGGCCCAAAATGTCTTCCTCCAGGTCTATAAATCCCGCTCGCGCTACAAACGCACCGCCAAGTTTTCCACCTGGCTGTTCACCATTGCCCGCAACCTCTGCCTCAACGAATTGCGCCGTCGCTCGCGTCATCCCGCCGATTCCCTCGAGGAGGCGCATACCGAGAACGAAGACCAGCCGCGCCAGCAATTCGAAGATAAATCCCAGATCGCGCCGCCCGAAAAATTGCTTCATGGCGAACTGGCCAAAAAGATCGAGGAAGCCCTCTCCGAGCTGCCCGAAAACCAGCGCAGCGCCATTCTCCTCTGCCGCCAGGAGGAACTCAGCTACGAAGAGATCGCGGAAATTCTGGACTGCTCCCTCTCCGCCACCAAATCCCTCATCCATCGTGGCCGCGAAACGCTCAAGGAAAAGTTGAAGCCCTACCTGAAAACGGGCGATTGGGATTGATGAAATTGTTGGGTTACAAACATTGGTAATATTTTTGAGTCACTGTTCGATCTCCTTTGTATCCTTTTGCGGTTAAAAAATCCGTGTTCATCAATGTCCATCCGTGGTTAAAATCAATCCATGCTGTCGAAGGCTAAAAGATTGCAGAAGTTTCTTAAGCGGTTGAAGGCAGCGTCTCCTGCAAATTCAGCCGATGCCGCTTTTGATCTGCTTGCTGAAACCCTCAACGCCGTTGAGGACGAATCTTCGGGTGTACCTTTCAGGCCAGAAATTTGGGAAACGGACGGTCGCCTGTATCCGCCAAAAGAAGATTCCCGGGTCAAATGTCCGGAAAGACCTTCGTTGCGGAAATATCGCAACAAAGGACACTATAACTATATCGGGCTTAATGTCTCCATTTGCATCGAAACTTTGGATTCCAAAATCCTTTTGGATAAACCGGGTTACGATGGGCGAAAAACGTATGAGTTGGATGCCTGACGGGTCTTTTGAGACGCCGGTGAAAGGCTGGTGCCACTTGACATTATTCCATACAGGGTATATTCTTTGCATGGAATATGGAAACGGCAATAAAAAAACTAATCCAATGCGTGACCAGGAGTCTTCCGCATAGCCGTGTCAAAGTGGACGAGCCTGAGTTGGCGGGAGGAAATTATTGGGTTGATGTGAGTGTGGGCAAAAAACGTCATACGTTGGAATACCGCCCTGGAAAAGGCTTCGCCCTGTTTCACGAGGACGCCGGGTATGGCGAGGGGCCTGCTGAAATTTATCGGACCCCTGAACGCGCGGCACGACGATTGACGCAGTTGATGGGAGCGGGCAATAGCAAGGCCATCCGTTTGGGCTTGAAAGATATTCGGGAATTATACGGACATTCCCAGGTCGCCCTGGCGAAAATGGCTGGAGTGAAACAGCCGGCCATTTCCCGTTTCGAGAAACGTGGAGAGGTTAAATTTAGCACTCTCGCGGCGACCATTAAGGCGCTCGGCGGAAAACTGGAAGTGCGGGCGCGCTTTCCTGATTCCGACGTTCCTATTTCTCTGTCCACATCTAAAAAATGAATTGCGCATGTTGAGCCTTGTTGTCATTCGAGCGCAGGATATGGATCGGCTGGCCAAATTCTATGCCGCCCTGGGCTTCTGCTTTGCCAGGCATCGGCACGGCAAGGGGCCTGAACATTTGAGCTGTACCATCGGTGAAACGGTATTTGAAATCTATCCGGCGAAGGGCGCGGACGAAAGCACGGTTTCCACGCGACTCGGATTTTCAGTGCCCTCTTTGGCTGGCACGCTGGGCAATTTGCGCGGGATTGACGCAACCGTGCTGGTCGAGCCGTCGGACACACCGTTTGGCCGCCGTGCTGTAGTCAGAGATTTCGAAGGGCACAAAATAGAATTGTATGAAAAGGTGAGCTGATTTAGACATTCATCTTGCTCGCGCTTTTTACCAATTGAAGAAGCCCTACGGATTCACTTCCAACCTCAAAAACTGATTCGTATCGCCAGCAGCCGCGTTCGTAGTGGCGGTGACCGTCACATTCACAAATTGGTTTGGCACGGTCCCGTTCGTTGGAGATTCGGACACTGAAGCGCCGGACTGATTCGTCACCCATCCACCGGGCGTAGTGTATATCAGAATGTTGCTCCAGTCATATAGATCAAAAGAGGACTGGATGATATACGTCAGGTCGCTGGACGATGTGTTGCGCGGAAATTCGAGAAGGAATTCCTGGTTTGACGAACTCCAGGTGAAGGGATTGGTATTCACGACCGTAGGATTCAAGGCATACGCATATGCCAGCAGATTGACGATGCCATCTCCGGTCGGGTCTGCCGTGTTGCCGCCGATCGCGGGATTGTTCGCGTTGGCTCCGAAGTAATTCAATCTCCAACTGCTGATCGGAGGTTTGATGATGGTGAGTACCGCGGTCGATTGCAGGCCGAGCGCCGAAGCGGGGTTGGTGGGACTGCTCAAAGCCAGATTGATCGTCGGGTTCGCTTCCGCCAGCCCGTCAGACAGGATAGGCACCGTGAATGTTTTTGAAACCGTCTCACCATTTGTCCAGTTCAATACACCTGACACACTTGTGTAGCTGACACCGTTTGTCGCCGTGCCACCTGAAACCGTTGTATAAGAAACCTGCGCCGCGCCATTGGTGCCGCCGATGCGATTGACTGTGATTGTCGCCGAGGTATTGCTTTCCTGGATGCTATAAGTCGGTGAACTGAACGAATACGTCCCCGCCAGCAGCCCAAATACGGAAACCGAATTTGAATTGCCCGTAAAAACTTCGCCGTCCGCTACGGTGGGCAGCGTGAATTTTACTCCCCGCGACAATTGATCGCGGCTGGCCACGGTTGAGCTTAAATATAAATCGGCCAGGTTGGTTGCATTGCACGCGACCAGCACGGCGGGATTCGCCATCTGCATCGTCCAGACAATCGCGCTATTCGTGCCGTTTGCGGATAAAACCGGCGTAGCGCCCGGAAAACTGTAACTGCGATTTCTGTTGGTGACGACGGCCGAATCTTTCAACGCCCCATTCGTTACCTGGATCGTTTTCAAATCATCCCCGCTGGCCGCGTAGTAGATCCGGTTGTTGAAATACACCGGCGTATCGAACGAAGCGCCGATTTGACTGATGTTCGTTTGCGCCACGTAATCATAATGGAGTGTCGCGTTGAAATGGGTATTATTTGTCGTGAACTGATCGCGGTTTAAGATAAAAATCTCGCCCGCTTTGCCTGCCCCCAGAAGTTCGTGGGCATATTTTCCCGATTGGTCCGGCAACAATACCAGGCCGCCGGAGCCGAGGTCCGTGTCATTGTCCTGCCAGGTAAGCTGGTCCCACGGGGCGAAATAATCCACAACCTTCAATCCGTTCGTGGTGGATATTTTCAGGAAACAGTCGCCGTAATCGACGCCACTCGAGCCGTTTGTGGCGCTGAAACTGCCATTGGCGAGCATTAAATAAAGATTGGTCTGGCTGTCCACACCCAATCCGCCGCCTGCCATCCAGATGCCGCTTTCACCCGCATCAGTGCCAAATACCGCCGTGGTGGCGTTCGGGCACGTGTTGAAAACATAGTTAGGGACCTGTTGCAGGTTTGTCTCGTTGTATCCGATGATCCAGCCATGGTACGGATCGGTATCGGCATAACCCGCGTACGCGACATAAACGATGCCGCCCGCCAGTGTCAGCGCCGCGCGCTCGTTTTCCTGCGCTGGATTGAACGTCACAAATCCGCCGGAACTGTCCACGCCCGTGCCCGCCACTTTAGCCGTGATCACCACCGGGCTATACGGTTCCTCCTGGCCGTTGGTGATATTAAGCGCGTGGATGGTGGAAGTATAATTCGTCTTGCCCCCGCTGACCGCTGCCGTGAATGCAACCACGTAGAGTGTGCCGCTATTCGTATCGATCACCGGCGTGCCGGTGATACCCACTTCCGGTTCGATGTCTGTGTAGGCATTGCCGTTATAGCGGGTTCCAAAGTTTTTGTTCGTGAATGCGCCCGTCGTCGTCACCGCTGATGCCCCCAGGTTCGTTTTCCACAACAATCCGCCCAACGCCCCCGCGCTGTTTGCGTCAAAGGCATAGACCGTGTTGTGCTCCGTCGCGATGAACAAAACGTTATGCGCTTGCCCGTTGACGGTTAGGTTGGGCATATACAACGGTTCGGCGTAAACGTTGCCATCCACTGAATACGAAAAAAGTTTGCCGAAGGTCGTTGAGCTGACGTTGGTGAGATTCAGGGTCGTTTCATTGGTATTTGCCCCATCCCGGGCATTGTCATAATGATACGTCCAAACATTGACCTGGGCAGAAACGGGTGACAAAGCAAATGCCAGACAACCTCCGAATAATATGGCAAATAAAGACCTCACGATTGTCCATACGATAACCCGTTTTTATCGTCCTTCAATCAAAAACGCCGTTTCTCACCCAAAAGACCGCTGCTCACCGGTCCCTCTTCAACAAATATTCCGCCAGCGCTTCCAGCGCCGTCGCGCGTCCTTTGAAAATTTTCAACGCCGCAAACGCCTTGTCTGTCAGTTGCGTCGCAATCTTTCGCGATTTCTCCAGGCCGACAATCGCCGGATAAGTCGCCTTTTGTTCGGCCACATCTTTGCCAGCCGTCTTGCCAAGTTGCTCGCTGGTCTGCGTCACATCCAGGATGTCGTCAATGACCTGGAACGCCAGGCCGACGTGATAACCGAAATTTGTCAGCGCGGCGAGTTGCGCCGATGTGCAATTGGCGCTCATCCCGCCGAGCCGGACCGAACAGCAGAGCAGGGCGGAGGTCTTGCGCTCATGGATGAAACGCAGGTCCGTCTCGGAAATCTTTTTGCCTTCACCTTCCAGGTCGGCCACTTGTCCGGCGATCAATTGCAGCGACCCGGACGCTCTGGCGATCTCCAGGACGATTTTCTCATGCGGATAGCGCGGAAAATTTTTGCACTGCGCCGCGATCTCAAACGCTTGCGTCAGCAGCGCGTCACCCGCCAGCACGGCGATGCCTTCGCCAAAAACTTTATGGTTGGTCGGCTTGCCGCGGCGGAAATCGTCGTTGTCCATCGCCGGCAGGTCATCATGGATGAGCGAATAGGTATGGATGCACTCGACGGCGCAGGCCAGGGGCATCGCGTCTTTCTCCGAACCGCCGCACGCTTGCGCGGCGGCCAGACACAGGGCAGGGCGCATCCGCTTGCCACCCGCAAAGAGCGAGTACCGCATCGCCTTATGGATGGTGGCCGGACGGACTTTTTCCGCCGGTAAGAACTTGTCCAGCGCGCGGTTGACAGCCTCGGTGCGCGTGCTCAGAAACCCTTGCAGGTCAAATGTCGTTTTGGTTGCGGCCATAATCCGGTTGAAAATGCCCGAAAACAGCCTCTATTTGAAAGGAATTTTTTAGTATTGCGTTACGTTTCAGAACCAATTACATTTTTCGGCTATTTTTGAATGAACGCTGACCTAGTTAAAAAAGCCGCCGAAAAAGTTGGAAATCCCAACGTACTCGTCAATCTCATTTCACGCCGTGTTCGCCAGCTCAATTCTGGTGGCGGCGGTGTGAACCGTCCGCTGATCGCCGATATCGGCAATCTCGGCGCGGCGGACATCGCTCTGCGCGAGATCATCGAGGAAAAAATCGGTTGGGACATGCCCGAAGTCACCGAACTGGTCCGTCCCCAGGCCAAGAAGCGCAAGAAAAAGTAGCCGTCCTTCGCGCCATCCAAAGTTTCAAGCCGGAATCCTTTTCCGGCTTTTTTTTGCTCCCTGAAATGCAGCGTGATTTCAATGCTTGCTCTTTTTCGCGCCGCGGTTCAGTTTTAGTCCACCAGGCGCATTAACACTTATGAAATGCTTCATCCATCATTCGGTTGACGCAGTTGCGGTTTGTCGATCATGCGGACGAGCGCTTTGTCCAGATTGTGTCACCGAGATTGGCACTGTCTGCGCTTGCAAGAATCGCTGTGAGCATCGGGTAGTGGCATTGAATAATATGATAGAGAGGACCACAATTGCACAGAAGAGTCTTGTTCCTCTCATTACTTTATTCCTTGGCGCAAGTGGTATTGTTTTTTTGTTTTGCGGACTTCCGATTCGTGAAGGGGCCGCTTTCGACCCACTTCTTTTGAGCTCGGGTGGCGTGTTCGTAGTTACGGCTATCGCTATTCTTGTGATGTACATCAAACGAAAGCGACGAGCCTAACACATTACGGGCACCAACGCTGACTACGCCTTTCTGTTATCCGTGTCCATCAGTGTTCATCCGTGGTAAAAAATCCTTATGTTATTATCGATCCTCGTCATTCTTGGTGGAACAGGCGTCTCGCCTGTTGCATCGGGCCTCTGGCCCGGTGCCTTCATCTCCGTTCAAGATTCTTTTGTGTTCTTTGCGTTCTTTCGTGGCTAACTTGTCTCCATGGCCGACATCGTGACCAATCATAAAGCGCGGCGCGATTATCACGTCCTCGAAACCTTCGAGGCCGGCATCGTGCTGCTTGGCACCGAGGTCAAGTCCCTGCGTGCGGGCAAAGGGCAGATCACCGACGCCTTTGCGCGCGTTGATAAAGACGAAGTCTGGCTCTACAACGCCCACATCGACGAGTACTCGCATGGCAATCTCCAGAATCATGTGCCCAAGGCGCCGCGCAAACTGCTGCTGCACAAATCCGAGATCCGCAAACTCTTTGGCCTGGCCGCTGTCAAAGGCAACGCTCTCATCCCGCTCGCTTTTTTCTGGAAGAACGGAAAAGTCAAAGTCTCCCTCGCCGTTGGCAAAGGCAAACAACAATTCGACAAGCGCGAGGACATAAAACGCCGCGACTCCGACCGCGAACTGAAACGCGCGACCATGAAAAGCATCAAAGGCAAATGAACCGTTCTCGAAAGGTCTGTTTCTTCGTCGCTATGCTTCTTTTGTTGGTGATGGCCTTGCCGTCGCTTGCCCAGCAATCCACCAACCGCCCGGCTGATTGGGCACAGCCGGTTGTCGTGCCTGGCATAACGAACTGCTACGAAGTCACCACTAATCTCTATCGCGGCGCCCAACCGAGTCTCGAAGGCATGAAACAATTGAAAGCCATGGGCATCAAAACCGTCATCAATCTGCGTGCCTTCCATTCGGACGATGACAAGGTTGCCGGCACTGGCTTGAACGACGTCCGTTTTGAGATGTATCCCTGGCACGGTGACGAAGACGAGGTGGTAAAATTTTTAAAAGTAACCACCGATACCAATGACCTTCCTGTGTTCGTTCATTGCGAGCGCGGCGCTGACCGCACGGGCATGATGTGCGCCATGTACCGCATCGTTGTTTGTGGCTGGACCAAACAACAGGCGATCGATGAGATGGAGCACGGCGGATTCCGGTTCAGTCCGGTCTGGGAAAACCTCGTCACTTTCATCCGGAAGGCAGACATTGATGAGATTAAACACCGTGTCGGATTACAGTCTAAATGACTGAGCGCCGCGCGTCTGCCGTCTCGACTGAAATTATCGGCGAGCTACGATAGCCTTCTCTCCCCGCGCGAAGTGGGGAGAGAATCAAAGAGAGGGGCTTTTAGGAAGAATTTGTCTTTTCCTGTTCGTTTGTTTATTTGCCTTAAGAGCAATCCTGAAGGAAATCTCTGCGCTACTTCTTTTGCAGAGGTCTCTGAAAAAGTTGAATCGAATTAGTTGAAAACCGCTAACCTGTTTACTCCTCCGGCACAAACATCACGCAAACCGGCTCTCCGAGATCCAGGTTCTGCCCGGTCGGCACCAACTTGCCATTTTTGGGATTGATGCGGAAAACGACCACATTGTCGGAATCCTGACCGCCTGCTATCAAAAATTGCCCCGTCGGGTCTATGGCAAAACTGCGCAGAGTCTTGCCCGGAACCGGCTCGATCTGGATGCGATTCAACTTCCCCGTCTTTTCGTCGATCGCAAACGTCGTGATGCTGTTGTACCCGCGATTTGAACCATAAAGAAATTTCCCTGACGGATGGATGGCCACTTCCGCGCCAGTATTGTTGCCATGAAAATCTTCCGGCAACGTTGAAAGCGTTTGGAGTTGCGTCAACTCACCGCTCGACGGATTGCGCGCAAACGCCGTCATCGTGCTGGCCAATTCGCTGATGACGTATGCGTATTTGCCATCCGGATGCAAAGCGATATGGCGTGGCCCCGAACCCGGTGTCATTGTCGCCCACGGAATGCCATTGGTCGTGAGTTGCCCGCTTTGCGCATCCAGATCATAGATCATCACCTTGTCCGCCCCCAGGTCGCAGACATAAACCCGATTGCTCGCATCCATCGCGATGCAATGCGCGTGCGGGCCATCCTGCCGTTGGGTATCGATACTGGAACCCTGATCCTGGGCCACGCTCACCGGCGCGCCGAGTGAGCCGTCCGCTTTGATTGGCAGCACTTCCACGTTGCCGCTGAGATAATTCGCCGCCACCACAAATTTGCCGCTCGCGTCAACAACGAGATGGGCTGGACGGACGCCGCCGGAAGTTTGCTGGTTCAATTGGGTCAACTTTCCTGTTTTCGCATCGATCTGGAATGCTGTAACCGTCCCGTTGTCACCGTTGAACTCATTCACCGCATAAAGGAACCGGTGATTGGGCGCGACCGCGAGAAACGATGGTTCATCCGACTCGGCCGCCAGTTGAGGTGCGCTCAATTTGCCGTTATCCGGATCAAATCGGGAAACATAAATACCCGTGCTCGTGCTGTCGGTGAAGGTGCCGAAATAAACAAAATATTCCGCCGCATGAAGCGCGGGTGAAAACAACAATGCCGTCAAAACGAGGCCGGTAGAATTCAACCATCTGAGCAATCGCATAAGCTATGCGTCATTGAAATCGGCTCCGGTCGTTTTGGCAACCAACAATTCCGGTGATGGATACTTTTGCTTGAGGGCACCGGCGAAAATTTCGCGTTCAAAACGATCACGGCGTCCGATTGTTATTCCCTCTCTCCTCAATGGGGAGAGGGTTAGGATCAGGGGTGAGACTCGGCTGAAAACAAACCAGTGCTAAGTCCAAAAAACGATCTGTGTGTGCCTTGCGGCTTACGCCTTGGCCGCGTCTTTTTTCCAGGTGCGCTTCGGCGCTTTGACAACCAGGCCCTTTTTGATGGCGCTGGCGGCCACGCGCACATAGCGGACTTCGCCATTGGGCATGAGCGCCTTCACGCGCTGCAGGTTCGGGAAGAACCGGCGCTTGGTGATGGCGGTGACGTGCGTGCCGATACCGCCAAGTTTCTTGGCTTTACCAGAGCGCCAAATGATGCTGCCCTTCATCGGGCGTTTGCCGGTCAATTCACAAATGCGTGCCATAAATTTTAATTAAAGAGTCGTAGATTGTAGCCATTGTCTATCTTTTTGCAAATGGAATTTAACTGTATTTTGGCTGTCCCGAAACCACGAACGAATCGGGATTTTATTCTATCGTAAGGCAACCGATGAGCGCGCCAGCGTCTTGGACTGCGGCGGCTGTGACGCCGCTTTCTTCTCCTCTCAACCTTGACACCAATCAAATTCACCCAAAGAATCCGCCTGTACTTCATGCCGGCCATTCAAAACAAATCGCGATGGAAAAGCCTCTTGTGCAGTCCCGACTGCCTCCTCGCCCTGGCCCTTACTGCATTTGTCATCTTGCTCCATATCTATTTCCTCCTCCACGCCGGCGGATTTTGGCGCGACGAAGTCAATCTCATCGACCTTGCCAACACCCATTCTTTCTCGCAAATGGAACGGGACTCGTTCCCGATCCTCATGCCGTTGCTTGTCAGTATCTGGTCGGCGATCGTCCCTGCCCATAACGATTTTGCCCTTCGCATCCTTGGCGTGCTCATAGGCCTGGGCATTCCCGCCGCGCTTTGGCTCGTGGCCTGGCGCGTGCGCCGCTCGCCGCCGGTCCTCGGCCTCGCGCTGCTTGCGCTCAATTTCACATTGATTTTGTATGGCGATTCCCTGCGCGGCTACGGCCTCGGCAGTTTGACGATCATGCTCACCATCGCCGCCGCTTGCGCATTCCTGAAAAATCCAAACTGGCCGCGAACGATCATTCTTGCCGTTTCAGCCGTCTTGAGTGTCCAGGCGCTTTATCAGAACGCCCTTTTCATCGCCGCCATCTGCGGCGGCGCATGGGCCGTCTGCCGGCTGGAAAAAAATTGGGCGGCGGCAGTAAAAATTTTCGTGGTCGCCGTTGTTTCCGCCGCGTCCCTCCTGCCGTACTTCGCGCAGATCGCTTCTCTGCCTAACGCCTCCGTCAGTCTGCGTAGCGGATTCGACCCGCAACTCGTCCACATCAATCTCGACAATGCCCTCGGCCTGCCACTCGAACAATACGTTTGGATCTGGGTAGCCTTTGGACTGATCACTTTGGCCTGCGTCCTCGCCAGCTTTGGTGTCAAATGGAGAACCTTTCCCATCGAAAATTCACCCGTCACCAGGCGCACTGTTGTGGGTATGGCTCTCGCATCCGCTTTTGGCATCAGTTGTTTCACCGCTTCCTCCGGAACACCGTGGTTTTTCTTTCTGCTTATCATCGCGGCGGTCATATATTTGGATTCCGGTCATTGGCTGAAATATTTTCCGTTGCCGGCCCCGCCGGTAAATCCCACGGCAGACCGATCGATAAATTGGGCGCCAAATAAAACGGAAAATCAGTCAATCAAACCGCCGGACGATCCTTATCCGCTTTTTGCGGGCGTCACTTTGTTCATCGCCGTGGCAGCGTTCGCGGGATTCCTCTGGTACGCGGCTTTGCCCACGGAATCCTGGTATTTTATCCCGTTGATGGCGCTGGCGGCGGCCTGTTTTGAGATCGGCCTTCCGCGCACCATGCACACTCGCGCGGCGATCTTCGGCCTGGCCCTCATGGCGGCGCTCATGGCCGTGCCGGCGGTGCGCGGCAGCCTGGACCGGCGATTCACCAACCTTGACCTCATCGCCGATCAAGTTGTCGCCCAAGCCGCGCCGGATGATTTTATCCTCGTCAGCCCATGGTACGACGGCATCACGTTCAACCGTTACTATCACGGCCCTGCCGCGTGGGACACCATCCCGCCGCTGGCCGACCACGGAAGCCATCGTTACGACCTCGTCCTGGACGAGATGAAAACGCCCGGTGCCATGCAGCCCTTGTACGATAAAATTTCCGCTACCCTGCGGGCCGGCCATCGCGTTTGGATCATTGGCCAGATGGACCTTCCCAAACCGGGGCCGATGCCGGATGCGCTGGCATCACCGCCTTTGCCCTCGACCGGTTGGGCCGACCGCCCTTACGACATCGCATGGCAGAAGCAGGTCGCGCAATTTCTCGCGAACCATTGCGCGAATTACAACATGGTGTACCAAACTACCAATCAGAGTGTAAATTTCTCCGAATGCCTGAAACTCTACGCCGCCACCGGATGGCATGATTCACCCGAAAATTTGAAGTGACTCGCGAATTGGCTTGTTTGCCCCGGCCTGATTTGGTCAATTGCGGCGGAATTTTTAGGCAATGATTGTCGTCGTCCGTCTTTGGATCCTGCTTTCGGCCCTGCTTGTGAGCGCGGGCTGGCTCCTCTCGGCGCTGCATGAGTTGAACCGCGCGGGTTACCTTACGGTTTTCTTGCTGGGCATCGCACTCGTCATCGTGTGGCAACGAAAAGAACCGATGTTCTCTCGTGCGGGCGCCAAAACCCTCTTTCATAAACTTTGCCGGCGGCTGAAACGTCCCGCGCCGTTCCTTTTTCTTGCGCTCGTCGTGATTTCGTTCCTTTCCGGCGCGCTGCATCCCGCGCTGAATTATGACGCGAACGCGTACCGCCTCCCGCGCGTGTTTCATTGGCTGGCGGCGGGGCAATGGAATTGGATCCACACGCACGATTTCCGGATGAACGTTTCCGGTTGTGGCTACGAATGGCTGGCCGCGCCGCTGGTTTCATTCGTGTACACCGACCGGGTCCTGTTTCTGCCCAACTTGATATCCTACCTGATGTTGCCGGGGTTGATCTTCAGTGTCTTCACGCGCTTGCGTGTCCGCCCGCGCGTCGCCTGGTGGTGGTCATGGTTTCTGGCCGCGGGCTGGTGCTTTGCCTTGCAGGCCAGTTCGGTGGACAATGACGGTTTCGCCGCCATCTACGCGCTGGCCTCAGTGGACCTGGCCCTGCGCGCGCGGCAATCCGGCCGCATCAGCGATCTATGGCTGTCCTTGCTCGCCGCCGCTTTATTGACCGGCGCGAAACAAACCAACGGCCCGCTCGTTTTGCTGTGGCTCATCGCCGCCTGGCCCTGCCTGGGACTGATGCGACGCCATTTGCTGGGCACGGCGTTCATCTGCGTTATTGGCCTGCTCGTCTCCATTTTGCCGATCACCGTGATGAATTTTCAGCACGGCGGCAGCCTGATTCCCGAAGACAAAATGGGCACCGCCACCCTTGGCACCTTTCATCTGACACCGTTCTGGGGCATCCTGGGGAATTCGATCTGTATCCCGGTGCAAAACCTCTTGCCGCCGTATTATTACCTGATCCCGCCCCTTTACCACAATTGGCCCTACGCGTGGAACCAGATGATGACCGACTTCCTCAAGACGCCGTTCGGGTCTCATTTCACCTCGTTCGAAAAATTTGGATTCTTGAGCGGGCCATTTTACAACGGTATTTCGGAAGGCAACGCCGGTATCGGCCTGGGCCTCTGCGTCCTGCTGCTGGTCTCCATTTATGACGCATTCAGTTTGAGGAAGGCCGCCGGTTCCCGTCCGGCAGCGGCGGACCGCATCGTCGTTATGCTATGGCTCGCTCCGTGGCTGGTGTTGCTCGTGTTCATGTCCAAAGTCGGCACCTTTGAGAACGCCCGGCATCTTGCGCCGTATTACCTGTTCCTGTTGCCCATCTTTCTGGCGCGGCCCGGCCATGCCTTGCTCGTGCGCCGGCGTGGCTGGCAATGTTTCGGCACGTTCCTCATGGCCTTCACCTGCCTCATGATCGTGACGCTCACCGATCGGCCGCTGTTTCCCGCCCGGGCGATTTTCACGCCGCTGTACGACGCGCATCCGAAATCCGAAATCATTTCCGACGAGTATTACTATTATGTGGAGTCCAATTACCAGGCCGTCGAGGCGCGCCGCAAATTTTTGGCGCAGACCCTGCCGCCGGATGAAAAAGTCGTCGGCTACTTCGCTGAAGTTTGCGACATCGACGAAAGCGGCATCTGGCTGAGCGGCCACCGCGCCGTCTCCGTGCTGCGGAACGATTCGCCCGAAAGCCTCCGCGCCCAGGGCATCCACTACGTCGTCCTCAACGGCAATCCGCTCAACAAAGCCTACGACAACATTTGGAATTGGATGAAAAAATACCACGGCACCCTCGTCACCCAATACACCTTCCCCCGCAAAATGCTCCAGGTCTCCAACATGGCCACTCCTCCCGACTTCTACATCGTCAAACTCGATTGAAACGAGCGCGCTGGATAGCGCTTGCGTTTTGGAATGCGGTGGCTGTGACACCGCTTTCGGATTGAAATGGTCTTCGGAATGGGCGCGTCTCACTTTTTTGCAACTGTTATGCCTGAATCCTGAAAGAGATCTCTGCAACAGAGGTAGCGCAGGTTTCCTAACCTGCTGTATCGCCGACTTCTAAGTCGGCAGGGCGCGGAAATGTTGGGAAACCAGCGGATTGGGAAATCCGCGATACAGCAGACTTGGAAGTCTGTGCTACAACAACGCGTTTTGCAGAGATTTCCGTTGGGATTGCTGAACAGGCAAGGCTGCAAGAAACTGAGACGCGCCCCTTCGGAATTGAGGTGAGGATTCAGCTTTGAACCAGCTCGCCGTCGAGCTTGCCCTGTAAGGGCGGACCAACTGAAAACTTCGATCTTTTTAGACAACTTTGACAGACCTGCGCTTGCGGATTACGTTTCAGCCATCAGATAAAAAACGAGAAAAATATGAGCGAATTCAACAAAGGCATCATTGATGTTTACTTTCAGGATATTTTTAACGCCTACAGGGATTTAAGGGAGCTTTACGAAAACACACGCGACGAGAGCGCAAAGGCGCAGATCAGGAAAGTCAAAACCTCGTTGGATTTGGGACTGGGCAGGCTGACCCCTTGCGGCAATCTGGCCCCAAAACAATTTGAAAAATTAAAAAACAATTGGCCCGCATGAATTCCAATCATCGGCTCTCGAGAGCGCTTCATGTCATGGGATTTCGGCTTGCTGTTTCTACTGCGGCTGAAAGCCGCCACCATCGTAGCCGAGGGCAACGCCCTCGGAATCAGCCCGCCTTCGAGTTCGCCCTGTAAGGGCGGCCCAAGACGGTGCGTTAGGATTGGATTGCCCTTACAGGGCAAAAATAAAAATGATCGCATACCGAGGGCGTTGCCCTCGGCTAAAATGGGTCAAGCCGTTGGCCTGAATTTCGGGCTTGCCGTTTATTATACGTATATAATAAGAGTTGGCCCAACAAGGCATGATGCTTCGGACTCAAATAATGCAAAGATGGTGGCCGACAACTCAGTCTCTTGATCTGGTCGAGGGTTCTGTTGCGGACGTTGCTACAGGTGTATATGCCGAAATATCACGTTTCATACAAGGCGAAAGGATTAATACCTCATGGGTCGGTTTCAAAGATTTGGATGCCGCATTCAGGAGTGCTTCAGAGTTTACGAATGTGCCGACCCATTATTTGGTACTTCCAACACATTCGAACTGGTCGGTCCTGTGGAATAATAGTTTCCTTTGCAATGGATATGACTCACTCTGCCATTGTCTTACAATGAACCATGGGATGAGAACGTTGCACTGGTCAGCTCATAACCAATGGACATCCTTTCAGTCAGGAGCACAGTTCACTCACCGGCAGCTCATCGGTGGCGAGGTTCTCACGCGGTCCGTATATGTGGGCCAGACGGACAAACAATGGTCATTTAGTGCGTCTGGCATCCCACTCCCCGAAGAAGATCTAGAGGGTTACAAAGCCCGTCGGAAAAGAGATCGCCTCAATGAGGAGAAGATTACGTCTTTACTTTCACGACTGGGAGCTATGCCTTGGTTGGAGCAGTTCTACGCCTTACCAGAGCGACATGTGTTTATTCTGCGCCGGGAAAATTTTCCAACCACTATTACCCGGCGCAGCGTCAATGATGTTCTTCGTCGAGGTCAACCAGACGAATGTTGAATGTTTTCTCCTTTCAAATAATTCTCTTTTTCCCATTCGCGTTTATTCGCGTCTATTCGCGGTTGACGCTTTTCCCATTGCCTGCGATGGTATTCATGCTTGGCGCAGGATTTGGCAGCAGTAGCGACAAGCAATTTGTTCGCTGACGACACTCCCGCTGCGCAATCCCTCGCGCGGCGACTGGAGAATGGCGGAGCGTTTTCTTTTTCGGGCATCACCGCCTCCGCCCAGCCCTTTTTCGCCGCGTTTCTCCACAAACTTTTTCCCAAACGCCCCATCGTCATTATCGCCGACAATCTCAAATCCCAGGAAATCGCCCAGCAAGACCTCGAAACGTGGCTCAATTTTCAGAGTGCGGAATTCGGAACGCGGAGTGCGGAATCAAAAATGGCCAAATTGTTGTTCTATCCTGAATGGGAAATCTTTCCGCACGACAACAAATTGCCCCATGCCGACGTCGTATCCGACCGCCTCCAAACACTTACCGCCTTAATTAATTATTCCGCACTCCGCATTCCGCATTCCGCATTTATTGTCACGAACGTAATCGCTCTCCTCCAAAAAACCTTTCCACCCGGCGATTTAAAAACCCGCACCCGCCATCTCCAACGCGGTGACAAGCTCGCGCCGCTCGACCTTATCGAATGGCTGGAAGAGCAGGGGTACGAACCCGAGGCCCAGGTTTCGCAGAAAGGCGAAATTTCCCTGCGCGGCGGCATCGTGGATGTTTTTCCGCCCACCAGTCCCTGGCCCGTTCGATTGGAATTTTTTGGCGACGAACTCGAATCCCTTCGCGAATTCGATCCCATCACCCAGATCTCGCGCGAAACCATCAACGAAGTCACCCTCCCTCCCGCCGGCGAGTTGGGAATTTTGAAGCGCCTTTTGACCAATCAAAATGAGCCGATTAGCAGCTCGCAAACCGTCCAAACTTCCAGCAAACGTTCGACAGCCTCCTCCCTCTCCCCTCAACGGGGAGAGGGATCGAGGGTGAGGGGTGAGACAAATCCAAACCGCCAACAATCCCTCGCCGCTCTCCTCGACTACCTCCCATCCGACACCATCTTCATTCTCTGCGAGCCGGACCAACTCTCCACTCGCGCCGAAGAATATGAAGCGCAAATCCCGGAAGATGATCCATTCCTGCATTCGTGGGATGAATTCCTCACCAATCTCGATCAAAAGCATCTCACCCGCATCGAACTGACCGAAGCCGACACTGATATCACCGAGACTGGCCTGCGCTTCACTTCGCTGGAAGCCTTCCGCCCGCTCGGTGGCCGCGCCATTGATCCGCAGATCGCCGAGGCGCAACGCCGCGAATTTTTCGCCCAACTTCATCGCTGGTTGCGCCAGGGATTCGCGCTCCACGTATTCTGCAACAACGACGGCGAACGCCAGCGCTTCGAAGAAATCTGGAAAGAGATGGGTTTGGAATCTGGTCCGGACTCGATTGCGCATCACGGCCATGAACAAAAGGCGCGTCCGCCAGCTTCCTCCCTCTCCCCTCAACGGGGAGAGGGAACGAGGGTGAGGGGTGAGAAAACAGAACACCCCAACATCCCGGCAGTTCATGGAAAGATTCAAATACACCTCGGCGCTCTCTCCCGCGGATTCATCTGCGAAGAGATGAAAATGGTCGTCGTGACGGATGCCGAAGTCTTCGGGCGTTACCGCATCCAACGCCCCCGCCGCCTCAAATCGCCCCACGCGCAGGCCGCGCGGTCCGCGCTCGACATCGATTTCACCGATCTGGAAGAAGGCGACCTCGTTGTCCATCTGCAATACGGCATCGGAAAATTTCTCGGCCTCAAAAATTTGCCTGCCGCATCCAAACCATCCACACCTGACCTTGCCTCGACCGAGACCGAATGCCTCGTCATCGAATACGCGTCGTCCAATACCACTGACGTACCGCCGAAGCTGTACGTGCCGGTGAGCGAGGCCCATCTCGTCAGCAAATATGTCGGCGCAGGCAAGGCGCATCCTCCTCTTAATACTCTTGGCGGCACGCGTTGGATGAAGGCCAAAGAGCAGGCCGAACGTGCCGTGCGCGATGTCGCCGCCGAATTGCTCCGCATCCAGGCCGCGCGCGAAACGCAATCCGGCCACTCATTCAAAGCCGACACCGCCTGGCAACACGAATTCGAGAGCGCCTTCATCTACGAAGAAACGCCAGACCAATTGACCGCCATCTCGCAGACCAAAGGCGACATGGAAAAGCCCAAGCCCATGGACCGCCTCATCTGCGGCGACGTCGGCTTTGGCAAGACCGAGGTCGCCATCCGCGCCGCCTTCAAGGCCGTCATGGATGGACGCCAGGTCGCCGTGCTCGTGCCGACCACCGTGCTGGCCCAGCAACACTTCAATAATTTCCGCGAGCGCATGGCCGATTATCCCGTGCGCATCGAACTCCTCTCGCGCTTCCGCACCCGGCGCGAACAGGCGCGCGTCGTCAAAGACCTCGCCGCCGGCGCCGTGGACATCGTCATCGGCACTCATCGCATCGTGCAGGACGACATCGCCTTCAAGGACTTGGGCCTGGTGGTGATTGATGAAGAACAACGCTTCGGCGTCTTGCACAAAGAAAAGTTCAAGCGCCTGCGCACCCTCGTGGATGTCCTCACCCTCAGCGCCACGCCCATTCCGCGCACGCTCTACCTCGCCCTCACCGGCGCGCGCGACATGAGCACCATTCAAACTCCGCCGCACGACCGCCTGCCCGTCCAGACCATCGTCACCGAGTACGACGAACGCATTATCCGCGACTCCATCCTGCGCGAGATCGCCCGCGGCGGACAGGTCTTCTTCCTGCACAACCGCGTCATGACCATCGACACCATGCGCTCCAAATTGCAGACGCTCGTGCCCAACGCCCGCATCGTCGTCGGCCACGGCCAGATGGATGCCGACACTCTCGAAGAAGTCATGACCTCGTTCGTCAACGGCGAGGCCGACGTCCTGCTCTCCACCACCATCATTGAGAGCGGCCTCGATATCCCCAACGCCAACACCATTATCATCGATCGCGCCGACCGTTTTGGCCTGAGCGACCTCTATCAATTGCGCGGACGGGTAGGGCGGTACAAACACCAGGCCTACGCCTATCTCATGCTCCCGCGCCATGCCCGCCTCCTCACCGACGTCCGCAAACGCATCAGCGCCATGAAGCAATATGCCTCCCTCGGCAGCGGCTTCAAGATCGCCATGCGCGACCTCGAGATTCGCGGCGCGGGCAACCTCCTCGGCTCAGAGCAAAGCGGCCACATCACCGCCGTTGGCTTCGAGCTTTACTGCCAGCTCCTCAAACAAAGTGTCTCATCCTTGAAAGGTGAAAAGACCAAACCCCGCGTTGAAGTCGCCGTGAAACTTGATTTTCTCGAGATGAATGCCGGGTATTCAAACGACAGCAGCGGTTCGATTATTATTCCCTCTCCGCTCCCATCAGTTGGGAGGGGAGAGGGTCAGGGAGAGGTGAGGGTTCATGCCGGATTGCCAGTCAATTATATCACCGAATCGCATCATCGCATCGAGATCTATCGCAAACTTGCCCAGGCCAACGAAAAGTCCGCGCTCGAAAATCTCCAGAAAGAACTCCGCGACCGCTTCGGTCCCATCCCGCCACCCGTCGAACTGCTCCTGGAGATTGCTGAACTAAAAGTCCTCGCCTCCGGCAAATCCGTCACCGCCATCGAAGTCTCCCAGGACAAACTCATGCTCACCCGCAATGGCGACTACATCACCCTCGGCGGCAAATTCCCCCGCCTGACAAAAAAAGACGCCAAAGGCCGCCTCAAAGAGATCAAGAAACTGCTCCTGGCGATTTAATTCGGAGGGTCGAGCTCCGCGAGACCCTGATTCAGTGGGCGACGTTTCCCTGCCGCGTCGTAGCGAAGCGAAGGCAGGTAGGGCGCGCACTCCGTGCGCGCCGTCTTAATTCGGAGGGCGGCTTGTCTGGTCGTAGCCTTGGCGGAGACAGAAGCTCCGCGACGCCCTAAAAAAGATTCCAATGGGATTTCCTCACTCAGTCTTGGGCGGTCGATGCCATCGTGGCTGCCCTGCTTCAAGCCCGTAGGGCTGGCATATTTGTAGAACCCGACCAACAAAAAATGTAAAGCTCCGTCAGCGACATATTCTGATTATCCCGAAGAATCGAAACAATTCGGCTGAAAACTGTCATCGTCGTAGTTTTTTTGCTTTATGCGCTTTGTTCCCTTCGTTTTCTTCTGTCTAAATCTGTGTGAATCCGTGGTAATTCGTGTCAAAGCCCAAAAAAAATTTTGTAAATCAGTCCTGAAACATTCATCCTTTCGTCGTCATGCATAAAGTTGTTATCATCGGTTCCGGTTGCGCGGGTTGGACGGCGGCGCTCTACACAGCGCGCGCCAATCTCCAGCCCCTCGTCCTTATGGGCGCGCAACCCGGCGGCCTGCTCACCACCACCAGCATCGTCGAAAACTTCCCCGGCTTCCCCGAAGGCGTGGACGGCTTCGAACTCATGTCGCGCATGCAAAAGCAGGCCGAACGCTTCGGCGCCAAGGGCACCTTCGGCTCGCTGGAAAAAGCCGACTTCTCTAAAAAGCCGTTCGAGCTCATCGTCGATGGCGAGAAAGTCGTGGCCGAGACCGTCATCATCGCCACTGGCGCGAGCCATAAACATCTGGATGTGCCCGGCGAAGATTTGCTGGAGACCAAAGGCGTGACCTATTGCGCCACCTGCGACGGCGCGCTTCCCGTTTTCCGCAACCAACCACTCGTCGTCGTCGGCGGCGGCGATTCCGCCTGCGAAGAAGCGCTCTACCTGACGCGCTTCGGCAAAGAAGTTTATCTCGTCCATCGCCGCGATTCCTTACGCGCCTCACGCATCATGGCCGAGCGCGTTCACGCGCACAAAACCATCAAGCCCGTTTGGGATTCCGTCGTCACCGAAATCCTCGATCCGAAACAGGACAAAGTGACAGGTGTAAAATTGAAGAACCTCAAGACTGGCGCCGAAAGCATCCTCAACTGCGCGGGCGTCTTCATCGCCGTCGGTCATTCGCCGAACACGACACTCTTCAAAGGCCAGATTGATTTGGACGCGAACGGTTTTGTGATCCCGAAGAAGGGTACCATGACCAATGTGCCAGGCGTGTTTGTGGCGGGTGATTGCGCGGATCATGTGTATCGCCAGGCCATCACCGCCGCGGGCATGGGCTGTTCCGCTGCGATCGATGCCGAGCGCTTTCTCGCCGCGCGGAACGAATAGCTATTTATTCGTGGCGAGAAACTTTTTTATCACCGCGATTTTCTGCCGGAAGACCTGCTCGCGAATCTGGCCGTTGGATTGGTCCCCGCCGTAGGGGATTTCGCAGACGAACTTTGAGCAATCTGCTGTGACCACCGCCATGTTCGGCGCAAAGCCGCCTTCTTCCGGTCCAAAAAACCCCTGCTTTACCGCATCCGGCACGTTATTCAGTTCGCTCTCATGCCGGACGAAAACGAGCACGAGGTTGTCATGGAACACATCATAAAAATGCGCCAGGCCGTCGTCACTGCCCCGGCCCATGGGACGGGCGGGGATAAGCATGCTGTCCCATTCCATCACGAAACCTATCAGCTTTTTTTCGGCTTTGGCCTTCTGTTTGGCGGCGTCCAATTGCGACAGGGAAAACGCGACATGTTTGCTCAAGTCCACCACCTGGTCCTGCCGCGCGGCGATCAAGGCCAACTCATACGAGTCGGCATGATATTTTTCCCGGACGTCATCGGACAGATTGGTATAGTTGATCATCGCGCCCTTCACCGAGTCCCCGTCGCCGATGACAAAGAAAAGCCCGTGCGGTTTTGCAGAAACGTCCCGGACGTCTTTGAATGTTTGCCCGTCCAGAGTCGTGATGTCGTCCGCAAGGCATTGACCGGCGGTAAGGCACGCCGCAACCACAAAAATAAGAGATTGAGTCCTCATTTAAGATCGATTTTCTCCAGCTTTGGGGCTGGCCCGCGGTTTTGTCCAGACAATAAATGTCTTCATCGGGTATTGACGGCAAAAGTCACCCGCGGATTACAAATCTGCCCGCATTTTATAATCGACGCGCCGCCATTGCGCCGGTAAAGAGTCCATGTGCAAAGCACAAATCCCATCGCCAGAATCCTGCGCATTGACTGGGCGCGGCCCTCGGTCATCGTCCTTGTCCTGGCGAACGCATTTCCGCTGGCCGGCGTGTTTCTGTTTCACTGGGAAGTCTTTCCGCTGCTGTTCCTGTTCTGGGCGGAGAACGTCATCATTGGCGTCCTCAACGTTTTTAAAATACTCCTGGCCGGCGGCTTTTTTGAGCAAAAGATTTTTCAGAAATTGATCCGGCAACGCGCCGTTGAGGGGCGTCACGATAGTTACGTGGTCGATGGCGCCGTGATGTCTGTGTTCAGTTGGATCGGGAAAATATGCCTCTCGATCTTCTTTTGTGCCCACTACGGGATGTTCACGTTCGTGCATGGCACGATCCTGGTGGCGCTTTTCGGAGGCCCGGCATACCACAGCACCTTTCTGAATCCAACGCTCGTCTCCAACATCATTTGCGACTATCACCTGCTTGGGCCGATTGTGGGCCTCCTCATCAGCCATTTGTTCTCATTCGGATACGATTATTTGTGGCGCGGCGAATTTCGCCAGACCGACGCCAATCTACAAATGATACGGCCATACGGACGCATCATCGCACTGCACATCACGATCCTGGGCGGGGGATTTTTGCTGATGGCATTGCACTCGCCGGTTGCCGGATTGGCCTTGCTTGTGGTCTTGAAAACCGCTTTCGACCTGGCCGGTCATCAGAAGGAACGCGAGAAACTTGCTCCCGTCACGGCAACAGTTCCAGTGGCCGCTCCGGCCCAGGAAACGACCGCTCTTCGTGACCTGCCCGAGGCCGCTCGTCTAAAGAAAGTATTATGGGTCGCCGGCTGCGCCATGTTTTTAATTTTCTGCGTTGCGGTTGCCGGAGCGTGGACGGTCATATCCAAAGTTATCATTGGTCCGGCCTATTCGCATCCGGTCACTGCCTCCACGAGCCATTCGTCACCGACTCCGGAACCACTCCGGCCGGCTTCCGCCGGTGATCCCTGGACCCTCGATTTAAACGAGCACCAAATTCCTCCAGTGCCGGCTGTTGGGTTGTTCCGTGGGGAGTACTTTTCCGTTTCGCGCTCTCTTTTAAGAGGCGGAACTTTGCGGATTCACTCCGGCACCGGCGCCAATGAACGCACTTGGCAGATCATTTTTCCTGCGTCGGTCGAGGATACGCTGGATGGAAAATCGTATGTTGTTTCTCCGCAGGACGCAGTGGGTACTAATTCCATCCGCATTGTCATGTCGTGGAACCATGGCGCCAATGAGACCGTTTCACAACCGTACAACCTCGGTTATCTTTTGAAACTGGAATTTGGCCAGCGCGAAAAAAACACGGTCTCAACCAGTATTTATCTTTGTGTGCCGGACGCGCAAAAGAGTTATCTCGCGGGCACCTTCAAGACGATCCTGAGAAAGAGCAAATCGGATACTGCGAATGCGGAATGAGAAAGGACGGCCCCAAGAAATTTAAAAAATGACGCGGATTTCGCAACGATGTCCCAGAATTTTTGGAATTCTTCATTGCGCAGAATGCCATGTATTGTTAAGTTATCTTCTCGGTTAGCTAAACAAGTTAATTAGAAAAAGAAAAATTATGGCAGTTAAAGTTGCAATCAATGGATTCGGACGCATCGGTCGTCTCGTGTTTCGCGCCATCGCGGAGCAGGGCTTGATCGGCAAAGATGTGGAAGTGGTCGCGGTCGGCGATATCGTGCCGGCGGACAACCTCGCTTATCTTTTGAAATATGATTCCATCCAGGGCCGTTTCCAGGGCGAAGTTGGCTCCAAAAAATCCGCCGCCGACAAGACCGACGACGATATCCTGATCGTCAACGGCAAAGAGATCAAAGTGGTGAGCGCCAGGACCCCGGCGGAATTGCCGTGGAAAGCGCTGGGCGTGGAAGTCGTTATCGAATCCACCGGCCTGTTCACCGACGCCGCCAAGGACAATCCGAAATCGGCTTACGGCCACATTACTGCCGGCGCGAAGAAAGTTATTATTTCGGCTCCCGCAAAGAACGAAGACATCACCGTCGTTCTGGGCGTGAACCATGAGAAGTACGACGCCAGTAAGCACAATGTCATTTCCAATGCCAGCTGCACCACCAACTGCCTGGCCCCCGTCGTCCATGTGTTGCTTAAGGAAGGCTTTGGCATCGAAGAAGGTCTCATGACCACGGTGCACAGCTATACCGCCACGCAAAAAACTGTGGATGGTCCGAGCAAAAAAGACTGGAAGGGCGGACGCAGCGCGGCAATCAATTTGATCCCCTCGACCACCGGCGCGGCCAAAGCCGTGGCCCTCGTTTGCCCCGAAGTCAAAGGCAAGCTCACCGGCATGGCGTTTCGCGTGCCGACGCCGACGGTTTCTGTGGTGGACCTCACCGTCCGCACCGTGAAAGACACCAGCTACGCTGAAATTTCCGCGGCGATGAAGAAAGCCAGCGAGACTTATCTCAAGGGCATCCTGGGTTACACGACGGATGAAGTCGTCAGCAGCGATTTTATTCATTGCCAGTTGTCGTCGATCTTCGACGCCGGCTCGGGCATTGAACTGAACAAACGGTTCTTCAAGCTCGTGAACTGGTACGACAACGAATGGGGTTATAGCTGCCGCGTTGGTGAATTGCTGAAGTACATCATCGGCAAAGGCCTGTAAGCCCGGAAGATTGTGAAAATTACCAAGGCGACCCGTAATGGGTCGCCTTTTTGTTTGACTGGTTTTCCCGCGACCTGCCAGTGTGTGCGAATTCCATGAAGTTACCACCAGAAGGATGGAGCAGGGGGACTTGTGTGATTGCGGGCGCGTCCGCGATCATGGCGCTCATCTTCATCGCCTATCTGCCCATCCTGCCGGGAAATTTCGTGATGGACGACGCGCGATTGGTGGGCGGAGATAATCCACTGATCAACGGGAACCTGAATTGGCATACGCTGTGGTTTGGGACGGATTTCACGCTGACGACTTTCGGTTGGTGGCTGGAGCATTTAGCCTTTGGAAATAATCCGCTCGGGTATCACGTCGTGGACCTGTTGCTTCACGCGGCCAGTTGTCTGCTGCTGTGGCGATTGCTGGCGCAGTTGAAGATTCCCGGCGCCTGGCTGGCCGGCGCGCTCTTCGCGATTCATCCGGTCTGCGTGAATTCAGTGGCGCGCATCGCGGAAATGAAAAACACACTTTGCCTCCCGCTCTTTCTGCTGAGCTTTTGGGCATACCTGCGATATGAAACTGCGGCATTGTATTCAGCAAAAGACGAGCGAAGCCCCCATCAGCCTGCGACATTATGGTATGTGCTTTCGTTCGTTGCTTTCGTATTGGCATTATTGGCCAAGACGACGGCCGTCATGCTGCCGGTGGTGCTGCTGATTTGCGCGGCGTGGCAGCGGGGCAGGCTAACACGCAAAGATGTACTGCATACGATTCCGTTTTTCGCGCTTTCATTGGCATTTGGATTGATGTCGGTTTGGTTCCAGAAATACCAGGCATTGACGAGTGTGGACATGGTCCTTGTGCCGGAAACATTTTGGCAGCGGCTGGCGGCTGCGGGTGGGAATATCTGGTTTTATATCGAAAAAGCCCTCCTGCCGGTGAACCTGAACATCGTTTACACGCGCCCGCCAATCGATCCGCATGACTGGATATCGTATGCGCCGCTGGCGTTGTTTGTGGCGATGCTGATTACTTGCTGGCGATTCCGCCGCACGTGGGGACGGCACGTATTATTCGCGTTATGCTGTTTTGCGGTGACGCTCTTTCCCGCGCTTGGTTTTTTTGACGCGCAATACCAGACCATGTGGAGCGTCTCAGATCATTTGCAGTACAATTCATTGCCGGCAATTGTTGCGCTGGCGGCGGCAGCGATTATGGTCTTTGTAAGAGTATCAGCGTATCCGGTGGTCCTGCCATTCCTGCTGGTTGTCCTGTCTGTATTGAGTTTTCAACGGGCCGAAGTGTTCAAGACCGAAGGTGATCTGGTGCGCGATACATTGGAAAAAAATCCGGCGGCGTGGGCGGCGCATAACGATATGGGGACCATATATGCCGGCGCAGGGGATTATACCAATGCTGCCAGTGAGTTCGCATTATCGCTGCAATATAATACTAACAATATGGAAGCGCGCATGAACCTGGCCCACGCGTTTTCTCTACTGAGGAGGTTTGATGAGGCGAACGCGCAGAGCCAGGCGGCATTGAAGGTGGACCCGGGCAACGCCGCCATGCATAAAGTCTATGCCGAGGCGTTGAGTTTGGAGGGGAGGATGCCGGAGGCGGTGCACCAGTTGCAATTGTCCGCAATATTGCGCACGGATCCGGAGACATATATGGAATTGGGGGCATGGCTTTATACGGGCGGAGATTCAACGGAAGCGGCGGAGAGCTTCCGGCGCGGGTTGGCGCTGGAACCGGATAATGCCGTGGCTTTGAATGATCTGGCGTGGATTTTGGCGACTTCGCCGGACGCCACGTTACGGAATGGCAAGGAAGCCTTGAACGATGCGGAGAAAGCGTGCCAATTGACCGGGTACAAGCGCGCGGAGATGTTAAGCAGCCTGGCGGCGGCTTATGCCGAGGAAGGGGATTTCTCAAATGCGGTGGAAACGGTCCAAACGGCCCTAAAAGCTGCCACTGCCACTGGTAATGCGCGGTTGATATCCTCCGATCAACAATTTTTACAACTCTACAGCGCAGGCAAGCCGTTCCGTATGACGCGGTGATAAGGAGGACAGATTGAAGCGCCAGCTATTTAGTGGTGAGCATGAAACCCCCGTTCTGTGAACGGGGTTAGAGAAAGAGCTCTGCTGAAAGAATCTGCCCATGGCATCCTCTGTTTGAGTTGTAGCGCAGGTTTCCCAACCTGCTGTATCGCCGATTTCCAAATCGGC
>DASXYX010000083.1:0-35517 GCA_036502245.1 Verrucomicrobiia bacterium
ATCTAAATGGTAAGGATGGCGCGCTGCGCCGTCCGCCTCCAATTCCGTAATCTTACACCGGACGCCGCAGCGCGGCATCCCTACCTTTCCACTTGATGATGTTTGTGTTTCAGTTGTTCGACTTCGTGTCGAAGCTTGTCCCGTTGCAACCGCGCGATTTCATCCTGAATGGGTTGGATCTTCTTATGCCACTGCCAGAAACCAATGATCATAAGACTCAGACCTATGCCGCAGATTGCCCCAGCGGAAAGGGGTCCTGGTTTAAATCTGCAACTCAAATTTGTTTCCGGACGGGATTTACAATGCGTGGAGTCTTTCAAGCCTTTCACTGTTAACCATTGCCCATCATTTGTTTACCCACAAATCCATTCCGATTTCGCAATGTCCTTAGTAGAGTCAGGACTCGGGAAAGTCATCGGGTATAATGGCGCGATTGTTCTACCGCTTTCTCAATCGGCGCGGTTGGGACAGCGCCAGTCCAGATTTTGAGTTTGCCGCGCTTGATGATGCGACCGGATGTGGCGGATGCCGATAATTTTTTCCCCTGCGGAATTCTCGCCGTCCGCCGCGCCGCAAGAGTCGTTTTCATGCCATTACTATGGCGTGGTTATGGCGTATTTGCGAGATAGTAAATAGTTGAGTGAAAATTAAGTTGAGAGGCGGAAACCTGATACCATGGGGTTGGAAGAGGATTGGATTTGAAAGGAAGAGCGTTTTTAAAGCCCGTCCTCATCCTGACCTTCTCCACCTGGAGAAGGGACAGCGAGAGGGAGTGCTTGGATTTACGGAGAGGTTATCCGATTGATTCTGTCATTGGCATTTTAATCGGCTGAGGTCGAAGCTGCCGAGGAAAAATGCTCGCGAATTTTGCGATTTGAGAATTTAATGTCCGCGATGTCACAAGCGCAGTCTGAAAAGCTTTTTGCCGAGGCGTTGAAGTTCATTCCCGGAGGCGTCAATTCTCCTGTGCGCGCCTTTCGCGCGGTGGGTGGCACGCCGTTCTTTGTTTGCAAGGCCAAAGGCGCGCACGTGTGGGACGTGGATGGAAATGAATTGATCGATTACGTCTGCACGTGGGGTCCGGCCATCCTGGGCCACGCGCATCCGAAAATTATCTCTGCCGTGAAGGCCGCCGCTGAGAACGGCACGAGCTTTGGCATTCCGAATCCGCAAGAAGTGACGATGGCCAAGCTCATTTGTGAATTGGTTCCGAGCATCGAGAAGGTGCGCATGACTAATTCCGGCACGGAGGCGTGCATGAGTGCCATCCGTTTGGCGCGCGGATTCACGCGCCGGGACAAAATTATTAAGTTCGATGGATGCTATCACGGCCACGCGGATTCGTTGTTGGTGAAAGCCGGCAGCGGCGCGTTGACTTTTGGGCATCCCGACAGCGCAGGCATCCCCGTTGATTTCGCCAAATACACCATCGTTCTGCCTTACAACGACGCCGAGGCGGTGCACGCGGCTTTTGCTGCGAACAAGAATGAGATTGCGGCCATCATCGTGGAGCCGGTGCCGGGCAATGCCGGATTGTTTTTACCCAAAGAAAACTATTTGCAGTCGTTGCGTGAGATGACGAAGGCGAACGGCGCGTTGTTGATTTTTGACGAAGTGATGACGGGATTTCGCCTGGCCCGGGGCGGAGCGCAGGAGCGGTTCAAGGTCACGCCGGACCTGACGTGCCTGGGCAAAATCATCGGTGGTGGATTGCCCGTGGGCGCGTTTGGTGGCCGTGCGGACATCATGGACATGCTCGCGCCGCTCGGCCCGGTGTATCAGGCGGGCACCTTGAGCGGAAATCCGATCGCGATGGCGGCGGGGATCGCGGGGTTGGAAGAGTTGCGCGATGGCGGCGCGTATTGCCGGTTGGAAGAACTGGGTGAACAACTGGAGCAGGGGATGCGTGATGCCGCGAAGTCCGCGAATATTCCAATGCGGGTCAACGCCTGCGGCTCGATGTTTTGCGCCTATTTCACCGGCGAACCGGTCCATAATCTGGCGGACGCCATGAAGAGTGACCGCGCCCGGTTCGCGAAATTTTTCCACGGCATGTTGGAAAGCGGGATTTATCTGGCGCCATCGCAGTTCGAGGCCGGGTTCATCTCTACCGCGCATACGGCGGCGGATTTGGAGAAGACGATTAGCTCGGCTGCAAAGGTATTGCGGACATTGTAACCTTTGTTCATCATAGTCGTCTGACAAACTATCCGCGCATCACATCATCGCGGGCAAAGAACAACAAGTAAAACACTGAACATTATGAAACTGAATACGAAAAATATCGTGGCGCTGATGGCGTTGGGCGGAGCAATGGCGTTCGCTCCGGCGCTGCTCGCGCAGGACACTTCCACCAATGCGCCCGCCGGCGGAACGCCTCCGCCGCCTGCAGTCGGTGGCGGCCAGCAGCGTGGGCCTACTGCGGACCAAATGCTCGAACGTCTGACCACCCGGCTCAGCCTGACGGCGGATGAACAGACCAAGGTCAAACCCATCCTGGAAAAACAGATGCAGGAGATGTCGGCCTTAAGCTCGGACCAGGACCGGCAGGATCGCCGTACTAAAATGATGGCTATCCGCGACGAGACCATGACGAATATGCAGGTGGTATTGACGCCCGATCAATTCACCCAATATCAGCAAATGACGCAGCGTCGCCGTCCCGGCATGGGTGGTGGTGCTGGCGGCAATACGAATGCGCCGGCTGGCACTCCGCCGCCGCAGAAATAATTGGAGCGATCCATTAACTTCAGCAAGGGACGGCCTTCGGGCCGTCCCTTTTTGTTTTTGGCTTGTGCCCATGGGTCTTTGGGAATATGAAAAGTGTCATGAAACCACGGCAAAAGATTGAGATCATTTTTTCCGCGGCCATTCTCTTTTTTTGCGGAATATTTTTTCTCGTGAATCGGCCGGTCTTCGCGCCGGTTCAGGTTTCATCCAATCCCGCGCAATTCAGGGCAGCGCTGCATGAGCTTGAATCGCATGGCGGCTTAAAAGATCTCAAGGAACCCGTTACCATCAGGACCGATAACGGATCGATCCGGGCGGTCAATCGATACCAACCTGAAGGTCCAATCGTTTTTGCGATCACGAATAATTAAGCCTCCCTGTTTGTTTCCTGACTCTGTGTTCTCTGTGGCTAAACCGGTTGTTCCGGGCGCATCTCACTTTTGATGCAGAGAAGATGTCGCCCCTACGGGGCTATGATTTTATTTATTTTTACTACAAATATGCCGCGCCTACGGCGCTGGAAACTTGCCAGTGGGCAAACCCTAAAAGCCTGTAGGGGCGTCACCATCTGATTTGACTTCACAAAAACTGAGATGCACCCATCGTCTCCGCGTTTTGGCATTTGCCAGTCATGCGATTTTCTGAGATACTGATCCTCCGTTTTTACGGGCAAATTTATGAAACCCCAGGTTGAAATATATGACACGACCCTGCGCGATGGTTCGCAGGGCGAAGGCATCAACTTTTCAGTCGCCGACAAGCTTCGCATTGCGGAGCGGCTGGACGCTTTTGGGGTCCATTATATTGAAGGCGGCTGGCCGGGCAGTAATCCCAAGGACATCGAATTTTTCGCCGAGGCGCGCAAGAAAAAATTCAAGAACGCCCGCCTCGCGGCCTTTGGGTCCACGCGTAAAAAAGGCGTGCCGGTGGAGCAGGATGACCAGGTGCGCCTGCTGATCGAGGCCCATACGCCCGTCGTGACCATCTTTGGCAAGACGTCGATGCTTCATGTCACGCAGGTGCTGCGGTGCACGCCGGAAGAAAACCTGGCGATGATCGCGGACACGGTGAAGTTTCTCAAAGACAACGGCAAATTTGTCATCTATGACGCCGAACATTGTTTCGACGGCTATAAGCTTGATCGGGAATACGCCGTCGCCACGTGGCAGGCGGCGGAGAAGGCTGGCGCGGATTTCGTGGTGCTGTGTGATACCAACGGTGGTTGTTTGCCGGAAGAGGTCGCTGCGATCACGAAAGTGGCCATCGGCAAATTAAATTGCAAGGTTGGCATCCACACTCATGATGACATCGGCCTGGGCGTGGCCAACGCATTGGCCTCGCTCAATGCGGGCGCTGTGCACGTGCAGGGCACGATCAACGGTTACGGCGAGCGCACGGGCAATTGCAATCTTACCAGCGTCATCCCCTGTGTAGCGTTGAAGATGAAGAAGGCCTCCGTGCCCGAAAAATCGCTGCCGAAATTGAAAGAGCTTTCGCAGTTCGTCGATGAGATCGCCAACCTCCGGCACAACTCGCGCCTGCCCTGGGTCGGCGCGGCGGCGTTCGCGCACAAAGGCGGTATGCACGTGAATGCGGTGCAAAAACTCGCCTCCAGCTACGAGCACATCGACCCCGCGCTCGTTGGCAACGAACGCACCGTGCTGGTCAGCGACCTGTCTGGCCGCAGCAATATCGTGATGAAGGCGCACGAACTGGGGATCAAGCTCACCAACGATACGCCGGAGCTGAAGACCATCCTCAATCGCATCAAGGAATCGGAGAACGCGGGCTACGAATACGAAGCTGCTGAAGGCTCGCTGGCCTTGCTCATCGAAAAGACGATGAAACATCGCGACGTGCCATTCACCGTCGAAACTTATCACGTCTCCATGCGGCGCGATGCCAAGGAATCCATCTGCGAAGCCACCGTGCGCGTGCGCGTCGGTTCCAAAGTGCATCACGAAGTCGCCGAGGGCGATGGCCCGGTGAATGCGCTCGATGCCGCCTTGCGCGCGGCACTGGCGAAATCATTTCCAAAACTGAAAAAGATCACGCTCACGGATTTCAAGGTCCGCATCCTGGACTCGGCCACCGGCACCGCCGCCAAAACGCGCGTGCTCATCGAATCCACCGATGGCAAGCGTGATTGGGGCACCGTTGGCGTGAGCGAGAACATCATCGAAGCCAGTTTGCAGGCCCTGGTGGACAGCATGGAATTTGCGTTGTTGAAGAAATGACAAATTTGCCAACGACGAGCAATTCTGGCATTTTAGGTGTATGACAGTTGCCTTGAAAAAGATCACTGATTCGTTGAAAGCGCTGCCGCAGGCGCAGCGGCTCGAAGTAGCGGACACGCTCTATGCCGGCGCAGTTGAGGACAGCCCGGAAGAGATTGAACGGGCCTGGTCCGTTGAAGTTAAACACCGGCTTGACCAACACCGGGCAGGCAAAACGGTCGCCCATACCGAACAACAAGTTCACGCCCGGATTCAAAAAGTTCTCAATGAAGCCCGTCGTCGAGTTGGCCGCGGCCACCAGTGAATTGGAACAGGCAATTGCCTGGTATGAGCAGCACGAATCTGGTCTCGGCGAAAGACTTTATGTGGCATTTCAGGAGGCACGTCTGTTTATTCGCCGCCATCCATCGATGGGCACTCGTTTTGATCACGGGACCCGAAAATGGCGCGTTCGAAATTTTCCGTACAAGGTCATTTATATCGATTTGCCGGATGAAATTTTAATCGTTGCCTTTGCGCACGATTCGCGGCGACCGGGCTATTGGTCTGACCGGCGGCGCAAAAAATATTATGAGTGAGATTGTTTGACATATATACAGCGTGATGTATATATGGCGTGAGTATGAAAAAGCGCAAGACCATTAAATATCCGCCACACCAGCCTTCTGCTCAAGAGCTGAAGGAATCCGCTGTGGCGGAGCAGCTTGAAGAGCCGATGGTTCGGACGCAGATTTATCTTAACCGGCAGGAGCATGATTTTATCCAGCGCGAAGCCAAACGCCGGGACGAACCGATGGCAGCGGTGATCCGGGGTTTTATTGACGAGAAGATGGAGATTCCCGAAGACGCCTGGACAAACAATCCGATCTTTCAACCCTGGCCGCACGATTCGGATTGGAAGGGCCATGAAGACGGCGGGGTTAATTTGGATCATTATCTGTACGGCGTACCGAAAGACTTTATCAAAGTGAAAGGCAAATGGGTGGAAGCGCCGCCGTTGCCAAAGGATTATTATGAAAACCGCGGAAGCCGTGATGCGTATGACAGCATGATCAAAGAGATGGATGAATCGCAATGAATCGTGTCTTCATTGACGCGTCCTTTTGGGTCGCCTATCGCGAGGAGGAAGACGCGCGCCGGGCCTTGGCGCAGCGTTTGGTCATGGAATTGTGCCGCCAACATGTCCTGTTCGTGACGACTCTTCCTGTGATCTGTGAGATCCACGCGGTGTTTTCACGGAACCCGTTGAAACGGGCGATGGTGCTGGGGGATTTTTACGATAATCCATTGGTGACCATTGAAGAGGTGTCGCATCGCGATCAATCTGCTGCGCGGCAACTTCTCTCTCTGAACAAAGACAAGACTTATTCCCTCTGTGACGTCATCTCATTCATCGTCATGCGCCGTTTGGGAATCACGCGGGCCGCCTCTTTTGACCGGCACTTTCATCAGTTCGGTGAATTTGATATTCTTCCCGAGAAAATTTAATGAGCGAAATCTCCAAAGCCTATGAGCCGCAGTCCGTCGAGGACAAGTGGTATGATTTTTGGCTGAAACAAAACTGTTTCACCGCCGACCCGAAGTCGTCCAAGCCGGCGTATTCCATCGTCATCCCGCCGCCGAACGTCACCGGCGTACTCACGATGGGTCACGTGCTGAACAATACCATCCAGGACATCCTTGCCCGCAAAGCGCGCATGGATGGCAAAGAAGTGCTCTGGCTGCCCGGCACCGACCATGCCGGCATCGCCACACAGACCGTGGTGGAGAAGACGTTGAAAAAATCCGGCGAGATCCGGCATCGCGATGACCTGGGCCGCGAGAAATTTCTCGAGCGCGTCTGGCAATGGAAGGAAAAACACGGCGGCATCATCATCCAGCAGTTGAAGAAGCTCGGCGCGTCATGCGATTGGACGCGCGAGCGCTTCACGATGGACCCGGAATATTCCAGATGCGTCCAGCGCGTGTTCGTGGACTTGTACAAAAAGGGCCTCATTTATCGCGGCAAACGCATGGTGAACTGGTGTCCGGTGTCGCTGACGGCACTTTCTGACGAAGAAGTCGTGATGAAAGAGCAGAAGGGATCGCTCTATTACTTCAAAGTGGAGATAGCAGAGGCGCCCGGAACATTTTTGACCATTGCCACGACACGGCCGGAGACCATCCCCGGCGACACTGCGGTGGCGGTGAACCCCAAAGACCCGCGCTATGCGCAATATATCGGCAAGCACGTCATGCGGCCGCTCCCGACGGAATTGCCGCACGAGCAAAAACTCATTCCGATCATTGGAGATGAGCATGTGGATTTTGAGTTCGGCACCGGCGTGCTCAAAGTGACGCCCGCGCACGACAAGGCGGATTTTGAGATCGGCCAGCGGCATAAGCTCGCGCAGATCGAGGTCATCGATGCCACCGGCCAGATGAATGACGCCGCGGGCGCGGATCTGCGTGGACTGGATCGTTTCAAAGCGCGCAAGGTCGCTGCTGAAAAATTGACGGAGCTTGGCTCATTGGAAAAGGAAGAGCCGTACACGAACAACGTGGGTTTCAGTGAACGCGCGGATGTGCCCATTGAGCCGCGCTTGAGCGAGCAGTGGTTTTTGAAATATCCGAGTGTGGAAATGTCCAAAGCATGTGTGGCACAAGATGGAGATAAAATGGCGCCGGGTTTGACTGACAAAAAAGCGCGTATCGTTGTGGCAACTGGGAAAGAAATTTCAGGTCGAAATATCCGTGAATTGCGGAAAGCAGCTTTGGCTTATGCGCGCAAAAACGGGATTATTGGCGTGCCGTTTGAAAATGAAGACTCCAAGCTGGAAATCCGCGTGGGTCGCCAAAGTTTATCGCACGCCTTCAGTAACATCGGCGTTGCGAACATTCTCGCCGTGTGCGTGCTTCCCGAGTTGATTCGTTCGGCAATCTGGATTTCGTCCGAACCACATCAGCCTGCCAATCCTATGGTCAAACGGGTGCATCGTTTTATTGCGGCCCTTCGGCTGGAGAAGACATTGCATAGTGTATTGATTACGGCAAAGGAGTTTTACGACGGCACCGTGCTTTACGATCACAAGATAAAAAAAATCACGCCCGGTGGTAAATCTCTGGAAGCGCATCTCCCGAAGGAGAAGTTGGACACCCAGCCTGCACCGAGCGCTGCTATTAAGATATGTGACTTGGTCGCTGGTGTCAATGTGCAGAAAATGCATTTCCACCCTCAACGCTGGGCCAAAGTGTATGACCACTGGATGAGCGGCATTCAGGACTGGTGTATCAGCCGGCAATTGTGGTGGGGGCATCGGATTCCGGTGTGGTACCGGAAAAACAAAAACGAAGATGGAAAATTGAAGATTGAAAATAGCAGGCAGACCACGACAGCGAATCCATCCTCTATTCTCTATCCTCCATCATCAATTCACGTCGGAGTGGAACCGCCCGTGAATGCGGCAGAATGGGAACAAGACCCCGACGTCCTCGACACATGGTTCAGTTCGTGGCTGTGGCCGTTTGCCACGATGGGTTGGCCGGAGCAGACTGAGACGCTCAAAAAATTTTATCCGACCACCGATCTGGTCACAGGGCCGGACATCATTTTCTTTTGGGTCGCGCGCATGATCATGGCGGGATACGAGTACATGGGCGAGCCGAAGTTCGGCCTCCCAGATGCACTACCGTTCCGGAATGTCTATTTCACCGGCATCATCCGGGACAAGCAGGGGCGTAAGATGTCCAAGAGTCTCGGCAATTCGCCCGACCCGCTAGATCTCATAGCCAAGTACGGCGCGGATGCCCTCCGTTTTGGCACCATGCGCAGCGCGCCATTGGGCCAGGACATTTTGTTCGATGAACAGAACGTGGAACTGGGCCGCAATTTCTGTAACAAGCTCTGGAACGCGTGCCGTTTCCGCCAGATGCAGGGCGGGGAAGTGCAGGGTGAGATCGATCCGAAATTCCTGACCTCGGATGACAAATGGATCCTGCTCCGGCTCGATACGGCCATCCGCGAAATGGATGCGGCTTTTGCCGGATATAGATTCAGCGATGCGACCGCGACTCTGTACCGCTTCTTTTGGAGTGAATATTGCGATTGGTACATTGAAGCGAGCAAAGCTGTTTTGGGGAGCGCAGCCGCCTCGGCTGCATCGGTCAGCGCCTCGCCGGCCGAAAATCCGAACAAACAAAATACCATTGCGGTGATTGATTTCGTGCTCTCGCACCTGCTGCGGATGTTTCATCCCTTTCTGCCGTTCATTTCGGAGGAACTCTGGCACGGCATGGGTTACAGCCAGGACATGCCGGAAAAGCAGGGCGGCAAGACCATCATGTTTGCGCCCTGGCCCAAGCCGCTCGACGATGATTTTAAAAATACTTACGGCTTGAGCGTTGCGGATGAAAAATTCATCGAGACGCGTAATGAGTTTATCGCCCAGGGACGCAATCTGCGTCGCAATGCCAATTTGCCCGCGAACAAGAAGGTGAAATTCATCTTCAAACCTGCCGGTAAGACGGCGGCGAACGACATCGAAGTCTTGAAACTGTTGCTCAATGCCGAGGCCGTGGAAGTGACTCCAAATTATCAGCCGGGCAAAAATGTTTTGGCCGTTCGTGGCGAGTCGGGCGAATTGTTCCTGCCACTCGAAGGTCTCATTGACGTGGAAGCCGAGAAAGTCCGCCTCCAAAAAGAGGTCGAGAAATGCCAGGCCGAGATCACCAAGGTCGAAGCCAAGCTCAATAATCCCAGCTTTGCCCAAAAAGTTCCGACGAATGTGCTGGAAGAACACAAACAGCGTCTTGTGGAATGGCAGGCCAAACTGGCCCACGCCAAAGCCGCGCTGGATGGATTGGGTAACTAAGAAAAGATTTTTATAAACCACGAAATTCACGAAATACTCGAAAATTTATAATTACGCCCTTTGCAAAACTGTAGCAGCGGACGTAAGTCCGCTCTAATTAGATCCAAGAATCCAAGGAAAAACGGAGCCGACTTACGTCGGCTGCTACGAAGAAATTGATTTCTTTTCGTGTGATTCGTGTATTTCGTGGTTAAATTTTAAATTATTGTGAAAGTGCAAACTGCCCTTAACGCCGCCATCAAAGCCGCCCGCGCCGCCGGCAAGGTCATGCGCGATAACTGGTATCGTCCCAAGCGCGTCAAACTCTTCGATACCCATGATATCAAGCTCGAACTAGATGTGCGCTGCCAAAAATTGATCGAGAAGATACTGTGCAAAGCTTTTCCAGAGATTCCCTTGCTCGGCGAGGAAGGCGATTCCGGCAATGTGAACGCTCCTTATCGCTGGGTGGTGGACCCGATTGACGGTACAGTGAATTACTTCTTCGGTCTCCCGCATGCGGCAGTCTCGATCGCGCTCCAGGCGAGAAACGACAAAAAATTAGGGCTCGACGGAGTCTCGCCCCACCAACATTTTGAAACTCTTCTGGGTGTGATCTTTGATCCTTTCACCGGCGAGCTATGGACGGCGACGCTCGGCGGCAAAACAAAATTGAACGGCCGGGTGGTTCGTTGCAGCAAACATTCCAAAGTGAATGATGCCATCATTGCGATGGGGTTTTCCAAGAGCCGCGAGAACATGGAAAAGAGTCTGCCGCATCTCAACCGCCTATCGCGCCAGGCGAAAAAAGTTCGCATCATGGGTTCGGCGGCGCTGGAATTGGCCTACGTTGCCAGTGGCCGTCTCGACGCCTACATCGAGCGCACGATCAATCTGTGGGACATCGCGGCGGGCGGTCTGATGGTGGAATGTTCCGGCGGTGAAATGCATTTGATCCCGATGCCCGATGGCCGGCTGCGCATGTGCGCGGACAACGGCAAACTGCGCAAAAAATTAAAACTCGGGAATTTGCTTAAATAGATTCAACGTGTAAAGTGTTCGAATGCCGAGTCTTAGGAACAGTCTAATTTTTGCCGTTTTGGTCCTTTCCTTGTGTTTTACCCACGCCGGGACGATTGTTCAATTCCGAACGGCCATCGGTGATGTTGAGATCGAGCTTTACGACCAGGATAAGCCGATCACCGTGCAAAACTTCCTGAGTTACCTCAAAGGAGGATATTATCAGAATGGATTTGCACACCGGTTGGCACTGGGCTTTGTCCTCCAGGGTGGAGGATACGGGATCACTAATAATACGATCTATCCGATCACGACGTTTCCGCCGATTGTGGACGAATTTGGCGTTGGCCAGAAATACAGCAACATATATGGCACCATTGCGATGGCCAAGCTGGGTGGCAACACCAATTCTGCAACGTCGCAATGGTATATCAACCTCGCCAACAACACGTCCCTCGACAGCGCGGACACCAATGATCTTTTTTGCGTATTCGGCCATGTCATCTCCGGGACAAATGTCCTGAACAAGTTCAATAATTTCGTGAACTGGAACAGCCTGCCTGCGCCTTCGCCAACAAATCTGGTCTTGAACAATTATTACAGCGCGCCGCTTAATACGCTGCCCGTGCTTTCGTCCAATTTCCCTCCGACCACTAACAGTTTTGTTTTTGTGGATGTCTCGCTCTTGCAGATCGGCATCCAAACCATCGGAAATACCAAACAAATCTCATGGAACAGCGCGACCGGTTTGACGAATCTCGTTGAATACACCACCAATTTCACGACCTGGAATACCCTGGCCACTACCAATGGAACGGGAGCGCGGATGACTGTGACGGATACTCCGGCTGCGCCCAACCGGTTCTATCGCGTGCAGGTTATTGATTAGCCTCCAACCACCGCTTCAATTTCTCCATCGCCTTCGCGCGATGGCTGATCTTGTTTTTTATATCCTCGCCCAGCTCAGCGAAAGTTTGCGCAAATCCGTCCGGCACGAAAAGGGGATCGTAACCGAAACCGCCCTTGCCGCGGTATTCGGACAGGATTTTGCCGGGACACGCGCCGCTGAATGTTTGGGTCTCGAAATCATCGGCATAACAAACCGGCGATGAGCTTTCCACCGTTGCTTCCGGAATCGGCGTGAGCGCGATGACACAGCGAAATCTCGCCGCACGTTTCTCCGCGGGTACGTCCGCCAACAATTGGAGGAGCTTGGCGTTGTTATCGGCATCGGGAGAATTATCAGGCTTGCCGGTGTCCAACGCGGCAAACCGCGCGGAATGCACACCCGGCGCTCCGTTCAATGCATCCACTTCCAGCCCGGAATCGTCCGCCAATACATAGTCAGGACTTGAGGATTGGGCGTTGAATGTTGAATGTTGAATGTTCGTTTTTATTCGCTCGTGGATCCACTTTGCCAGCGTTTGTGCCTTCTTCGCCGCATTGCCTTCAAACGTGTCCGCGTCTTCGATCACTTTCGGCGCGCCGGGGAAATCGTTGAGCGAGAGGCAGCGCACCTGGCTGCCCAGGATGGCTCGGATCTCCTCGACCTTATGCGCGTTGCGGGTGGCGATGAGAATGGTGATCATCAGATTCCAATCAATGCCGCGCCGATGACGCCGGCGGAATCGCCCAGTTTATGTTTTACGATGGTTGTATCGAGCGAGTCGCTGAAAATATATTTTTTTACCTGCGCGATACCTTCGGTGTAGAGCGCGTCAAAATTGGAAACGCCGCCGCCCAGGACGACGACATCCGGGTCCATGATATCAATGAGATTCGCCAGCGCGCGGCCGAAATGGCTGAAGAACGCATTCATGAACTCGACAGCCTTCGGTTCCTTTGCATAAAAGTCTTTTTCAATCTCGCGGAACGGCTTCTTGACGCCGAATTTTTCCGCATAGCGTGCTTCCGCGCCGCCGCCGCTGATGAATGTCTCCACGCAGCCGCGCTGGCCGCAATAGCAGAGCGGCCCGTCCGGCGTGATGCTCATGTGGCCCCATTCGCCGGCGATGGCCTGCCGTCCCACAATGACCTCGCCCTTATGCACGATGCCGCCGCCGCAGCCCGTGCCCATGATGACGCCGAACACCAGGTTGTTGCCCTTGCCCGCGCCGTACAACGCCTCGGCCATGGCAAAACAATTTGCGTCGTTCTGGATCTCCAGCCGGCGCTGCATCAGTTTCTCCAGGTCGGCCTTCAACGGTTGGCCGATCAGGCATTGCGTATTTGAATTCTTCATCAGCCCGGTCCGCGGTGAGACCACGCCCGGCGCGCCGATGCCAAAAGTGTGCGGCTGGTTTTCGACTTTGGCTGCCGCTTCGTCGTGCAGTTCCTTGATGCGATTGAGGATGTGCTGGTAGCCGTGTTGTTGTTGCGTCTCGATGCGTTTGCGGAAAAGCTCTTTGCCGCTGCCATCGAGGACGATGCTTTCCATTTTAGTGCCGCCGAGATCTATGCCGATGCGAAACATTCCAGATTATCTCAAAATCCTGGCGCACTGTTCAAGCATACGCTGGTCAATGGATCAATTGGTAAAACCGGCGCGGACCCGTTGCGGCATTGGTCACGGTGTATTGGCTGTTGACGATGACAGGTGTGGTCAGATTGGTGCTCCAGACCACTGGTGAAACAATATTTGTGGCGTTCAATAACGTGAACCCACTGGCGGCGGTGGACCATGACAAGATCACATTGGTTCCCGAGCGATTGATGTTCAATTGCGGAGGCAATATTATGAGTTCCGAAAGGTTAAGGCTGTACACCGTGCCATTGTTTATGCCACCGCTTTGCGTCGTTCCAAACAAAATGGTCCCCGATATAACCGGCAAGCCATAGGGATAATATCCGTCAGGACCATTGGTGAACGTGTAAAGCGTCGTAAAATTAGTGCCTGCGATATTTACGGAGAATACCGTGCCGACGCTACCCCCGCCCCCGCTGCTCGCCCCATAAAGAGTGTTGCCTGATAAAACTAATCCTACATACGGGCTAAATCCATCGGAGCCGCCGGTGAAACTATAGAGATTCGTATAATAATCTCCGTCACTGAGATTGATGGAGAACACCGTGCCGCTGTAACCTGCGCCTCCTTCCGACGTTGTTCCATAGAGGGTGTTGCCTGACAAAATCAAACCGGCATCCGATTCAGCGCCATCGTTCGGGCCACCGGCAAAGGTATGCACGATCGTAAAGATCGTTCCAATGGTATTGACTGCGAACACGGTGCCAAAATTCGCGTTCCCCCCATTTTGGGTCGTCCCGTAGAGCATGGTGCCTGATAAAAGCAGGCCGGCATCCGGGTAGGCTCCATCGGCGCCATTGGTGAAAGTATAAAGAGTGGTAAAACCCGTGCCGTTGGTATTGACGGCGAAAACTGTGCCATAGCTTGCGCTGCCGCCTGAAGGCGCCGTCCCATACAAAGTGCTGCCGGATAAAATCAAACTGGCATTTGGATTAGCTCCATCGGTGCCGTTGGTGAATGAATAGACAGTCCTGAATCCCGTGCCATTGGTATTGACGGCGAACACGGTGCCATAGTTTGCGCTGCCGCCACGGTACGTCGTCCCATAGAGAGTGCTGCCTGATAAAATCAAGCCGGCATCCGGACCAGTTCCATTGGTTCCGGGGGTAAAACTATATATGTTTGTTAACCCGGTGCCATTCATGTTGATGGAGAACACCGTGCCATAGCCCGCGCTGCCGCCCGAAGATGTTGTCCCGTACAGAGTGTTGCCCACGACAAGCATCCCGGCCTCCGGAGAGGATCCGGCCAGGTTGACGGTGAACCCATAGACAGTTTGAAAACTTGTCCCGTCGGTTTTGATCGCGAAGACCGTGCCGGCCGATCCGTTGCCGCCTTCATTGGCCGTCCCATAGAGTGTGCTGCCGTTTAAAATCAACGAGTCTTCCGGATAATTTCCGTCGCTGCCATTGGTAAAAGTATAGAGGTTTGTAAAATTGATCCCGGTGGCGCTGATGGAGAACACAGCGCCATAACCCATATTGCCGCCACCGCTGGTGGTTCCATAAAGGGTGCCGCCGGAAATCACCAATCCGCCGTACGGAGTCGCTCCGTCGCTGTTGGTGTAAGGATAATTGTCGCCGGCTGTGGCCGTGAAATTATAAAGGTTCGTAAATCCCGTGCTGTCGGTATTGACGGCGAATACCGTGCCGTTGCCCGCTGTGCCGCCATAAGCAGTTGTCCCATAAAGTGTGTTGCCCGATAGGACCAATGTGGCTTGCGGGGATTCACCGTCGTTACCACTAAAATTATAGATGTTTGTATACTCTGTGCCATCGGTATTGACGCCGAACACCGTGCCTTCGCCCCCACTGCCGCCAGAAGATGCCGTTCCATAAAGCTTGTTGCCTGATATGATCAATCCAGCTTCCGGATCAGCCCCGACGTTGCCATTGGTAAAACTATAGATGTCTGTGAACCCGGTGCCATTGGTGGAGATGGCGAATATCACACCCTGGCCGTTTACGTCTCCACTTTCTGTCGTCCCATACAGCATGTTACCTGATGAAACCAATCCGGCCTCGGGATAAGCCCCGTCAGTGCCATTGGTGAAAGTATAAAGGATCTTGAAATTCGTGCCATTGGTGGTGACGGAGAACACCGTGCCGAATCCGGCGCTTCCGGCATTTTGTGCCGTTCCATACAGCGTGTTGCCCGACAAAACCACATTGCCGTCCGGTCTAGCTCCGTCAGTGCCATTGGTGAAGCTATAGAGGGCCGTGAAACCTGTGCCATTGGTATTGACGGCGAAGACGGTGCCATAGCCCCCGCTGCCGCCGGAATTCGCCGTCCCATACAAGATGCTGCCCGATTGTATCAAAGAGCCAATCGGGAAAGTCCCACCCGGATTATTGGGGAAGGAGGTCAGCGTCGTGAACGTCTGTGCCGATGCAGTATAAGTGAAGACAAATAATGCCAGCGCGAGGCACAGGGATTGAGAGATGATTTTCATGGTTTAAGTGACCGCAGCCGCAATTTTCCAGTTCTTCAGATTCGTACCCGGAAATGATTAGGATTTGCGGCGATATCCTAAGAGAATGAACGGCAAATTGTTATAAATTGGAAATTATGAGTCAAGCGCCTTCCCTGATTATTATCATCAGGAAAATCACCAGATCATCTGGAACCTTTTGGCGATTTCTGCTTCTTAGGTTGGTGAACATGATTTTAACTTAAAAAGGACAATGTTATGAGAAAGATCAAAATGAATTCATTACGGACTTCGATCATCGCGTTAACGTTGATGATTTCATGCCTGGCGGGTCATTCGCAAGGCACCCTGGCCAGCGGCACCGTTTCGGGTTCATCAATCGGGGGTGGTCTTTGGCAGTACACGATAACCCTGACCGATACCGGCGCCAATCCGATCAGCAGCCTGTGGTATTCCTGGACACCGGATACTGCGCCGTTTTTTTATCTTCCGGATTCAAGCGCGAGCGAGATCTCGGGGCAGGATAGCTGGACGGGTGCGGTGGACGGAGATTCCATCCGGTTCTCCGGCGGCACGGCCTTGACCACCGGCCAATCGGTAGAGTTGTTCTACGAGGCCGATTTTTCGCCTACGATGCTGGCGGATGCCGCCCATTCGGGCCTTTCGGTTGCTTATGACGGCCCCATCGAGGGCGGTCCTGGCACGCCGGATTTCGCCATTACGGCCGCGCCCGAACCGGGATCGGTGGCATTGATGGGTTCCGCCGCGCTGATTTTAGTATTGGCCCGTCGTTTCAAAATGGTTCTGAAACACGCTTAAAACATTAAGATTTGTGGGGACTTATACAAGGGCTGGCGCAATGGGCGTCAGCCTTTGTTTTTTTGCTGATGAGGTCAGGGCGATGAGCGCCAAAAATCCACTACACCTTTCCAAAATTCCGATACCGGGCTGTAAATCTGGCAATGTCCGGCATTTTTGAACTCCCAAAGTTTTTTCGGGCCGTTATAGCTGTCATAAAGCCGCAGGCCTGATTTTGTCGGCACGATTTCGTCTGCGCCATCGACGGCTATGGCGATTTTACCATGGTAATTCTGCAAATAATCAACGGAGGAAAATCGGTCCATGAGCAACAGGCTCACCGGCAAATAGGGAAACTCATATCGGGCCGGGCTTGCCAGCGTGTCAAAAGGAGAGATTAAAGCAATACCTGCAACCCTGTTCGAAAATGTTCCCGCCAGGTACGATGCCGGGCCGGTGCCGAGCGATTCGCCCACAAGATAGATTGGATGGTTGGTCGGTATCGATTGAAACGCATCCTCTCCCGCTTGAAAGATTTTGGTCTCGGTCGGGGAACCCGGGCGGTCTTCGTAACCGGGATATTCCAGGATGTAAATATCCATCGCTGCCACCGGCTGAATGTCGCCCGCGTAATGGGCGCAATCGATGGCCGAGGCGGCATTGCCGTAGGTGACCAAAATGCTTCCCTCTGCTGGTTGGGTGGGGGAGAGATGTTTAAAGCCAATCGGTTGACCGGCGGAATTTGTCCATCGCTGCAAGTTTGCCGACTGTGCCATTTGATTCACATCAGATGAAAAGTATGTTCGTGGATGATAGATCAGGGATCGTTGAAATACGGCGACCACCGCACATACGAAGAAATAAAAGCCAAAAACGATAGTAAAAAATAATTTGATGACGCGGACTATCGAAATCTTTTTTGATGATTGGCCCATAATGGAACGTCAACAATTGAAACGATTTTAATGAAAAAGGCGAATGAAAATTCGATGCGCTTTTATGCTGTCTGTAAGCAAAAATAATTTGGGAACCTTTGAGGGAATTCTTCCTCTTAATTGCGGCATAATCTTTGAAGCACAGCCTGACAATAATTTATGAAAATCACAAAATTGAATTCGTTTTATCCTGCGTTTGTCGCAATTGGACTGCTGGGATCGGTCCTTGTCTCCCGTGGTCAAGGGGTGCTTGCCAGTGGCACCATTTCCAGTACGCAGTTGGGTCCTGATTCCTGGCAATACACGATAGTATTGACTGATACCGGATCAACGGACATCAGTGGTTTTTGGTATGCGTGGACTCCGGATGTTTCACCCTATTTTTATCTTCCTGATGAAAATATCAGCAATATTTCCGGTGCAAATGGTTGGACTGGCTACGTGGATTATAATTCCATTCAATTTTATGATGCTGATGACGCTGATGATGCCAGCGCTTTGACCCCGAACGAATCAGTGTCTTTGACCTATGACGCTGACTTTTCACCCGCAACTTTAGAGGCGACAGAAAATTCCGGGCTTTCGGTGGCTTATCAGGATGAAATCGATGGCTATTATCCCGGCCCCGATTTTGCGGTTACGGCTGCGCCGGAACCAAGTTCATTGGCATTGTTGGGAACAACGATCCTGGCAATGGCAGTGTCCGGCCGTCGTTTCAAAAAATAATGTTTGTTTGTTAAATCAAAAAGGCGAACGGAATTTTCCGTTCGCCTTTCATGTTTAAAAACTCAAATCAATACCGATAGTGTTCGGCCTTGTACGGGCCGTCCACCGGCACGCCGATATAATTGGCCTGTTGCTTCGAGAGTTTGGTCAGCTTGACGCCGATCTTTTCGAGGTGCAGGCGGGCGACTTCCTCGTCCAATTTCTTGGGCAGGCGATAGACGCCGACTTTGTTCGTGTCGCGGTTCTTCCACAGGTCCAATTGCGCGAGGCATTGGTTGGTGAAGCTGTTCGACATGACGAAGCTCGGGTGACCGGTGGCGCAGCCGAGGTTTACGAGACGGCCTTCGGCGAGCAGGTAAATGCTATTGCCTTTGGGCATCGTGTATTTGTCCACCTGCGGTTTGATGGTCAATTTCTTGACGCCTTTGGCCGTGTTCAGGCGGTCCACCTGGATCTCGTTGTCGAAATGGCCGATGTTACAGACAATGGCCTGGTCTTTCATCTTCAAGATGTGTTCCAGCGTGATGACGTCGCGATTGCCGGTGGTGGTCACGTACAGATCAGCGGTGCCGAGGGTGGCTTCAACCGTTTTGACCTCGAAACCTTCCATCGCTGCCTGCAAGGCATTGATGGGATCGATCTCGGTGACGATGACGCGCGCGCCAAACCCGCGCAAGGAATGCGCCGAGCCTTTGCCGACATCGCCATAACCGCAGACGCAGGCAACTTTGCCGGCGACCATGACGTCGGTCGCGCGTTTGATGCCGTCGGCGAGCGATTCGCGGCAGCCGTAGAGGTTGTCGAATTTCGATTTGGTGACCGAGTCATTGACGTTGATGGCCGGGATCAAAAGTTGACCGGCTTCAAGCATCTGGTAGAGGCGATGGACGCCGGTGGTCGTTTCTTCGGAAACACCTTTCCAATCTTTGACGACGGTGTGCCAGAAACCGGGGCGTTCTTTGGCCACGCGCTTCAGGAGATTTTTGATGACGGCCACTTCGTGATTGTCGCTGGGGGTGTTGACCCATTTGTCGCCATTTTCCAACTCGTAACCTTTGTGGATGAGCAGGGTGGCGTCGCCACCGTCATCGACGATGAGTTGCGGGCCTTTGTTGCCGGGATGCGTGAGCGCGGCGAGGGTGAAATCCCAGTATTCTTCGAGCGTCTCGCCTTTGTGCGCGAAAACGGGGAGACCCGCTTTGGCGATCGCGGCGGCAGCGTGATCTTGCGTCGAGAAAATATTGCAGCTCGCCCAGCGCATGGAGGCGCCGAGTTCCACGAGCGTCTCGATGAGGATCGCCGTCTCGATGGTCATGTGCAGCGAGCCGGTGATGCGCACGCCTTTGAGCGGTTTGCTCGGGCCGTACTTTTTGCGGATGGCCATCAGGCCGGGCATTTCGTGCTCGGAAACCTGGATGGTCTTGCGGCCCCATTCCGCCAGCGACAGGTCGCGGACGGCGTAATCGTGTTTGCCCGCGCCGTTGCCATTGGTTTTCACCACGGTGCGGCGGGACGGAGAAAGTTTGATTTTCGGCATATAAATACTCAGTTGCAGTTAATTCAATTTCAGGGCGCGTTTCAGGTCTTTGACCTTGTCGGTCTTTTCCCAGGTGATCGCGGGATCGTTCTTGCCGAAATGGCCGTAGTTCGTGGTCTTGCGATAGATCGGGCGGAGCAGGTTCAACTGCTTGACGATATTCGCGGGCTTGAAACTGAAAACTTCCTTCACCGCGTTCTCGATCTCGGTGTCGGTGATGCCGTCGATCGTGGTGCCAAAGGTATTGATGCAAACGCTGACCGGTTCAGGATAACCGATGGCGTAGGCGAATTGGATCTCCGCACTCGTGGCGATGCCCGCCGCGACAATGTTCTTGGCGACCCAACGGCCCATGTAGGCCGCGCTGCGGTCCACCTTGCTCGGGTCCTTGCCGCTGAACGCGCCACCGCCGTGCCGGCCCATGCCGCCGTAGCTGTCCACGATGATCTTGCGCCCGGTCAAGCCGGTATCGCCCTGCGGTCCGCCGACGACGAAACGGCCGGTCGGGTTGATGAGATATTGCGTGTTCTTCGTGAGCAATTTTTTCGGGAGAGTTTTTCGGATGACTTCTTCGATGCAAAATTCCTTGATGGTCTTGTGCTTGGCGTCGTGCGCGTGCTGGGTGGAGATGACCACGTTGGTGATCTCGACCGGTTGGTCGTGCTCATAGCGGACCGAGACTTGCGATTTGGCGTCGGGCCGGAGCCATTTCACTTTTCCGGTCTTGCGGATCTTGGTGAGCGCGCTGCCCAGCAAATGCGCGTACATGATGGGCGCCGGCATGAGTTCCGGCGTTTCATTGCAGGCATAACCGAACATCAAACCCTGGTCGCCCGCGCCCTGCTCGGAGGTGTCTTTGCCTTCGGCTCTGCGCGCGTCCACACCCTGCGCGATGTCAGGGGACTGCGACGTGACCGCGTTCAGGATGAGCACCTTGTCGGCGTGGAACACGTCGTCGTCGTGCGTGTAACCGATCTCGCGGATGGCTTCGCGCGCGATGGCGTTGAAATCCAGTTTCGCCTGGGTGGTGATCTCGCCGCCGACGACCACGAGATTGCTCTTGGCGTAGGTCTCGCAGGCGACGCGGCTGTATTTGTCCTGCGCCAGGCAGGCGTCCAAAACATAATCGGAGATTGTGTCACAGACTTTGTCCGGGTGGCCTTCGCCGACCGATTCAGAAGAGAAGATAAAGTTTTTGCTCATAATTAAATATAACGTATTGACGTATCAAGATTTGATGATATATCATTTTCAAAGTGCGTCAAATGGATTCTTGATAAATTTCAGGACGGCCCAAAACCGCCATTTGTAACGAGTCGGAACCATTTTTAACCTTTTTTACACTTAATGTATACTTAACCATGCCGGCCATGCTGAAATCTCTGCGCGCCTTGTCCGACCCCACCCGGTTGCGGATCGTGGCGCTGTTGGAAAAGGACGAGTTGTCCGTCGCTGAACTCCAGGAGATCACGCGACTTGGCCAATCCCGCATCTCGACCCATCTGGGATTGCTTGCTGATTGCGAGTTGGTCGAGTCGCGTCGTGACGGCAAGCGCACGTTCTACAAACTCAACGAAGATGCCGACGCCACCGCGCGCGAATTCATCCAATTGGCCATCCGTGGCGCGGAGGAACTGGCTGAACGCAGTGGGGACCAGATCAATCTCAAACGTGTGCTCGCCCGCCGGCGGGAACATGCGCAGGTTTATTTCAACCAGGTCGCGGGGCGCTTTGACCGCGTGTACGGCCCCGGCCGCTCGTGGCAGGCGTTTGGGCATTTGCTGTTGCGCACCATGCCGCCGCTGGTCGTCGCGGATTTGGGCGCGGGTGAGGGATTGCTGAGCGAACTGCTCGCGCGGCGCTGCAAACGTGTCATCGCCGTGGATAACTCGGAAAAGATCGTGGCGTTTGGCAAGGCTAAGGCGAAAAAGAATGGGATGAAGAATTTGGAGTTCCGGCAGGGCGATTTGCAGAACCCGCCGATCGAGCCAGACAGCGTGGACCTCGTGATTTTGAGCCAGGCACTGCATCACGCCGCGACTCCCGCCGATGCCATCGTCGCCGCATATAAGATTCTGAGACCCGGCGGACAGATCATGATCCTTGATCTGTTGGAGCACAATTTCGACAAGGCCCGTGAGTTGTACGGCGACCGCTGGCTGGGATTCCCCGAGAGTGACTTGCATCGTTGGCTGGAGGATGCCGGTTTCAAAAAGATTGAGATCAGCGTTGTGGCGCGCGAGGAACAGCCACCGCATTTCCAGACCATTTTGGCCGGCGCCGAGAAATGATTTGATTCGTCGTCTTGGAATTCAGGTTGACCATTGGTTTGATTAAAAGCCTGTCCATGTTCTCACCCCTCACCTTTAATTCCTCTCCCCGTTGAGGGGAGAGGATGGCGTGAGAACGTTTTCGGTGTAAGAGCAATTCTGCGTCAGCCGAATCCCACCTGCTTTATTAATTGAGGGGTCGCCCGCCAGATGTTCCTTCTCCCCTCAACGGGGAGAAGGTTAGGATGAGGGGTGAGACTATGGTCAGGCGTAATTTCAGCCGTTGCCTTGAACGTTGGCGTGTTCTGTAGAAAACATGCTCATTTTCGCGCCGCTGATTGGAATGGAGATAGAATTCCCACAACCCTTCACGCCTTGAACCGGGCCTGGCTGAGTCAATCGGTATGTCACCCGTCTATCCACGGTTTCCACTCGCTGTTCTTTCTCCTGGAGGAGAAGGCCAGGATGAGGACGGGCTTTAAAAATATTCTTCATTTCAAATCCAGTTCTCGACTCGTCACGCTGGCTTCTCTAGTCATAGCCCTTTAACCATAAATCCCGCCCTACTTTTTTTCCAATTCAATACTGGCGAAGAGCGCATCGAGGTTGTTCAGCGGCGTTTCCCGTTTTGGATTCAGGGTTTGACGCAGGTAATCCATCGCATCGGGAATATTGCGGATGGATTTTGGGAGAATGGCGCCGGCGGCATTGGCATGGCCGCCGCCCTGGAGTTTTTCCGCGATCCTGAGCGCGTCGCCGTTGTTCCGGCTGCGAAAGCTGGCGAACACCACATTCCCGCGCCGGAACAGTGTCATGAGCACGGAATATTTCGTGGCCTGCTTCTCCAGGAGTTGATGCACCACCAGATTGTTGTTGCCCACAACGGTATCGACCAGCCCGACGGTCGGTGAAATTTCCGTGACGTTGGATTTGCTCCATTCAAAACCGAGCGGGTTCTCGACGCGCCGTTTGACCGCCATCACTTCCAGGAGGGGATGGTCAACCAATTTCTCGATTTGCCCGTTGATCAACGCGTACAGGTTCCAGAACTGGTATGTTTTGACGAGGTTCGCGTAATCGCTGGCCAGCGCAAAATCCGGGTCATCCTCCAGGAACAAGTCCGAGATATTGTTCAAATGCACCAACCGGTCGAGCGCGGGCGATTGGATGCCATGTTCTTTGCAAAGCTCATAGCAAAGCAGGCCGGCGGATTTGTTGACGTCATGGATGAACTGGGCATCTTTCGGCGCGGCATCGGTCACGTGATGATCGATGATGAGCCATTCCGGTTTGTCCATCCGCGGTTCGAAGGTAAAATCGGCGACCCAGGCGGAACTTTCCTTTAATTCACGCTGCTTCCAAAAATTGTAATGGTAGGTGTTAAGGTGGATCTTTGCGCCAAACAACTTTTCCGCAAGCCGCTGGAGCAGGACGCCGGAAATCAGACCGTCGAGATCGCTCTCATGCGTGATGATGACTTCCGGCTTTGGCAACTCAATCATGCCCGGATACAATAACCCAACCCGGCGTTTAGCGCGAGCAGGGATTTTGAGCAATAATTGCTTTGAAATCGGGCATGCGAACCGTAACGTTCGTGGGTGTGAGAGATTCCCGGAACAATTTCTTGGAAATGCGACGCTTGCCAAGGCCAGATCATGGCTCTAGATTAAACGCGTGAGCTATCTGACACAGGAAGTTGAGATTGAGCATGGGCGTATTATCCCGTCCGAGCCGCGGCAATTGCCGGAAAGCGGCAGGGGACTCCTCACGATATTGCCTCCAGGCGATGGAACGGCTGGAGCAAAACCAACGCCGCTCCAAGCGCTTGAAGCCCTGCAAAAGCGCCTGCAATTAAGCGACGGCCAGATCAACGAATGGATGGCGACCGTCCGCGACGCCCGCCGTTGAGGCATGATTCATTTTGACACCAACTTCCTGATTCAAGCGACCCAAGCCGGTTCTCCAGCCCATCAGAAATTTCGGGAATGGTCCGCTGCCAACGAGCCTTTTGGCGTCAGCACTGTGGCCTGGGCGGAATACCTTTGCGGTCCGCTCGATACCGCCGCTGAGGCCTTGGCCCGTTCCATCTTCCCCGCTCCAGAAATGTTTATTGAACCAGACGCGGTTCTGGCCGCCCGCCTGTTTAATGAGAGCGGACGCCGCTCGCGTTCGCTGGCCGACTGCATGATTGCGGCGGTGGCGATTCGTCGCGGCGCGAAATTGGCCACCATCAACGCCGCCGATTTCCAGCCATTTACAATGCACGGTCTCATTCAAGCCTGATCCGGTGTTGCAGACGAGTCTGGATTTAGCTGTTTGAGCAATAATTGCTTTGAAATCGGGCAAATATCCCGGCAAAATCATCGTTCGCTTAGAGCATAGGGTTCCACATTTACATGAAACGCACACATCATTGCAACGAATTGCGCCCGGCACACATCGGGCAGATAGTCACACTTTCAGGCTGGGTCCACTCGCGCCGCGACCTCGGCGGCCTTATTTTTATCGATATTCGCGACCGCGAAGGGCGCACACAGACGGTTTTTGATCCGTCCGACCTGCCGAAAGAGCTTTTTTTGCGCGCAGAAAAATTGCGCAGTGAATGTGTCGTGAACATCACCGGCAAAGTCCGCCAGCGTCCCGCCGGCACCAACAACGCCAAAATCCCCACGGGCGAAGTGGAAGTGATGACGCAATCGCTTGAAGTGTTGAACATGGCCGAGGTGCTGCCTTTCCCGGTGGATGATCCCGAGGTGGCGAACAAAGTGAATGAGGAATTGCGCCTCAAATATCGTTACCTCGATCTGCGCCGGCCCGAGATGGCGCGCAATCTCAAATTGCGCAGCAAAGCGGCCATCGCCACGCGCAGTTACATGGATGAACAGGGATTTCTTGAAGTGGAGACGCCCATCCTTTTCAAATCCACACCCGAAGGCGCGCGCGAATTTCTGGTGCCCAACCGGCGCGAGCCGGGGACATTTTATGCGCTGCCGCAATCGCCGCAGCAGTTCAAGCAGATTCTGATGGTCGGCGGCGTGGAACGTTATTTCCAGATCGCCCGTTGCTTCCGCGATGAAGACCAGCGCGCCGACCGGCAGCTTGAGTTCACGCAGATCGATATCGAGATGTCGTTCATTGAGCGCGAAGACATTTACAATCTCATCGAAGGACTCCTCAAACGCATTTGGAAAACGGCGCTGGGCATGGATATTCCGACACCGTTCAAACGCTTGCGCTTTGAAGAAGCCATCAACCGCTATGGGATCGACAAGCCGGACACGCGGTTCGAGATGGAACTCGTCGATTTCACGGAGGAATTTCGCGCGAGCGCGTTCAAAGTGTTCAGCGGCGCCGTCGCCAACGGCGGCGTGGTAAAAGCATTGAATGCCAAGGGCATGGCCGGCGCGACCCAGGGCCAGATCGAGACCATGACCGAATACGCCAAGAGTTTTGGCGCCAAAGGCCTCGCTTATATCAAAGTCGAGAAGGGTGAATGGAAATCGCCCATCGTGAAATTTTTCAGCGACGCGGAAAAATCCGCGCTGACGGCCAAACTGAAGATTGAGGAAGGTGATTTGATCCTGTTCGCCGCCGACCAATGGCTGAATGCCTGCGAAATCCTCGGCAAGATCCGTTTGTATTGCGCGGATGTTTTGAAAGAGCAGGGGAAGCTGGTCATTCCCGCGGACCGCTTTGATTTCCTTTGGGTCATCGATTTTCCGCTGATGAGCTTTGATAAAGAACAGAATCGCTGGTATTCCAGCCACCATCCCTTCACGGCGCCAGTGGCCGAAGACACCCAGTTTTTGAAGACCGAGCCGAAACGCGTCCGCGGCCAGCATTATGATATCGTCGTCAATGGCGTGGAGCTTGGCGGCGGTTCTATCCGTATCCATCAGCCGGACGTGCAGAAGACTATTTTTGAAGACGTACTGCAGATTTCGCCGGAAGAAACCAAACTGCGTTTTGGTTACATGCTCGACGCGTTCCGTTACGGCGCGCCGCCGCACGGTGGTATTGCGCTGGGCTTCGACCGCCTGATCGCGATCCTTTGCGGCACACCGAGCATTCGCGACGTCATTGCCTTTCCAAAAACCGCCAAAGGCGTGGATATGATGACCGACGCGCCTTCGTTGGCGACACCGCGCCAGTTGCGCGACCTTTATCTGGAAGTCAAAGCGCAGAAGAAGGAGTAGCATTTATTTAAGGTTTCGTTTATTTTGAATCAATGCTAACGAGGCTAAAAATTAATGGTTTTAAGAATCTCGTTGAAGTGGATGTGTGTTTTGGGCCATTCACCTGTATCGCGGGAGCGAACGGTGTTGGTAAATCAAACCTCTTTGATGCAATCCGGTTTTTAAGTTTAACATCAAACTATTCTTTATTAGAGGCAGCACTACGGGTTCGTGATGAAGATGGTCATAACACAGATGTTCGAGGCCTTTTTCATCGAGTTGGAGATAAGTCTGTTGATAAGATTTCGTTTGAAGCCGAAATGATCGTACCGCCTGAAGCGATTGATGATCTGGGACAGGTTGGCAAAGCTTCAATTACTTTTCTTCGATACGTGTTAGAAATTCGTTTGCGACAAGGGGCAACAAATGGTTCATCCTCAAACCCTCTTGAAATAGTTCGTGAAGAATTGGTTCATATTCAATTGAGCGCCGCCTCAAAACATTTACTTTTTCCTCACGATGCAAGCAAATGGCGGAAGAAGGTTATAACTGGTAGGCGTGGTGGTGTCGCGTTTATTTCAACAGCCCAAAAAGATGATGGTGGTTTGATTATAAAATTACACCAAGATGCTAAGGGAAAAGGTCGCGCATACGAACGAGCCGCAAATACTTTGCCGCGGACAGTGTTATCATCATCAACTGCAGCTGAAAGTCCAACTGCCCTTTGTGCGCGTCGAGAAATGCAATCTTGGCGACTGTTACAACTTGAGCCGGTTGCATTGCGAAAACCAGATGAGTTTAGTGCGCCGGCTCACATTGACAGTAATGGAAGTCATCTGGCTGCGAATCTGAATCGCTTAGCCATGCGAGATGAGGCTGCTCGAACATATAGTTACCTTTCAAATCGTTTAAGTGAATTGATTGGTAGTGTAAAAAGCATTCGTGTTGATCGAGATGAAAAGCGAGAGCTTTTGACGCTTATGATGACTAATCAAGATGGAACTGAATTGCCAGCTCGAGCTCTTTCTGATGGGACATTGCGATTTCTTGCCCTTTCGGTATTGGAATTAGACCCAGAAACGCCAGGTTTAATATGTTTGGAAGAACCAGAAAATGGTATTCATCCCGATCGAATTCCAGCCATACTTCAATTACTTCAAGATATTGCGACAGATCCTAAAGAACCTGCTGACGCAACAAATCCTCTTCGTCAAGTTATTGTAAATACACATTCTCCTTCGGTTGTCATGGCGGTCCCCGAAGAAAGTGTTCTGCTTGCTAAGTTGGCTAGCGATATGCGGGACAAACAGACGTTTTCAAAAATCATTTTTTCTTGTTTGCCAAAAAACTGGCGGAATAGAGGTGAATCGAGGTGCTTGGAAATGGGTAAAGGTGAAATGTTAAGCTATTTAAATCCTGCAGCTGTAATCAAGCAAGGACAAGCGATTGCGCGAGGAGGTAGGCGTGTTATTGATCATCCCGAGTTCGCCTTTGGTTCTTCCAAAGCTGCATGAATCCGTTGAAACATACACTTATTTGTGATGGGCCTACCGATGTTAATTTGATACCAATAATAAATTGGACATTAACACAGGTAGCAGGTGTTGATTTGGTAGAAGGTATTCGTGCGGAATTTTGGCGGTTGCCTTGTGCTCCAGATAGTCTTCAGGGCCGAATTTGTAAAGCGATTGATTTATTTCCTTGTGACGTTTTATTTATTCATCGTGATGCTGAAAAAGAAAGTTTAGAGATGCGAGAGGCCGAAATTCGAGCGGCCGTCGCTAATGCATCCGCGTCGGGTTCCAAGCTGCCCGCTGTTGCAATTGTCCCAATACGTATGACAGAGGCTTGGTTGCTTTTTAACGAAAGTGCTATAAGAAAAGCAGCAGGAAATCCAAACGGCCAAATAGCGCTGAATCTTCCGCCGCTTAATAAACTTGAGAGCCGTCCTGATCCAAAGAAAGATCTTCAACGTGTATTAAAAAATGCAAGTGAGTTGCAGGGACGGCGGCTGAAGAAATTTAATCTGAAGCAGGCATTTTGGCGGATTAGTGACTATTTAGATGATTTTACACCCTTGCGACAGTTGTCGGCATATTCTGCATTCGAAAATGCCGTACGTCGAATGAAGGCGAATAATTGGAATGATGGTTTCTATGGGCTAAGTGACAATCAGCCGTAAAAACTTTTGATTATTATGTTACGCTTGGCTTTACCTTGTTTCCTCAAATGAAAAACGTTGTCCTGCTTGGTTCCACCGGTTCAATCGGCACCAGCACCGTCAAGGTCGCTGAAGATTTGCCGGACCGCATCCGCCTCCTGGCGTTGGGCGCGGGCAACAACGTTGAGTTACTTCTTAACCAGGTTCGCAAACATAAACCGGTGGCCGTTTCCATCAGCGACCCGACCAAAGCAAAAAAACTTCAGAAGGCGCTCCCGCCTTCCATCCAGGTCCTTTCCGGCGAGGACGGACTTATCAAATTGGCTACTCTGCCCGATGCGGACATCGTTCTGATCGCCATCGTCGGGACAGCGGGATTGAAGCCGGCCCTCGCGGCGATCCGTGCGGGCAAAGACATCGCCGTCGCTTCCAAAGAGATCCTCGTGATGGCCGGTGAGATCGTGATGAGCGAAGCGCGCAAGTACGGCGTGCGCGTGCTGGCCGTGGACAGCGAACACTCGGCGATTTTCCAATGTCTCGATGGAAAGCCGGTGGATTCAGTACGCAAACTCTGGTTGACCGCGAGCGGCGGCCCGTTCCGCGACAAAAGCGCGTGGCCCAAAGAAAAATTTTCGGAGATCACCGTCGAGCGTGCCCTTAAGCATCCATCATGGGTCATGGGCCGGAAGATCACGATCGATTCGGCGACGCTGTTCAACAAGGGCCTGGAAATGATCGAGGCCCGCTGGCTCTTTGGCATCGAGATGCCCCGGGTCGCCGTTGTCGTCCATCCGCAAAGCATCGTCCATTCGATGGTCGAGTTCGTGGACGGCGCCATGCTCGCGCAGTTGTCCACTCCGGACATGTGCCTGCCCATCCAATACGCGCTGACCTATCCCGACCGCGCGCCCAGCGAACGGGTCCAGACCAATTTTGCGAAATTAGGCCAATTGACCTTCGAAGAACCTGACACAGAACGGTTTCCGGCCATTGAACTGGCCCGTCGCGCCGGGGAAATCGGCGGAACTCTTCCGGCAGTCTTGAACGCGGCCAATGAAGTGGCGGTCGAAGCCTTTGTGAACCGCAAAATCAGTTTCCCGCAAATCTCCGCAATCGTGCGCACGACAATGGAGGCGCATAAGGTGGTGGAGCACCCAAAACTGGAACAAATCCTGGAAGCGGACGCATGGGCGAGGGGAAATGCAATACCGCATTGACGAACCGATTTGCCGCGTTTATTTTCATGATAATGAAAAGAAAATTTCACGTAACGCTCTTGGAGCATCCGGAAGGGGTTTTAGTGAGTTGCCCCGAATTGCCCGGGTGTCATTCGCAGGGTGCTACAGTCAATGAAGCGCTGGAAAACATCCATGATGCCATCCAGGGTTATTTGGAATTGTACGGCGCGCCGGAATTACAATGCGAAATTCGTGAAATGGAGGTAGCCGCTGGTTGATATGCCGAAACTACCCGGCATTAATCATCTTCGCGCCGCAAAAGCTGGTTTTCGGATTGACCGCCAAAGCAAACACATATTTATGTCCAAAAACAAACTCCATGTCGTCGTGCCGCGTAACAATCCCGTGGATGCGTACACGATGGCCGCAATCGTTCGAGACGCCAGCCTGACTATAGACCAATTCAAGGAATGATTGTGACGGTTTTGTGGTATACTCTTTAATAAATTTTAAATGCATATTTTGAACATCATCTATGTGGTAGCGGCAGTCATGCTGGCTTTTGGCGCTTCGATTTTCTTCCATGAACTCGGGCATTACTGGGCGGCGCGCAAAGTGGGGATGAAAGTGGAGGAATTTGCCGTCGGGTTCGGCCCAAAAATCTACAGCTTTACGCGCAACGGCATTGTCTATTCGTTGCGCTGGATTCCCGCCGGCGGTTTCGTGAAGTTGCCGCAGATGATCACCGCGGAAGCGCTGGAAGGCCAATCGAAGGACCCGGTGCCCCCGGCTGCCCCCTGGCAAAAGATTCTTGTGGCCATCGCGGGACCGCTCATGAACGTGGCTTTCGCTTTTGCGATCGCGACCCTCATCTATTTCGTCGGGTTGCCAGTGGCCGTGGACCCGCCGATCGTGGGTTACGTGCAACCGAACTCGCCGGAGGCAAAAATGGGCATCCAGGAGGGCGATAAGATCGTTGCCGTCAATGGTCGTGCTGTGCAGTCGTGGGAGGACGTGAACATGTACACCATCGTGGCGCACACTGCGGTCGTGCCGGTGGCCATCATGCACGACGGACAGCAGAAAATTTATAATCTCGGCACTTCCACTGACAATTCGCTTAACCTGAAGATGATCAATCTCGACCCGAAGGATCATCCAAATATTTTGGATGTGACGGCGAACGATCCGGCGGACAAAGCCGGGATAAAGGTGAAAGATGAGATTGTTTCCTTTGCCGGCGTGCCGATCGCCAGCCGCGAGCAGTTCATCACCCTGGTCCGCCAGCGCGGCGGCCAGGCCAGCCCGATCCAGGTGGAACGCAACGGCAAATTGTTGACGATGACCATCACGCCAACCCTCGACCCCGGCACTAAAATTGGACGCATCGGGGTGGCCATGGGATCCAGCGAGACGGAAGTGTACGTGGTGCAGCGGCCCGGCCCAACGCCCTGGTCGCAGGTCAAAGATGTGATCAACAAAACCTATGAGAGCCTCAGCGCGCTCGTGTACTCGCATGAGACGGGCGTGGGCGTGGACGATTTGAGCGGCCCGGTCGGTATTTTCAGCATCCTGGCGGCGGAATGGAACACCGATTACCGGTTGGGTTTGAGCTTCCTCGTCTTATTGAACATCAATCTCGCCATCGTCAATATGTTGCCCATTCCGGTGCTCGACGGCGGGCACGTGGTCATGGCCATCATCGAGAAAATTCGCCGCCGGCCCTTGAGCCTGAAACTCATTGAAGCCGTCACGACCGGCTTTGCGCTCTTGCTTATCAGCTTCATGCTCTATGTCACCGTTCGCGGCGACATCATCAAACGCTTCCCGCTGTACCGCGCCATGTTCGACGATCACGCCCAGATCCAGCAAGCCGCGCCACCGGCGGCTAATCCGGCTGCGAAATAGTTTGACAGCATCACAACTTCAAAAACAGTTTATACAGTTGGACATTCTGTGCAGGATTTCAAGGGTGAGGAACATTCGCCACGTTCAATTCGGCCAACGTAATTGGGACGAATATCGGCCTTTTCCGCGAGGGACTTGCGAAAATTATAAATAAACCTGTTGAGGTCCTCTTTTGGAGGCGAGGGTCGGAATCGAGCGAGGTCAGAAGATTTTTTCAAAATCCGCTACTCCGTTACTACCACCCAACCACCAGAGGCGAATAGCCTCATAACTAACGAACACCAATCGAATCAGGTCTTTGCGCGTCTTTGTCAAGCACTCGACATTACGCACTTACTACCAACCAACTACTCACCGATTACTCATTTATTACCCGTTCACTGGCAATTTTGCTGAATGCGACATGAGGTCGCTCGAACAGTTGTTTGTTATGGATACATCGTAAACAAACCTGCGGTTCCTTCCGCAGAGTCTATCGGCACCTGCGCAACTGGCAACGGTTGGGTTGGAAGCTGCCGGGAGGAAAAGCAAATGAACGTGGACTCATCCCCCTTTGCGAAAACCTGTCGCACGGGGCAGGGACCATTTACTGAGCATTGGTGTTAAGCGCGCTTAGCAATGTCCGCAAAGGGTTGCCAGCTTTGCCCCGCTGCCAGACAACGAACAGATCCCAGGTTGCACCGGCGTCAGCGATAGGAACCACAACCGCATTCGGAACGATCAGGTGAGACATAAACGCTGGTAGAAGCGCAATCGCGTCTTCACTAACTAACAGGGTAAGAGATTCCACGACATCGGTCGCTTTGTTAACGGCGAGCATGCGGGGGCGGAAACCGCCATCCTTGCGGCAGAACTGAACGATCCGATGGTTGTATCCCGGCACGTCATCGTCCGATCCTCGGGCAAAGGTTTCGTGCTTTAATTGTGAAAGATACACTTGTTTTTCGGTCGCGAACCGGTGGCTCACGGGAAGCACGATGACGCTCCGAACAGTCGCCAATTTACGAACATAAAAATCGCGAGAGAGCAGGTCTGCGCCGTGGAACGTCAAGGCCAAATCAATTTCACCCTTCCGTAACGCGATAATCATCTCGCCGGGCGTTTGATCGAGCATTTTGACTTTCAGCTTCGGATAAGCGCGCCGTAACACGGCCAGAGCCGGTCCCAGATACTCCTGGGCAACCGACGCAGCATAGCCAATACGCAACCGTTCACTTTCTCCGCGAACCAAACGGCGGATTTCGGCCATGGCGGAATCATAATCTCCCAGGAGGATTTTTGCCTTGGCGGCGAGAGCGTGTCCGCCGTTGGTGGGACGCACCCCTGACGATGTTCGCTCCAAAACGCGCCCGCCAAGATCATGTTCGAGCAATTGTAACTGTCGCGTGATGGCGGACTGAGAAATGCGCAGACGCTCTGCTGCGCGACGGAGGCTGCCTTCCTCAAGGACCACTAAAAACAAGCGAAGCTTTTCCAACATGTTTGAAATAGTGATGCAAAAAACGCATCACCGCAATCACCAACCAGCATTATCCGCACGCATTTGGAAGGTGCATGTTGATGATATGAAAAATAAACAATTCTTTATCGATCTGACTCAACGGCCGCCCCGCAGCTTTCGCGTTCGTTTGGGCAACTACGTGATGTTGGCCCGCATGCTCGACAAGGGCCGGGCGACCCTCGCCAGGAAAAACGGCGAGTATCAATACAATTCGCCAACCGATCAGCAACTGGTGCAATTTCTTGGATTTGATCCACATGCCCTGCTCAAGGAATTGGCGTCCGGCAAAAGCGACGGGGAAATGCTCGAATGGGTCCAGGCCCATTCCAAAAACCCGCGCTCCGCGTGGGAAATCGAGGCCTGGTCTGCATTCACGGAAAAGCTCGGACCGGACGGCGACGCCGAAACACTTGCGTTTTTTGCCGGGTATGTGGGCCAACATTCCAAAACCAGGGGAGACATCAAAACTTGGTTCGAGGCTATTGATCTGGACGACTATGTAAGCTTTGGAGGAAGAGCGTAAATTCAACATAAAATCAACAAACAACCGGAAAAAACATATGAACAGTAACAATGGGAAAAAATTAGCGGGAAAAGTTGCGGTTATCACAGGCGCTAACAGTGGCATGGGCTTGGCCACAGCCAGGCGCTTGGTGGAAGAAGGAGCGCATGTCGTGATCACAGGACGAAGAGAGAAAGAGCTGGCTGAAGCCGCAGCTTTCATAGGGAAAAATGTAACGGCGGTCGCGGGCGACGTCTCGAACTTGGCAGATCTCGACAGGCTCTATGCCGTGGTCAAAGAGAAGCATGGTCACATCGACATTCTCTTTGCGAACGCAGGCGGAGGAACCATCGCGCCGCTTGCGACGTCGACCGAGGCTCAATTCGACAAGACATTCGATGTCAACGTAAAGGGAGTATTCTTTACCGTGCAAAAAGCCCTTCCCCTCTTCAAAGACGGTGGCTCGATCATCCTGACATCTTCGAATGCAAATGAATTGGGAGTGCCAGGCTTGACCGCCTACGCCGCAAGTAAGGCGGCTGTGCGTAGTTTCGCGCGTGGTTGGACGCTTGAGCTGAAAGATCGCAAGATACGCGTGAATTCGCTGAGTCCTGGCCCAATCGAAACTCCGGCTTTGGAGAAGGTGGGCCTTCCCCCTGAACAGGTCGAACAGGCGATAGCTCATTTCGCTGGGCAGGTTCCGCTTGGCCGTAGAGGCAAGCCCGAGGAAATTGCGTCCGTCGTCGTGTTCCTTGCTTCCGACGAAAGTTCATACATCACCGGCGTAGATCTCGCAGTCGATGGGGGCATGGCGCAGGTCTGACGCGACTGGAACTGTGAATCAATTTAACAACTATAAATAAATGGAGAAAACATATGAGTAATAACATTGGAAAAAAATTGGCGGGGAAAATTGCGGTTATCACCGGCGGTAACAGCGGGATCGGCTTAGCCACAGCCAGGCGCTTCGTGGAAGAAGGTGCGCACGTCGTAATCACGGGTCGAAGAGAGAAAGAACTCAAAGAGGCCGCCGACCTGATCGGGAGAAACGTCACGACGGTTGCGGGCGACGTTTCGCGCTTGGAAGATCTCGACCGGCTCTTTGCCGTCGTGAAGGAGAAACATGGTCACATCGACGTGCTCTTCGCAAATGCGGGCTGGGGTGAAGTCGCAGCGCTCGCAACGGCTACCGAGGCTCATTTCGACCAAACCTTCGACCTAAACGTGAAGGGATTGTTCTTTACCGTGCAAAAGGCCCTTCCCCTCTTCAAGGGCGGCGGCTCGATCATCCTGAATTCTTCAGTCTCGAACGTGCTGGGAATGGCAGCGTTTACCGTCTACGCCGCGAGCAAGGCGGCTGTGCGCAGCTTCGCGCGGGGTTGGACTATGGAGCTGAAGGATCGCAAGATTCGCGTGAATTCGATGAGCCCCGGACCAATCGACACTCCGGCCCTCGGGAAAGTGGGCCTCACCCCTGAACAGGTCAAGCAGTTAGCCGCTCAGTGGGCCTCGGAGATTCCGCTCGGTCGTAGAGGCCAGCCCGAGGAAATCGCTGCCGCCCTCGTGTTCCTTGCCTCCGACGAAAGTTCTTACATCACCGGTGTGGATCTCGCAGTCGACGGGGGAATGGCCCAGGTCTAACGGAAAGAGGCCTTCGTCTCCCGACAGAGGCCTCCTCTGCTTGCTCTAAAATATCCATAAAGGAGTCCTGGCTTTGACCATTTTTGTTCCGAATTTGTTTCCGGGCAACATTACAGTCCTCCAAATCCATGCTTAAATGCCCCCGTATGAATGCAACGACATACAGTTTGGGGAGCGCGCCCGCCCTTGTCGCGGCGAAACGCAGTGAAGACGGATCGGGCGCAGTTTCGAGCGCCTCGCTCGAAACATCAATCCCTCTTTCTTATAAAAACACACTACTGTCCGGTTTAGAAGGCTAGTAAACATTGATGATTATCAGGGTTTGAGGATGGAGGAACGGGTGTGGATTGAGCGAGTGCCTGTAAAATGGGCGTTTTCTCAAAGAGCGAGAGGCTCAAAATCTGTAAAATGGTG
>DASXYX010000084.1:0-9668 GCA_036502245.1 Verrucomicrobiia bacterium
ATGGCAGCCCAACAACTCAATTTGTCCGAGCCATAGCTGCCCGCCGGGGTTCGCAGGCACCTTTTTCTGCTTCACCACCGCTGGTTCACCCCGCAAAAATCAGAATTCATACAAACTCTGATTTATTCAGCGTCTCCTTAGAGCGGTTTAAATAATATTGTAGCCATTCGGGGAAACAGGAGAGGAAGCGGTCTTTTTGGGTTTTGGCGTCGTTTCGGCTTCCGCCGTCGCCAAAAGGCTATGGCGGGACAAGCAGTCACAGGGTTTTCAAACATGCTCCTTCGCCAAAGCCTCGCCAAAACACCAAAAATCCTCGCTCCGAACGGCCACACTATTATTTAAAACGCTCTAGTCCCAATTCCTTCGGGATAAAATTACGACTCGCCCCACCGAAATAATTATTACTGCAACTGGAAGAACAGGTTGCCAGTGGGCGACGTGATGGTCACATAATTAGTACCATTGATAAGGTTCGGCGAAGGGTTGTAGGGCGACCAAGCCGGGGAGGAGGACAGGGTGGTGGTTTGTTTCAAGGTCCAACTGCCGGCAGCCTGCCAATAAACGGTCACGTTGTTGCCGGAATGGCTGATGTAAAGCGGGGGCGCGCCGACGGTCTGCACCACGGAGATGAGGCTCCAGAACCCGCCGGTGACGGAGTAATTGCCGCCGCTCATGGTCATGCCGGCATCGGGCTGGCCGATGGTGCCGGTGAGGGAATAGGCGCCGTTGGTGCTGGCGCCGCCGCCGCCGGAGATCTTGTACCAATCGATGGAATAGCTTTGGGCCACGGCGCTGAAGCTACAGGCCAAAATCAGCGCGGCGAGGAGAGCGACCTTTTGCATGGTTTGCAGTATCATAAAAAGTCTCCTGAAAGTCAATGTTTGATTACCAGGACGTTGAAGGACACGCCGGGATTGGTTTGCATGTTGGATAGGTCTTCATTGTAAATGGCCCATTGGCCGAGGTTATACCAGACACCTACCACTTTATTATAAACCACGGTGGATGCTCCGGGCGGATCGTAATTATGTGTCACAATCAGGATGGCATTCGGATCTCCGTTGCAAAGCGGGCTATTGATGTAAGTGCTGTCGCCGCTCGAATTAGTGACGGTGGCCACCTGGATAAAGGCTGGAGTGCTGGTGCCAATGCCCGCGCCAGCCACGCGGAATTGGTTGGTGATGGTAAGCGAATTGGCCGAGATTGTGCCGCCGACCGTGGCGTTATTGGTGACAGTTGCAGAGCCGGCCGAAACCGTGCCACCGACCGCAGCATTGCCGTTGATATTGAGGGAAGCCGTTTGCGGCGAAGAGCTTTGATTTTGGATGTAATTGCCGGAGCCGCTGACGGGAGCAAAAGAGGAGGAGGAAAAGCCGTTCAGGGTGCTGGCGTTGACATTGGCGAGGTTGGCGCCGTTATTGCCGGCCAGGACGGGCTGGCCGTCGAGGGTCATGCCAGCGCCGCCCGTGACAAACACGATGCCGCCAGTGAAACGCACGCTCAGTTGGTTATTGGAGGTGGAAGAGAAGTTAACGAACTCGTTGTCCGCCAGAACGAAGGCGCCATCGTTGACGGCCTGCGCATGGTTTCCCGCGGCAAAACTGCCCTGACCGGTAGCGGAGTTTTGAAGCCCGCCCGGTACGGTCGAGAACCCACCGCCTGCCTGGTTGTTTTCACCGCCGCCGATGACGGCTCCATTGGCGTAGGCCAGAACAGTGTTGTCCGCCCCGCCGCCGATGAATGCATAGACTGCGTTGGACTGGATGGTTTCACCCTGCCCACCAGTGACCGTATCGACATAGCCATTAGTATCAATCAAGTTGTTATAGCCGCCGCCAATGAACGAGCCAGTGATGTAGTCATTCGTGTAATAAAGATAACTGCTCGAAATCCTGTTAAAAAAGCCGCCGCCGATCGTCGCGCCATTATTATAAGCATCAATCAAGTTGAGATAGCCACCCCCGATGACGTCGGCAGAATTCGTGGCGCCGAGGGTGTTATCATAGCCACTGCCAATGAAGGAATCGGAATCGGCGCCATGTATATTGTTGCCCACACCTCCGCCAATGACCGAGTCCAGGACATTCGTTTGAATCTCATTTCCATTGCCACCCCCGATGACCACATATTGGCCACCGCTCAAAATGAAGTTACCAACGCCACCCCCGATGACAGAATCGTAAGACTGGATAATATTGAAATAACCGCCGGAGATCACCGAATCATTCACATTAGGCCCGATCTGGTTGCCTGAACCGGCGCCGATGAAGACACCGTACGAATTGGACAAAACAGTGTTGGCAGCGCCAGGATAGCCGCCGCCAACGATAACATCGCTACCCGAAGCGGCGCTCGGAATATTGTTGCCGGGATAGCCGCCGATAATGTTCGCCGCCTGAGCACCGCGCGGATCGGCCTGGATGGTAAGGCCCACGGTGCCACCAACGCGGAACTCCATGTAATCGAGAAATTCATTGGTGGGATTTTCCGCGATATAACCGATTTGGCCGGGATAGTAGTTGTTGGTGTTGTTGAAATTGATGGCCCCGATGTACTCGGGACCGTAGGAGGACAAATTCTTCAACTCGAGGACTGCGCCGAAGAGGGTGTTCGTGCTGACCATGCGCACGTTTGACTGTGCAGCCAAAGCATCAATCTGCTCGTTTGGCGAGGGGTTGGGATTGGCAAGCCCGATCGGCTGCATGAAAACATTTTGCGCGGTGAAGGTCTGATTGGAATTCAGGAAGGCGATCTCGCCATTGATGTGCGCCGGATTGATGTTGATGATCCCGCTGCCGTCGCCGAGGAACTGGCCCGTAAAGGTGCCGCCCTGGAAAAGGCTGCCGAAGAACTGGCCGAAAAAGTCACCGTCAAAACTATCCGCGCCATTGCCGAAAGAAACTTGATTGCCATAAGGGCCGGAGAAATTGGCCGAGGGGATGGTCCCGCTGAGATTGGTGGCAGGAATGGTTCCCATGAGTTGCGACGCGGGCAATGCGCCAAGCAGATTGCTGGCGGTGTTCGCCATGATGGCATAAGGCGTGGGAGTAATCGGCTGGCGCGGGGACAGTTCGGTGAAGGTGCTGCTGCCGTTCGTGCTGACGGCGATATCGAGCCAGTAGCTATTGCCGGTGAATACGCCGGGACCAAAGTCGATGAGCGTCGTGAAGAGGCCGTTGGTAACCAACACGGCAGAATTGGTGATCGGTGGCGCACCAACACCGTCGCCCGTGCTGCTCGCGTAGAGGGTAAATTGGAAATTATAAGTGCCGCTGGCAGGCGCGCCGTTGTTGTTCAGCCGGCCCTGGTAGGTAAAGGCCGTGCCCTGGGCAGATGCGTTTGAAAATGGGGTGTTTAGAACGGTTAAAAAGCCGAAAAAGGCAAAGAGACTCCGGGTGACATATTTCATACGGTTTATATCTTTTTTGATCTAAGTGACTTGCGCTTTTTCCACTCCTTCTTTGTGGGAAAAACGTGCTCCTGACGCCAGTTGTTATACCATCAATTCACCTCTTTTGCAAAAAGTGAATGCAAATTTCCGGCTAAAATTACCGCAAATAAGGCGCGCGCTTCGCGCAGCTTCGCAAATGGCGGCTGTCGTTTTGAAACTTGATACCCCGGGCAGCGCTCGCCGACTCGCTCGCCCGGGGCTACCAGCTTATCACCCCCTCCGGGGGTTTTAATTTAGCGGCTTCGCCGCATGTTTTTTGAGGTAAAACTGAGGCAGCTACAATTTTCTTTAATCGCTCTAATTGACAATGAGCGTCTATTTCCCGCCGGTGTAGGCCACACGCCACACGGTGCCGTTGCCGTCTTCGGTGATCAGCAACGCGCCATCGTGGGCCACGGTCACACCAACTGGCCGGCCCCAGACACTGGAGTTGTCCACCACGAATCCGGTCATGAAATCGTCGTACTCGCCCGTGGGCACACCATGGTCCAGCCGGACACGAACAATCTTATAACCCGTGCGGGTGTTGCGATTCCAGGAACCATGCAACGCCACGAAGGCGTCGCCCTGATATTCGACCGGGAACGCAGCCACACCATTGGTCGCCGTATAAAAGGTCATCTCCAACGAAGCGGAGTGGGATTGTTCGAGGACGTCGGGCACAATCGCTTTACCCGCCAGATCGGGACGTTCGCCCGCGTGCCGGGGGTCTTCAAAATTGCCCATGTAATACCAGGGCCAGCCGTAGAAGCCGCCTTCTTTGACGCGCGTCACATAATCCGGCACCAGGTTATCACCCAAAGAATCCCGTTCGTTCGTGGAGACCCACAAATCGCCCGTTTCTGGATTTATGGCCATGCCGACACCATTACGAATACCCGTCGCATAAGGACGCAACGGCTCATGCCCCTCGGGATCGGTCACCAGGATTTGAGCACGATGCGTTTCGGCGTCCCATCCTGCGCCAAACCCATGTTCCGCTTCCCATGCCTTGATCTCTTCCGGCGTTTTTTTGCTCATGCCTTCGGCCACGTTGGACGCCGAACCCACCGAGATATACATCCGCTTGCCGTCCTTCGAAAAAACCACATCGCGCGTGGAATGCCCGCCATGCGAATCCGTTAGCTTCGGGACAATGACTTCAGGAGCGCCTTGCGCCTGCAAGTCTCCGTTGTGATACGGAAAACGCACCACTGAATTGTTGTTGGCCACATAGATCCATTTGGGGTCATTACCCGGAGGATAAAAGGAGATCCCGAAGGGCCGGTCCAGGCCCGTCGCAAAAATCTGGTTCAGCACCGGCGCATCCGCGCCATCCGCCGTCCGTATCACACGGATACTGCCGCGCGCTGTTTCGGCGATAAAAATATCCCCGTTGGGGGCGGTGCGCAGAAGCCGCGAATTGCCCAGACCTTTGGCAAACTTTTTCACCGTGAACCCCGGCGGCACCATCGGCTCCGCGCCATCCGGCTGGGGCACGACCTGGGGAGCATTGGCCAGGGATTGCGTGGCGTAGGGTTTCGGCAAATCGGCCACGGTAAAATGGTGTTTGACTCCCGGCATTTCGCGCTGCCAATCATTCGGATCGATCCCTGAGTTGGTCGGCGATACGGTGATGTATTTCACCGTCACTCCTTCTGGAATTTTCAGGGACGTCAAATAAGCAATGACATCGGCGCGGTTTTGCGCATCCGGAATCGGCATGGGCATGGTCGTGCCCGGGACGGCCGCGATGGGATTGGCCAGGAAATGGTCGAGCGTGGACGCATCCCAGGTGTTTCCCGACGCCTTGAGCGCCTGGGTGTAGGGGAAATGCGGCATCGAACCCGCGCGCCGTCCGACCACTCCCATGAGACTCGGCCCCTGCTTGTTGATCACGGTGTTGTCCGCTCCCAGTTCCGGGGAATGGCAAAGCGCGCAGGCCACCTGAAAATAAGTCCGGCCCCGGGCGGCATCGCCCGCCGGCATGTCCTGGGCACGAACACCCATGGGAGCAAGCCCGGCGGCCAACAGCGCGCAGGGCATAAGGATGGATTGAACCAGCTTTTTCGATGACCTCTTTTTCATAATAGTATGGGTTGACCTTGCTTTGGCTTAAACGATTAACAAACCTGCATTTTTTTCAAGGAAAAATGCAAAGTATGATTGGTTTTCGCCAAAAAACTGCTAGTTCACAAGGGTAAATTCATTTACGATTTACGGTGATTTCTGGAACGGATACCCTTCCGGTTCCTTGGTCAAACAAGCGCATTGCGCAAACGGCAGATTAATATTTTATGGAAGCAAACGCTGATATTGCAGTCATTGGATTGGCCGTCATGGGCCAGAACCTCATCCTGAACATGAATGACCACGGCTTCACCGTCGTGGCCTTTAACCGCACGGTCGAGAAAGTAGACCATTTTATCGCGAACGAAGCGAAGGGCACGAAGGTCATCGGCGCGCATTCGCTGGAGGAAATGGTGAAGCTGCTCAAGAAACCGCGCCGCGTGATGCTCATGGTCAAGGCCGGCAAACCGGTGGACGAATTCATTGAGCACCTGCTGCCCCTCCTGGAAGCGGGCGACATCATCATCGACGGCGGCAACTCGCTTTTTGACGACACGAATCGCCGTGTGAAATATGTCGAGAGCAAAGGCCTGCAATACATCGGCACCGGCGTGAGCGGCGGCGAAGAGGGCGCGCGGTTCGGTCCAAGCATCATGCCCGGCGGTTCACCGGCAGCGTGGCCGCATGTGAAAGCGATCTTCCAGGGCATCTCCGCCAAAGTTGATAACAACGCGCCCTGCTGCGATTGGGTGGGCGAAAACGGCGCGGGCCATTATGTGAAAATGGTCCACAACGGCATCGAGTACGGCGACATGCAGTTGATCTGCGAGGCCTACAACATCATGAAGAACGGCCTGGGCATGAGCGCGCCGGAGATGCACGAAGTCTTTGCGGAATGGAACAAGGGCGAACTGGATTCGTATCTCGTCGAGATCACGCGCGATATTTTGGCGTACAAAGACACGGACGGCTCGCCGCTTGTGGACAAGATCCTCGATACCGCCGGCCAAAAAGGCACGGGCAAATGGACAGTACAAAACGGCGCCGACCTGGGCATCCCCATCACGCTGATCGCCGAAGCGGTTTATTCGCGCTGCGTGTCCGCCATCAAGGACGAGCGCGTGAAAGCGGCCCGCAAATTGAAAGGACCGCGTCCGGCATTGTCCGTGGCGAAAAACGACGCGAAGAAAAAGGCGTTCATCAATGACATCCGCGATGCGCTCTACGCCTCGAAAATCATTTCCTACGCGCAGGGTTACATGCTCATGCGCGCGGCGGGCGCGGAATATAAATGGAACCTGAACATGGGCGGCGTGGCGCTGATGTGGCGCGGCGGCTGCATCATCCGCTCGCGTTTCCTCGGCAAGATCAAAGAGGCGTACGACAATAATCCGAAGCTGTTGAACCTGTTGCTGGATGATTATTTCCGCGGCGAGATCAAACGCTGCCAGAAGGGCTGGCGCAATGTGGTGGCTTCCGCGGCCAAGAAAGGCATCCCGGTCCCGGCGTTCAGCACGGCACTGGCGTTCTATGACCAGTACCGCAGCGCGGTGTTGCCGGCGAACCTCTTGCAGGCGCAACGCGATTATTTCGGCGCTCACACATACGAGTTGATCGACAAGCCGCGCGGCCAGTTCTTCCACACGAATTGGACCGGCAAAGGCGGCACGACCGCCAGCGGCAGTTATAATGCGTAAGCATTCTCCCTCATAAACATGCGGCTATTGTTTCAGCCGGAAAAACAGGTTCCCGGCTGAAAACAGGATGGTCACAGAATTGGTGCCATTGGCGGAGGTGATGGAAGAGCCGCTCGTGGCCCAGCCGCCGGCATTGGCCAGATTGCCGTTCTGTTGCAGGGTATAACTGTTTGTGGCGGGATCGGCCCATAGGATCTTAATGCTGTTCGGCCCGTTGCGCACGATGAACAGGTTTGGCGCACCCGGCGATTGCACCACGGAGATGAGGCTCCAGAAACCACTCGTGACAGAATAATTGCCACCGCTCATCGCACCGCCGGCGTCGGGCTGGCCAATGGTGCCGGCGACACTGAATTGTCCGTTGGCGCTGGTGCCGCCGCCGCCGGAGATTTTGTACCAATCCACCGAGTAGCTCTGTCCCTGTGCCGCCAGTGCGAGCAACAAAGCCAGGAGCATTGGTATGTGTTTCATGGCGGTCCTATTTGTTTTTGCTGAGTGAATCAACCAATTTGGTCAACTGGTCCACGCTGTGTTGCAGTTGCTCCACTTCCGCGTTCTTTTCATCGAGCTTCTGGTTGAGAGCCTGGATGGCCGCCAGGGCCACGCCGCCTTCATCCACGGTGGAAATGTGTTTGTCATCGCCGCCGTTCAATCCGAAAGCCGCGTGAAAATCCTGCGCCATCGGGCCGATATGCTCGACACCGTTCGGGTCCACCTTGTATTCCCATTTCGTGATGGGCATGGTGGAAATCTTTTGCAGCACTGATTGGGGATCGATGGCCGTGATGGCGTGCTTGGAATTGCGGTCCGAACCATTCACCCAGGTGGTGCCATTGCAATACGCGCCGCCGCTGCCCACTACCAGAAGCTGTCCCGGACTGGTATTGCCGATGCCGACGTTGCCGGTGTTCAGAACGGTGACAGGTTCACTTCCCGTGTTGCTGCTGCGGATGATAAATTTTCCATTGCCCTCTCCTGCGCCGCCTCCCGTCGAAAACAACTGCCAAGAATCGCCACCGCCAAGCTGCGTTGCATCCAACGCGATCATGGAACCGTATGAGGCGGTCGAGCGCACACGCATCGCCACCGCATCGTTTAAGATGCCCGGGCCAACCGTTCCAGCTCCAAGAACATCCAATGCAGTTTGGGGCGTCGTCGTGCCGATGCCCACGTTGCCGGTGGATTTGGCGATATAAAACGGATAACCGACCCCACTGATGGCAATACTAAATTGATTTGTGGTTCCGGTGACGTCCCAGAGATAGGAACTGTGGACTGAATCGTAGGTTGACCATGTTCCACCTCCAGGTCCGGAAAACACCGTGGATCGCGAACTGTTGCTGCTCCGGATCTCCAAAGGCGTAAGAGGCGCGGTCGTGCCAATACCGACGTTGCCATTGGTCACGATTTGCGCTCCATTGAAAGTGTTGCCGCCGGTGAGCATGGCCACTCCCGAGACACTGGTTCCAGTCACGCCCGTCAATCCGCTGCCATCGCCGACAAAGGCGGTGGCGGTGACAGTACCGGCAACCTGGAGTTTGCTGGTGGGGGTGGGGGTGCCAAGACCCAGGAAGGCATTGGAATAGATCATTGTAAAATCGGTGCCAACACCGCTGCGCCCGAAGCGGTAGCTGTTGGTGTCCGCTTTAAAGTCCCAAAGATAGTGATTGCCGCTAATGCCGCTGGCTACATCCGCATAGACCGACCAAAATCCTCCGGATGGCCCGGAAATGACCTGTCCACGAGTTGAGTCGGCCGGTGAACTGACTTCCAAAGTGGCCAGTGGAGTGGTTGTGCCGATGCCGACACTGCCATTGGTGATGGATTGCGAGCCGTTGAAGGTGTTGCCACCAGTGAGCAAGGCCGCATTGGTGGAACTGGCCGGGATGGGCAGGTTGCTCAATCCGCTGCCGTCGCCGACAAAGGCAGTCGCCGTCACCGTGCCTGCGACCTGGAGGGCGGTGCCCGGCGAACTGGTGCCGATGCCGACTTTATTGATGAAGAGTGAATTGCCGGTGGTGCTGTCAATGGTGAAGGGAAAATCAATACCGCTACGGCTGATCGCGAAGTTGGAGTTGCCGGCATACACATCCCAACTGAGTCCGCCAGTGGTGCTGACATACCTTGACATGGCCCCGCCGGGACCAGAAACGACGAGGGATGGAATACCGGAACTTTGGTTCCCGCCTCTCACTTCCAGCGGCGCCGATGGCGAGGTGGTGCCGATGCCGACACTACCATTGGTGATGGATTGTGAGCCGTTGAAGGTGTTGCCACCGGTGAGCAAGGCCGCATTGGTGGAGGTGGCGGGGATAGGAAGATTGGTCAACCCACTGCCATCGCCGACAAAGGCCGTGGCTGTGACGGTGCCATCCACTTTAGCGTTGCCGCCGACCTCCATCAAGTTGCCCGCCGCCACGGTGCGTCCGGTACCGATGGCGACGGCTCCATTCTCCAGGATGCCAAGCGGA
>DASXYX010000085.1:0-77288 GCA_036502245.1 Verrucomicrobiia bacterium
CCTATCATCCCCCATACCAACCAGGAACTCATCGCGCCGCCATCATCGTTGCCCGGCAAACCGCCCGGGCTTTCAGGGTATAATTCCCGGATGATTCTCCGTATCGCATCCTGCGTCCGCCATGGCGTTCCGGCAAAATCATATTCCCACGGCACTTCCTCTTCCGGCTCATTACCCATCCAGGCATGAACGCTTGTCGGTCCCGCGTTCAATTTGGCAAGATGTTTGTCTAGGCGTTCTACTGCCTTTGCCTTCCCCCCCATCGCATCGAACAGTCCCTCCAAATTGTAGGGCACCATCCAGGTATATTGATACGAATCACTTTCCACCATGCTCGTGGTCAGTTTGAAACCCCGATCCCAACTGCCATCGGGACTTCGCGCCTGCACCCATTGACTGGTCGGATTGAAAACTTTTCGCCAGTTGCCCGACCGGGAGCGATACTTCTCGTATTTATTTGTATCTCCCAAGGCCAACGCCAGTTGGCCCAACGCAAAATCATCACCGGAATATTCCAATGTCACCGCCACCCCCACGCCGGGACCATGATCAGCTGTATGCGACTCCGTCTCGCCAATATAACCCCTGGCCAGATAATCCTGCAAATGTTCCCGGGGATGCAACTTGGTGCTGGTCGCGTCAAGCGATGAAGCTCCATAATCTGCCGCCATCAGCGCCGACTGCACATCGAAATTTGTAACCCCGTAGGCATAGGCATTGGCGATGACAATGTCAGGCGAGTCACCCACCATCCCGGCCGAGTTATAATTTATCTGCTCCCATCTTGGCATCGCTCCGCCTCCCTGTAATGCGTCATTCACCAGCGATTGCATCATGTCTGCCGTCTCTTCCGGGGTGAGCAGCGCCTTTAACTGGATCAATGACCTATACATGTCCCAACACGGAAAATTCTCATACTGCACAAAGTTAGGCGCCGTATGCACCACGCCGTCAAATCCCAGATACTGCCCGTTGACATCGCTGAACACGTTTGGATGCATATAACTATGATATAAGGCCGTGTAAAAAGCCCGCTGCTCATCGCTGGTTCCACCCGTGACTTCTATCCGGCTCAACAGCTTATTCCACGCATCGTTGGCTTTGCCTCGAACCGCATCAAAATTCCAACCTGTATTTTCTGTATTCATTTCTGCGTTCAAATTAAGCCATGCATTGGACAGGCTGACGTAAGAGATGGCCACGCGCATCAACACGACCGGATCTTGAGTCGTGTCAAAAGTCACATAGGCGGCTGTCGCATCGTCGCTGTTGCTCCGGGCGCCCGCTGCCAGCGTGTTTCCGTTCCAGACACCAAACCCGTTGAACGGACGGTTAAACTGTGCCGCGAAGTAAATCGTATAGTGACTGCTGCCACAGCCGATCGTGCTCGTCGTTTGCCCGGCCATTTCATCGGAGCCGATGATCGAGACATGTGATTGGCTGTTTCCATTGGCGCTTCCATTAAGATTGATCACCATGTTTGCCTGTGGAGAAGCCGGATAAGTGAAGCGCCCCATCCCGCTGTGCAGATCCACACTCAACTCGACATTCACCCCGTTATCCAACTTTACCCGGTAATATCCAGCCGAGGCGCTTTCATTGGTATGTGAAAAGGTCATGCCATACGCGTCCACGGCATTCACCGGGGAAACTGTCAAAGCTCCGATGACTGGCATAAACGGAAAATCCTGATAGGCGCTGCACCCTCTTCCGCTGAAATGCGTTAAACTAAACCCCCTCGATATCACTGTGCTGGTCCAGCGATAACCCCCAGGACCCTTCGTCGTATCCGGGCTCCATTGCATCATTCCTGCGGGCATGTCCGCCCCCGGAAATACGTTCCCCCCGTCTGCCGTTCCGATAAAAGGATCTGCCATTTCCGCAGGTTCCGCCGCACCCACCGGGCATGCACCAAAACAGACAAGGGCAATGGCAGCAAACAGAAGATAAAAAAATGTCATGCAATAAACCGGCTTAAGTACTAAATTCAATCTCATATCAGTGTGTTGTGGAAATCCATGATTTTTAAAAGGAGTCACCCAAGAGCATCACACAAATCAGCGACAACAAATCATGTAGTCTGGATCAATATTGACAGGTCGCTACTTTGTCTATAACTAGCGCGAAATTGGGCATAAACAATTTTATTGTAAAACAAAGCTCTTCAAATGAGTCGCATCAAGTTTGACAAAATCTGACGTTTCTTGATACCAATAAACTACCGTCGTTCCCAGTGCGCCTCCATAATTGTTAAAACCCCACATATTGCCATTATTGCCAAGATAAGCGTTACACCATTTTGCCGAGCCATCGACAAACACTTCATTGGCCCCGGCAGCACGTCCCCCCGAGTCTGCGTGCGGCGGAATACTACCATATTCAGTTTGATACGCATTTTTTGTATTCGCAACCGCTGTTGCCCATTGGCCGCTGATTTTAATGACACTGTCCGCGCCCAATACCCACCACTGTTTAGAAGCTGCGAGCTTTACCGGGCTGTAAGCTTGGATAAATCCAGGCCAATATGTCATTCCACCCATGTAGGAATAGCCAATGATCATCTGATTAGGACTCGGATCGATATACGGTAATCCCAGGGAACGTTCGGGACAGGTCCAAACTGTGGATGTATTGGTGTGAATGCTCATATATGAATTCATTGTGTTCAAAATGTTCGTGTCAAACGCATTGTCCACAAAGGGGGTAGTAGGAGGATAAGGAGGATTATCATCTCCCCCTGATAAGTTTCCCGGGGGCAGGTAATCCCGGTTGTCTCCGGCATAAAGATCGGCGCCGAGGCCGATTTGCCTGACGTTGCCCAAACACTGGGTTCGCTTCGCCTTTTCCTTTGCGCTGGCCAGGGCTGGCAATAACATTGCCGCCAAAACGGCGATAATTGCGATAACCACTAACAACTCAATCAGAGTAAAGGCGCTTTTCTTATAATACGTTGGTAACATGGATTTAAATATGCGATGGTATTTTTATAGAATCGACAATTACGGTTGTTGCACCCGGTAATACATCTGGCCGTTAGTCGGTGTGACGGTGAACGGTGAAGCCGCCCCGACATTGGTAATCCACGGCCCTGCCAGATTGGTTGCCTGGAGTAATACATCCGCTCCGTTGGCCCAAGTCACCTGCAAGGCCCCACCGGCAGCAGGAGCTATTCCCACCTTGAAAGGAGTGACCGAGGTGGCCGTCACCGCATTGGTCAAGGTGTAGGTGGACATGTTCCCAAAGTTATTGCTTACCGTAAGACTCACGGTATATGTGCCCCCATTTGTATAAGTGAACGACACCACTTGATTGGTGCTCACAAGAGTGTCGCCATTGGTGTCGAATGTCCAGGTATCTGAAGTATAAGCGCCGGTGCTGTTGTTCGTAAAATTAACGGCCAGCGGAGCCGCGCCGCTGACCGGACCCAATGTGAATGAAGCCACCGGCAGCACGGCGGGATAGATGTCTATGTAATTAAGTTTGTCGTTGTTTGTGTTGGCGGGAGCCACCGTCAGCGTATTGTTCGTGACCTGGCACACCACCACCCACTGGGCAAAGAAATTTCCGGCCAACGGAGTAAAGGCTGGCGTGGTCACTCCATTGACCGTCTGCTGATAGACTGAGTTATTCGCGGTTGCATCACCTGAAACCACGCGAACCTGATACACTCCATTGGGGATGCCTGAAACAGCCCAGAATGGAAATGACGACGCCGGCATCCCTGCGAAATTTGTGGCTTCTGAATCCTGGGTTTGATGGATGAAAGAATCCCTCCGATAATCGCCCGCAGGATTATTGAGATTATAGGTGCCCTGTGCTGCTGCGCTCATATCCCACCCCGAGGCAACAGAAACAGTGTTCGTTACCCATCCATAGGTGCCATCCCCCTGATCTCCATATGCAAATCCAATGTCCTGAATATACCCCGGAGGCACTGGAGAAGCGGGATTACCGGCATTACTATATCCGGTGCCAAAGGCAAAGGAAATCGTGCCACTGGGAATCGCGTTGCTCACCACGGCAGAAACCGCCGACATGCCGGAACTATTGGTCGCCTGAACATCAAAATAATATTCCGTTGCCTCGTTCAATCCACTGTCCAGATAGTTATTGGTTCCACCCTGAAGCGTTGCCAGGGGTGAAAAATGAATGCCATCAGTCGAAGCATTCACCACATACGAGGGAGTCTGGGGATCGGGTGTGCTTGATTGAAGGAAGATGCCACTGGTGCCATACAAATCGGTTGTTATGGCAGGCAATGATGGATAGGTCAGGGCGGTCGCCTGGGCGGAGAGAGCGCTCGAACCACCGGTGTTCAAGGTTGCCGCCACTACGTAATAATACAGCGTTCCATTTGCGACGGAACTATCCGTGTAGTTAAGACTGGTGGTTCCGTTGGTAAGTATCGTGTAAGCCCCGCCTTGAACCGCAGTCCGTTCCACCGTGTAACCGGTGGCGCCACTGTAGCTGCTCCAACTCACGCCGACCGAGGTCTGACCGACGGTAGTCATCACGCCAGTGACCGGCGGGCTTGGTGTCCCCGAAACCTCGATGGAATTGGTGCTGATTCCGAACGCATTGGTGGCCTGAATCTCATAGTAATAGGTTTGAAATTGAGTCAGCCCGCTATCTATGTAAGTCAGGCTGTTTGTGGTCCCAACCTGCGTATAGGGTCCGCCACTGACCGCCGAGCGACTGATTATATAGCCCGTGGCAGTAGTCGCTGGAAGCCAGGAAATTGCCAGACTATTAGCGCCGACAGCCGCCGAGAGTCCCATCGGCGCAGGAGGCGCAACTGGAGTGGCGATTGTTATGCTGCCCGATCCGCCCGCCAGAAAATTGGTGAAACTGTTTGTCAGATAGTTATAAGTGTAAGTTCCATTCGCTAAAGTGGTCCCTTCGATCGTCAGGTTGCCAAAAATAACATTCGTGTGCAGGTTCATCAGGCCGCCATTGGTCAAGATCAACTGTCCAGTGCAGACCGCCGCATAATTGAAGTCAAGAATGGCATAGGCATCATTGGTCAGGCCACCAGGATCGACGCTAGCGGGCGAAGTATTACTTTCCAGTGTCAATAGCGGATAATCTGGAATCTGGGGCAACAGCGGATCCACGGTAATGTTGGCGCTGCCGAGACATTGAGGCGTGGTACCAATCAGCCAGCCTTCTTGAATGATCCAGTTCCCTTGAAAGGTGTTCAACCCATTGGTCACCAAAACAGGAATATTCGTCGGTGTAAGGATCAGCGCGATCGGTCCGCTCCCCGACATCCGCCCACCGATAATCATTGAACGCTGTAACGCTGTCAGCCCAATGCCGGGATTGCCCACATTCGCCGCGGGAGCCAATACCGATATATTTGGCCCCTCTATTTCAATGCTTCCCTGGATGTTCCATGTCCCATTATCCCCATCGTCCAGGAGCCCGCCATTAAGAATCAGCCCCGGATTGCCGCTCACGCCCGGAAAATTTGCAGGGTACGGACTTGTTAGCCCTGTAACATCTTTGAATCGAATTTCACAGTTGGTATCTATTGTCAATGAATCACCGGGAAAGGTTTGGCTCGTTCCACTTCCCGTTGGATTGCGAAGCCGGGTGTTATTTATATTTCCATATTGCAAATACGTGCCGTTAAAGACTTCTTCATAGGTATTACCAGCAACGGGAGCAAGCAAGGGCGTTGTGTTCAAATACGTTCCTGGCGCGTTGGTGACCCAAATCGCCTGCCCCCAATTGGAGCCGGATCCTTGAGCTTTAATGGTGGTTAAATTCGTTTGACCCCGACTGATCAGCGGTAATGACACCAATGCCGATAAGAGGAATAGGGTGAACAAATGATTTGAATTGCGCATAATTTGTGTGTCTGTTGTTTCGGGTTTGTCGTAGTAGAATTTATCATCCATTGTGAGGATGTCATGTCGGGAAATTTCTCTACGATAATAGTCATATCTATCCCACTTAGAGGCAACACGTTGCAAAAAATCAAACGAAAACGCGGAGGTAATCGGCTGTTTTCAGGAAAGTTTTTGGCGAACTTTTGCCGCCGGCTTTCTCGATTTTTGTTCAGCGCAGCGCGTTAATCATCCGGTTTATTGGGCCTGCAAATTTTACGAGTGGCCGGAACTGACACGATAAAAATTTTTGCCGGCGTGACCTCGCTCAGTGGATCGCCTGCTTCATGTCACCCATCGACCTGTCGGCCATTCGAATTTAAATCGTTTTGACTTTTTGTCTTGTCGCCATACTTTGGTTATGAAATATCTAACCGCCCAAATGAATACTGCCGTAATTGATGTCGGAATAATCGAAGATGACGCTCTTGCCCGAAAAATGCTTTCCGACTGGATTTTGCAGGAGAAAGATTTCCGTTGCGTTGGCGATTATGGCGATGCGGAATCTGCTTTAAAACATTTGGCGTCGGCCAGGCCGCATGTTGTTTTGGTGGATATTAATTTGCCTGAAATGAATGGCACCGAATGCGTGCGCCGTCTGAGGCATTTGCTTCCAACCGCACAGTGCGTCATGCTGACCGTCTATGAAGATTCGGACCATATTTTTCAGGCTCTTGCCGCGGGCGCCAGCGGCTATTTGCTCAAAGACACCCCGCTTAGCGAAGTGCTTTTGGCCGTCGAAAACGTTTTTAACGGCGGAGCGCCCATGAGCAGCAATATTGCGCGCAAAGTAGTGCAGTTTTTTCAACTATCCCAATCCAATACTCCTGAAGACGAACGGTTATCTACTCGTGAGAGTGAAGTATTAAATCTTCTGGCGCGCGGGTTTCTTTACAAAGAAATTGCGGAATCATTGGGAATCAAGCTGCGCACGGTAAATACCTATGTTTACCGTATCTACGAAAAACTTCACGTATGTTCCCGCAGTCAGGCTGTGGCAAAATATGCCAACATCCCGGGGCGATTTGCTAATAAAAAGAATTAACTCGGATTTAAGCGAATCAGCAGTCCAAATACTTTCTCATCACTGCTGCCTCGCTTTTATTTTCGGTCGCATCAAAGCTTCGATGGTAAATCTTGCTGGCCAATTATAGCGAAAATTCATAATTTTTTTTACATGAAATTGAAATGGGCGATTTTCTATGTCCCGCTTCTGGCTCTCTTCGCTTCCACGGAAATTCTCATCGCACAATCGTCAAATGACACACCTGACACGCCACCAGCCTCCTCACCGCCGGTTTATGCGCCAGATTCATCGCACGAAAACGACCCAATGCCCGATGGCGTGCTCGGTTGGAATAGCCTGATGTTAAGCGCCAATCTGTCTGCCGATGCGAGCCAGGCCCATTTTCTCTTTTCATTCACAAATATCTCACGAGCAAAAGTGAGTATTCTGGATGTTCATGCGTCTTGCAACTGCACTACGGCGCAATTGCCCCCGCTTCCCTGGACGATTTCCGCCGGCGGCAGCGGACAGATTCCAGTGACCGTCGAGATTGAGGACAGAACTGGAACTTTTTTTAAATCCATAAACGTCACCACTGACAAGGGCATGAAGCAATTGCTCTTGCAAATCAACGTCCGTCCGCCCGTGCCGCGAACAATGACCGGGACGGACCGCGCCCGCGCCATCGCCACCGCGAAGATCGATCGCCAGGCGGTTTTTCACAATGATTGCGCCACGTGTCACGTTCAGCCCGGCGAAGGTAAATACGGCGGAGCGCTTTTCGAAGCCGATTGCGCAATTTGCCACGAAGCCGAACATCGCGCTTCATTTGTGCCAGACCTGCATAATTTGAAGATACCCACCAACCCCGACTTTTGGACGATATGGATCGCCCATGGCAAGCCCGGCTCGTTCATGCCGGCTTTTTCGCAAAATGATGGAGGCCCACTGACTGACATGCAGGTCGCATCCCTCGCAGTTTATCTCAATGAAGCCATCCCCTCCAGTATCCCGGCCCCGCCCCAATAACATCCCTTGCAAAAATCCGCGGGCCGGTTAGTGGACCCTTGCTTTACAAGCCTGGGCATCCATCTCGTTGGATCGCCTCTTACTGGAAATCGCCGGTTCATTTTCTACAGCTTCTCCATAACACTCTTAACGCCCTGTCTTACCACCGAAAGCTGGAGTCGCTATCACCTCTGCGCAATAAGTAGGGAGTTTTCTCGACATGACAGCGCCGGAAGGTGGGTTAGCATTTTGTAACGCCATCAAATTTGTTTAGTAACAACAGAGATGACCTTGATGTCGCCAGATTGCAAATTGTTATAACTGTTTTGATAAATTGAAGAGCATTATTTTTGTGAAAATCAGGTCGAAGTTTGATGGGACGAAAGGCATGGCCTGGGGATTAATTTTCCTTCTGGCGGTCTCGACTAAATCCTTGTCCGATCCTTTGCCATTGTGCGGGGTCAACATCGCCGGAGGCGAATTTTGGCTTGCCCGAAAAACGGACGATGTAACTCCCCGGTACGGCGTAAACTACTCCTATCCCACCAAAGCCGAAATAGACTATTTTGCTGGTAAAGGAATGAATTTCTTCCGTTACCAGTTTCTCTGGGAAACCTTGCAGCCACAATTAAGGACGCGACTCAATCAAGGGGATTTGGACCGGTTAAAAACTTCAGTAGAATATGCGACTTCTAAAAAATTAGTCGTGCTTCTCGACCCGCATGATTATGCCCGTTATTACGAAACCGATATCATTGGCGGGTCAAATGTCAGCGCAGCCGATTTTGCCGATTTTTGGCGGCGTTTAGCGAGAGAATTTGCGGACAACCCCTATGTCTGGTTCGGTTTGATGAATGAGCCGCACAGCATGCCCACGCAACAGTGGTTTGACGATGCAAACGTGGCCATCGCGGCGATACGCAGTTCTGGCGCCAAAAATATGATTTTAGTCCCGGGCAATGCCTGGACCGGCGCCCATTCATGGACATCGGAAGATTATGGCGGTGAGAGCAATGCCAGGGGCATTTTGACCATCAAAGATCCGCTGAATTATTGGGCAATCGAAGTCCACCAATACCTTGATGATGATTCCTCTGGCACTCATGCCGAAGTCACCAGTCCCACGATTGGTTCTGAACGGCTCAAGGAATTTGTGGACTGGTGCCGACAAAACAAGATGCATGCGTTTCTGGGCGAGTTTGCCGTACCTGTGACAACAAATGGCGAGGCGGCCTTGGATGACATGCTTTCGAGCATGGAACGTGATAATGATGTCTGGTTGGGATGGTCATGGTGGGCTGCGGGTGCGCGCTGGGGAGATTATTTGTTCACCCTTGAGCCTAAAAATGGAGAAGACCGTACGCAAATGACATGGCTCAAACCTCATTTACCTGGGACCAGCGTGCCGCAATTTTCCGTATCTGTTAAGAACGGCAGCGGGTCATGCACCGCCGAAGCCTGCACCGTTAGCACCGTCGAAGCAGTGTCTGACAATAAAGCTGAAGTGTTCAAGGGATGGGCCGGAGATACCACATGGTTGAAGGATTCCAAATCTCCCAAAACAACCATCCTGGTGCCGTTCAAAAATGTCGAGGTGGAAGCGGTCTTTGAAAAGCGTACTGATTTGGCCGCTGCTCATGAATAGCGACAACGTTTCTTACCCCAACCCTCTTTTGTGGGTTTCCTCCAGTTATCTGGCCATGGGACTCGTTTATGTCACCGCCGTGAGTGTTGCCACCGTGATGTTTAAAAATATGGGCATGGACAACGCGAACGCGGCGCTTTGGTCGAGCCTGCTAGGGGTTCCCTACATATTCAAACTTGCCTGGGCGCCCTTGTTGGAAATGTACCGGACAAAAAAGTTCTTCGTGGTGCTGATGCAATTCTGTCTGGCGGTGAGCCTGGTCGGCGTAGCGTTTGCCATCAATCTTCCGGGCAAGGCATGGATGGTGCCGACACTGGCGTTGCTGGCCATTACCGCGCTGCTTGGCGCAACCCAGGACATCGGATCGGACGGCGTTTATGTGACGACATTGCCGCCGAAGGAAATGGCTAAATATATCGGCTTCCAAAGCATGTGCTGGAATGCCGGGTTTTTGCTCGCTGCAGGTCCGCTAATCCATTTTAGCGGCGTGCTGCACGAAAGGACCGGAACCTGGGGGGAGTCCTGGATGGTAATTATGCTGATTATTGCCGCACTATTGATGATGGCGGGGGTGTATCACAGCAGAATGCTGCCGCCGGGAGCCGCAGCGCTGGATGCTCCAAAAAAATTGGGTGATGTCGCGCGAAATTTCACTCATACCTTTGCCACTTTTTTTCAAAAAAGGGATGTCTGGCGACTATTGGCGTTCGCTCTTTTTTACCGATCCGGGTTTGGTCTGATTAACACGATCGGACCTTTGTTCATGATTGACGACCGCGCCAAAGGCGGATTGGGACTCTCCAACCAAACCCTCGGCGATATCAACGGCACCTTCGGCACCGCCGCATTTATCCTCGGTTCATTGTTCGGCGGCTGGTTCGTATCCCGCATAAGCTTGAGAAAATCGCTGTTCATCCTCTGCCTCTGCCTGAATGTTCCAAATGTGACGTATCTTCTCTTAAGCCAGATATTGCCGGCGAATTATTATCTCATTGCCGGCATTGTCACCCTGGAAAAACTCGGCTGGGGCATCGGTTGCGTCGGGCAAATGATTTACATGATGCAGCAAATAGCGCCTGGTCCGTATAAAACGGCCCACTATACCATCGCGACCGGGCTCATGGGAGCAAGCATGTTGGGCGCCGGCGCCATCAGCGGTTTCATCCAAAGCTGGGTAGGCTACCAATGGTTTTTCATCATTGTTCTGATTGCTGCGGCGCCGTCGTTGCTTGTGACATGGCTGGCGCCGTTTCATCATCCTGACTCGACAGCTTTTACAAAGGTTGTGGGGAAATCCAGGGAAACTGTGCCCGTCCCGGATGCGATTTAATCCGATCTAAAATCATGCATTACGGACATTTCGATGATCAGCGCCGCGAATACGTCATCACCCGGCCGGAGACCCCGTTGCCATGGATTAACTACCTCGGCTGTGAGGCATATTTCGGCCTTATTTCGAATACCGCCGGCGGCTATTCGTTTTACCGTGATGCGCGCCTGCGCCGCCTGACACGCTATCGCTACAATAATGCGCCCTTTGATTTGGGCGGACGTTATCTCTACATCCGCGACAACGATAAAGAAAAATTCTGGTCGCCCTCATGGCAACCGGCGCGCGCGAAGCTCGACCACTATGAATGCCGCCACGGCATGGGCTACACCATCATTGGATCGAGCCATGCAAAGATTGAAGCCCAAACGACTTATTTCGTGCCGCTCGGCGAGACTTTGGAAATCTGGAAACTCCAGGTGACCAACCGCCGCACAACGCCGGCGAAACTCTCAGTTTTTTCCAGCGTCGAATTTTGCCTTTGGGACGCGCAGGATGATGCCACAAATTTCCAGCGCAACTTCAGCACCGGCCAGGTCGAGGTTGCCGGCGGGGTGATTTATCATAAAACGGAATACCGCGAGCGGCGCAATCATTTTGCTTACTTCGCCTGTTCGGGAAAGCTTGCCGGTTTTGATACCCAGCGTGATGCCTTTCTCGGCGCATATCGTGGCTGGGAAAATCCAATGGTGGTGCAGCGGGGAAAATCGTCCAACTCCATCGCACACGGTTGGGCGCCTCACGGTTCCCATCACATCAGAGTGAATCTAAAGCCGGGCGATACGAAAGAAATCATCTTCGTGCTTGGCTACCATGAAAACCCGGTTGACCGGAAATTCGATCCGCCGGGTTCGCAGATCCTCAACAAAAAGTCCGTCAAGCCAGTCATCGCTAAATATCTCGATGAAAAAAATGTCGCGGCATCCTTCGGCCGATTGCGCGACTATTGGAGTGAGAAGCTCGGCATTTACCAGGTGCGGTCACCCGACGCGCATGTCAATCGCATGGTCAATATTTGGAACGCCTATCAGTGCATGGCCACGTTCAACATGTCGCGCTCGGCGTCGTTCTACGAATCCGGCATTGGACGCGGCCTTGGTTTTCGTGATTCAAACCAGGATTTGTTGGGTTTCGTCCACATGGTTCCAGCTCGCGCGCGGGAACGGATATTGGATATTGCCGCCACCCAACTCAAATCCGGAGGGGCGTTCCATCAATATCAGCCGCTTACCAAGCGCGGGAACAACGACATCGGCAGCGGTTTTAACGACGATCCGCACTGGCTTATTCTTGGCGTCGCAGCATATCTCAAAGAAACGGGCGACTGGCAGATTCTCGACGAGCAGGTGCAATTTGAGAACGAACCCGGTTCTGAGCAACCACTCTATGAACACCTGTGCCGCAGTTTCAATTATACGTTGGAGCGCCTTGGCCCGCATGGCTTGCCGCTCATTGGCCGTGCCGACTGGAATGATTGCCTAAACCTGAATTGCTTTTCCGACACGCCGGGACAATCATTTCAAACCACGACGAACAAGGACGGCAATGTGGCCGAGTCGGTCTTTATCGCGGGATTGTTTGTTCTTGCGGCAAAAGAGCTGGCTGGCATCGCCCGCAGGCGGGGATTAAAAAAGGATGCGCAGCAATACCTCGCCGACGCTGTGAAAATGGAGGGCGTGGTGCATCAGCATGGCTGGGATGGCGAATGGTTCGTGCGCGCCTATGACAATTTTGGCAACCCAATCGGCTCAAAAGAGTGCGATGAGGGGAAAATTTTCATCGAATCACAGGGCATGTGTATCATGGCCGGCATTGGCCTCAGCGACGGCAAGGCAAAGCGCGCACTCGATTCGGTCCACAAACATCTGGCCACCAAACACGGCATCGTGTTGCTGCAGCCGGCGTTTACGAAATACCATCTCCATCTGGGCGAAATCTCTTCATATCCGCCCGGCTATAAGGAAAACGCTGGAATTTTCTGCCATAACAATCCGTGGATCATCATTTCGGAAACGATGGTCGGCAATGGCGACCGCGCGTTTGATTATTATACCCGCATCAACCCATCAGCGCGTGAGAAAATAGGCGATCTGCATCGTTGTGAACCTTATGTTTTTGCGCAAATGATTGCGGGCAAGGATGCGCCAACCCATGGCGAAGCAAAAAATTCATGGCTCACGGGCACGGCGGCGTGGACCTATTTTACTGCTACCCAATGGATCCTCGGCATCCGCACCGAATTCGATGGCCTGCGAATTGACCCGGTCATCCCGGCAAAATGGAAAGGCTTCACCGTTACACGCCATTTCCGGGGCAATACCTATTTTATCGAAGTAAAAAATCCGAACGGAAAACAACGCGGTGTCAAAAATATGCTGGTCGATGGAAAAAAAATCGCGGGCAACTTATTGAGAGTCGTTCCCCCGCGGTCGAAGCCGATCCTGGTTGAAACAGTGCTGGAAGATTAGCCTGCCAGGCAATCAAGAAATGAAAATCCCATTTAAATATCTTCGCCTTGCGATTGTTGCGGAGATTTTCTTTCCCTGGCTTCTTGCCATTGCCGGTCCCGAACCCGTGGACAGCGTGTCTCCCCTCATCGGCACCGGCGATCACGGCCATACTTATCCGGGGGCAACGGCGCCGTTTGGATTTGTGCAATTGAGTCCCGACACGCGTGTGCCGGCGGACCCTTGGACCCTTGAAGGGTGGGACGGCTGTTCCGGATACCACTACTCGGATTCTTATTTAATGGGCTTCAGCCATACGCACCTTTCCGGCACCGGCCGCGGTGATTTTGGCGACATACTCGTCATGCCTGTCACCGGCGGCGTCAACGCGCCGTTTGATGCCCAACGCTTTCATTCGCATTTTTCGCACGACAAAGAATTTGCCAGCCCCGGGTATTACCGTGTCTGGCTTGATGATTATGACATTCAGGCTGAACTTACAGCAACCGCCCACGCGGGAATGCATCGATACACTTTTCCCGTCTCGGAACAAAGTCATCTCCTGGTCGATCTTGTTCACGGCATCGGGAATAAATGCACGGAGGCCGCGCTCAAGGTGGAAAGCAGCAATGTTATCACCGGCTTCCGTCACAGCAACGGTTGGGCGACGAACCGGACGATTTATTTTGTCATCGAATTTTCACAGCCCTTTGCAAGCGTTGAGTTGGAGCAGGACGGAAAACTGCTGCCACCGGGCCAAATTGTCGCTAAAAGTATGAATGTTCGCGCCTGTGTTGATTATCGAACCCCAGCCGGACAACGGATTTTACTGCGAGTGGGGCTTTCTCCAACGAGCATCGACGAGGCAAAAATGAATTTGCAGAAAGAAATCCCAACATGGGATTTTGACGCCGTCCGCCAGGCGGCCCGGAAAAATTGGAACGAGAATCTTTCCCGAATCCAAATCGAAACCCCGGATCCAACTATTCGACGGATTTTTTATACGGCACTATACCATACCATGACAGCGCCCCAGCTATACAATAATGTCGATGGTTCTTACCTCGGCCCAGACAAGCAAACGCACTCCGGTTCGGGGTTTCAGTTTTATTCCACGATGTCCCTCTGGGATACTTTTCGGGCCGAACATCCTTTGCTGACGTTGCTGCAACCAGGGCGGGTCAATGATTTTATCCAGACCCTGCTCGTCTCCTATCAGGAATCGCCCGATCATGCGCTGCCGTCATGGCCACTCGCCGGTTCCGAAACCTCGACCATGATCGGCTACCATTCCGTGCCGGTGATTTATGATGCTTATCAAAAAGGCTTTCGCGGCTTCGACGCCAAACTCGCTTATCAAGCAATGACCAACACGGCTTTAAGCAGCCGCAACCGGCAGGGTGAGTATCAAAAACTCGGTTATGTTCCCTGGGTAAAGGACCGCACGGAAGCCGTTTCCCGGACGCTGGAATTTGCTTACGACGATTGGTGCATCGCGCAAATGGCCGGGGCGCTGGGTAAAACCGCCGACGAAGAGATGTTTGCCCGGCGCGCGGAAAATTATAAAAATGTTTGGGACCCAAAGACGAAATTTTTTCGCGCAAAGAACCCTGACGGATCGTTTCACAAACCCTTCGATCCAAAGGAGGTGGCGACCGCCGATGACGATGCCTCCGGCAGTTACACTGAGGCCGATGCCTGGCAGTATATGTTCGCCGCCTTTCAAGATGTGCCGGGCATGATCCGGCTCTACGGCGGTGACGCCGAATTCATCAAACGTTTGGACCAGTTTTTTGACGAGGATTCGGACATGACCCACTGGCGGATCGACGTGACCGGACTGGTCGGCCAATACGCCCATGGCAATGAGCCGGACCAGCACACACCCTATCTTTATGCGCTGGCCGGCGCACAATACAAAACCGCGCGGCGCGTGCGCGAAATACAGTTGATGCAATATGATGACACTCCGGCAGGTATTTGCGGTAACGATGACTGCGGTCAGATCTCTGCGTGGTATGTCTGGAGCGCGCTGGGACTTTATCCACTGAATCCGGCGAGTGGCATTTACGTCATCGGCAGCCCGCTGGTGGAAAAAGCGGAGATTCGATTGGATCCAAAATTTTACCCGGGCGCCCGGGACGGTATCTTCACAGTCATTGCGGATAACGTATCGAAACAAAATTGCTACATCGAATCGGCAACGCTGGATGGCCGGCCTTTAAACCACCCTTGGGTCACCCATCAGGAGATCGCCGCCGGTGGAACATTAGAACTGGAAATGGGGATTCTTCCGAACAAACGGTGGTGGCAACTATCGCAGTTTGAGAATCGAAAATGAACGTCAACCCCGCCTTGATTCGGTTGATGTCAGCCTTTAGACTTTAAATATGTTCCCCCTGCAGGTAATAAAGTTAAAGAGAGAGATTTTTCTGAAATGCTGGGGATTGGTTACTGCGCTTCTATTGGCAGATTTAAATTTAGCGACGGCACAGACGGCGACGCAGCCCTTTTTTGTCCATCTTTGGCAGGCTGAAGACGGCCTGCCCCAAAGCGCCATTCCCGCGGTCCTCCAAACGAGTGACGGCTTTTTGTGGGTATGCACTTATGGCGGGCTGGCGCGTTTTGACGGACAACATTTCGAAGTCTTTAACACGCTCAATTCACCGGGACTGGTAAACAGCCGCGTGACTTGCCTGTTTGAAGATACCGATGGAAGTTTGTTGATCGGCCACGAGACTGGAAATCTGACTCGTTACAAAAACGGAAAATTCCAACCAATGAATTTTCATGCCTCTTGGCAAAATCGGGCGATAGATTTTATCAATACCGACGAACATGGGGATATTTGGCTGCAGGATGCGAACCAACAACTGGCCCGGCTAAAAGATGGTAAAGTATTGACCTCCCCAAACGGGGGTTTGTTTAACTTTGGCGCTCTTACCAAAGATGACCAGGGACGGTTGTGGGTCATGAATGCCGGCAAGGTTTCTGTGATGAAGGACGGCAAATTGACGCCGGTGGATTTCGATGGAGTAACTTCATCCACAACTATTCAAGGTATAGCTCGTAGCGAACGAGGGGGAATCTGGGTCGCCTGCCAGGGACGTTTAAGGCGGTGGGATAATGAACATTGGGTTGAGGATTTAGGACCATCTCCATGGGGAAATGGTATCCTGGCCGTCCTTTTAGAGATGAAAGACGGATATTTGGCTGCGGCAACGTACGATCAAGTAGGCCAGGGCCTGTACCTGATTAGCCCCAGGGGAGACGTGCATCTTTTTAACAGAACCAACGAGCTATCCAGCGATTGGATTCGATGTCTCTATGAAGACCGTGAAGGTAATTTGTGGGCTGGCTCTGGCAACAGCGGTTTGGCCATGATCCGGCATAGTGAAATTACTACGATCAACCCACCTGACAATTGGCAGGGACGAGGGGTATTATCCATTTGTCTTGGAAAAAACAACAAACTATGGTTTGGCACCGAGGGTGCTGGTATTTATGAACTGCAAGCTGGAGAATGGAAACATTATGATGAACAAGAAGGTTTGTCGAACATGTATGTCTGGTCTGTCATGGAAGATGCGCAAGGCAAACTTTGGGCAGGCACTTGGGGTTTCGGCTTGTATGCAGGGGAAAATGATCGTTTTGAGGCAGTGGCAGCCACTTCAGGTTTTCGAGTTACTGCAATATTACCCGGCAAGGTTGGCGATCTGTGGATCGGCACGGGATCGGGTTTGATGAATTTACAAAAAAATGGCCTCATAACTCGGCCTGTGGGTAAAAATGAATCAGGCGGGTCGCAAGTGCGGGCTATATTGGAGGATGGTACCAACAAACTTTGGTTTGGCACCTCGGGCGATGGACTGGAGTGTTTTGAAAACGGCGGCTTGCGCCGGTTCACTCAACGTAACGGCCTATCAAGCGATTTTATAAACTGTCTTTATCTCGACCCCGGCGGCGTGCTTTGGATTGGCACGGCTGGTGGCGGAATCGACCGATTAAAAGATGGTCGCTTCTCTGCCGTAACAACTCAACAAGGCCTCCCTAATAATGATATTTGTGATATTGAATGCGATGACCATGGATATTTCTGGATAAGCACAGGTGGTGGAATTGTGAGAATCAGCAAGGAATCTTTGACTGCTGGCATTGAAGACCGGGTTCCTTCTTTGGATTGTCGAATCTATGACAGAGGTGATGGCTTGCCAAGTATTGGGGGTTCTGGAGGATTTCAACCCGCGGGCTGCCAAACGGCCGATCACCACTTATGGTTCCCAACAAGCCGCGGATTAGTGGTTATTGATCCGGATGACGTCAAGACAAACCTCCTGCTGCCACCGGTTGTGATCGAACAAGTGAATCTGGATGGATCCCAGATCGCACCCGCCGGGATGTCAGAGCCATTGCGAATCCCGCCAGGATATCATCGGCTGGAATTTTACTTTGCCGGCTTGAGTTTTGTCGCTCCGGAAAAAGTGCGCTTCAAGTTTAAACTGGAGGGCTTGGAAAAAGATTGGACAAGCGCGGACACTATGCGCTCCGCTGCCTTCAACGATGTTCCTCCCGGTAAATATATTTTTCACGTCATCGCTTGTAACAATGACGGCATCTGGAATGAAACCGGCGCAACCTTTTCATTTGTCATTTTGCCGCATTTCTGGCAAACGCTTTGGTTTAAAATTTTGGTATGGTTTGGAGGAGTGTTGTTTGTCGGTTGCGGTGTCTGGCTGGACACCCGACGACGCATGCATCATAAGCTTGAACACGCCGAATCTTTGCACGCTATCGAACGCGAACGTAATCGCATCGCCATGGATCTCCACGATCATTTCGGCGCGCGGCTTACGCAGATCACCTACTTATGCCAAATAATAAGAAAAAAGATAAACGAGCCTGACCTTGCAACCTTGAGCCTGGATCATCTCCACACGACCGTTCGCAAAGTTACCCGCGAAATGGACGAAATCGTTTGGGCGGTAAATCCCCAGCATGACACCTTGGACAGTTTGGCGTCATATTTCGGAAGATTTGCCCAAGAATTTCTTCAACCTGCCGGCATCCGCTGTCGCTTGAATTTTCCATTACAGCTTCCTGCCTGGCGGCTGACGGCTGAAATCAGGCATAATTTATTTCTTTCGTTCAAGGAAGCTTTAAATAATGTCGCCAAGCATGCGAACGCCAGTCAGGTTGACATAACGCTCACAGCTATGCTGGACGGCTTTGAACTCATTGTAGAAGACAATGGACGCGGAGTTGACGTCGAATCCTTGGCAGCCGGAGCGTCACCCCATCCAGATCGCCTTTCCCCCGGAAATGGACTGGCCGGTATGCAACGGCGGCAAACAGATATTGGCGGCCATTTTAGTATCAGCAGTGAATTGGGCAAAGGAACCAAAGTGGTATTTATCATAAAATTAAAAGACATTTCATCAATTTGATTTAGCGCTCCCCCTTGCTTTAAATTAAACAATCCTAAAACAGCGCGATGACCAGGCTGCCACCCTCGCCGTGGATAGGAACATGCCCCATGTCACGCGCCATGCCTTTGGATAAACCTGGCGAAATCATTTCGCGCTCCGGCCAAAATCTGTCGCCTTCGATGTAGCGCATTTTCCCGACATGACATTCAAGTCGCAACGGATAATCATCAAAGTGACGACATTGCCAATGAAATCCCCGTTATTTGCTCTTTTGATTGGTTGCCCCGCCATTTTCACCGGCGCGCCTCTTTTCGCCCAAAACCAATATTCTTTTCAGAACCCTGCTTTGGCTGTCGAAGATCGCGTCAACAATGCGGTATCCCTGATGACCCTGACCGAAAAAATAAATTTTCTGCATTTTCACGTGGGCGTGCCGCGTCTCGGCATTCCACCTCTCGGTTCCGCCGAAGGGCTTCACGGCGAAGCCATGGGCGGCGTGGCCAATTGGGCGCCGCGTCCGCCGATTCCGACAACAACTTTTCCACAATCCTTTGGCTTGGGCGAAACTTGGGATCCGAGCCTCTTGCAACAAGCTGCCAGCGCCGAAGGCTACGAAGCGCGTTATATCGCACAGAACAAAAAATATCATCAGGACGCGTTGGTGATTTTCTCGCCAAATGCGGATTTGGGCCGCGACCCGCGCTGGGGCAGGACCGAAGAATGCTACGGCGAAGATCCGTTTTTCAACGGTACCATGGTCGTTGCCTTTGTCAGAGGGTTGCAGGGCGATAACCCGCGCTACTGGCAAACCGCTTCGTTGCTCAAACATTTTCTAGCCAACAGCAACGAGAATGGGCGTGACGATTCATCATCTGATTTCGATGAGCGGCTGTTTCGCGAGTATTATTCCGTCCCCTTCCGTATGGGCATTGTCGATGGCGGCGCGCGCGCGCTGATGGCGTCCTACAATTCGGTGAATGGAATCCCGATGATCGTCAATCCAGTGCTTAAAAGCGTCACAGTCGATGAATGGGGGGAAAATGGAATCATCACCACGGATGGCGGCGCTTTCAAGCTGTTAATGACCGCGCACCACTTTACCACGAACTCCGCTGTCGCCGCCGCCGCCGCCATTAAAGCCGGTATCACCGTATTTCTGGATCACGCGCAAACCAACCTGGTCACCGCGATCAGCAATGCGCTCGCGGAAAATCTGCTCTCCGTAACCGATATTGACAACTCGGTCAAAGGCAATTTGCGCGTGATGATAAAACTCGGTTTGCTCGACCCGCCGGACAATAATCCCTACGCCAAAATCGGCCGGGGATCCGAACCCGAACCGTGGTTGTCCCCGGAACACCGTGCGCTGGCGCGTCGTGTCACGCAGGAATCCATCGTCCTGTTAAAAAATTCTGACGGCCTTCTGCCGCTCGACAAAGCCAAAATCAAATCCATTGCCGTCATCGGGCCGCGCGCCAATGTCGTTCTGCCCGATTGGTATGGCGGCCAGCCGCCTTACACCGTTTCCCCGCTCGATGGCATTAAAAATAAAGTCGGCCCCGATGTCACCGTAAATTTTGCCACCAACGATGACCATGGCGAAGCCGTAAAACTCGCCCGTTCCTCCGATGTGGTCATCGTGTGCGTCGGCAATCATCCGACGGGTGATGTCACCAACTGGGCTAAAGTTGCCTTGCCCAGCTACGGGCGCGAAGCCGTTGACCGCCAATCAATCACACTCGAAGACGAGCGGTTGATTAAAAAGGTCTACGCCGCCAACCACCATACCGTGGTCGTGCTCGTCTCCAGCTTTCCCTATGCGATTAACTGGACCCAAAAGCATGTTCCCGCCATTATTCACCTGACTCATTCCAGCCAGGAACTGGGCAACGCACTCGCCGACGTTTTATTCGGCGACTACAACCCGGCGGGGCGGCTCGTGGAAACCTGGCCGAAATCACTTCGCCAGTTGCCGCCAATGATGGATTACAACCTCCGCGATGGCCGGACTTACATGTATTTCAAGGGCCAGCCGCTTTATCCTTTCGGTTACGGTTTGAGTTACTCGACCTTTGAGTATTCCAATTTGAAGACCAGTTCGCCAACCTTAAGCCTGGACGGAACACTCACGGTAAGCGTCGACGTGAAAAATACGGGCGCCCGCGCGGGTGACGAGGTCGTGCAGTTGTATGTGAAACATCTGAACTCCACCGTGTCGCGGCCGATGAAGGAACTGAAAGGGTTTAAACGGGTGACCTTGCAACCGGGTGAGCTAAAACAAATTGATATCCTCTTGCCGGCGAAACTGCTCGCGTATTGGAACTCGGACAAACACGACTTTGAGGTTGAACCGGATAAAATTCAAATTATGGTTGGCGGCTCTTCCGCCGACCTTCGGCTGCAAACAATCATTGATGTGAATAACGGATTGATGATAAGCCAGACCCGGACATTTGATCCCGGGCTTGATACGATGCGTCTGCACACCAAAGGAAACAAGGTGCTCGATGCCACCGGCAAACCAGTCCGGCTCTGCGGCGTCAACATCGCTTCGCTCGAATGGACCAACGATGGCGATCACATCGCGGAATCCGTGAACCGCGCTATTGACGATTGGAAAGTGAACTTCGTTCGCCTGCCGCTGGCGCAAGACCGCTGGTTTGGCAAAATGCCGAATCAATCCGACGGCGGTACCGCTTATCGCGCCATCGTGGACAATCTGGTAGATACCTGCGCGGCGGCTCATGTTTATATTGATCTGGATTTGCACTGGTCGGACTGTGGTAAATGGGTCGGCGAAGGCGGCAGCCTCGGCCAGCATAATATGCCGGATCAGCATTCAGTTGAATTCTGGCAGGATCTGGCGACGCGTTATAAAAATCAACCGAATGTCATTTTCGGACTCTACAACGAACCACATGACGTTTCGTTTGAGGTTTGGCGCAATGGCGGAACAGTCACCGACAAACCGGCGCGCCAGGATCCAAACCAGGCCGCAGTCGTCTACCAAACCCCCGGGCTGCAAGCGCTTTACAATACGGTCCGGGCGACCGGGGCGAGAAATCTGCTGACCGTGGGCGGATTGGACTGGGCCTACGATTTAAGCGGCGTGTTACGAGGTTATGCGATCACCGGCACAAATTTGATTTATGAAACACACCCCTATCCCTTCAAGAAAAAAGATTGGGACAGCGAGTTTGGCGCGGCCAGCGAAAAATTTCCAGTTCTCATGGGCGAATGGGGTTTTGGCGATCGCGGCAAATATGGCACGAACATCATGAACCATTTGAAATACGCGCAACACCTGATCGACTATGCCAACCAGCATGACCTCCATTGGACGGCGTGGGATTTGCATCCTGCCGCCGGGCCGACATTGATTAAAAACTGGCAATACGAGCCGACGATTTTCGGCCAGTTTGTACAAGACCAGCTTGCGACGGCAGCACTGGCGCGCAGTCCAAACCATTGAAGCGGTCGCCTTCTGTTGGGAAAAATAAATACAAATTGATGAATGGAGATTTCCGACAGATTTGGAAAACCCTGCTCATATAAAATGACCATCAGAGGAAAGAATAATGAAAACAAACATCATAATTTTTGGCTTTGGTTTTTTAGCAAGCATCCTGTCCGTATCAGGGGCAGACACGTGGGTAACGGTAACGCCACCCGGATTGAGCAAAGTAGTGATCGTCTCAGCCTATCCGGGCAGAAATGAAGTTTTGGCGCTGACCGGCATCAAGGCGAATGACGTCATTGATGCAATGTGGTCAACGACGAACAACGGCGCAACCTGGCAGCCATTCGGCGTCGGACCTGGCTCGGATCCGATCCAGATTTTTCCGCTCGGCATCCTCTATGACCCGGCCCACTTGGATACCTTCTGGCTGTATGGAAATTACGTGGGAAGCTATGGCGCGGCCCTGATCTCCACGGACGGCGGCGTGACGGTCCATAAATTCGGCGCCAACCCTCCCGGGTGCGGCGGCTTTTGTGAAGACGAAGGCTTCAGCGTCGACTTCAATGACCCGGAGCGAAAAACCATCACCATTGGACAGCATGAGGGCAATCGAACCATCCGGTATTCCAATGACGGTGGAAATACCTGGACCAACATCGGCAACACTCTGCCTGCCAGCGCCGCTCGCGCCAATTATCAGTTGGTCATCGACTCGCGGACCTTTTTAGCAGGCTGCTCTTTCATGATTTCGGCCGGTCCGACCTACAACTGGTCATTCGGCGGAATTCCCGGCCTGTATCGTACCACAAACAAAGGTGGGAACTGGACCCGGGTTTCGGACAAAGCGGTTTTTGAAGAACCACTCGTGGTCAACGACATGATTTATTGGACATTTTGCAATACCAATACCATTCCCCTGAGTGGTGGATTATTGAGGAGCGATGATAAAGGGGCAACCTGGACAATGGCGACCGCCACCGGTCTGCTTTGGTCCTGCCGCCCTGTTTTATTGCCCGATGGAAGGATTGGCATGATTAACAACTCCAATTGTATCGTCGCTTCGTCCGACCACGGCGTCACCTGGACAACCATCACTCCACCAATCACCGTGCCGACGCCATGGGGTTTTACGTATAACGCGCCGGGCAAGGCCTTTTTCGCGTGGCAGAGCAGCGGTGAAAACAACAACCCGGTAAATGGGATCGTGGTGCGTCTTGACATGGACATTATGCCGGTCCAGGCCGCTGTTTCTCCCAGATGACTCTTCCATGCTGCGCCTGGCCCATACCGCAACCATCTTGCAAACTCCGGGAGTCTCTCCAGCAAAGTTGGGGGATTTATGGGGTATTAGAGCATTGACAGAAAAGATGTAGCGCTGAGCCGCGAGAATTTTTGGTTTTTGGCAAGGCTTCGGCAAAGGAGCATGTTTGAAAACCCTGTGACTGCTTGTCCCGCCATAGCCCTTGGCGACGGTAGAAGCCGAAACGCCGCCAAAACCAAAAAGACCGCGGCCCAACGGATTCCCAACCAAGCGCTACATATTTGATGGAAATGCTCTAAACCGAACCGGCGCATCGCCAGCATGTGCCGGTTTTTTATTTGAATTTTCTTCTATATCACCAAGTTTAGCCTTGAATATGGCTATCTCTATTATGAGATAGGTAGTGTATGAAGGACAAAAGTCTCGATAATATTTTCACGGGCAAATCTCGTCGAAAAGATCGTGATCGGCGAAGCTGATTTTCACATAAGCTTCTCATACGCGCCTGCTTCTGGAGAACTGTGCAAAAACCAACAAGGGCTAAGGTCAGGATGAGGGCGGGCTTTAAAAACGCGATCCATTTCAAATCCAACCCACCCATTCAATCTTTAAACTACTTTGGCAAATAGCGATGCTGAAAAAATCATCGCCGATGTATCGGCAATCGCAAAACCTCGACAATCCTTCGCGCGATCAAATGACGGTGTTCTTCGCTGACAGTTCCTTTCTTGTCATCAAAGTTCGCTTTGGGTAGCAGATGGATTCTGTCGCATCGGACCATCGTTTTCCAGTCCAACCCGTCGGCTTCATCCAGAACCTCTTCCGTCTTTTTCGCTTCACGATTTACTCTTGCCGAGGTGCAAAGCAAGGCGTTCACCTCTTCAAAATCTGGATTTTCACATATTTCATCACTGGAAATGATAACAGCCGGATGCCGTCGTTCCTTGCTGAAGGGAAACATGATGATGTCCCATTGCTTCATTTATTCAAGGTCCTTTGGCGCCCGAACCACAGAAGCCTTCGCAAGTCGGTTTTCTTCCTCGATTTCCGCCTTGCTGTAAACATCGGCAAAATAACCCGCCGGACGCATAGGTATCGGATCAATCTCCGGAACAGCCTGTAAAATGAAACGACGATGGCCGCGAACGATATAAACCGTTTCTCCACGACTGGCCTTTTCCACCAGCCGGCCCAAATAGGTTTTTGCCCGGCTTAAGGTGAACCATTGCGACTCCAGATTGACCTTTCGTTTTGCCGGTCGGGAATTACTAACAATCTTCATAGGCTAATAATAGGCTAATATTGGCCTGTGGTAAAGATAAATTTGAAAACTGCCTTAATCATAAATGCAGAAGCACCTGTTTTCACAAATAAATAATTTCTACTTTCCAACGCCAAATTTTTTAGTTCAATCCTTCCATGATCAAATCCCTGGCCCATCTCTGCGTCTTCACGAAGGACCTTAAACGCACCCGCGATTTTTATTGCAACACTCTCGGATTCACGCCCCATTTCGGTCTGCCCCTTGATATAAAAACCTGAATCAACCGAAAGGCCGCTTCGCGAATCCAGAAATGTTCTTACGCCCTTCCTTCTCCCGGGGGAGAAGGCCAGGATGAGGGCGAGATTTAATAACCTGATTCATTTCAAATCCAACTCACCCATTAAAATTTTGAACCAACTGCGCATTTCTACTTTCCAACGCCAAATTTTTTAGTTCAATCCTTCCATGATCAAATCCCTGGCCCATCTCTGCGTCTTCACCAAAGACCTCCAGCGCACCCGCGACTTTTATTGCAACACTCTCGAATTCACCCCGCATTTCGATTTCCACAAAAACGGCGAACTCTTCGGCTTTTATCTCCAGATCGCCCCGCGCCAATTCATCGAATTCTTCAAGGCGGATCCCAAAACCGAATATGCCGCCCAGCGTATCCATCATTTTTGTTTTGAAGTCGATGACATCGACGCGATTTCCGAAAAATTGAAAAAAACCGGCATCGAAGTGACGCCAAAAAAACTGGGTTGTGACCAGACCTGGCAGTGCTGGTGCAAGGATCCGAACGGCGCGGACATCGAGTTTCAGCAATACACGGACAAGAGCGCGCAGTTCACCAAAACGGACTGCATCGTGGACTGGTAAAGATGACACGAAAATTTTTCATCCAGCCTATTGCATTCTGCGCTGAACTTTCTATAGTTCGCATCGCTGAATCACAGAAATGAGCAATTCACCTGACGCCGCCCGCCCGTGGGACATCGAGTCCGCGCGCGCGCTGTATAATATCCATCGCTGGGGAGCAAAATATTTTGACATCAACGACGCCGGCCACGTCGTCGCGCGCCCGTTGCAGGACGCGGGCGTGCCGGTGGACATCACGGACGTGATCGAAGAGGCCCGGGCGCGCGGATTGAAATTCCCCGTGCTGATCCGCTTCCAGGATATTTTGCGCCACCGCGTCGAGGCGATTAATACCGCCTTCCGCAATTCCATCGCCGAATTTAATTACCAGGGAAAATATCGCGGCGTGTTTCCCATCAAAGTCAACCAGTTGCGCGAAGTGGTGGAGGAGATTTTGGACGCGGGCAAGCCGTACGACTTCGGATTGGAAGTCGGCAGCAAACCCGAGTTGTTCGCGGGGCTGGCCATGCAAAATCAACAGGGCTGCCTCATCGTCTGCAACGGTTACAAAGACGCCGAGTTCATCAAGATGGCGTTGCTGGGCGTCAAGCTGGGCAAGAAAGTCATCATGGTCGTCGAAAAACTGGAGGAATTGCGCCAGATCATCTCCATCTCCAAACAGATCAACGTGGAACCGATGATCGGCATTCGCGCGCGCCTGTTGAGCAAGGGCGCGGGCAAATGGGCCGAGAGCGGCGGCGAAAACGCCAAGTTCGGCCTGAGCACAGTGGAATTGCTGGCCGCGACCGAGATGTTGAAGGCGGAAAATCTGTCGCACTGCCTCAAACTCCTGCATTTTCATATCGGCTCGCAGGTGCCGGACATTTTGACGGTAAAAAAGGCGGTGCAGGAAGCCTCCCGATTTTACGCAAAGCTTCACAAGATGGGTTTCCCCATCGAGTACATGGACGTCGGCGGCGGCCTGGGCGTGGATTACGACGGCAGCCGGTCGAACTTCGACAGCTCCACGAATTATACGTTGCAGGAATACACGAACGACATCGTTTATTACATCGCCGATGTCTGCAATGCCGAGCGCGTGCCACATCCGAACATCATCAGCGAGAGCGGCCGCGCGATCGTGGCGCATCACAGCGTGCTCATCGTCGAAGTGTTTGGCGCCATCGAAAAGATTCGCCCGGAGACTTCCACGGCCTGCGGCGAGAACGAGCACGCGCTGGTGAAAGAGCTTTGCGACATCAAAAAGAATTTGAGTAAGGCAAACAAACTGGAGGCGTATCACGATGCGTTGGAACGGCGCGAGGACGCGCAGCACATGTTCACGCTCGGTGTGCTCGATTTGCCGGACAAGGCGAAGATAGAAAATCTTTACTGGGAGATCAGCCGCGAAGTAGTGGAAAGTTTCAAAGGCCAGCCCTTTGCGCCGGAGGAGATCCAGAAACTCGAAGATTCGCTCGGCGACCAGTATCTCTGCAATTTCTCGGTGTTCCAGTCGCTGCTCGATCATTGGGCGCTCGGACAATTGTTCCCCATCATGCCGGTTTCGCGATTGAATGAACGTCCCACGCGCGAGGCTACCCTGGTGGACATCACCTGCGATTCCGACGGCGCCATCAATAAATTCATCGATTTCCGCGATGTGCGCGACACGTTGCCGCTCCACAAGCTCAACACCAACGGCAACGGAATGCTCGAGCCTTATTATATCGGATTTTTCCTCATGGGCGCCTATCAGGACATTATGGGCGACCTGCACAATCTGTTCGGGCGCGTCAACGAAGTGCACGTGTTCCTCGAACCGGACGAGCCGAGTGGCTATTACATTGAGGAGATCATCGAGGGCAACACCATCATCCAATCCCTCGCCGCCGTTCAGTACGATGAGAACGAATTGAAGCGGCAGATGAAGGCGCAAATGGACGAAGCCATCAAATCCGACCGCATGAAACCTTCCGAAGCCATGCGCCTGCTCGATGAATACGAGCGCGGCCTGAAAGCTTACACCTATTTGAGTTTTTAGGCGTAACGCAGGTTTCCAAACCTGCTGTATCGCCGACTTCCAAGTCGGCGGGACCGTGCTTGTAGGCCGCGTGCCCTCACGTGGCACGGATGCATCACATTATTCAAACATCGGATTTTTCAGCGCCGGTTGAGGGCAACCGGCCTACACAATGAACACTCGACCACAAAATGTAGGCCGCGCGCCCTCACGCGGTGTTTGCTATGCGATGGAGTCCCGATAGGGACGATAGATGGTTTTCTTGTAAAATAACGTAATCACCTTGTTTCTTCGTTCCTGATTTTCCATCCTCTATCTGAATCATGGCTGAAATCGCGCCCAATCCCGAATTGCTCCCTTCGCTGGGACGGCTCGCCCGCGGATTGTCCGCGCTCTTTTGGGGGCTGCCCGCCATGCTCATCGTCTGTGCAGAAACGGCAAAGGCCGACTTTTTGCAGCCTGAAGAAATCGTCCCGGCCATCCTCGCGAACGGCCTGCTGCTCTTCGGCCTCATCCAGATGAGCGATTTCCAAAAACAAGAACGTCCCTGGCGCAACGCCCTGGACCGCGCCAAACTGCTCGCCATTGTCAACCTGGGCCTTTGTCCGTTCTTTTACTGGCAGAACCGGATGCCCGACGAATTTTATTTTGTCGCAGCGATCATGCTCTTCATCTTTTCGTCACTGCTCTTCCTCTTCAACCTCAACGTCGTCATCCGCCAGCTTGGCGCGATGTTGCCGGATGAAACCTTGCGCCACGAAACGCGTGATTTTACGTCTTTCAATCGCTGGATGCTGGTGCTGTGGCTGGTGTTTGTGACGGCATCCATCCTGGCCGTGCATTACAACCTGCAGGCCCATTTCGATATAACCCGCTGGCTCTGGATCGAACGCATGGCGATCGCCATTATGCTGTTCATGGGCCTCTCGCCCCTGGCCATCACCATGGCCCTCATCTGGAAAACCAAAGAAGTCATCTTCGACGGCGTCTTCGGCGCTCGTCATTGAATAGAAACCATCCGGGATTTACTCCTGTCTACGGCCTCTGTATTTCTGCTCTATTCTGTTAATTCTGTCTAACTCTTCCGTCTTATTTTCCTAAATCAAACTCAATCCTCGTCCGTGACCCTGTCTGCACGTTCCGAATTTCCATGTCCTGCAATTCCCATTGCCCATTCACCTTCTTGAACGACTTTGGATCAAACACCTTCAACAGGTTCCCGTCCGCATCGTACGCCACCGCATGGACAATCCCCAGCGTCTCCTCATCGATCCACGAATCCACGCGCGAATAACCGCCCAAAGCAAGGAGCGAGTTTTTGCTTTCCAAAACCATGCAACCTCGCCCGCGCATAAATTCCTTTTTGATGATCTTCTGGTCCGTCCAGCTAAGAAACCTAAGTGTCAAGTCACAAACCCAGAAGTCTGATCCCGCAAAAGCTTCGGTCATCTTTGATTTCGACCCATTGAAGTCGAAGAATCCGCCTGTATGAGATATGTCTGTTTCGTGAACATTGGTCTGGCTGGTGTCATGCACTATGCTAAGCACCTCATTACTGGCAAGGCCATTTTGGTTGGTGACAGTCGCCCCGTAAACACAGGACCAATTTGTCGGCGTAACCGTGACCGTAAATTTGACAGGCACTTCCTTTAATGTGCCGTTCGCATTGCGGATTTGCAATTTTCCCGTATTAGTGACGTCCTGGTCAGGTTGTTGCGCCAATATTTTCTGCGCCAGTTGTATCCCTTGTATGTCGGCATCCGTTAAATCACGCGGCTGCGCTCCTGCCACAAATGCCAAAAACAAAAACCCTATGATTGGTGGGGCGAGACTCCGTCGAGCCTCGATTTGTCGTCCCGCAGGGACAACGGAAATTAACCAGCCATGCAGTGGCTGGATTATCGAACAAAAAAACTTCCGCCCTGAAAGGGCGGCGGAAAAGATTGTTCCCAGCCGGCTGGTCTTCATGGTTTAACTTTGACGCCCACTTTGCCGGCGCGCCTGAGGATGACAGCATCTCGCGAGAAATGCTCAGCGCCCCGGCTCTTGGCAACGGCGATATAAACCGCGTCATACGCTGAAATATTTAGCTGTTCGGCGATGATCCACGTAGCTGAACCCGCGCAAGGATGGATGAGAAGCGGATGAACGTTGTAAGCATCCAGCGCCACGAGCCATGCGGATGCCAGCGCGCTCGTGGTCCTGCCCTCGCGAATTGCGCCACGAAGCGCTTCCATTACTGCTTGATAAAAATTCGGCGCGGTAAATGCCTCTTCGCCGGATGCCAGGCGATCTTCCATCGTCTCAAAAGGAGGGCGTTCTTCAAGAAAATGCAACGCCACCGCTGCGCTGGCGTCCATGGCAAAACTCATCGACGCCCCCGCTCAATCAATTCCTTGATCGTAACCTTTGGCAAACCCGGCCGGTTGAGCCGTACTTTTTCAGCCCTTACTCTCTTTCGCCATTCGTTCGTCAATTTTTTCGCTTCAGACATCTCCATCGTTTTCATTATCTAATATAGTGTTGAGCGCGTGATTACACCATAGAACCGTAGTTAAGCACAGTCTTCCCTCTTTATCTGTGTTAATCCGTGTCCATCCGTGGTTAAATAAAACGCAAGGGCTTACTTGCCGACGAGCGCCAGCGGAAATATCTCCGAGATCTGCCGCACAAAATGCGCCTTGAGCTTGCCGCGCGTCTCCGCCGGCACTTCCATCCAGTCCGATTTATTTCCCTCCGGCAAAATCACCTGCTTGAGACCATATCGCTGCGCCGCCAGCACTTTCTCTTTGATGCCACCCACGCGCAACACCCGCCCGCGCAAACTGATCTCGCCCGTCATCGCCGTGTCCGAACGCACCCGCCGCTTCGCCAGCAGCGAACCCAGCGCCGCCACGATGGCCACGCCCGCACTCGGGCCGTCCTTCGGCGTCGCCCCCGCCGGCACATGGATATGGATGTCGTTTTTTCCGTAATCGCTGAAATCGATGTCCAGCTTCTTGGCCTGCGACCGCAAATAACTCACCGCCGTCTGCGCGCTCTCCTTCATCACTTCGCCGAGCGACCCGGTCAAAATGAGACTGCCCCGCCCGCGCATCCGCGTCGCTTCGATGAATAAAATGTCCCCGCCAACCGGCGTCCATGCCAGTCCGGTGGCGATGCCATGCTCGGTGATCTTTTCCGCCGTCTCCTCCACAAACGGCGCGTGCCCAAGAAATTTTTCCAGCTCGTCAGCCTCCAATTTGATGGGCTGGGCCGAACCGTTGCGCGCCACGATCCTGCGCGCCGCCTTGCGGGACAGCGCCGCGATCTCGCGCTCAAGCTGGCGCACCCCGGCTTCACGCGTATATTCGCGAACCAGTTTCCGCATCGTCGCGTCGCTCAATTTCAGGTCCTGTTTCGTCAGGCCGTGCTCTTCCAATTGGCGCGGGATGAGATAACGCTTGGCGATCTCCAACTTCTCCGTCTCCGTGTAGCTCGGCAATTCGATTACTTCCAGGCGGTCGCGCAACGCCGGGTGGATCGGGTCCATCCAGTTCGCCGTCGCGATGAACAGCACTCGCGACAGATCGAACGGCAGGTCCAGGTAATGATCCGTAAACGTGTTGTTCTGCGCCGGGTCCAGCACTTCCAGCAATGCCGCCGCCGGGTCGCCGCGAAAATCCGCGCCCACCTTGTCCAACTCATCCAGCAAGATCACCGGGTTACGGCTCTCCACCCGGCGCAACGTCTGGATGATGCGTCCGGGCATGGCCCCCACGTATGTCCTGCGATGCCCCCGTATTTCCGCTTCATCGCGCATACCACCCAATGAAATGCGCGCAAATTTTCTGCCCAACGCCTCGGCCACGCTCTTGCCCAACGACGTTTTGCCGACGCCCGGCGGGCCGACCAGGCACAAGATCGGGCCTTTGATCTGCCGGCGCCGCTTGATCACCGCCAAAAATTCCAGCAACCGGTCCTTCACCTTCGTCAGCCCGAAATGTTGGTCGTTCAGGATGCGCTCGGCCTCCTTCAGGTCCAATTTATCTTCCGTGACCCGCTCCCAGGGCAGCGCGAGGATCCAATCCAGATAATTCCGCGCCACGGAATACTCCGCCGCGGCGGGCGGCGTTAGTTGGAGACGCTCGATCTCCTGCAACGCGGCCTTGCGCGCCTCATCAGGCATGATCGTCAGGTCGATCTTATCGCGCAGATTTTTAACCTCGCTGGAACCGGGATCGCTTTCGCCCAATTCGCGCTGGATGGCCCGCATCTGCTCGCGCAGGAAGAAATCCCGCTGGCTCTTGGCGATCGTCGAAGCCACGTCGTTCTGGATCTTTGAACTGAGCGTCAGCACCTCCTGCTCGCGATTGAGCATCGGCAGCAGCTTTTGCAATCGTTCGCGCACCGAAACCATTTCGAGCAGCCTCTGCCGGTCGTCCAACGACAGGTTCAGGTTCGCCGCGATCAAATCGGCAAAATGGCCGGGATGCTCCGTGTTTAGCGCCGCGATCTTGACCTGGTCGGGAAGCGCATTGGACATCTTGGCGATCTCCTCGAACTGCTTGTGCGCGTTGCGCAACATCGCCTGCAATTCGATCGAATCCTCCGTCTCATCACGCAGTAGGTCATAACCGGCGCGCAGATAAGGCGCCGGTTGCAGGAAACTTTTCACTTTGATGCGCCACAGCCCCTCCACCAGCACCCGCGCGGTGCCATCGGGAAACTTCACCATCTTTGCCAGGCGCGCCACACATCCCACTTCATAAAGATCCTGCGGAGCAGGCTCCACCACGTCCGGCTTGCGCTGTAACATCGCCCCGAACAAACGGTCACCCGTCACAATATCATCGATCAGCTTCAGGCTCGGTCCCGTCTCCACCAACAGCGGAACCACCGCCCCCGGAAAGATCACGATGTCCGAAAGGCCCAGGATCGGCAGCGTATCCGGCAGGGAACGCGACGATATGCGCGGCGACCCTTCTGTCTTCTCGGGAGCACCGAGAATGCTGATAAACTCTGTTTCCGGAGAAGTCATGTTATACGTGTGACGATACTATTTGAAACTGCCGTCCGGGCGCAATAGGCGCTTCGTGGCAAAATGACCGTCAATAATTAGATGCCGCCGCCCGGGAAAAGATTCACTGCGGCTTATTTTCCGTCGGCAATCGGTACTTTGGTGGTCTTGGAATGCAGATTCCGCGCTTGCGGCACGTCGATCCGCAGGAACCCGTTGACATAGACCGCTTTGGCCTGCCCCAGGTCATAGCCCTGCGGCAGTTCCAGATCGGTTTCAAACGGGCCGTACGAAATCTCCATCACTAGAAAACTGCAATGTGGCGGGCGGCATCCATCAGGCCGGTTCCCGGCTATCCTCAAGTGGCTCCCCTCAACCGTGATCTCCAAATCATCACTTTTCATGCCCGGCAACTCGACCTTCACCACAATCCCCGTGTCGGTCTTATACACATCCGTGTTGGGAACCCAATGTCCATTATCGGAGCCGCCACGCCCGCTCACCGCGGAACGTCGAGAGACGAAATGAACCGTCGAACTGACTTTGGTTACGGCCATGATTTGACTTTAGTGTACTGTAAAACAGCGAACGCGCAAGCAATCTGCTCAACGCAATTACGTTGCAACATAACTGCAAATTCCCCGCGCGCAAATGAAATCTTATCCCCAGTTTCACTGACAAAATAGCATCCTCCATCTTCACCGCCATTTTGCCTCAATTTGAAGTCAAAAAGTGACAATCACATCACTACAAATCATTTCCTGACTGAATTTCATAAGGTCGCACCATACTCAGATAAGCATTTTTGGCCTTTTCACCCGCTCCCCGCATCCCCAAAATCACCCCAATGTTCCGTCACACGCACCGTGTCTCCTATGCCGAATGCACCGTCGGCAACCACATCTACCACTCGCGCTACCTCGACCTGCTCGAAGCCGCCCGTGGCGAATTCCTCCGCTCCCTCGGCACCACCGTCCGCGAACTCCAGGAACGCGATTGCATCTTCCCCGTCGTCGAAGCCAAATTGCGCTATAAATTCCCCGCCCGTTACGATGACCTGCTCTCCATCGAAGTATGGCCCACCTTGGCCGGGAAAGTCCGCGTCAACTTCGGCCACCGTATCCTGAACCAAAACGGCAAACTCATCCTCGAGGCCGAGACCTTCCATGTCTGCACCGGTTTGGATGAAAAACCCAAGCGTGTGCCGGAGGAATTGGTGGAAAGATTGCAATCGCTCGTTCAAAAAAATCCCGGGGTATAAATCGCGGGTTCCTGTTGCGCCTGTGATTTTTTTCTGCGAGAATAATGCGTAGGCGTGAACCAGTTTTAAGTTCGATGCAAAATTATCCCAAACATTATTGCGGTGTGTTCGGCATTTTTGGCCATCCCAATGCCGCGGAACTCACCTACTACGGCCTTTACGCCTTGCAACATCGCGGGCAGGAAAGCGCCGGCATCGTGACCAGCGATGGCAAAATATTTCGCGCCCATCGCGGCATGGGCCTGGTTCCGCAGATTTTTGACGGCGAAATCCTGCATCAACTCGTCGGCAACATGGCCCTGGGCCATACGCGCTATTCCACCACCGGCTCTTCGCAGTTGAAGAACGCCCAACCGCTCACCGTGGATTGCGCCCGCGGCCAGATCGCCATCGCCCACAACGGCAACCTGACCAACGCGGCGAAATTGCGCGACGAACTCGAGGCCCGCGGCTCCATTTTCCAGACGACCGTGGACAGCGAAATCATCCTGCACCTGCTCGCGCAACCGGATGCCAACGGCAGCAAAAATCCGTTCGTCCACACCCTCCGCAAGATTGAAGGCGCGTTTTCCCTCGTCATCATGACGGATAAGGAATTGATCGGCGCGCGAGACCCGTTCGGTTTTCGTCCGCTCTCCATCGGCAAACTGGGAGATTCCTACGTGCTCGCCAGTGAAACCTGCGCGCTGGACCTCATCCACGCAAAATTTATCCGCGATGTTGAGCCGGGCGAAATCGTCATCATCAATGAGCAGGGCCTGCAAAGCATCCAGGCCTTTCCCGAACAGCAACGCCGCGCGTTCTGCATCTTCGAATACGTCTATTTCGCGAGGCCGGACAGCACCATCTCAAACCGGAACGTGTACAAAGTGCGCGTGGAGATGGGCCGCCAACTCGCGCGCGAATTTCCGATCCAGGCCGATGCCGTGGTGCCCGTGCCCGACAGCGGCAATTGCGCGGCGCTGGGCTATTCCCTTGAATCGAACATTCCCTTCGAGATGGCTTTTGTGCGCAACCACTACGTCGGGCGCAGCTTCTTGCAGCCGTCGCAACTCATCCGTGACTTCAACGTCCGCGTGAAACTCAACCTCATCACCGAACTGGTGAAGGGTAAACGCGTCATCGTCGTGGACGATTCCATTGTGCGCGGCACCACCTGCAAAGCGCGCGTGAACAATCTCAAGGAAGCCGGCGCCAAAGAAGTGCACGTGCTCGTCAGTTGCCCCCCTCACATGAACCCCTGCGTGTATGGCATCGATTTTCCTGACCGCAGCAAATTGATGGCCGCGAACCACTCCCTCGAAGATATTCGCAAATATCTCAACGCCGATTCTCTGCACTATCTCTCGCAGGACGGCCTGGTCAAAGCCACCGGCCTGCCCCGCGAATCATTCTGCATGGCCTGTTACGATGGCAACTATCCCGTGCCCTACGATCCCGCCGTGGATAAACACATCATCGAACGCCGCAGCGGCCGTGTCGCCAGCCTCACCGAAACCCTCGCCCAGGAACGCGCGCAGATAAAGCTGCTGTGACATCCTTCGCATAGCGCTAAATTTTTTTAAATCCGTGTTAATCCGTGAAATCTGTGTCTATTCTTTGCGCCTCTGCTTTAAATCATTTGCCGCATTGACGCCTTCCAATTTCCGACGATAATTCCTTTATGAGTGCGACAGAAATCATCGAGCAGATCAAAGTATTGCCGGCCAATGAACAAGCTGAAGTAGCCAAGTTCATTGTCGGCCAGGATGATTCCTATAAGCCGTTTGATGTCACCCCTGAATTGGAATCATGGCTGCTTGAAGCAGCGGATAAACCCACAAGTCCGCTCACCAAAACTGATTTTGCCGCTATTCGTCAACGCGCCCGCAAATCTTCCGCTGCATGAGTCTTCGCAAGTCCGAAACATTTATTTCGGACGTGGAAAAGCAATTCCAATGGTATCTTGCCAACGCAAATTGGGAAATTGCCGACCGGTATCTTGAAGCCGTCGAAGCCACCTGTAACTTGCTTGAAAAACATCCGTTAATCGGTCCGCGCGCAAAACTTTCTCATCCCCGGCTTCGTGAATGGCGTTTCATTGTAACTTTGCGCCCGTTTCAAAAGCATATTCTGTTTTATGAAGTCGATGGCCAGAATGTCTTGCTTAGGAGGGCAATGCATGGTCATCGCGATCTACCGCGACGGTTGATTGAAATATGATTTCCCTTGCGTCTTTGCGCCTCTTGCGTTAAATCATCTGCCGCATTGACGCAGCGCGGTTTCGCCTTCAAAATCGCACGCGTCCTATGCAAAAACTTGTCGTCGGAATCATCTGCATTGTCGTGGGCGCGATGCTGCTCGTCTGGTCGCATGACCTCGCCAATTCATTCGGCTCACAGGTGCAACAGGTTTTCACCGGCGCGCCGACAGATAGAGCGGTCTATCTCCGCATTGGCGGCGTTGTCCTTCTGATTCTCGGTGTGGCCCAACTCGTTTGGCCGATGAGGCGCAAATGAATCGGGCTAATTTTTATTGGTAGATTATTTCTGTCGAAGATAAAAAATTCCGCTGCGCGGATGAATGTCGGGCACACAATATGTAGTTCGCTGTCTGATAACTTCTTGAGCAACTCGATTTAAAATTTCATCCCGCCGGTTAGCCGCCCATGGATTTGATTTGTCCCAGTCCCAAGGTTCCGGGCCTTGAATGATTAAAACAATTCCCTGCCCCCCTCCTATTTCCCAATAAAACTCCATGCAATTGTTTTGCTCCCAGTATTCGATGACACCTTCCCGTCCCTTGCCACGAAATATTACCTTCCAGTCCTCCTGCATAAATTCACCCAATCTCTTCCGGCCCTTTTCCGCCGTTCAACAGAAACAGCACAGCCATGCGGACAGCCAGTCCATTAGTGACCTGTTCCAAAATTAGCGACCGGTCGCAATCGGCTATCTCGCTGTCGATCTCCACGCCACGGTTGATGGGGCCCGGATGCATGATGAGCGCATCGGGTTTGGTCTGGGCGAGGCGGGCTTTGTTCAAACCAAAAAGCTGCGTGTATTCGCCGATGCTGGGGAACATCGTCTTACGCTGGCGTTCGTGCTGGATGCGTAATAGATGGATGATGTCCGCCTCGCGGATGGCTTCATCCATATCATAAGTCACGCGGCAACCCATCTGCTCGAACACTTTCGGCACCAGGGTGGACGGCCCGCAAAGCGTGACACGCGCGCCGAGCTTGCTGAGCGCCCAAATATTCGATCGTGCCACGCGGCTGTAAAGGATGTCCCCGAGAATAGTCACGTTCAGTCCCGCGATCTTTCCTTTGCGCTCGCGGATCGTAAAAGCGTCCAACAATGCCTGGGTGGGATGCTCATGCGCGCCGTCACCGGCATTGATGACATGCGCGTCAAGCACCCGTGAAAGAAAATGCGGCGCCCCGCTCGCGCTGTGCCGAATCACGATGAAATCGGCATTCAAGGCCTGGAGATTCAGCGCCGTGTCTTTGAGCGTCTCGCCTTTCTTGAATGAAGAAGCCTCGGTGGAAAAGTTGATGACATCCGCGCTCAATCGCTGTTCGGCCAGTTCAAAGCTGATGCGAGTGCGCGTGGATGGCTCGACGAACAGATTGACGACCGTCTTGCCTCGCAGGGCGGGAACTTTTTTGATGGCGCGCTCGCCGACCGCCTTGAACGCCCGCGCCGTGTCGAGGACCGCGGTGATCTCCTCCGCGGTCAGCGATTCGATATCCAGCAGATTTGTTTTCGTCCAGCTCATTTGCGTTCCAGGGTCACTTCGTCTTTTTCCCCGATGCGCACGTGGATCTTTTCCTCGGCCGCGGTCGGGACGTTTTTTCCCACAAAATCAGCTTTGATGGGCAATTCCCGGTGCCCACGATCCACCAGCACCGCCAATTGGATCTTTTTCGGCCGTCCAAAATCATTCAACGCATCTAGCGCCGCCCGGATCGTGCGGCCGCTGAAGAGCACGTCGTCCACCAGCACCACCGTTTTGCCGGTGACATCAAACGGCATCACGGTCGGATGGACTTTGGGCGCCGCCCGGCGATCCAGGTCATCGCGGTGCATAGAGACGTCGAGATTACCCGTGGGAACGGGATGCTTCCAGATTTCGGATAACGCATTTCCGATCCGTTGCGCCAGGGGCACGCCGCCGGCCGGGATTCCTACCAGCACCACTTCTGCGCCGTTTTCATTGCGCTCAGCGATCTCATGCGCAATCCGCGTAAGAGCGCGCTGAATCGCGGTGGAGTCGAGGATGACAGTGGATTCAGGCACAGGCAACCCTCCTCATCTTCATTTCTATAATACGATTGAAATACTGGACACGCATCGACGTCACGAACCGTTCTACGAAAAAGATCGCACGACAGCTTCCTCCCTCTCCCCTCAACGGGGAGAGGGATTGAGGGTGAGGGGTGAGAAAAAAGACAGGCCCAACTTTCCAGCGGTTCATGGAGAGGAAGGATGAATGCCTTGAAAAGAAAATCGCGAACCTGCCCCGCCGGTATGCGGAGGCGATTCGCGCGATGCGTTTCGTGTTCATTTTCCTTCGCGACCTCACAGGGCCGCGTTAAAGGAGCGATTAACTAATTTGTTGCAGCCGCCTGCCGGGCTTTTCGCCAGGCCACGCGGTGTCTTATGATCCAATCCGTCAGCGCATGCTCGAAGCCGATATCACGCCCCGCCTTCTCCGACTCGAGCCATTTGTGTCTCAAAATTTCCTCACGCTCTGCCTGAAATTCGCGGTAGAGCGAGGAATTCTTCAATAAATCGTTCGCCGACGATGTTTCTTTTCCAACGTTCGACATAAGATAGCCTGTAGAGATAAAGTAAACTTTTGTGACAGGATTGCAACAGAAATGTATAAACCGCAGTGTGCGAATAGTTTACAACCCGCTCACAGTTTTTTCGCAATTTCTATAAAAGCCTTCCCCGCCGGATGGTTCGGCGCGGAAACCACAATCGGCGTGCCGCCATCACCGGCTTCCCGAATCTCAGTAAAGATAGGTATCTCTCCAAGAAACGGAACCTTCTGCCGCGCCGCTTCCTGTTGGCCGCCGCCATGGCCAAAAATTTCCACGCGCTCTCCGTTCGGCGTCGTGAAATAACTCATGTTCTCCACGATGCCCAGGATCGGCACGTGGACCTTGTTGAACATTGCGATCCCCTTGCGCACCACTCCGAGCGACGCCTCCTGCGGCGTCGTGATGATGACGCCGCCATCCAACGGCACGGTCTGACAAAGTGAAAGCTGCGCATCGCCAGTGCCCGGCGGCAAATCGACCAGCAGGTAATCAAGATCACTCCACTCGACGGCGAGCAAAAATTGCTGGATGGTCTTGGTGATCATCGGTCCACGCCAGATGACCGGCTGATCGTCCGTGAGCAAAAGACCGATGCTCATCACTTTCACACCATGCGCGATCGGCGGCACGAGTTGTTCATTGGCGCTGACAGTTGGCTTTTCATGGACACCCATCATCAAGGGGATGCTGGGACCATAAATATCGCAATCAAGGAGGCCGACCTTTGCGCCGAGATGTTGCAAAGCACATGCGAGGTTGGCCGAGCAGGTGGATTTGCCCACGCCACCCTTTCCGCTGGCAATAGCGATCACGCGTTTTACGCCGGGCACTTTGGCCTGGTTCGAAAATGGATTTTGCGGCGCGCCCTGTCCCGTCGGCATCTTCACCTCTACAACAACCCGTCCGGCCTCCGGCAGATTTTTCAAAATCGCCTCCGCCTCCGCCTTGATCTGTTGCGCCGCTTCCGGATTAGCCGACGTCAACTGCATGGAAACGCTCACCGCCCCGTTGGCGATCGAAACCTCTTTAACGAGGCCAAATGAAACGACGTCCCGCGAATAACCGGGATATTTCACGCTTTTAAGCGCATTTAACACTGCTTCTTGCGTCAACATTGAGTTCATAAAATGCCATCGCGAAGGACGAAGGGAAAATCATTTCGTGCGAACAATATGAATGCTGGCGGGGAGCGTACGCGCCCCTGCCGCATCGTAGCCTCGGCAAAGGCCGGTGTTCAAAACTTTTGTGTTCTTTGTTCTTTCGTGGCTAAAAATCCGTGTCCATTTGTGGTTAAAACCTCCCATCGCCAATTTTTGCATTTGACCATCCTCCTTCCACCCCGTGAAATGGATGCATGAAGCCCATCATCTTTCTTTTGACCCTGTCCGCCATCATGCCCGTTCTGGCCCAAACGCCGCCCGCCAGTTGGATTGATCCCGACACCGGCCATCGCATCATCCGCCTCACGACTGAGCCTGGCTCCGACAGCTTCTATTTCAACGATAACTGCTTCACGCCCGATGGCAAAAGGATGGCCTATACCACCACCAACGGTATTTCCGTGTTGAATCTGGATACCTTGCAATCAACCGAGGTCGTTACCGGCAAGGTCCATACTATTATTGTCGCTCATAAATCTCCCACCCTTTACTACACCCGCGAGACGACCAATCGATTTTACAGCACCCTTTGGTGTGTCGATCTCAACACCGGAGTAAACCGCAAGCTCGCCGATCTCCCGCGCCGCGCCAGTGTCAGCGCCATCAATGCCGACGAAACCCTCGGTGCCGGCACTTACATCGAAGGCGATACCAATGCCGGTGGCGCCTACGATGGCACCGCGCCATCGGGCCGCATGAGCGATACCAACCTTGGCGAACCGGCCAACAAGGGCGAATTGATGGCCCGGCGCCTTGCCGCCAAACTACCTATGACCATGTTCACGATCGATTTGCGCACCGGCAAAATCAGGAAACTGTTGCAGCATAGCCACGATTGGCTGAATCATTTGCAATTCTCGCCCACCGATCCAACGCTGCTGATGTATTGCCACGAAGGCAACTGGCAGGAAGTGGACCGCATTTGGCTCATCCGCACCGATGGCTCCCACAACCAACTCGTCCATAAACGCACCATGACAGAAGAGCAGGCCGGTCACGAATGGTGGGGTGCCAATGGCGAAAACGTTTTTTATCAACTGCACTATTTGCACGGCCACGGCGGCGATTGGATCGCCAGCTATAATGTGAAAACCGGCGCGCGCGTCTGGCTGCATTATGACCTTGACCAGTCATCCATTCACGACAACTCCTCTCCCGACGGCAAACTCTTTTGCGGCGATGGCGACAACCGCGCCCCCTGGATTTTCCTCTTTCACCCGGTGACGGTCTCAACCGCCCGGACCCTCGGCGCAAATCTGATAAAAGGCGGCTATCTGGAATCGGAGAAACTCGTGAACATGTCCAAACAGAACTACCGTCTCGAGCCGAACCCGATCTTCACCCCCGACATGAAATACATCGTCTTCCGCTCGAACATGTTCGGCGCCGATTACGCCTTCGCCGTCGAACTGGCCAAAGCAGATCAGGGGCATTGATTTCAAGTCGCACCGGCTTGCCGCGTCGAAGCGAAGCGAAGACGGGTGGGGCGAGCGTACCCGCGAGCCGCTCTTATTCGTAGCAGCCGGCGTAAGCCGGCTCCGATTTTCTGGTGGGGCAAGACTCTGTCGAGCTCTGTTTCAAGTCGCGAAACGACGACCGGAATGTAGCCAGCCACAAGGTGGCTGGAAAACGTCCAAAAACGTCATCCGTCCTTGCTGGCTATAAACCAAGCATATGCCTCGCCCACTGCTGGGCACTCATCCCTTCACGCACTGCTTTGGTATTACGCATAAATACGTCAGCTATGCCATGATACCGCTGAATTTCTCGACACAAATCAGTAGTTTCTTGTTCTGGTTGGGATCGTGGACTACATTGAGCTTGTCGCTTCAAAGAGGCTTATCGATGTCTGTAAACTCGCCTCGTCAAATGCTGAGGAGCAATGGGAGAAGGTGCGAAGCCAAGCCAATAAAATTCATGAGCATATCAATCAAGGGGAACGGACTTTTATGGAAATGTTCATGGGACATCCCCATTGGAAAGTAGTCCGTCGTCTTCCCGACATACAAATATTTCACGTATATGAACGAATCGCCTCCGTCAGCGAGCGTCCCACAGCTTCCCTCGACACAACAATACAGGTAAACCGATACAGATTGAATCTACTAAGCTGACATTGCGTAAGAAGAGAGTAGTTCCGGTCATAAAGGGCACTACCATCATTTTTTGTTTCCGGGCAACATTACACTCCCACTCTCTCATGCTCAAATCACGCCATGAGAAGTGTACAAGCGAATTTTAATCTGTGTGATCCGCGTAATCTGCGGATTTCTTTGTGCCTTTGTTTCTTGGTTGTTATTCCACAGCCTTTTTCCATAAAACCCAAAAATGAGAAAACGAAGCCAAGCTTTTTGGGTCATTTTCTTAACGCAAAATTCATCAAATCAACCACTTATGGATTAACCACCTTGAAAACCACTTTTCAAAAACGAACCCAAGAACCCAAGAGTTTATGAAGCGAATTGATGCGAATTGACGTTTATACTCTCAACCCTCAACTCAAAATTCTCTCAACCATTTGCCAGACCCAAGCCCCCATCCGCCAGAACCCACTCAATCAAACCAGTTAAAATTTCGCACCGATGCCTTTGATGAATTTTTCCGTTTGCGTGTCTGCACAGCAGAATTTTGGTAAGGCGCTACCTTACAATAATTTATACTTAATAAGTGTTTGCATCAGAAAGTTTATGGTGCAAATTGCTTCTCTTTGATTTAACAAGGAATGTTATGAAGCATCGCAAATTGGGAAAACAAGGTTTGACCGTCTCTGCCCTCGGCCTCGGTTGCATGGGCATGTCCGAATTTTATGGGCCGCGCGACGATCACGAATCCATCGCCACCATCCATCGCGCGCTTGATCTGGGTGTGAACTTTCTCGACTCAGCGGATATGTATGGTGTCGGCGAAAATGAACGTCTCCTCGGTCGTGCCATCAAAGGTCGCCGTCGCGATGTCATCCTGGCCACCAAATTCGGCAACATGCGCAATGAGAAAGGGGACTTCCTCGGCATCAATGGACGCCCCGAATACGTCCGTCAATGCTGCGATGCCAGCCTGTTGCGCCTCGGCGCGGACCATATCGATCTCTACTATCAGCACCGCGTTGATCCTCAAGTGGCCATCGAGGAAACCGTTGGCGCGATGGCCGAACTCGTCCGCGCGGGCAAAGTGAAATACCTCGGTCTGTCCGAGGCGGGAGCCGCGACTCTTCGCCGCGCCGTGAAAGTGCATCCCATCAGCGCGTTGCAGACGGAATATTCATTGTGGACCCGAGATGTTGAGGTGGAAATTTTGCCCACGTGCCGTGAATTGGGCATCGGCTTTGTGCCTTACAGCCCGCTGGGCCGTGGCTTTCTCACCGGACAATTTAAGAAATTGGAAGACCTGCCAGAAGGCGATCGCCGACATATTTTCCCGCGCTTCCAGGGTGAAAACTTCAACGCGAACCTAAAATTGGCTGAGAAGATCCAGGCCCTTGCCCAAAAGAAAAAATGCACCGCCGCGCAATTGGCGTTGGCATGGGTGCTGGGCCAGGGCGAAGATATTGCGCCCATCCCCGGCACCAAGCGCCGGAAATATCTCGAAGAAAATATTGCCTCTTTGAGCGTGGAATTGTCCCCGGTGGATCTGGAGGAGATTTCCGCCGTCGCCCCGCATGGCGCCGCCGTCGGTGAGCGTTATCACAATCAGGCCATGGGCGCGGTGAATCGCTAGTGATTGTGATTTACATTGAATAGCGCGAATTCTTCTGCTCCGCTATTCTTGCGGTATGAAGGCAACGTTAAACGTCATAAACCAAATGCAGGCCGATGGGATCATCGGCCAATACGCGATTGGCGGTGCGATTGGAGCCACTTTTTATCTGGAGCCGGTGGCGACATTCGACATTGATATTTTCATCGCACTAAAAAACATTTCCGATAGCCCAATTATTTCCCTTGAGCCGGTCTATAGCTATTTGAAAGCGAGAGGGTGCAAGTCGGAGAAAGAGCATATCATCATCGAAGACTGGCAAGTGCAATTTCTTCCAACTGTTGATGCCCTGGATGAAGAAGCTCTGACGCAGGCGGTTGAGGCGAATGTGGATGGAGTCAAAACGCGCGTGATGACGGCGGAACATTTGACTGCCATTGCAATCAGGACTGGCCGTCCAAAAGATAAAGTCCGCGTTGCCCAGTTTTTTGAAAGCGGCGTTCTGGACGAAGCCAAACTGAATTCCATCCTCAAGCGACATGACCTGCTTGCAAAATGGGAGCAGGTGAAGGATAAATATCTCGAAGGCTGATGAGCGAACTGATGAACAAAATTTTGGCCGATAAGCGCGAGCGCCGCAAACAGCTTGCCGCTTTGCCCTTTGCTGAAAAACTCGCGCTGGTGGAAAAGATGCGCGATCGCGACCGGCTGATCGCATCTTCCTCTTTGGGCCGCCGTTATCGCCGTCGGCAACCCGCCGGATAGCGATTTCTTTGAACAAAATTCTCTGGCCACGGTCGGCTATTGGGATAGCATGAATGCCCGTCTCATGAAAAATAAGCTGGTACTACTCATCCTGCTCGCGCTGACATCCATGGTGTTTTCCGCCGTTGCCAACGATGCCGATTACTCCGGCCCGCAATTTGCCCCGGTGCCGTTACCGCCCGTGCTTACCGCCGCCGCGCAGATCACTTTGGATACTTACTCCAATTGCGATTCCGCCGTCGTCGAACAAAAGAGTGTTCGCATTTACAATCCCGATGGCACGGGCGAATGCCAGGACGAAACGTTCACCAAAGTCCTCACGGAAAAGGGCAAGCGCGACAACCGGGAATTTTCCATGTCTCTCCTGCTGCCGTATTTCACCGTTTCCGTCTCCAGGATGGAGGTCATCAAACCGGACGGCACCGTTGTGCCGGTGGACGTGGCCGCCAATTCCAAACAGTCCATCGATGAAAGCCAGATGTCTGAAAACATTTACGACCCCAACATGCAGGTCTTCACCGTCAACATCCCGCAGCTTGACGTCGGCGACATCGTCCACGTTGTCGATCGCCAGACCATCCATCGCTCCATCATGCCGGCGGAATTTGACGACGAGAACATTTTTGAAGGCTCCAGCTATATCCGGCATTGGTCGTATGAAGTTTTTGCGCCGACGAACCTGCCCCTGGTCAGCATGGGCCTGCGCGACCAGGTCCCCGGCACCGTGACTTCCACCATCCAGACCAACGGCGCCACCGTGGATCTTCATTGGGAGGTCAACAATGTCCCCCGCATGTTCGACGAACCAAATATGCCGGCCTACGATGAAGTGCTGCAACGCCTGTTCGTGAGCACCGTGCCCACGTGGCAGGATATTTCGAAATGGAATTGGAACCTCAACAAACCGCACCTTGACGCTTACACTCCGGCGATGCAGCAAAAAGTGTCCGACCTTATCAAAGGTCAGGCTACCGATCTGGACAAAGTCAAAGCGCTGTTCCATTACGTCTCGCAGAACATCCAGTATATGGGCATAACCCCTGAGACCAATCGTCCCGGTTTTGAACCGCACGACGTCTGCATCACGTTTAACGAAAAATACGGTGTTTGCCGGGATAAAGCGGGTCTTCTCGTCGAGATGCTGCGCCTTGCGGGCTTCAACGCTTATCCTACGCTCATCAATATCGGCGCCAAACGCGATCAACTGGTGCCGCAGCCGGATTTCAACCATGAGATTGTTTCCGTCGAACTGACCCCTGGTCATTACACGCTCATGGATCCCACCGATGAGCACACGCGCGAATTGTTGCCGGCGCAGGATTGCAACCGCAGCTATCTTGTTTGCAAACCAGACGGCGAGACCCTCCACACCAGCCCCGTGCCGCCCGCCGATAAACACATGTTGCTCGTGAAAACCACCGGCACTCTTGATGCCAACGGCACTCTCTCGGCCACCGCTGATTTTTCATTCGACGGGATCAATGACGATGCCTATCGAAATGCTTTTTCCCAGATGCGTCCCGACGAAGTCAAACGTTTCTTCGAAGGACGGCTTAAGGAAGCCATCCCCGATTTCAAATTGGTTTCCCTCAAGCTGACGCCGCAAAGCATGATGGACATCAATACCCCGTTGCGCGCGGAACTGACCTATACCGCCAGCGGCCTGACTGCCAACGGCGGCAACGAATCCATCGTCAGCCTGCCGTGGTTGGCCAAAGATCTTGGCGTGGCCAACCGTGTGTTGATCGGCGTCGTGGGTCTTCAAAAGCGCAAATATCCGCTCGATACCGAAGTCACCTGCGGCATCCGCGAAGAGATGTCGTTGAAATTGACCGGCCAGTTCTCCACGCCGTTGGATGTTCCTGAATTTGCCGGCGTGGATGACGCCGGCGTCACCTACGGTGAAAACATTTCCGTGGCGAACGGCACCTTGAGCGGCTCACGCGAATTCGTGCTGAAGACCGTCGAGTTTTATCCGGATGAATACCTGCACCTCAAGCAATCGCTCAAGGACATGGACCACGACATGCGCAAAAACCTCATCATGTCGCTCAACACCAGTGTCCCTGAAAAGAGGGTCAAAGCGAATGCCTCGGCGGAACCCGCGCCGGATTCTGATGCAGAGATTCTTTATAGCCACAAAACGCTAGAGGTCAAGGACGCCCACACGGCTGTTTATGATGTCAAATATTCCAAGCGCATCCTGACTTATAACGGCAAGATCACCGAGTCCGCGGTGAAGATCAATTACAACCCCGCGTGCTCGGACGCAAAACTTCTTCATGCCACAGTTATCTCGTCGGACGGCACGCACCATGAGATTGCGCCGGTTGAGATCAATGCCATGGACCAGGCCTGGAACCCCGGCGCCAAACGTTATACCGGCGGCAAAGTGCTGGTCGCCAGCCTGTCGGGCGTGGACGTCGGCGCCGTGATCACGGTCGAATACGAGATCACCATGCACGACTTGCCGTATCTGGCGGACTTCGAGTCGTTCCAATTTCCCGAAACGCTGGACCAGAAATCTTTCACCCTGACGGCTCCGGCGGGCCTTAAGATCAACAGTTTTGTGGCTGGCACGCGCGGGACGATCAGCCAAAGCAAAAAGAACTCGGATGGAAAGGTCTCTTACGAATGGCAGGCCACGAATGTCAATGCGTTGCCCTCGGAACAGGAATTGCCCCCGATGTGGACTTACGATTCCGGCGTGGAATTTTGCGCCGGCAATATTTCCGATTATTGGAAGGCATTGAACGATGCCATGCTTGGCCATGCGCAAAATGATGCTAAAGCCGCCGCGCTCGCCCGCCAATTGACTGCTTCCGCCAAAACAAAATTAGATGCCGTCAAAGCCATCCGGGATTTCATCGCCCAAAACATTCGTGACGGCGGTCCGTCCTTCACCGAATTGCCGTTGAGCGAATTGTCCGACGCCGATACCACGCTGGCCGATGGTTACGGCCATGCCGCTGATCGCGCCATTCTCTTTTATTCCATGCTCACCGCCGCGGGTTTTCATCCGGAGATCGTCATGGCCTCGGGATTGCCTCCAGTCACCGGCATCAATCAGACGGCGCATTCGTTCCCGCTGCCTGACGAATTCCAGACGCCATTGGTCCGAATTTCTCTCGATGGAAATGATTACTATTTGAACGACACGGACCAATATTCCCAGTTGGGCACGACTGGTTTTAACGACAAGATGGCTTTGACTCTCTCCAATCAAAAAATTGGGGTCATCCGTACAGCTAAAAACTGCGCAGACAAAACAGAGACGGACTACACTGTGACCTTGTCGCCCGACGGCAAGGCGCAGATCAAAGTCTCAAAACATTTTTATGGCGAAGATTATAACGGCGCGCATAAATATTTTGCCGAACTGCCGCCCGAAGAACGCGACCATTATTTCCAGGAAGCCGTTTCGCGCGTGGCCCAGGGAGCCCGGCCTGTCAGTGACCTGGCCACGAGCTTTGACACCTATCCCGGATCGGAAGAGTTCACCGTGGAATTGGACAATTACGGTGTGGCGGACAAAAACTATCTCTACTTCAACCTGCCTTTTACTCCGGGATTCCTCGAAACTGCCGCCGACCAGCGCTCACTGCCGTTATATCTTTCGGATGAAAACGAAACGATCACGCGCGCGGAGATCAACCTGCCCGCCGGCTATCGCCCGACGGACATCCTGCCGGTGAGCGAAAGCTTCTTCGCGCCGGGCGGTTCGCAGGTGAAAATCACGCGTACGACCACGGGCAATCAATGTGTCGTGACAGATGACTTTATCACCGCCCCCGCAATCATCGCGCCGCAAAATTATCCCAAGCTGCTCGATATCCAGTCCGCCCTCGGCGAAAAATCAGAGAAGACGTTTTTGTTGGAGAAGGAATAGCGCGCGGGGCGAGACTCCGTCGAGCACTGATTTCCGTTCATTTCCCTTTTGCTATTTCCATGCCCACGAGACAGACATCATCCTCAAATTCATGATTGATGGAAAAGTTGCGGACGGCGTCAAGCAGCTTGTCAAATAATTCATTGGTGGGTTTCTCGATCAAATCTTTTATGTCCACCATCAACCGTTGTTGCGAATAGATTTCCTCGTTTGCGCCCTGCACTTCATAGAGTCCGTCCGTGAAGAGCATGATCAGGTCGCCTGTCTTGAGCGCGATCTCCGTGGTCTGATAGGGCGGATCGTCGAACAATCCCAGGGCAGGCTGGCCGTGGCCGGAAGCATTGGCCAGCGCGCGCACCGAATTTTCGGACCGGCGCACAAGCAGCGGCTTGGGATGGCCCGCGTTGGCAAATCGCATGACGCCCGTTCGCCAATTGGTCGCCAGATAAAATGCCGTCGTCAACGTCGGTGAGCCGGTGCTTTTCAAGATGCTGCACAGGTCGGAATTGAGTTTGCGCAGAAACATGCCGGGGTCGCGCGCCAGAGGTTTCAATTCTTCCGCCAGCGCCCGGATCATGGCGGTGACCAATGCCGCGCGGATGCCGTGGCCCGTCACATCGCAGATCAACACGCCTACTTCATCATCCGAAAGCTGGCTCACACTGAAAAAATCGCCGCTGACGGTTTCGGCCGGCTGATAGCGATGGGCAAACTGAAAAGCGCTTTGCTCCGGCGTGACCTTGGCGGGGAAAACCGGATATTGTTGCGGCAACATCGCCGATTGAATTTCGCGCGCCATGCGGAGGTTATCCTCCATCTGCTGATTCTTGGCGCGCAACTCTTCGCGGCTGCGCGATAATTCGGCCGTGGCACGGCGCACCTGGTTCTCGGCCAGCCTGCGGTCGGTGATGTCACTGACTGTTCCTTCGTAATAAAGCAATTTTCCCTCCACATCCCGAACGGCCCGGCAATTCTCCGAGATCCAGATGATGGTGTCGTCTTTGCGATAGATCCTCGATTCAAAACTGTTCAACGTATCGTGTTTTTGCATCATCCGGACGAATTCCTCCCGCCGGCCCTCTTCCACGTACAATCTCCGCGCAATATCGGTGATGCTCGCCATCAATTCCGCCGGTGAATCATAACCATAGATCCGGGCAATGGCGACGTTTGCCAGCAGGTAATGCCCATCGGGAGTCGTGCGGAAAATGCCTTCAACCAGATGATCAAAAACGCCGTAGTAATTCTCTTTTTCCTGGAGCAGAGCCACACGTTCGCTCTGGCGCTCGATCGCGCTGCGGATGGCATGATGCAGCGTTGGAGCATCCAATTTGTCCTTGGGCAGGCAGTCCTGTGCGCCGGCGTGGACAATTTCTGAGGTAAGCCGATCGTCATTGCCGGGACCCAGCACAATGATCGGCATTTTTGGGGCCTGTACCGCCAGTAAAGTGAGCAGGTCGAAGCCGTCTTTCGTGTCATCAAACTCGAATAAGATGATATCGACGGAATTTTGCGCGAGCCGGGAGAGCGCGGCATTGACTGTTGGAGCAGTCGAAAAAGAGCCTTTTTCGCCATCATTCAACAGGCCGCTGACATTGCGGCTGAGTTGTTCATCCGGGCCGATAAATAAGATTTTTAACGTGTCCGATTCCATCGTTACGCGCCAAAAAGCATACAGTGTTGCCCGGCGGTCGCAAGCGAGGAGCGTATTCGCGATTCGCGCTTTTCAAAACGGTGTCAAGGATTTATGCTGTTTTTCCTGAAGAAATGCCGAGTGTTTTCATAAAGACTTACGGATGCCAGATGAACGAGCGCGATAGCGAGGCCGTCGCCGCCCAACTCGTCGCCCGGGGCTATTCCCTGGCGCCCAGCGAAAGCGCGGCGGATGTCGTATTGCTCAATACTTGCAGCGTCCGCGATTTCGCCGAGCAGAAAGCGCTCAATAAGATGAAAAATCTCGCCGGCGAAGCGAACAAAAGGCGGCGCAATCAAATTTTCGGTTTCATGGGATGCATGGCCCAGAGCCGTGGACAGGAATTGATCGACCGTCTGCCGGACGTGGACCTGGTCATCGGCACACAAAAATTTCATCGCACGGCTGATTACCTCGACGAAATCCTTTCCGGCGAGCGGGAAAAGATTGTGGATGTGGATGCAGAAGAAAAAAGCGAGGCCACCATCCGCGAGCATCTGCTCAACGGCAACTCAAAAAAATCCATCACTGCTTTCGTCAGCATCATGCAGGGGTGCAACCAATATTGCACTTTTTGCATCGTGCCCTATACCCGCGGTGAAGAACGCAGCCGGACTATCGATGATATCGTATCCGAATGCCGGGAACTGGCCGCGCAAGGCGTCAAAGAAATAACCCTGCTTGGCCAGATCGTAACGAGTTATGGGAAACGCGATATTCCCGTAAAGGACGGCAAATCGGCTTTCGTGCAGTTACTCGATGCGGTACATAAAATCGACGAGATTGTGCGTATCCGCTTCACCTCGCCGCATCCGAAAGGTTATGGCGATGATCTGGTGGACGCGTACGCACGGCTGCCCAAACTCTGCGAGAGCGCACATATTCCCCTCCAAAGCGGGAGCGACCGTATCCTGAAGCTGATGCACCGTGGTTATACGCGTGAAAGATTCCTGGGTATCATCAAAAAGTTGCGCGCCGCCCGGCCGGAGATCGGCATCACCACGGATATCATCGTTGGATTTCCGGGAGAGACTGAGAAGGATTTCGAAGAGACCCTCTCGCTCGCGCGAGAAGTGGAATTTGATAATGCCTATGTCTTCAAATATTCACAGCGTCGCGACACACCCGCCGCCGATATGCCGGACCAGGTACCGCAGACAATCCGCGAAGAGCGAAATCATCTCCTATTACAGACCATTAACGAGATCGCGGCAGGCAAATATGAAAATTTTGTCGGAAGACAAACTCAAATCCTCGTCGAAGGACCGAGCAAAAAGAATGCAGCGCGCATGACAGGCCGGACCCGTTGCAACAAGATCGTTGTTTTCGATGGCGGCGAACGTCACCGGGGAAACATCATGGATTTGAAGATCACCCGCGCGGGTTCGTTCACTCTCTACGGCGACCCGGCGATTGTGAATTTGTAATGGCATTTTACCCCTTCTTCTTTTGCGTCCAGGCTTGGCAGTGGCGCGCAAACGCGGTAGATTAAGATTGATGAATGAAGCGATTGACATCCGGTTGATTGAAGGCCGTGAACGCGCCGAGGGTATGCGGCGTTTGGCAGCGGGCGAAGTCACGCCGGATCAATTGCAGCGTGAAAATGCCATCGTCCAATCCGCCGCCGATATACTGCGGATGGACTTCTCCCCTAAAGGCACTCCTGAACAATGGGCACGGATCATTCCAGACCTGGAACAGGATTAGAGCCGTTTGAAACGGTTCTAACGCAACGTAATGGTCAAGGCCAGCCGTTTGTTATTGTAGGCGGACAAGCGGCCAACATTTGGGCGGCCTACTATCTGCCTCACGAACCCCGATTAGAGATGCACTTTCCTTTCACCAGCAAGGATTTGGATTTGATTGGAACCGGGGCGGAAGCGGCGCAAGTTGCCGAAGCCATTGGCTGGTATTTGTCGGCACCGGCTTTTGGCGGAGGACCAGTGGAAGCTGTTTTAAGTTCCCAGCCACAAGGAGCGGGTTTGAAGGTGGAGTTCCTGCGTGAAATCAAGGGCGTTCCGCATGAAACGGTTATGGCTTATGCCCGTGAGAATGTCGTGCGCGTGGCGGGTGGCAATACTCCGCAGCGTGTCCGTGTCCTGGACCCGGTGTTGCTTATGGCTGGAAAAATCCGCAACGCCGTTGACATTGAACAAAACCAGCCGGAAAAGCCGCGGCAGGATGTCAAACATGTTGCCATGCTTGCACTGTGTGTGTCGCATTTTCTGGGTGATATGCAAGCCCAGGCGGTTGGAAGCAAACAACAGCGGGAGATTTGTGGCCACTATGTCACAATGCTGGCATCTTTGAAGAACACCTTTTCAGCCAGGCAATTTGAAGCACGACATCCGGGCATTATTCTCTGGCCGGAACTGATCCCGCAAACGGTTCGACCAATGGCCTTTGACCCGCAAATACAAAGTTCATTGCAACAACTTTGCGGTTAGTGGCGATCACCCGCGCCGGTTCGTTCACATTATATGGCGATCCGGCAATCGTGAATCTATAACGACCACTAATTTATTGGGCTGGCAGTGTGGATAGCGCATTTGTTTGTGCGCCGTTATTGCTGCTGAAGATACCTTTGACTGCCTGGATAGGATGTAGTGGCATCAACAGGAGTTTGGGTATCACATAAACAGGCTCATATTTCGGGTCATCCAGAGTGCCGGTGACTTTGTATTCAAACAGTTTTGTGAAAGGAGAAGAAAAGGCGCTGATGACCGGCCCAACGCCCCAGACGTTGCGCAACAACTGCGCTGTCACGCGTGCATTGACGTTTTTCTTCAGGTCCACCGTACCGAGATATAATAGCCGCGTCGTGCCAGTGTTGATCTGTACAGTGTCCGAAAAGATCACGCCATTCGTTATCGTAAAATTTCCTCCCGCATCCGTGGCGCGGCTGTTTCCCAGGCCGGGCGAAACCTGATTCAATGCCGTGGAGACAAATCCCAGAATGCGCACATCCCAAAGCAAGCCATTGCGCAAACCGGCCACGCCGTAACCATCCACGGTTCGCCAATTTTCCGTGCTGGCATGGGTCACGATAATGTTCCCGCTGAACGCGCCCTGCAAACGATTTGTCCCCGACACGTCCGATATAAGCTGGTGCAGGTCCACGTTCGTAAAAACCACCTGACAATGATAGTCCGCGCCTTCATGCGGGACCTTGAAGTCGAAAGCAGCGTTGCCGACTCCGCTGCCGCCGTAAAGGTTCCCCACAAGGTTTGTCAAAATCAAATGCTGGCCCATCCAATGTACTGTCCCAGTCAAATATGTCGCATTGAATTTATGAGTTTCAAACGGCGCGCCCTTGATGACGTCAAAACGAATATCCGCATCCTCGCGCCCATTGGGATCGCCCAACGGCGCACAGCCATTCACCAATGCTGTCGGTGCCTTCAAGAAAACAAAAGGTGCCATGATCTCGGCAGTTTTAGGTCCTATGACGGCCGCCGCGACCGCTGGTTCCATCGTGCTATATCCGTTTTTGACCCAGATCAATTTTTTGTCAAAATCCAGCGTGACTTCATCTACGGTCATCGTTTCCTGGCCGCGCCACACTTGTGAACGATAGAAATTCAACAGCCGGTTGGTGAAGGCGAAGTCTGTGTCGACACTGTCCACGTGTTGTTCCCGGATGGCGAAGTTAGTACAGGCCATGTGGCCGGTCGCATACAGACTCGCCAGGTCGCCCAGGCGTCCCGAACCTTCTGCGGAAAGGTATAGCGGTTCAGCAGCCGATAGGTGGCGAAGTGCGAGGTCGGCATTCGTCGTCGGCAAAAACGACCTTAAAGTTTCCGGGTCAAATGTACCGTGGGCTGCCCATCGATATTCCCTGGTTGCATCATCTTCGCTGCCGCTGGCCTCAAGCCGGGTATTGAATTGTTTAAAAGCAAATAAGGGCACCCGCCAGACGAGATTGGAATAAGAAAATTGTGCTGCCATGGAGTCAACCTGGATCCCCCGGATGGCACTATCCGCGAAGCCCAGGTCTCCTTCGAATTTAAGGGTTGGTTGCACTTCCTTGCGCCAATCAACGTTTAGATTGGTCCAGGCGGGGAAAATCATCGAGCCGCCAATGTGCAATTGCGGAGGGACCGCCCAGGCGTAATCTGCGAATTGTTCACGGATTGCGGGTGTCAAAAGAGGATCCACCACGTGCGGGTCAAACTCCGACGAATTGGTGAATGAGAATTCCCTTGTGACCACGTTCAATTGGGCGTTCGCAGCAAGAGAGCCGCCGCCCAGCACCGAAGACAGATTTGTTACTGCCAGCACCGGCGCATTCCAAAAGCCCGCGGCTGAAACCTTTTGCACATCGAGTATTTGGGATTTTAAATCTGACAACTTCAACATCCAGGTAAGCCGATAAGGCAATACGTTGGTCCAAAAATCGAGCGGAGCATCAAAACGGGTCGAGGCGCCGGCCGGCGCTGTTAAACGGGCGTTGACCTGAAGTTCTTTCCCATCTCCCCAGACTGTGTGCACTGAAGGAGCGGTGACAATGAGTTGGATAGCAAACGAGTGAATGTCCTGCGCATCACCCTGGATGTTGAGGGACAGCATCGTCGGGCCGGAAAACTGGACTTTTTTGAGAGCCTCCGAGAAATGTTGCAATTGTTCCTGCACAGCCTGCGCATTGGCTGTCTTTTTGCCGTGAAAAATTTCCCATTTGGGAAGCTCACTGCCATGCCCGACCTGGCCGGACAAACCCAGTTGTATCCCGTTAAAACTCGCCTTGAGATCGTTTAACGCCCATACATCATTTGCCTGCCATTGCAGATCGGTTTGAATATTCGTCACTGCCAGAACATTGGTTTCTGAGAGTGGCAGAAAGAAATTGCCGTTGCGGATAACGAGACCGTCCAACTGCAATCGCCGGTGCAAAATGGCGTGATAATCGACCTCCAAGATCACGCGCTGTGCCGCCATGGACGGGTTTTCCCGCGTTTGTCCCTGTCCCATATGAACGTCTTCGGCCACGATCCCACAATTCGAGACGCTCAAATGGATCCGCGAAAATTCAAGATCAATCCCATGCTCGTGCAACGCCACCACCAGCTTGTCTGTAAAAAAAGATGGCAGGCCGACGCGGTCAAACCAAATGACGGCGCATATCGCCGCGAGCAGCAAGAGAAGTGCTGCGCGGCGAAGCCAACGGATACCGATACGGCATTTGCGCCAGAAACCCGGTTGCATGTCCCTGAATGTTCGCTGGAAAACAGTAGAAACTCAAGACGCGTGCAGACACACGTTATTCCCCGATGATTTTGACCAGCACCCGCTTTCGGCGTCGTCCGTCGAATTCGGCGTAGAAGATCTGTTCCCACGGGCCGAGGTCCAGTTGGCCTTTGGTGATCGCCACCACTACTTCGCGGCCCATGATCTGCCGTTTCATGTGGGCATCCGCATTATCTTCGCCCGTTCGATTATGCCGATATTGTGAGGTCGGAGCATGAGGCGCGAGCTTCTCCAGCCAATCGTCATAGTCGGCGATCAACCCATCCTCCGCGTCATTGATATAGACGCTCGCCGTGATATGCATGGCGTTAACCAGGCAAAGTCCTTCCTTAATACCGCTCTTGCGGACTAATCCCTCAACCGTCTGCGTAATATTGATGTAATCCCGCCGGTGCGGCGTCTCGAACCACAGGTGCTCCGTCAAACTTTTCATTATACCGCCGCCGCAATCGCGTCACCCATTTCTCGCGTACCAACTTTTCGCGTATTGGTTTCGGCTGCGTTATAAATATCCCCAGTGCGATGTCCGGATTCAATGGCACGTTGCATCGCATTTTCCATTGCGGCGGCCGCGGCGTTCAGACCAAAACTGTGCCGTAACATCAAAGCCGCTGATAGGATTTGCGCAATCGGATTCGCGAGGTTTTTCCCGGCAATATCTGGCGCGGTGCCACCCGCCGGTTCATAGAACCCAAAAACTTTCTCACCACTGGTTGCACCCAGGCTCGCGCTCGGGAGCATCCCCAGCGAGCCGCCCAGCGCCGCTGCTTCATCGCTCAAAATGTCCCCGAACATATTTTCGCAGAGCATCACGTCGAATTGCGTTGGGCGCAGGACCAATTGCATGGCCCCGTTGTCCACGAATTGATGTTCGAGCGCGACCTCGGGATAGTCCTTGCCTACCCGCGTGATCACCTCGCGCCACAGGACGCCATTTTCCAGGACATTGGCTTTGTCAATGCTCGTCACTTTTTTGCGGCGAAGCCTGGCCGCTTTGAATGCGACGTGTCCGATGCGCTCAATCTCCGGCGTTGTATAGACCATTGTATCTATCGCGCGGGCGTTCCCGCCGCCGAGATCTTCGGTTTTTTTAGGCTGGCCGAAATACATGCCGCCGGTCAATTCCCGCACCACGAGAATATCAATGCCGTCTCCCTGGCGCTCTTTGCTCAATGGACATGCATGAGAAAGCGCTTTGGGCAATTTCACCGGACGGAGATTCGCGAACAACCCGAATTCCTTGCGAATCCGCAACAGTGCGGCGCGTTCCGGGCGTTGTTCTTTGGGAATGGTTGGGTCCCGGTCAGGCAAACCTACCGAGCCGAACAGGATGGCATCTGACTCTTTGCACAACGCGAGCGTGGCGTCCGGCAATGCTTTTCCCGCGGCGTCGATTCCGGCCCAGCCGACCGGCGCTTCGGTGATCTCAGTCTTGAAGCCGAACTTCGATTCCGCTACGCGTAATACCTTGATGGCTTCACGCATGACTTCCGGGCCGATGCCGTCTCCGGCCAATGCTGCAATTTTTATTTTCATTTGGGACGCCGATTTTAGATTGTTGCCGCGGTCTGACAATGGAATTTTGCATCGACATTCGCCATCCGGCGTTTGAAATTCTACGGATGGTTTTGCCTTACAAAGTCGCCTCCCTGCTTTATTGCTTTAATGAGCGCGATGAAACCCTGTTGCTTGAGCGCACCCAGGAACCTAATAAAGGCCGCTGGAGTCCTTGCGGTGGCAAATTGCGGACGGACATCGGTGAATCGCCCTATGTTTGTGCCTGCCGCGAGGCCAAAGAGGAAATGGGAGTGGAACTTTCAATCTCCGACCTCCATCTCGCCGGCCTAATCAGCGAGCATGGTTACCAGGGCCAAACGCATTGGCTCATGTTCCTGTTTGAAGTGAAGCGGAAACTGGCCGCCGTGCCCGCCGCGTGTAAAGAAGGGCGTTTCCAATTCTTTCCGCGCGAGCAGATCGATTCGTTGCACATCGCCCAAACCGACCGCGAGCAACTCTGGCCGTGGTTTTGGAAATTCCGCGGCGGATTTTTTGCCGCGCATTGTCATTGCCATCCCGATGGCGCAAACGATTGGACGCTGGAGGAATTCTTTTATGGACGACCCGGTCATTGATCTGCACAGCGACGATTATTTTATGGGCGAGGCGTTGCGCCAGGCCGCGCGCGCCTATGAGATCGGCGAAGTGCCTGTCGGAGCTGTGATTGTGCGCGAAGGCAGGATCATCGCGCGCGCCTTCAACCAGGTTGAGATGCTCAAAGACGCCACCGCCCATGCCGAAATGCTCGCGCTGACACAGGCTGAGGCCGCCGTCGGTGATTGGCGCCTGACGGATTGCACGCTCTATGTCACCAAGGAACCCTGCCCAATGTGCGCCGGCGCTGTTGTCCATACCCGCCTGGTCCGGGTCGTCTTCGGCGCCAGTGACCCGAAAGCCGGCGCAGCCGGCAGCGCCCTGAATCTGCTGCAATTTCCCACTTTAAATCATCGCTGTCAGGTCACTGGTGGTGTCAGTGAAAAAGAATGCCGCTCTTTGTTGCAGAATTTCTTTGCTGAACAACGCCAAAAATAAAACGAGGCATCCTTGCGGATGCCTCGTTGTGCTATGACAAATTTAAATCACGGAAAGTTGTAATAAGCTCCGAGGGTATCACCACCGGGAAGACCATTGGTCGCCTGAATCATGGCTTGGCGCAAGCCATTGACGGTCACCTGGGCGCAACTACCGTCGGTCAAACCGACATTGCCCTGACCCAGATGCAGGTCCTGCGCCGACCAGGCCCAAAGGGCTTCACCGCCAGTTGCGGCTGGGTTACCAGAATCTTTTTGAACACCATCCGCGAACATGACACTCGCCGGAGTCGAGGTGTTCGCCGCGGGGCCTGTGCCAATATTACGATCGCCAAAGATAATCATGCCCGGATAGGCTTCTGTGGCGTCGCCGCCGATAAAGTAGCTGATATAGGCATCCTGGAACGAGATATTATTGAAATTGGTGGCGTAGGTGCCAGTATGGGCGGTCAGAGTACCGGCAACACCCGTCGCAGCGGCATTCGGGTTGTTATCGGACGTGCAATACAGAATCTTGGGCGTGGCCAATTGATTCGACATGACTTGAAACACCGAATAGGGAGAATAAGTCGCAGGCGTCTGTTCACCGTAGCTGTAAACAAATTCTTTGGCGCCCCCCAAAGCTGTTCCAACTGCCATAGGATATTGGTCGTTGTTGTCACCTTCCCAGATCTTGGTGCCGAGATAAGTTTCCTTGAGGTTGTTGACGCAATTGATGCGTTGGGCCTTGCGTTTGGCTGCAGCGAGTGCCGGCAGCAGCATGGCCGCCAGAATCGCGATGATGGCGATCACGACGAGCAATTCAATCAGCGTGAAAGCTTTCTTCTGTTTGAGGATTTTTTTCATATACTCTACTACTATGTTTTTGTTGTTTTTGGTCGGGTGACGGTCTGCGGACTTTACATGAATCACACACACTGTCAACGCTATTTGTAAAAATATCTAGCAATGCCAATGCCAAAATATGATTCCTTCAAATTCCCTTTAAAACTTGCGCCTCTTCACAGTGTCTGGGCAGCTATGAGTAAAATTTTCACGCATCACGCGTGAAATTCACGCATTTCCATGAACTATTCTCTGAGTCTTGGTGTGGTCCCTTTCGTCCGAAGACGAACGTCTGCATTTTGCGCGGCACGAGAACACCGTGCCGCCCCAATAATGCCGATTTAGAACATTCCCGATTCTCTTAAAACTTGAAACTTGAAGCGTAAAACCCAAGACTGAACAAATGTCCGAGCCTCGTGAGAATGTATTCATGGAAAAAGTTGTATCGCTGTGCAAACGGCGCGGGTTCATTTACCAGTCATCAGAAATTTATGGCGGCATCAACGGATTTTGGGACTACGGACCGCTCGGCGCGGAACTCAAACGCAACGTCAAAGAGCTTTGGTGGAATACCATGACCCGCCAACGCGAGGATGTGGCCGGTCTCGAGGCCACCATCATCATGTCGCCCGAAATCTGGAAAGCCAGCGGCCATGTCGCTACTTTCAGCGACCCGATGATCGATTGCAAAACTTGCAAGGGAAGGTTTCGTGCTGACCAGGCCAATGAGATTCCCTGCCTGCAAAAACCAAGCAAAATGGTTTCTGAATGTCATGGCGAAAAGACCGCACCGCGTGCCTTCAACCTGATGTTCCAGACCTTTGTCGGCCCGGTGCAGGATGAATCGGCTGTCGCCTATCTCCGCCCCGAAACCGCCCAGGCGATTTTTGCCCAATTCAAAAATGTCCTGGAAACCTCACGCCAAAAAGTCCCTTTCGGTATTGGACAAGTCGGCAAGGCTTTCCGCAACGAAGTCACTCCCCGCAATTACACTTTTCGTTCCCGTGAATTCGAGCAGATGGAACTCGAGTATTTCATCAAGCCCGACGAAGTCGTCGAAGCCATATCCGGCGCCGTCGCCACACCCGCCTCCAAAGGCCATCCCGGCGAACCGCAGCCCAATTGGGGCTGGCAACTCTGGCACCAATACTGGGTTGAAGAGCGTATCAAATTTTACGAAGGCATCGGCTTGCCTCGAACGACACTGGAGGAATATTGGCAAAAGCCCGAGGAGTTGGCCCATTATGCCCGCGCCACCGTGGACATTCTGTTCAAGTTTCCCTTCGGCACCCAGGAACTCGAAGGCATCGCCGCGCGTGGTGATTTCGACCTCTCCCAACACGAGCGATTCTCCGGCAAATCCATGGGCGTATTCGACGAAGAACTGCGTGCCGCCTGGGCAAAATTGCCGAAGGAAAAGCAGGACGACCTCTGGCGCCGCTATTACGAGAACCGGAAAAAATATCTCGAAAAATCCGGCGTTGCTTCCGAACCGGCGGCGAAGGATGCTACTGAAGACGCCAACGGACTCGCCAAAGGCCAATACATTCCGCATGTCATCGAACCCAGCGCTGGCGTGGACCGCCTGATTTTGGCGCTGATCTGCAATGCCTATTCGGAAGTGACTGAAACCGACAACAAGGGAAAGAGCGAGACCCGTGTCGTCTTGAAATTCCATCCGCGCGTCGCCCCGATCAAAGTTGGCGTGCTGCCGCTGTTAAAAAACAAGCCCGCGCTCGTACAAAAGGCCGTCGAGGTCCGCGACCTGTTGCGCCCCTGGATGAACGTCTTCTACGATGATGCCGGCTCCATTGGCCGCCGTTACGCGCGCCAGGACGAAGCTGGCACACCGTTTTGCGTGACCGTCGATTTCGAAACCCTCGGCGAAGCCGGTGACAACCTCAAAGACACTGTCACCATTCGCTATCGTGATGATGGCAAGCAGGAACGACTTCCCATCTCTGAACTTTTAAACTGGTTATTGGTCAAAATCCGTTAATGGCTGAAACTCCCAAAACACCCGTCCCCAAACGGCGCGCCCTGACTCTTTATTTCATCGTAGCGGAGAAATGGATCAAGGGCGCAATCCTGCTGCTGACTGCGGCGGGGATTTTTTCCCTGGCAGGAAGAGAAGATTTGGGAGACACCTTTGATCAATTTGTCCACTGGATCCATCTTGACCCGGAAAATCGGTTCTTCAACAGCATCAGCGATTGGCTGAATACTATCACCCCGGAGAATGTTCGCGTCGTAGCCACCGGCACCCTTTTGTACGGCATGTTTCTTTTGGTTGGTGGTACTGGCCTGGCCTTGCGCGCCAAATGGGCCATTTGGCTGGCCATTGGTGAATCGGCTTTTTTTATCCCCATTGAGATTTTTGAACTGGTCCGCCGGCTCGGCTCGCACGTCCGCACATCCGACGAACCCCATGTTTCCTATCCCAATTTCGGCCTGTTTCTCGTCCTGGTCATCAACATCATCATTGTCTGGTACCTCTTGAAAAATCGGCGCCGCCTCTTCCGGCAGCACCGCTAAACTTTCTGTCACACAAATTTTACTTGCTATTGCACTGATTTAAGCTTAATTAACAGGCATATTTCGGATTGCCCAACGGCAATATTTGATGCCAAAAATTATCGTCATGCCAAAACCAACGAGGGTGTCTTGAGTCGCCCTTTTCCTCCACGTTCTCAGTCTGCTTCGTATGTCCGGGTCAACGGCAAGATTCGCGCCCGTGAAGTCCGGGTCATCAAAGACGACAAGCAGCTCGGCATTTTTCCATTGAACGAAGCGCTCAACATGGCACGCCAGCACGCCGTTGACCTTGTTGAGATTTCGCCCAATGCCAATCCACCGGTCTGCCGTCTCGTTGATTTTGGAAAGTTCCGCTACGAGCAGGCTAAACGCGACAAAGAATCCAAAAAGCACCAGCACGCCACCACGGTCAAAGAAGTCCAATTAAGCCCCCGCATCGATCCCCATGACCTGGGTATCAAAATCATGCACGCCATCGGCTTTCTCTGCGAGGACATGAAAGTCAAGGTGGCGCTCAAGTTCCGCGGTCGCGAAATGGCCCATACTGAAATCGGGTTCGAGGTCATCAAAGATTTTCTGGAAAAAGTCGCTCCCTACGGCCATCCAGATTTCGAACCGAAACTTATCGGCAAAGGCATCAACGCCATGGTCAGCCCGTTGCCGCGCAACAAACGCGCCAAAAGCCCGATCAAGGGTGAAGAAAACCATGCGCCGCATGTGCCGGAAAAACCCCAAAAGGAACCGCCCGCAAATAATTCTCATGCCGCTGCGCAGCCGCATAAGCCCAAGGTTCCTGTTCCCACGGAACACAAACCCGGCTTTACCAACAATCCCTTCGCCAAACTGGAAGCGAAGTGATTTGTCCCTTGGGAATCAATTATCCGTCCTTTTGGTCCGTTCGCCCTTTATTGCCTGTTAAAATCCCGGACCAACTCCGGAAAATGGCAATCAGTGCAGATGGCATCCGAGTGATCGCAAAAATCGCGGACGATTTGTATCAATCCCTGTTGGGCTGTAACGGTCTTTAAAATCCGGGCATTCGAAGTTCCCAAAAGGCGTTGCCGGGCCAGCTTGAGGACGGAATTGTCCTCTGCCGCCGGCCAAAGAGAATATCGGCGTTCCACCTCAGTTTGATTTTTTTCGCTGCCACCTTCTTTGGCGCGAACCCATAGCCACGGCAGGACCACATTGACCGCCAAATCTGTCACTCGTCCGGCGCCTAATAACGGCTGGGGCCTTTTTAATCGCGGCGATTTGAAAGTCCAATGCCATGACCAAAAGTCATCGTGGTCAACTTGCAGGATGGCCTGGAGAGATTTCACGAACTTTTTGTCCGGAACTGTCGTTGTGATCCATTTTTCAATGTTTGCGACCAGACTTTTTTCGGCCAACCAATGGGAGGCCAGCGCCAGGCGCCGTTGCGGATGGTTGGCGGGCCGCAATCCGTGAAATCTCCATAGCGTGCGCGGCAAAATGAATCCCGAGAACTCATCGCGCTCCCGCCACCAGAAATCCCATGCCTGCCGCAAATAATTGTCAGTATTGCGTTGAGAACGTGTTAATTGGTCGGGCAACAACCCGCCTATGCCAAGCAAGCGCGCCTGGAGTTCGAATGGCGAACCTGCGCCGCGGGTAAATTGCGGTTTTATTTCCGCCAGATTCTGCATCGGCCAGACATTATGTTTGTAGCCCAGGGCGCGGAACAGATTTTCCCAGAGAGTCTGCTCCCATCCGGCATTTTTGGCGCGGGCACGAAATTGCGCCGCTTTGTTTTCATAACGCACTCGCGCTGCTTGATTCAGCAGTTCATTCAGTTTGGCCCCATCCAGCTCACGCAAAGGCGCGCAACATTTTCCACGCAAACTATCGGGTAATGAGCGCAAGGGTTCCTTTTCCAATGAGAGGCTTAACTCGGCCAATGGCGCGTCCAAAATGTTCTTTAACGACAGGATTGGCGGGCGTTCGGAACCGGATTTGGGATAGTCATCGTCCCAAATGGCATGAAGCAACACATTTTTGAAGTTTGGATTTTGGTCATGGCCATGCGCGCGCCAGCCCTGGCCGCGCAGATCGATCTCCACGTCGCCGGAGCGAGGCGGATCATCGCCGATTTGGACCAGCGCGCCGTGAAAATCCGGGCCGCCTTCTACGCTGATAAAGCCGGGATGGAGAATGCGGACAGACCGTCCGTCATTCGTTTTAAGCCCGTCGCGCCGCAACCGTTGATGCTGCCAAACGGCCTGGAGGAGCCGTTCCGTGGGGAAATTTTCATCGCGCAAAAAGTTTTCAGCGCAGCCCTGTGTCCGCCGGGAGGCATAGAAATTTTCCAAAGCCATGAGGCTTTGCTTTTGGCGTTTTGCGGGCGTAAAGTCAAGGCCGAACCTCGGCTTGGCAATTTTTCCACTTCCGTCAGCGCCGAGGGCTATGGCGGGACAGGATGGGGAGATAAAGAGAGGGAGGTTTAAATTTGAACGCAACCAACGGCAAATTTGCCTGTTCAATAAATGAGCGATTGCTCACAGTGGTTTTTTTTAGCTAAACTCCCACAGGTTTAATGATTGAAGTTTCACATCTGACGAAACGCTACGCGGGACGCACGGCCATCAGTGATATTTCATTTTCGGTCGCGCGCGGAGAGATCGTTGGCTTGCTCGGCCCAAACGGGGCGGGCAAAAGCACGACGATGCGTATCCTTTCCTGCTTTATGCCTGCCTCCAGCGGTTCGGCGCGCGTGGCGGGCTTCGATGTTTTTCATCAATCCGAAGAAGTCCGCCGCCGGATCGGTTATATGCCGGAAAACAACCCGCTCTATACGGAAATGCGCGTCCGGGAATATCTCAAATTTCGCGCGCGTCTCAAGGGGCTGGGCTGGCGGCAATCGCGCCAACGCGTCTCCACCGTGATGGAACAGTGCGGCCTTACCGACGTGGGGCGCCGTATCATCGGGCAACTCTCGAAGGGGTATCGCCAGCGCGTTGGATTGGCGGATGCGCTGGTCCATGAGCCGGAATTGATCATTTTGGATGAGCCGACCATCGGCCTGGACCCACACCAGATCCGTTCCGTCCGGCAATTGATCAAGAGCCTGGCCGGCAAGCACACAGTTTTGATCTCTACGCACATCCTGCCGGAGGCGGAAATGATGTGCAGTCGCATGCTCATCATGTATGACGGAAAAATCCTTGCCTCCGACACGCCTGAAAATTTGCAGCGCCTGATGGCCGGCAACAGCCAGGTCATCGCCGAAATCGCCGCTCCGCTGGAAGCGCTATGCGAATGCTGGGCGCACATGGCCGAGGTTGAGCATTTTGATGTCTCGGCAAGCGAAGGAGAATTCCATCGCTGCGCGCTCACGCCGCGGGACGGATTGGACCTGCGTCCGCTTGTCTTTGCACTCGCCAAAGAACGTGGCTGGATCATCCGGGAATTGACCCGCAACCGGCGTTCGCTGGAGGACATCTACGTGCAGATCACCCGTCCGGATGAGGAGGAAAACGAATGAAAATCTTTTGGGCGCTCTTAAGGCGTGAACTGTCCGGCTTTTTCCTTTCGCTCACCGGCTATGTGGTCATCGCCGCTGTGACCTTTTTGACCGGTTTGATCTTTAAGGTGCTGATTGAAAGCCTCGGTAGTGATCCCTTCCCAATGCCGGTCACTCAACTTTTTTTTCAAACCCTTCTTTTTTGGATGATTTTGCCGCTGGTCACGCCGGTCATCACGATGCGGCTCTTCGCATTGGAAAAATTTTCCGGGACCTTTGAGACCCTGATGACGACTCCCGTCAGCGATATGCAGGTGGTGGCCGCCAAATTTTCCGCCGCTTTGATTTTTTACATGGTCATGTGGTTGCCGTCACTGGCGGGATTGCTGATCGTGCGGCATTTCGCCAATCAAGCCGGGGCCATCGATGCCGGCGACGTCGGCGGATTATATCTTGGTCTTTTTTTGCTTGGTGGATTTTTCCTCTCCATCGGGTGTTTCGCCTCCGCGTTGACCCGCAGCCAAATGGTGGCGGCGGTCCTGAGCCTGGCCGTGGGCCTGACCGTCATCCTCTTGAGCTATCTTTCGAACCAGATGTCGCTATCCGGCTGGCAGGCGCAGGTGCTTTCCTTCTTCGATCTGCAGGCGCAGGTCAACGATTTCATACGCGGTGTGGTTGATACACGCACCGTTATTTTTTACGTCAGCCTGATGTTCCTCTTTCTCTTTTTAACCTTGCGCGTGGTGGAAAGCCGCCGCTGGAAATGATGCCTAACGATCCCACACCTAAAATCAGCTTTTCATCCGCGCGCCGGTTGCGGATCGGCTTTGACGTGGCGCTACGGACGGCTTTGGTGCTGGCTATTGTCCTCATGGCGAATTTTATCAGCGCCAGGTTCTCTCATCGCTTCTATCTCAGTTCAAATACGCGCCTCAGGTTGTCCCCGCATACTTTGAATGTGCTCCAGTCCATCACCAACCACATCACTGTCACGCTCTATTATGACCAGAGCGACGAGATGTTTTCCACCATCAAGGCGCTATTGAACGAATATCATCTTGCCGATCCCAATATTTCGGTGCAGGTCGTTGATTACGTCCGTAATCCTGCTGATGCCCAGAAAATCAAAGAGCAATACAAGCTCGATGCTGCCGTGGACAGGGACCTGGTGATCTTCGACAACAATGGCAATTTCAAGATCGCGCCCGGCGATGCGCTTACTGAGGTGAAGATCGTTGCGACCGGAAAAAAGGAAGATGATGGCAAGTTGGATTTCCGGCGCAAACCGGTTGCGTTCAATGGCGAAATGATGTTCACGACTTTATTGCTTGCCGTCACAAATCCCAAGCCCTTTAAGGCTTATTATTTGGTCGGTGATCACGAACCGTCTATCACGGACAACACGAGCGATATGGGGTATTTCAAGTTCGCCACTGCCATTGCGCAGAGCGACATCATTATCCAGCCGTTGTCATTGACCGGCAGCGGTAATATTCCCGACGATTGTAATTTGCTGATTTTCGCCGGCGCATATGGCCAGTTGCCTCCGCTTGAGATCCAAAAAATTGACCAGTACCTCTCCCAGGGAGGCCGCCTCTTTGCCCTCTTCAACGAATATTCCATCAAGGAACCGACCGGATTGGAACCGGTTTTACAGCACTGGGGCGTCAATATCGGGACTGACAGGGTTCAGGACCTGCCCAATGCCGTTTCTGCAAACGGACAGGACATCGTGGTTTCCAGTTTTGTGAAGCATCCCGTTGTCAACCCGCTCATGGGTTCCAGGTTGTTTTTGATCCTGCCCCGGCCGGTCAGCAAGGTGAATTTTGAGAATCCATCACCCGACACGCCGCAAGTCGATGAGCTTGCCTATACGGGACCCCAGGCAACTTTGTCCGCGGCGCCCGGCGACCCGCCGCAGACTTATCCGCTGATGGCGGCCGTGGAGCAAAAACCCGTTCCCGGCGTCAGCAATCCCCGTGGACTCACGCGCATTGTCGTTGTCGGTGATTCGTTCGCCTTTGGCAACAAATGCATCGATAGTGTGGATAACCGGGATTTTATCGGTTATGCCGTGAACTGGTTGCTGGATGAGACACAAATGATCGGGGGCATTGGGCCGAAACCCGTGACGGAGTACACGTTGGTCATGACTCGGCAGCAGCATATAGCCGCCAGATGGCTGTTGCTCGGCGCGTTGCCGGGCGGAGTATTATTATTGGGCGGACTGGTCTGGCTGGCGCGGAGAAAATAATGAATTCGAAAACTACAGGAGTTTGGTTCGTCATCGCCGCCGGGTTGGCGGGGTTCATCTTCATTTACCAGCACTTTTTCCCGTCGGTCACCGGCGGGGCATCCGCTATTTTGCCGCGCTTGCGAGCTGAGGCCGTCACCAGTGTTCAAATCATTCCCGCGGGCCAATGGGAGATCAGGGCCGATTTCACCAACAAAGATTGGTTGCTGACCAAACCGATACAATATCCCGCGCAGGCCGCTGCAATCGAAGCATTTTTAGACACGCTTCAAAAACTCACGCCGGCCTTGAAGATCAGCGCTGCCGAGCTGCGCGAGAATAAAGGATCCGAGGCTGAATACGGGCTGGACCCGCCGCAAAGCTCCATCGTTATCGAAACTCCCGAGCGGCGCTGGCAATTGCTTGTCGGCAATAAAACCGCGCCCGGCAACCAGGTTTATCTTAGTGTCGTCGGTGTTGACGGAGCTTTCGTGGCAGATTCGGATTGGCTCAAATTGATTCCCCAATCTCCCGACCTGTGGCGTGACACCTCTTTGGCCGATAATGTTGAGAATTATGACTCAATCGTCATCACCAATGGGGCGAGCGTTATTGAGTTGCACGCCGACCCGGTGACCCGCCTATGGCGCATGGTCCGTCCGATGTCGGTGCGCGCGGATTCCGATCGTATTACCGATGCTCTCCAGCATCTGCAGACTGCGCAAGTCACTCGTTTCATCAGCGACGATCCGAATGCGGATCTGACCCGATATGGCCTCCAGCCGGCCGCTCTCAATCTATGGTTGGGACAGGGAACGAATTTTCTGGCCGGCGTTGATTTCGGGAAAAGCGCCGCGAACGACCCCACCCAGGTCTATGCCCGGCGCGACGGTTGGAACACAATTTTTCTGACCGCCCAGTATCCGCTGGCGCCCTGGTCGGGCACGATGAACGATTTTCGCGACCGGAACCTGTTTGAAGTGACGTCGCCCGTGGCCGAAATCAATGTCGCGAACCGCTTTACTCTGCGGAAAGGATCCGGCTCCAACGACTGGAGTGTTGTCGGTGAAAAATTTCCCGCAGACGCCGGCACGATCCAGGCATTTATCCAGGCCCTGGCTGGTTTGCAGATCGAGAGTTTTGTCAAAGACGTGGTGACCAAACCCGATCTGCAAACATACGGGCTGGCTTCGCCTCAATCCGTGGTGACACTGCGTTCCGCCGCAAGCCGGAGCGGAACCGATACCAACAACGTCACCGCTCAACTCATTTTTGGCGGGGCGGTTTCCAATGAAGTTTATGTCCAGCGCAGCGATGAGGAGTGCATTTATGCCATCACGGCGGATGATTACAACAAGTTGTTTGGCGACAGCAGTCTTTATTCGGCGGGCTGGCTTTTCCGCGACCGGCACATCTGGAGTTTCGATGTGTCTGATGTCACGCGGGTCACTCTCCAGCAAAATGGCCGCACCCGCCAGATGATCCATGACGGTCCGGGCAAATGGGCGCTGGCTGCCGGTTCGACGGGTGTCATCACTGGTGGCAAAATCGAGCAGGCCGTGCAACAGTTGGGCAATTTGAACGCCGATGGCTGGGTCATGCGCAATTTTACGGACCCGGCCCAATTCGGGATTCAAACCAATAACCTGCAGATCACCATCGAGTTGAGGAATGGAGACTCACATACGGTGATTTTTGGAGCGCCAATCTACAATGGAAATAATGCGCTGGCTGCTGTCACCCTGGGCGGCGAGCGCTGGGCATTTGTTTTCCCGGCGATCCCCTACCAGTTTGTTTCGGCTTACTTGACTGTTCCGGCGAATGGGATGTGAGCGAAGCGCGGCCGATCGTCGGCTTATTGCCCGAAAAACTTTTGTATCTCGCAGATGACTTCTGCAAACCGGTCCACCTCGGCTTTCGTATTGTAGAAATAAAAACTCGCGCGCGCGGTGGATTCCACGCCCAACTTGTGCATGAGCGGTTGGGTGCAATGATGGCCGCCGCGCAACGCTACGCCCGCCTGGTCGGCCAGGGTCACCACATCGTGCGCATGCACATCCTTTAGCAGAAAACTGACCAGCCCGGCGCGTTTATCGGAACCTGGTTTTGGGCCGAACAAACGAATATTTTTTAGCGCCGCCAGTTTTTCGTAGGCGTAATTCGCCAATTCCTGGTCGTGCTTCCAGATATTCTCGCGCCCAACGTTGTCGAGATAATCCATGGCCGCGTGCAGACCGATGGGGCCGGAGATGTCCGGCGTGCCTGCTTCGAACCGGTGCGGCGCGGGTTTGAATTCAGTTTTATTGTAACCCACGCTCAAGATCATTTCGCCGCCGCCCTGATATGGAGGCATGGCATCCAGTAATTCCTTTCTGCCCCATAGAACGCCGATACCTGTGGGGCCACAAATCTTGTGGCCGGAGAAGGCAAAGAAATCGCACCCTATCTGCTGGACGTCCACCGGACAATGCCCCGCGCTTTGCGCGCCATCCACCAATGTGACGATGCCCAGCTTGCGCGCGCGCGCGCAGAGTTCTGCGACGGGATTGACGACCCCGAGTGAATTGGAGATCTGGACCATCGAGAAAATCTTCACCTGTTTGGTGAGCAACGAATCGAGTTTGCCCAGGTCCAACAGACCTTCGTCCCCGGTGATGGGCACGTACGCGATTTTTGCGCCAGTACGTTGCGCGAGCAGTTGCCACGGCACCAAGTTGCTGTGATGTTCCATTTCCGTGAGCAAGATCACGTCACCGGCCTTCAGGTTTTTCTGGCCCCATGAGCTGGCAACCAGGTTGATGGCTTCTGTGGTTCCCCGTGTGAAAACAATTTCTTCGGCGCTTTTCGCATTGATGAATTTTGCGGCGCGGGTTCGCGCGGCTTCATACGCCGAAGTGGCGCGATTGCTCAATTCATGGATGCCCCGATGGACATTGGCATTGTCGCGCTCGTAGTAATGCTGCAAGGCCTCGATCACGGCGCGCGGTTTTTGCGAGGTGGCCGCGTTGTCGAAATAGATCAACGGCTTGCCGTGGACTTGCTGGTCCAGGATGGGGAAATCTTTGCGCAGGGCGGACCAATCGATTGTTTTGCCGGTGCTCATTGAAGAAATTTAACCACGGATAAACACAGATGGACACAGATAAAATTCAGGCATGGGGTTTTGGGACATCATCAACTTCAACATAACACTCAAATCCATCATCGTCAGGTCGAGCTGAAGCCCAATGTGTTCCCTTGGGCAATGGTATTTTTACATGAGGCCCATCTTCACACGGTAGTGCCAATTCTTTTGGTGTAGCACGATCCGGTGTGCAAAATTCGCGTTTGACGTACGAGTGAATGAAGTAATCATATTTACTAGCATCAAAATCCAGACCTAGCCGATTCGTAAAAAAGATGAGGCCATATCCGTCCAGCTCTCGCGGGATTTTGAAATCGTCAGCGTTACATCGGCACATCGATTCTAATTCTTGAAGGCTGATTCCCATTAAATCCAAAGTCGCGTCGGAAAATTCTTCACCTTTCAGATAACGTTTTAATACCCGTTTGATTCGAGGGTCGTCAACTGACATAACGATGTTTATCCGTGTTTATCTGTGTCTATCCGTGGTTACATCAACCCCAATTGCAGTTTGGCGGCTTCGGTCATCATGCCCTGGTTCCAAGGCGGGTCCCAGACGAGTTCGACGTTCGCTTCATCAATGGGTTCGAGCGAGAGTAGCTTGTTCTGTACGTCCTGGGCGAGGACGGGGCCCATGCCGCAGCCGGGGGCGGTCAAAGTCATCTTCACGTCGGCCTTGAAACTGCTTTCGCCGGCGGGCGTCAGGTGGCAGTCGTAGATCAATCCGAGGTCCACGATGTTCACAGGGATCTCTGGATCGTAGCAGGTCTTGAGCGCGTCCCAGATCTGCTTTTCCAGTTGCTCCTGCGTGACCGGGCCGGAAATGGCCGTGGCGGGCGCAGATTTGACCTCCAGGCCCAGCGCATCGGCGTCTTTGCCATCAATGCGGAACATGTTGCCGTTGACGATCACGGTATAGCTGCCGCCAAGCGATTGGGTGACGTAAGCCTGGCCGCCTTTTTGCAGGGTGACCTTGGTGCCGACGGGAACGACAGACGCTTCCACATCGCGTGTTAGAATTTTTGCCTCATTGGGACTCATAATCTTTAAATATCATCGCCGCAAAGGGCGGGGAAATCAATTCGCTTCATTTTCCGTGCTGACGGGTTTGGCCTCGCCTTTCAACGCCGCCATCACCGCGTGCCAGGAGAGAATGGCGCATTTCACGCGCGCGGGATATTTGTGGACGCCGGCGAAAACGGCCAACTTGCCTACATCACCTTCAACTTTTCCGGTCATGACCATATCGTGAACGCGGCCAAACATCGTTTCCACGTCGGACTTCGTTTTGCCTTTGGCAAATTCGGTAAGCAAAGAAGCTGAAGCTTTGGAGATGCAACAGCCAGAGCCGACGAAGCTGACATCTTTAATCTTGTCGCCATCGAGGGTCAGGAACAATTTCAACTGGTCACCGCACAGCGGGTTGTGTCCCTGGGCCGAGCAAGTGGCGTGCGGCATTTCATGAAAATTCCGCGGCTGCTTGCAGTGGTCCAGGATGACCTGCTGGTAAAGATCATTGATATCGTCGAACATTTTTCACTTTCCATGCAAATGCGAATTGGCTTCGAGCCGGTCCCAGACAATCTTGTCCAATTCTTCACGCACCGGGACGCAACGGATGCGCTCAACGATTTCACCGGCAAAAGCGTGGATGAGCATACGCCGCGCAGTCTCCTTCGGAATACCGCGGGCGCGCAGATAAAAAATGCTCTCGTCGTTCAATTGGCCAATGGTAGCGCCGTGCGTGCATTTGACGTCGTCGGCATAGATCTCCAATTGCGGTTTGGTGTCGGCAGTGGCGTTATCAGAGAGCAGCAGGTTTTTGTTCGTTTGCTTGGCGTCCGTCTTTTGTGCGATGGGATGGACATAGATGCGCCCGTGAAAGACACCCTTGGATTTGTCGTCCAGGATGCCGTTGAAATATTCATGACTGGCGCAATGCGGCTGCGCGTGCTCGACGATCATATGATGGTCGGCCAATTGTTCATCGCGCGTCAGGTAAAGGCCGTTCAGGACGCATTCCAGGCCTGCGCCTGCGAGTTTGGTGCGGATGTTGTTGCGCGATAATTTTGCGCCGAGCGCGAAGGAATGGACGTTCACGTTGCTGGCGCGGCCAAATTCGCCCGCGATGGTCGCGATATGAAAAGCGTTCGCCGCTTCATCCTGGAGTTTTAAGAACTCGATGGCGGCACTGTCACCGGCGACGATTTCGGTGACGGCGTTGGTGAAATAGGCTGTGGTACCGGTGGTCAGGTAGCTTTCTACAATCGTCGCCTTGCTGTTGGCCTCGGCGATGACGAGGTTGCGCGGCTGAATGGTCTCTCCGGCTTGTTTGGCCGAGGAGATATAAATCAATTGGACTGGTTCGGGAATCTCCACGCCTTTCGGAACAAAAATGAATGCGCCGTCGGTGAAGAACGCCTGGTTCAAGGCGGCGAAGGAATTATTTGCTGTCTGCAAATATTTACCCAAATGCTTTTCGATAAGGGTGGAATCTTTGGCCAGCGCGGCGGCGAGACTTTCAACGCGAGCGCCACCGGACAAAGCTTTTATCGAGGAAAGTTTGGCCGAGAAAAAGCCGTTCACGAACACGAGCCGGTTGCCGGGCAGTTTGGAGAAAGCGGCCTCGCCTAAAACTTTGTTTTCCGCGCCATTGGCGGTGACCTCGGAGGCAGGCTGGATGGTCAGTTTTTCCAGCGGAGCGAGATTGGTGAAGCGCCAGTCTTCGTGGTGCAACGTCGGGAACCCCTGGTCGGCAAAAGCCGTCGCGCCGGCCTGGCGCAAGGGGGCCAGCCAACCGGCCTGCGGAGTGGATTTTACGGGTCCAAATCGCTTGAGAACGGGCTCAACTGTTGTTTTTGAATTGTCGTGTGCCATAACTTCCGTCAAACGCCCATTTTCCCATGCAATTGGATGCCGCGCAATTTAAAAAGCCCATCTCTCCGGTTGAGGGTAGAACCGTTAATCCCGGCACGTCGGGACTGGTTTCCGCTAATCGACGCGAATCAGTGATAGTATTATGGAAAGTCATAGTGGTTTGATTTGGTTTGATCCAGTCGGATTCGGTTGGATTGACTTGGATTGACTTGGATTGAAGGCGGTTGAGAGGAATTTGAGTTGAGAGTTTAGAGCATAACACCTCCTCTCCCCAAGCCCTCTCCTCCATCGGTGATGGAAGAGAGGGGTAAGTCCCCAAAAAGTCAAAAAAATCCCATTTTCATGGTCATTTCGAGTTCTGAGAGAGTAGAATTTGGCTTCGTTTTTGTGAGGACAATTTGAGAGTGTGAGATTTATTAGTGGTTATTAATGAGGTGTTTGCAATTAAAAATGGCCAGAAATAATTTGGCTTCGTTTTCTCATTTTTGGGTTTTAATAGAAAGGCTGAATTCTGAAAGCTGAAGGAATTTAGAGTCTCGTCACCTCGACTCCTACAAAAATATAATGGCACACTTCGCATGGGGCGATTGAACCATAAAAAGAATGGAGCGTAATGTTGCCCGGAAACAAATTAATATGAATTTTTAGAAGCGGTCGGCAAGTTGCCACCCGCAACGGGCGGGTAGCCCGTTCCCCCAACCAATATTGCGGTTACGGCAAATCAGTGGCACCCATGAGGAAGCGATCGCATTCGCGGGCGGCGCCGCGGCCTTCGTTGAAGGCCCAGACGACGAGGCTTTGGCCGCGGCGGCAGTCGCCACAGGCAAAAATCTTCGGGTGATTCGTCGTGTATTTCTCGAAATCGGCTTTCGCGTTGCTGCGGGCGTCGCATTCCACACCGAGGGCTTCGAGCAGCGGCTGTTCCGGCCCGAGGAAACCCATGGCAAGCAGGACGAGTTGCGCGGGCAAAGTTTTTTCCGAGCCGGGCACGTGTTTGGAGATGAACTGGCCCTTGTCGTTGCGCTCCCAATGCACCTGCACGAGATGGACGGCTTTGACGTGGCCGTGGGCGTCGGACTCGAATTTGACGGCGGTGGTCAGGTACACGCGCGGGTCGGCGCCAAATTTGGCGGCGGCCTCTTCCTGGCCGTAATCCATCTTGTACACCTTGGGCCATTCGGGCCACGGATTGTCTTTGGCGCGTTCCGCGGGCGGCATGGGCAGCATTTCCACCTGCGCGAGCGATCTGCAACCGTGCCGCATGGAAGTGGCCACGCAATCGGTGCCGGTATCGCCGCCGCCAATGACAACGACGTCTTTAGCCGTGGCGTCAATGAAACTGCCGTTCTTGTGGCCGTCCAAAATCGCCTTTGTGTTCGCGGTGAGGAAATCCATCGCGAAATGGATGCCTTTAAATTCGCGTCCGGGGGCGGCGAGGTCGCGCGGTTTGGTGGCGCCAGTGGCCAGAACGACGGCATCAAATTCTTTCAACAGCTTATCCGCCGGATAATTTTTGCCCACGTCGGTATTGCAGACGATGGTGATGCCTTCGGCTTCAAGCTGTTTGATGCGGCGCATCACCACTTCGCTCTTGTCGAGCTTGGGATTGGGGATGCCGTACATGAGGAGGCCGCCGGGGCGGTCGGCGCGCTCAAAAATGGTGACGAGATGGCCGGCCTTGTTCAACTGGGCGGCGGCGCTCAGCCCGGCGGGGCCGGACCCGATGACAGCGACCTTTTTGCCGGTGCGTTTTTTCGGCGGCTCGGGTTTGATCCAGCCATGCTCCCAGCCGTGGTCGGCAATAGCCTGCTCGATGCTCTTGATGGTGACCGGCGGATTGTTGATGCCAAGCACGCACGAGCCTTCGCACGGCGCGGGGCAGACGCGACCGGTGAACTCGGGGAAATTATTCGTCTTGTGGAGGCGTTCGAGCGCTTCCTTCCACAGGCCGCGATAGACGAGATCGTTCCACTCGGGGATGAGATTGTGGATGGGGCAGCCGCTGGCCATGCCGCTGACGAGCTGGCCGGTGTGACAGAACGGGATGCCGCAATCCATGCAGCGCGCGCCCTGCTTCTTCAGGTCGGCCTCGGGCATGTGCAGATGGAATTCCTTCCAATCGCCAATGCGTTCGAGCGGCGAACGGTCTTTCGGCAGTTCGCGGCCAAAATCTAAAAATCCTCTTGGGTTTCCCATTGTGTATTAAATTTCAGATTCCTTCAAAAATTCGGTTCAATGAAACGCGAAAGCCCGGTAACACGGAATTGCCGGTCAACATCCGGTCTCCCTGCACGATTTGGATGGTTTCATTCGCGCGGCAAACATGGGCAGCTTTATTTTTCAAATCAATCATCCAGCCAAGTCGCGTCCCGTGCGCCAGATAAAGCGCCATTTTTTTGGACGTTTTAGGGATGGAATCGGAAGGTGACAAAACTTCGACAGCCAAATCCGGCGCGCCATGAAACAATTTGTCCGCGTCAGGCGACAGCAGATCCAAACGTTCACGGCTGACAAATGAAATGTCCGGCGAAAAACAAAAATCCAGGCTCAAGCGAAATCCAGTCTGTCCATCAAAGACCTCGCCCAGTTTGTTTTGATAAACGTGCGCGGCAATCGCGGCCAGCAAACGCGCTGTCACCGCTCCGTGCTTTATTCCGGCTGGAGGCATAGCAATGAGTTTCCCTTCTGTCAGTTCGTATTTGGTGTCATTTTCCGCGCCAAAAGCAAGCAATTCATCATCCGTCCAAAGCTGGCCGCGACGTTTCGACGCCACCAGACAAATTTTCGGAACGGGATGACCGACACGAAAATTCGCCGGAGCAAAGCGATTCTTTGACCTGCCGTGAGACGGGCCGCCGCGATAAATTTTCGTAGTCGGAACAATTTTCATTGGCAACTCATCCACCGCCGACACGGGCGACGTCGCGGACGTTGGCTTCAAAAGCGGCCATGATAGCATCATCGCCGCTCAGGCCCTGTGCTTCGGCTTTTTTCAATTCCTCCAACATACGGGCGTAATCTTTGGGCAGCACTTTGACAAATTTCGGCACGTAGCCTTTCCAATCGCCAAGGATCTTTTCAGCGCGCTGACTGCCGGTGTAAGTCTGATGGCGCTGGATCAACTTCCAGATCTGTTCGATCTCGTCGGCATCGGCCAACTTTTTGAGGTCGACAAACTCTTTGTTGCAGCACGTGGCGAAATCGCCGGCTTCATCGAGCACGTAGGCGATGCCACCGCTCATGCCGGCGGCAAAATTACGCCCAGTTTTGCCGAGGACGACAACGCATCCGCCGGTCATGTATTCGCATCCGTGATCACCGATGGCTTCGACAACCGCGCTGACGCCGGAGTTGCGGACGCCGAAGCGTTCGCCGGCCATGCCGCGCACAAAAATCTCTCCCGCCGTCGCCCCGTAGAGCGCCACGTTGCCGATGATGATGTTTTCATCGGGAACAAACGTCGAAGCTTTCGCCGGATAAATGATGAGTTTGCCGCCGCTCAAGCCCTTGCCGAAATAATCGTTGGCATCGCCTTCGAGTTCGAGCGTCATGCCTTTGGGCAAGAACGCGCCGAAGCTTTGGCCGGCGCTGCCATTGAATTTCAACTGCACGGTGTCTTCGGGCAAACCGTTCGGGCCGTATTTCTTCGTGATCTCGCTGCCAGTGATGGTGCCGACTACGCGATTGACATTGCGGATGGGCAGTTCGGCTTTCACTTTTGCGCCGCGTTCGATGGCGGGTTTGCAAAGGTCGAGCAGTTTCGTCACATCAAGCGATTTTTCAATGCCATGGTCCTGGGCCTGCTGGCGGTAGCGGCCGACTTCCGGCCCGGCTTCGGGCTGATGCAGGATGGGCGTGAGGTCGAGGCCTTGCGCCTTCCAGTGATCGATGGCCTTCCACGGATTCAATTTGTCCGTGCGCCCGATCATCTCATTGATATTGCGAAAGCCGAGTTTGGCCATAAGCTCGCGCAACTCCTGCGCGACGAACCGCATGAAATTGACAACGTGATCGGGGTTGCCGGTGAAACGCTCGCGCAAGCGCGGGTCCTGGGTGGCCACGCCTACCGGGCACGTGTTCAGATGGCAGACGCGCATCATGATGCAGCCCATGGCAATCAGGGGTGCGGTCGAGAAGCCGAACGCGTCCGCCCCCAGCAGCGCGCCGATGACCACGTCGCGGCCGGTCCGCATGCCGCCGTCGACCTCGACGATGATGCGGGAGCGCAGGTCGTTGAGCAACAGCGTCTGCTGGGTCTCGGAGAGCCCGATCTCCCACGGGAGCCCGGCCGACTGGACCGAGGACTGGGGCGAGGCGCCCGTGCCCCCGTCGTGGCCGGCGATCGTCACGTGGTCGGCGTTGGCCTTGGCCACCCCGGCGGCCACCGTCCCGACGCCGACCTCCGAGACCAGCTTCACCGAGACCGAGGCGGTGGGGTTGGCACAGCGGAGGTCATAGATCAGCTGCTTGAGGTCCTCGATCGAGTAGATGTCGT
>DASXYX010000086.1:0-29775 GCA_036502245.1 Verrucomicrobiia bacterium
ATGGCAGCCCAACAACTCAATTTGTCCGAGCCATAGCTGCCCGCCGGGGTTCGCAGGCACCTTTTTCTGCTTCACCACCGCTGGTTCACCCCGCAAAAATCAGAATTCATACAAACTCTGATTTATTCAGCGTCTCCCTAATGGACGCGAATTAACGCTAATGAAGAAAAATAATAGTTATTCTAGAGCCTCGTTACCTCGGCTCCTACGACAGGATGATATTGTAGGACGTGCTGCGGCCACCTTCCGGGCTGCGCTCAAGAATGCCTTTCTGGACCAGATCTTGAATATCGCGGGTGGCGGTATCCTGTGATGATTTGGTCAGTTTCGCCCATTTGGAGGTCGTCAGCTTGCCCTCGAATCCATCCAGCAAACGATTGAGCACACGCCGCTGGCGGGTGTTCAATTCTGTCCGGCCCACGGTCTCCCAGAAGCGGGCTTTGGCCATGATGCCGGCCAACAAGGTTTCCGCCCCGGCGATCGCTCCGCCAAGGCATTCCAAAAACCATTCCAGCCACGGGGTTATGTCCGTGCCTCCCTTTTGCGTGGCTTCCAGGATGTCGTAATAGGCTTTTCGCTTCACCCGGATCCGGGCGGACATGCTGTAAAAGCGCCGGGTGCTTTTTTCCGACCGGGCCAAACACAGGTCGGCGATGGCGCGGGCGATCCGTCCGTTGCCATCGTCAAAAGGATGGACGGTCACATACCAGAGATGCGCGATACCTGCTTTCAAAACAGGGTCTGTTTCAGTATCCGTGTTGAACCAATCCAGAAACGCGGCCATTTCTTTTGACACCCGTCCCGCCGACGGAGCCTGGAAATGCACCGTTTCTCTTCCGATGGGACCGGACACTACCTGCATCGGGCCGTTCTTGTCGTCTCTCCATTTCCCCACATTGATCCGGGCCAGCCCACTGCGCCCTGAAGGGAACAGGCTGGAATGCCATCCGAATAACCGGTCTTTCGTCAGCGATTTGGAATAATGGCCGGTGGCATCAAGCATCATTTCCACTACCCCGTCAACATCACGGTCGGAGGGTATCAGGCCGCCAATATCCAACCCCATGCGGCGGGCGATCGAAGAGCGCACGGCGCCGGCATCAAGTTTTTCACCTTCGATCTCACTGGATTTGACCACGTCCTGGGTCAAGGTTTGCAGGACAGCTTCCTCACGCAACCTGAAACCCAGGCCCTCCATCCGGCCAATCAGCCGCCCCTGCCGATGGCGCACGTCTGCCAGCCGGGTCGCCAGCTTTTCGCCGTTCCAACGCAGTTTGGGCCAATCTTTTTGTTCGTGGATATACATTACATTCTCCGCAAATTATGCGGACAATATGGCCCTTATTCTCCGCAATGTCAACAATTTTATCCGCAAATTATGCGGAGATTAAGGGGGTTATTCTCCGCAGACATTTGTTGGCCAGGTCAAATTGAGGATGAGAAAGAAAATTGGTAGTATCCTGATTTCAAAGGTTCAGTCGTCCCTTTAGGACTTTGGTTTTGTGGGCACGTTACCCGCAGTTAAAACTGCGGGCTACTGTCAGAAGCCGCTTCGCGGCTACGGCTCGCGAGTACGCTCGCCCTACCGCGTCAAATCGAGGATGAGAAGTTTATTCAGCCTTCGATGAAAATTGGCCATCCTTTGTTTTGAACAGAATATTGAAGGTGGTCAGGGAACCGTAGCAGCGGGTGATGTATTGTTGCATCTCGACTTTGTCGGCGTCGCTCAGGACGATATGAGCGTTGACTTTTTGTTCCAGCACGCGGAGTTGGTTACGGACGCCCACGACCTTGTGGAAGAAGACTTCGAGGGGCACTTCCTTGGTCTGCAAGGTGGGGTCGGATGGGTGCAGGACCATCTTGCCTTTCTGCCAGCGGGTGCCGAGTTCAGTGGTAGTAGCATCGGATATTTCCACGCCAAGTTTCTGGATGACACTCTCGACGGTTTCTTCGACGAATTGTTTGAGTGATTGATCGAGGCCGGTGACGGACAGGCCGGGTTCGGCGGGCACCAGTCCGCTCATTTCAGGGTCCACGGTGCGCAAGACGTCGCTGAAACGGACCTCGGCGGTCTGCTCGGAAATACTTTTGACGGTGCCCAAGCCGTATTGCGGATGACGGACGGAAAGCCCAATGGTCAGAGATTGAATTTTCATAGTGTTAATTTAAACCACGAAACACACGAAAGACACGAAAAGATATTATAACCACGGATAAACACAGATAAACACGGATTAAAAAAGGACTTTGACGCGAATTGCGCGAATTTGCACAAGTCAAATCAGCCGCCGATGGTGGTGACATAACTCGCCCTCATCCCGGCCTTCTCCCCCGGGAGAAGGAGAAATATTCGGCACGGCTTCAATCGGAGAGGCGGTATACCAAGAGATTCAGCCTCTCTAAGAATTGTTTTCGGCGGGACGCCGAAAACGGCAGGCGGGACGCCCGCGCTACCATTACGCGATGATGGATTCGATCTCTTTCAGTTCGGCGGCGGTGAAATCGAGGCGGTTGAGGACGGCGGCGTTTTCCTCGATCTGGGCGACGCTGCTGGCGCCGATGAGGACGGTGGTCATCTGGGGATGGCGCAGCACCCAGGCCAAGGCCATTTGCGCGAGCGATTGTCTGCGTGCTTTGGCGAGTTCGTTCAGTTTGCGGACCTTGGCGAGTTTTTCATCGGTGATGTGCGCGGGGCGCAGGAATCCGTTCGGGATGGAAGCGCGCGAGCCTTGCGGGATGCCGTGCAGATATTTTTCGGTGAGCAATCCCTGAGCGAGCGGACTGAAGGCGATGCAACCGACACCGGTCCGTCCCAGCACTTCGAGGAGGCCGCCTTCGATCCAGCGCTCAAACATGCTGTACTTCGGCTGGTGGATGAGGCAACGAACACCCATCGATTGTAAAATTTTAACAGCCTCGTCGGTCTGTTGCGCGTCGTAGTTGGAGAGGGCGGCATAGAGCGCCTTGCCGGAGCGAACAGCCTGCTCGAGCGCGCCCATCGTTTCTTCAATGGGCGTGTTGGGATCGGGACGGTGCGAATAAAAAATGTCCACGTAGTCCAGTCCCATCCGGCGCAGGCTTTGGTCGAGGCTGGCCAGGAGATATTTGCGCGAACCCCAATCGCCGTATGGGCCGTCCCACATGGTATAACCGGCCTTGGTGGAGATGATCAACTCGTCGCGGTGCGCGGCGAAATCCTGCTTGAGGATGCGCCCAAAATTCTCCTCGGCCGAGCCGGGAGGCGGCCCGTAGTTGTTCGCCAGGTCAAAATGCGTGATGCCCAGGTCGAACGAGCGGCGCACCATGGCCGCGGCATTGTCGAACGAGTTGGCGCCGCCGAAATTATGCCAGAGGCCGAGCGAAATGATGGGCAGGTTTATGCCGCTCCGCCCGCAACGGCGATAAAAACTGGAACGCTCATAACGATTTGGCGCGGGGACGTAGCTCATCCCGAGAAGAATAAGAAATTTATCCGCGAATTACACGAATTAACGCGAAAAGATCGAGTGGCGAAAATTCAAAGGAACCTTCGGCGAGACGCCGAAGGTGGCAACCGGGACGGTCGCGCTCCCGAACGCTACGATTTATCGGCGACGAGTGTGTTCTGGATAAAACCACGGTTTGAGAGAGAAACGATCAGATCGGAAACAAAAATGAGCAGTTGGCTCATTTGGAACCTTTTTTCTTTTCAAGGTAATCGTCCAGCAATCCCCTGCCCTTGAGGATTTGCGACGCGTACTTTTCGATCCGCGCCTCGCGGGTTTTGGATTGCTTGGGCGCGGCAAAATGAAGGAGATAGGCCCGCTGCCGCCCTGGCGTTAACGCATGAAAAGCAGTTTTCAGGGCGGAGTCTTTTTTGAATTTAGCCCGCAGTTCTTCAGGAACTTTGAACTCCACGGTCTTTTTCATCTCGATCTTCTTCCCGCTTTTTTCGACTTCGATGGCTTCCCGGATATAGGTCTTCAGGACCGGTCCCATTTTGACGACTTCCTGAAGACTGGTGAACCGGATCTGGCGGCCTGCCTGAACGTTCTCCGTTTGTTGGATCAGAATCTTGCGGGGATCTTTTAACAGGACGCCTTTAATAAAAAGGATCGCAAAGTATTCTTTGAACCCATGGATCAAGGCCACGTTCCGGCCCTCAAGGGTGTAACACGGTTGATACCACTTCAGTTCTTCAGTTAGGCCGCAATCGAGAATGATGGCCCTCAGTTGCTCCAGTTCCTGGCGCCACTGTTTGGCCTTTTTCAAGACCATATCGACCTTTGGATTCGTCCGGCTCTTCGTCATAGCATGTTATTTTCAGCCAGACGCCCGTTGACTAGCTCCTCTTGGGCAGGGCAGACATACCGGCGTACACGGCGTTCTTGCCGAGCAATTGCTCGATGCGCAGGAGTTGATTGTATTTCGCCAGGCGGTCAGAGCGGCTCAGGGAACCGGTCTTGATCTGGCCGCAATTGGTCGCCACCGCGATGTCCGCGATGGTGGAATCCTCGGTCTCGCCGGAGCGATGCGAGAGGACGGCGGTGTATTTGTTGAATTGCGCGAGTTGCACGGCGTCGAGCGTCTCGGTGAGCGAACCGATCTGGTTCACTTTCACGAGGATGGAGTTGGCCGTGCCGGTATCGATGCCCTTCTTGAGGAACTTGACGTTGGTGACGAACAGATCGTCGCCGACGAGTTGCACTTTGTCGCCGATCTTATCGGTGAGCTTCTTCCAGGTAGTCCAGTCGCTTTCGCCGCAACCATCCTCAATGGACACGATGGGATATTTCGCAACGAGTTTGGCGTAAAAGTTGACAAGGTCGTTGCCGGTGATGGTTTCGCCGGTGGATTTTTTGAAGGTGTATTTCGAATCGCCGTCGTAAAACTCGGAAGCGGCGGGGTCGAGAGTCAGGTAGATGTCCTTGCCGGACTTGTAACCGGCGTCTTTGATCGCTTGCAGGATGGTTTCGAGGGCCTCTTCGACACTGCCGAGTTTAGGGGCAAAGCCGCCTTCGTCGCCGACGGCGGTGCTACAGCCTTTTTTCTTCAGCACGGCTTTAAGCGCATGAAAGGTCTCGGTGATGGCGCGGAGGCCTTCGCTGAAGGTGGGCAGGCCGAGCGGCATGATCATGAATTCCTGAAAATCAATGGGGGCATCCGAATGCGCGCCGCCATTAATGACGTTAGCCATGGGCACAGGCAGCACTTTGGCATTGGGGCCGCCGAGATATTTGAAGAGCGGCTGACCGATGGCGGCGGCGGCGGCTTTGGCATTGGCCAGCGAGACGGCAAGGATGGCGTTGGCGCCGAGCTTGGACTTGGTCTCAGTGCCGTCGAGGTCAAGCATTAGGCCGTCAACGGTCAATTGGTCGAGGGCATCCACACCGACAAGACTGGGGAAAATTTTTTCAGTGACGTTGCTGACGGCTTTGCTGACGCCTTTGCCGAGATAACGCTTCTTGTCGCCGTCGCGCAATTCGATGGCTTCATGTTCGCCAGTGCTGGCGCCGCTGGGAACGGCGGCACGGCCGGCCGCGCCGCATTCGAGAGTCACATCCACTTCCACGGTCGGGTTGCCGCGCGAGTCGAGGATTTCGCGCGCCTCAATAGATTGAATTTTCGTCATAAATCGAACGAATATAATAAAATGCCGGAGCGGCGAGTCAAGAAACGTGTTTGGGGAAACCGCCAATGGACGCGAATAAACGCGAATTTTGAACAGGAGGGAACGGAGGTGCAACGGAGTGCGCATCTTACCAAGGCCCATTAATTCGAACACAACCAAACAGTCTCACCCCTCACCCTTGATCCCTCTCCCCGTTAAGGGGAGAGGGAAAATTGTTTCGGGCGCGCAATTAAAATGGATGGTCCATGTGAAATTAATTCAGTTTGGACCCGGGGCTGTATTAGGCATGTGTGACCTTGCCAGTGTCTAAATCGTAAATCTCTCCATTATCACCTCGTATCACGGCTGCCAAATGTTTCGCCAACGAAGCAGCGGCCACCCAAACGGGGTGAGATCTATCACCTGATTGGAAACGGGCTGCAAATACCGCTGAGCCATCTCGCCAACAGAATACAGGATACCATTTTTTATCGGTGGCAAAAAAGACTTCCGCGTCGCCTTCATGCATCGGAATACCGATAACTTCACCTGTTTTCGGGTTGGTTACAGTATGAGCCTGGGTTGCGACCAAGCGGACGCCATCAGCAGCAGAAATGGCCGCTTTCCAATCTGCTAGAAGAATTCGTTCTGCGCATTCAATGTGAAGGTCGTATGCCATATCTGTCTGATAATCAAAGCTGGGCCAGCCCTATCGGAAAATCAAGCCGACAATCAAATTGGATTTGAAAGCAATGACGTTTTTAAAGCTCGTCCTCATCCTGACCTTCTCCTCCACCAGTCTTCGCTAAAACTACGACCTGGCAAGGGAGAAGGAATAGCTGGCGGTCGCTCTTTATCCGCGAAGTTTAATTTGAAACGGAGACAGGACCGAATTTCAATTTCAGGGTCTCGCAGAGCTCGACCCTCCGAATAATTAGGGCTCGACGGAGTCTCGCCCCACCACCCCATCCAATCATTCCCCATCTTGCGATTCACGTTGCAACTTTGGCGAAGCGAATTATTTTGTGTGCGTTGCTGCCGATCACAACTAATTCGATAGGGACGAACAATCCCGCGGTAAATGCTGCCAATCATCCGCTGCCGGTGGGTGCCTGGGCCAATATGTCGTCTGCGGGCCATATTGCGATGATTGTGGGCCTTGTGCTGGTCGTCCACACCATTGTCAAATCCCTCCGGCATTACAGCGAATGGCTCATCAACAAAAGCCACGAGAAGCATCATCCCCTGGAATTTGTCACGCAACAGCCCAAGTTCATCACGCTGACACGGTTGGTGGTCAGCGGCATCACCTTCGTCATCTATGTGATGGCAATTTATTTTATTCTCAACGAGGAGTTTCAAAGCGCGACCGACAACATTTTCAAGACCTATCTCACCAGCGCGGCGGTGGTTGGACTGGCGTTGAGCTTTGGTTTGCAGGGATTGGTCCAGGACGTAGTGACGTGCATCACGCTGATCCTTTCGGACGCGATGGACGTGGGCGACACGGTGGACCTGATGAACGGGGTCATCGGGCGCGTCGAGCGCATCGGGCTGCGTTTCACGAAAGTCATCAATTTTTACAACCAGGAAATTTTTGTTCCAAACCGCAATATCAACAATGTCAGCCGTTTTCCACATGGAGGCATCCTGGCGTACGCGGACGTCCAGATTCCTGCGAAAGCCGACCAGAAAGCGATCGTTGATACGATCCAAAAAGTTTCGAAAGGGGTGTGGACACAATTCGGCGCCATCATTTTGAGTGAACCAGCTTTCAGCGATGTTGAGTCCACGCCGGGCGGTTGGAGCTATGTGCGGGTGCGTTTCAACATCTGGCCCGGTCAAAATGCGCTGGTCGAGAACACATTCCGGGCGCAGATGGTCAGCGCGATCAAAACGTTTGAACCGACTTACGCGGACTGGCAAGTGGTGGTGACGTATCGGGCGATGGGGCCGAACCGGAAGACGTAGATTTAGAACGCGGAGCCGGTCTGTTTAATCGTTGCAAAACATCGCCGTTTTCAGTAGTGTTGGAGCGGCAATGGAGTTTGCCTTCCGCAAGGAAAACCGCCTGTAATGCAGCGCTGATGACTCCTGAGATAATACGAATATTATGAATATCGCATATCTTTGGGTCGCCATTGGTGGAGCGCTTGGCAGCGTAAGTCGCTACTGGCTCAACGGCATTGTCTCAACCTATGTCGCCACTTTTCCCCTCGGCACGCTGATCATCAACATCTCCGGTTCTTTTCTCATCGGTATTTTCGGGGCACTGACCATCCCCGAAGGCCGGATGGATCCGCAATCCCGGACGGTGGCGATTCAACTGGTGATGATCGGCGTCTGCGGCGGATACACCACGTTCTCCTCGTTCAGCCTGCAGACGCTAAACCTGTTGCAAAACCGCGAATGGACTTACGCCGGCTACAACATCGTTCTCTCCGTGGCGCTCTGCATGATCGCCGTGTGGCTCGGTTTTATGCTTGGTTCATTGTTCAATTCAAAAATAGGAAATTGATATGCAAATTCCAAATGACGCCGTGCTGTTGAGGATTTTTATCGGGGAAAGCGACCGCTGGGAGCATAAGCCACTCTACGAAGCGATTGTGCTGGCCGCGCGCGAGGCGCACCTGGCAGGCGCAACGGTTCTGCGCGGGCCAATGGGATTCGGCAAGGCGAGCCGGTTGCATACGTCAAAAATCCTCCGGCTCTCCGCCGACCTGCCGCTGGTCATCGAGATCGTGGACAGCGAGGAAAAAATAAACTCATTTTTGCCGGTGCTCGACAAAATGGTCGGCGGCGGCCTGGTGACGATGGAAAAAGTGAAGGTACTACATTACCGCTCTGGAAATGGCGAGACGACTTCAGTTTAAGGCGAGCCAGATTAAACTTTCCCATGGTGCAGACGAGACGCCTGCGCTACGGCCCAGATAAACCCATTTTTGCGCCGCTGATAGGATCCACGGGAACTGCTTTGAGATAATCCGGGATCAAATCAGAGGCGCTCGTTGGAGGTTTGCCTTTGTCCAAGGTGTAAGCGTGAGCGGCCAGATCAATGATCAACTGCCGCTGTTTTTGTTCGGAGGCGGCGTATTTTTTTTCACTTCTTTGAAAAGCGACTGCCAGAGAGCGCCGTTCCTCAATCCGGGCCAGTTCATATCCGAATCCGGTAAAGGTGCGTTGCGACCAGCCTTGTTCCTGTTGCATCACGTCATCCCAAGTTTGGCGCTGCGAATCCAGCGATTCTAACTCCGAAGCCGCTTCGCGCGAGGTTTGTGTGTCCAGTTGGGGAATAATTTTTTGTAAATGCGCCCCACCTATCTGGTAAAGAGCGATACCGACAAGCTCATCGATCAACGCACCGCCGCGTGACGAAGCATCTCCCATACGAATCACGTCCAGAAAGGAATGGACCGCGTCATTTGGACGATTTTCCATTTCGGCCAACCGACCTTCGGCGGCAAAGGCCACGCCCATCCGTTTTAGTCCGGAGAGGTCGTCCAGGTGTTTGTTGATATAATCCTGGGAGAACTGCATGGGTACGGCGCACTGATTGCTAAGGGCCGAACGCGCCAGCGTGAGCGCTGCAGAGTTTTGCGCAACAATGGCGCGCAACTCTTGTTGATCCATTTTATCAAGCTCATTGGTACTCTCAGAAGCCATCGCGCCGGCCTTCACCAAATCCGAGTATCCATTTTGAGCGGGCAGTGGTGGCAGCGGAATCCGGTCTGCTGACATGAAAATGAAAAAGCCCAGAAAAAGCAGGGCTGGTGCGAAGATAACGATGGCCAACAGGAGACGATTACGGGTTTTTGCCTGCATGATTATTGAAACTCTACCTTTGCATCAGCCACGCCGTCAATAAATTGCCGGACAATGGGGTCGGTGGAGTTGAAGATCTGTTCGGGCGGCCCGTTGGCGTGGACTTTGCCTTTATGCAGCATGATGACGTGATTTCCGACACGGCGGGCGGAACGCATATCGTGCGTCACGACGACGGACGTGGCCTGCAAATGGTCGCGCACCCGGAGCATCAAATGGTCGATGCTGTCGGAGACGATGGGGTCCAGGCCGGTGGTCGGCTCATCGTAGAGGATGATCTGCGGTTCATAAATGATGGCCCGGGCGAGGCCCACACGCTTTCTCATGCCGCCGGAAAGTTCGGCGGGATTTCTATTCTCGGTGCCGGGCAGGTCCACCACATCCAGGGCGTGCGCCACACGTTTGGAAATCTCCGCCTCACTCATCTTGCGGTTGTGCCGGAGCGCGAAGGCGACGTTTTCCGCGACGGTCATGGAATCGAACAGAGCGGCGCCCTGGAAGACCATGCCGAATTTCTGGCGCACCCGCAGCAACTGGCGCTCATTCATCGGGACGATATTCTCGCCTTCGATCAACACGTCGCCGCCATCCGGCTTCATCAGGCCGATGATGTGCTTGAGCAGGACACTTTTGCCGCAGCCGCTACGTCCGATGATGGCCACGGATTCGCCGCGCTCGATCCGGAAGCTGACGCCGTCGAGGACTTTTTGGGCGCCGAAACTTTTTTGCAAATCGCGGACTTCAATCATAGTTGTCCGACCAACTTGCCCAGGAGCAGGGTCAGGAAGAAATTCGTGATAAGGATGGAAATGGAGGAAAACACCACGGCTTCGGTGGTGGCGCGCCCGACACCTTCGGCGCCGAGGCCGCAGTTCATGCCTTTGTAGCATCCGATGAGGGCCACGATGCCGCCATATACGAAGCCCTTCACCACCCCGATGACCACGTCGATGTCATGCGTGAAATGAAGCATGTTGTACCAGGAATAAACGGGATCAATGCCCAGGAGATAGACTCCCACGAAATAACTGCTCGCGATGCCGATGCTGATGGATTCGATGGTGAGGATGGGCAGCGCGATGTGTCCCGCGGCGATGCGCGGCACGACGAGGTAATCCACCGGGTGCGTCGCGAGCGTGCGCAGGGCGTCGATCTGCTCGGTCACACGCATCGTGCCGATCTCGGCAGCGATGGCCGCGCCGACACGCCCCGCCACCATCAAGGCCGTGAGCACCGGACCCAGTTCATCGCACAAGGAAACGCTAACGACGGCGAGCGTGGCCGTATCCATCTTAACCTTATGGAATTGGAAGTAAGTCTGCGCACCGAGCACCATGCCGGTGAAGGCGCCGGTCACCAAAACAACAAGCTGGGATTTGACGCCGATGAAATAAATCTGATACAACAAATCGCGCCAGGCGACTTTGAGCCGGAAAAGCGAGGAGAGAGCATCACGCGCAAGCAAGGTGATCTGCCCCAGGCCGGCGAGATTGGCGGCAATCCGTTTATTGGCCAATAGATTCATTGTCGCCGGCAAAATAACCGCTGCCGAGCCATTTGGCCAGCGCGGGGTTCGCGGAACACGTAAATTTATTAATGAAAAAATACTGGCACGTCATCGGCATCGGGATCCAGAACAACCTGACGTACCGCTTCAATTATTTGACGCGGACGCTGTTCAGTTTTATTCCGTTGTTCGCGATGCTTTCGCTCTGGCAGAAGATTTATTCGGGCGGCAGCGCGTCGCATAGCGGATGGACCAAAGCACAGATGGTTTTCTATTACCTGATGGTGGCGGTGGTGGACGTATTCACTGCGGTCAACGAAGATGACTGGCAGATAGCGGCCGACATCCGGGAAGGAGCCATCAGCCAGTTCCTGCTCAAACCAATCGATTACCTGTGGTACCGGCTCTGCCTGTTTTTCTCAGGACGGCTGGCCTTTATCATGATGGCGGCGATACCGCTGGCGCTTTTCATTTTCTGCTACCGCAGTTATTTCGTCCTACCCGCCAATGCGGCCGCCGCGATGGTCTTCCCCGTTTCGATGCTGCTCACGGCGCTGCTGCAATTCTTCATCTCGTATGGGATGGCGATGCTGGCGTTCTGGCTGCTAGAAATTTCGACGTTCATCTTCATCCTGTTCGCGTTCGAATATATCGCCAGCGGACATCTATTCCCGTTAAGTCTGCTGCCGGCGCCATTGTTCCATGTGATCATGTTCACGCCATTTCCTTACCAGCTTTATTTTCCGGTGAGCGTTTATATGGGCAAGATCACCGGCACGGATCTGTGGAGCGGGTTGCTGATGCAGTTCGCCTGGGTACTGATGGCGTACACATTCGCGCGCTTTATGTGGCGGCGAGGAGTCAGAAAATACTCCGCGTTCGGCGGCTAGATCGCGAAGTCGGTGTATTCCGGTTTGGCGGTTTCGAGCGGCGGATTCAACATGCCGGCGGCGACGGTTTCATTCGTCCCCTGCTCGATCAAAATGAAAGCGCCGGTCAGGCGGTTGGTCTGGTAACCGTCGAACACAAGCGGTTTGGCAGTCTTCAAGCGGATGATGCCGATGTCGTTCATGCCTAATTGGGCGGGGTTCGGCTGCGGCTCAAAATTAGTGAGGTCGATGCGGCCATCGAGGGAGGTCACAACCGCCTGCACGGTCTGCGTGGTGTGTTTGAGAAAATATTTTTTGCCTGCCGTCAGCGGGCGTGAATGCATCCAGCAGACGCGCGCGGTCAATTCATTACTGTAACCCGGCAGATTTTCCAATCCCACGATCATGTCGCCGCGGCTGACGTCGATATCGTGTTCCAGGCAAACCGTGATCGACTGCGGACAAAATGCCTCGGCGAGCGAACCGTCCAACGTCCAGATGTCTTTGATCATCGTTTTCAGACCGGCGGGCAGCACGACGACTTCCTGGCCCCGGCGGACAATGCCGCCGGCGAGTTGCCCGCTCAGGCCGCGAAAATCATGAAGTTTGGCGTTCGTCGGGTTGTTTGGGCGATTCACCCATTGCACGGGGAACCGGAGCGCGGCCAGGTTCCAATCGCTGGCGATGTGCACCGTCTCCAGATGCGCAAGCAGCGTCGGACCGGGATACCACGGCGTGTGTTTGGAAGCCTCCACGACGTTGTCGCCGTTGAGCGCGCTGATGGGAATGAACTTTACATCGCGGAACACGTCGAGCTTGGGAATAAAATCTTCGATCTCATCGCGGATCTCCGCGAAACGCTCTTCGCTCCAATCCATCAGGTCCATTTTGTTGACGGCGATGACCAAATGCGGAATGCCCAGCAGCGACGAGAGATAAATATGCCGGCGGGTTTGCTCAATGACCCCTTGCCGCGCGTCCACCAAGACAATAGACATGTTCGCCGTGGAAGCGCCCGTGACCATGTTGCGCGTGTATTGCACGTGGCCCGGTGTATCGGCGACGATAAATTTGCGCTTGGGCGTGGCGAAGAAACGGTAGGCGACATCGATGGTAATGCCCTGCTCTCGCTCGGCGCGCAGGCCATCGGTGAGGTTGGCCAGATTGATCTGCCCGCCGCCGGTGATATCCGCGCTGCGTTCGAGCGCTTCGATCTGGTCTTCCATCAATGATTTGGAATCGTAGAGCAAACGGCCAATGAGCGTGGACTTGCCGTCATCAACACTGCCGCAGGTGTTGAAGCGCAGGATCTCAATCGGATGTTGGGTATGTGACATTTTTACGGGGCGTATTTCGCGAGGGCCCTCTTCAATGCGTTGCTCGTGGTGAACAGCGGCGCGGCGACTTTGGCTTTTACTTTGGTGATATCTTCATCGGTGCCGTCCACAAAAATGAACGGGGTTTCGCGGAAGCTTTTGGCGTTGCGCAAGGCGCGGGCGCATTCGCGGCTGTGGACTCCTTTTTGGGCGATGTTCAGCACGACAACGTCCGGTGAAAACGCCTTCAGGTTTTTGCAACCGCGCGAACCTTCTTCATATTCCATCTCAACCTGCCAACCGTCAGAGGCCAATTCCGCGGCGCGAGCGGTTGCGCCGGTCTTTTCCCAATGGAACAGAAAGGTTTTGCCTTTGGATGGTGTTTTCATGCGATGAACAGTAAAACAAGCACGACAATACAACTGATCGTTCCAAATGGCAGGTACCAAAGTTGCAAAACGTTCGTGATCGCTAAAGCGGCTTTGGCGCCTTTGCGTCGTTGCAGATAGCAGAAAAGCGCGGCCAGGGACGCCATACCCTCAAAAATAAACAGGCTCTCCACAACAAACGTGTGAGGATCGAGTCCGACAGCCTGCACGATTTTTGACCAGGGGCCGAGCTGCCCGGCGTAGGGGCCGGATTGAGGGGTCACATAGTCACGGGTAATGATCGCGTGGGCGCCGTCAAAGATCATGTAACCGGAATTGGTAACAACCATAAAAGCGATGAGCCATTTTTTCCAGTTCATGGCTTAAAAATATCCTGCTTTTTTCCGGTCTTCCATCGCCGCTTCACTGGCCTTGTCATCGGCGCGAGAGCCGCGCTCAGTGACGCGCGCGGCGGCGATCTCCGCAATGATGTCATCCACCGAGTCCGCCGGCGATTCAACCAAACCGGTGCTGATGATATCGCCGATGGTACGGACACGAACCACCAATTCCTTCACTTCTTCCTTTGGTTTTGGCGGCACCAGATCTGTGACCGGCAACCATTGGCCGCCCCGGCGCACGCATTGACGCGTATGGCTGAAATAAATCGTCGGCACATCGAGCTTTTCTTTTTTGATGTATTCCCAAACGTCCATCTCAGTCCAATTGCTCAAGGGAAACGCGCGCATATGCTCACCGGGATTGATACGCGCATTAAACAGGTTCCAGATCTCCGGGCGCTGGTTTTTGGGGTCCCATTGGCCGAACATGTCGCGGAAGCTGAAGAAACGTTCCTTGGCCCGCGCTTTTTCCTCATCGCGGCGGGCGCCGCCAATGAGGCAGTCGAAACGGAACTCTTCAACGGCAGCGAGCAGCGTGGGGATCTGCAATTGGTTGCGGCTGATTTCTCCCTTGCGCACCACGGCGGTCCCGTTGGCGATGGCATCCTCCACCTTGCGAATGATCAACTTCGCGCCCAGTTCCTTGGCGCGGTGGTCACGGAACACATTCAGCTCAGGAAAATGATGGCCGGTATCCACATTGAGCAACGGCATTGGCAAATCGGAGGGACGGAACGCTTTTTCGGCCAGGCGCAACAGGCAGATGGAATCCTTGCCACCGGAAAACAAAATGGCGGGGTGCTCGAACTCGGCGGCGACTTCACGCATGACGTGAATCGCTTCCGTTTCGAGAAACTGCAGGTGATCTAAATGATAGGAACTCATTTTGACGCAGATTGCACTGCTTTCGCACCCCAATCGGCATGCAAACCACACTCCCGTTTGGCATCGGCCTTCGCGGGGTCGAAATAGTCCCATTCGTTCGGCAACTGGTGCTGTTTCAAATAATTTTCCATGTCGGCGTCGGTCCAATTCAGTACCGGGCTGACCTTCAATGTCTTGAGATTGGCATCATATGCCACGATGTCCATCGCGGCGCGATTTTCGTTCTGCGATTTGCGGAGCGCGGTGAACCAAACCGTCGGCGCGAGTTCTTTCATGCCGCGCTGGAACGGTTCAATTTTCATCAACTTGCTGAATTCCTTCAACGCCGCTTCATTCTCCGTGGACGGAATCTCGCCATAAATAGCATCGCGATGCGCGACGGAAATTTTCGGCAGATACGGCTTGATGTTCAGCTTGAGCATCTTTTTCAACTGTTCCGCGTGTTTATACGTCGCGGGACGGTTGTATCCGTGGTCCACCCAAAGCACCGGCATGTCCGGCTGCGCCTGGACGCATAGATGCAGCATAACCGCTTCGTAGGGGCGAAAATTGGTCGAGACGATGGCGCGGTCGTTGGAATGGGCAACGGCCCATTTCACAATTTCAAGCGGGGTCTTGTTACTCAGCTCGGCATTGGCTTGGGAAATTTCAGCGGCAGTCATGGATCAATTGGCTACGGCAGCCGGTTGTTGTTCCTTCAAAAAAATCCGGTCGCACCAGTCGCCAAAGCGTTCGCCGTCGTGGCGTTCCTTCACAAAACGCGACAACACCGGGCGCAGTTCATTCTCGATCTCCGGGTCTTTGACAACATCTTTCCAGATGCGGTTCAGGCGCGTGCCGGGCCCATTTCCACCCAGCCATACCTGGTAGCGTCCGGGCGCTTTGCCGACGAACGCGATCTCCGCCATATACGGGCGCGCGCAACCATTCGGGCAGCCGGTCGAGCGGATGATAATCTCTTCGCCCGCCAGCCCGACTTCGCCGCAAAGTTTTTCGAGGCGATCGATCAGACCGGGCAACATGCGTTCGCTCTCCGCGAGCGCCAGGCCACAGGTCGGCAACGCTGGGCAAGCCATGGCCGCCGCATGCAAAACGCTCGCCTGGTTCTCGGTTTTGACGCCGTGTTTTGCGAGCAACGCCGTGATCTCCACTTTCTCGTGGTGACCGGCATTGGCCAGGATGACGTTCTGGTTCGTCGTCAGGCGAAATTCAATGCCCGGAAACTTTTCAGAAGCCTCGCGCAGGGCCGTCTTGAGATTGCGCCCATTGACGTCTTTAACACGGCCGGTTTCGACGAAAACAGTCAGGAACCATTTGCCGTCCGCAGCCTGGTGCCAGCCGAGCATGTCGGACATGGTGGTAAATTTGTATTGGCGGGCCGGCGCCAGTTTGAGGCCGGCGCGCTTTTCCACTTCTGCGCGCGCCCAATCCACACCGCGCTCTTCGATAACGTATTTCAGGCGGGCATGCTTGCGGTTCGTGCGATCGCCGAAATCGCGATGGACACCCACAACCGCTTTTGCCACATCGACCAGCTTCTCGCGCGGGAGAAAACCAAGAACATCGGCCAGGCGGGGAAAAGTCTGCACATTGCCGTGGTTGCGGCCCATGCCGCCGCCAACAGCGACGTTGTAGCCAACCAACTTGTCATTCTCGACGATGGCGATGAACCCGACGTCATTGGTGAAAACATCGACGTCGTTGGAGGGCGGGATGGCGAAGGCTACCTTGAACTTTCGCGGCAGATAGGATTTGCCGTAGAGCGTGTCGGTGAAATTCTTGTTCTCGTCAGCATCCAGGTTCAACTGCACGCCTTCGATCCAGATGGCATGATACGCCTGGGTTTGTGGCGCGAGGGCAAAGGCAACAGTTTTGCAATCCGCATACACCTCATCACGCGCTTTCGTATAAGCAGGCGTGGGCGGCGCGAGAACATTGCGGTTCACATCGCCACAGGCAGCCAGGGTGGACAACAACGAATCATTGATGCCTTTGATGACGGCCCGCAAATTCTGCTTGAGGATGCCGTGAAACTGGATGGTCTGCCGCGTGGTGATGCGCAACGTGTTGTTGCCATGATCCGCGGACAATTGGTCAAAAGTCTTCCACTGGTTCGCCGTCATGACGCCGCCGGGGACGCGGCTGCGCACCATCATGATATATTTCTTCTCGGTCTTGCGCAGGTCGCGGTCGTCCTGCTGGTAGCAGCCGTGGAATTTCAGAAATTCGTAATCATCATGGGAAAAATGGTCCGCGGCGCCATCGGCAATCGTCGCGGCGATCGTGCCGGCCACCGTGGGGATGGCCGCCTTGATATCTTCGTTATGTGTCAGTTTGGGAGCCTCATCGCTCATAGAGAATGTTTAGCCTATCAGGGAAATGCCTGTTGTTCAAGAACGGTTTGGAAGAGAAATTGTTGTCTGAATTTGGCAGAGCACTCAATCCACGCATATCAAAAGTATGGTATGGAAACTTTGACTTTCAGCCTTAAAAGAGGCAAAGTCAAAGAAGACCGTGAGCAACGAAACCGACATCCTAATTCAACGCGCTGCTGCCGAGCTCAAAGCCGCCGGTGCGCGTGAAATCTACGTTTTTGGGTCCGCAGCCAGTACAACGGCCAGTGCTGCATCCGACCTTGATCTGGCGGTTTCCGGCCTGCCCCCATCGCTTTTCTATCGCATGGGAGCACGGGTCAGCGATTTAATTGGACGTTCCGTGGATTTGATCGACCTGGATAAAAGCACGCCGTTCACCCGCTACCTTCGCACCGAGAATGAACTCGTCCGCGTGGGATAAATTCCGCAAGCAGCAGGCAACGGAACGCGAACAGTTGCAACGCCTGGTTTTAGGAATGCGTGAACTCCTCGTCAAATGCCGCACCACCGCCCCGACAGAAATTGAACTCTCCGCATTGGCAGCTCTGCTCCATTCGTTTTACACCGGCGTTGAAAATATTTTCAAACGCGCCGCCGTCGAATTGGACGGAGAACCGGTGACGGGCGATTCATGGCATCGCGAATTGTTATTACGCATGAAATCCCCCACAGCGCAGCGTCCTGCCTTGTTGCCGGAAGAATTGCATGACTCGTTAAATGAATATCTGCGTTTCCGTCATGTGTTCCGTAACGCGTATTCGTTTGACCTGGATTGGCAGAAGATGTCACCGCTGGTCCTGCGGCTGGAGGAAACATTTCAAAAGCTGGAAAAGGTGTTAGATGATTTTTCCAAAAACTCGAACCCAGGTTAAGGTATTTTAATCGGTGGATGATGGGCCGGTCCTGAACATTTACTCACGTCGCCGGCACGAACTTTTGCAGCAGGTAGGTTGCGCCGAACAGGGCGAGGAAGACCACGCTCAATTCGCGTGGGCATTGGGGGGCCACGGCGAGCCAATCTACAAACACAATCCCTGCCAGCAGCCCCGAAACGACCTGGCCCACGTTCACTTCATTTCGCTCAAAGATGGTCCGCACGCAACGCGCAGTCCATAAGATGGGGATCAGCGCCAGGAGCAGCGCTTGTTTCCGGTCTTCACCCACGTTCATGGTGGCGGCGAGAAGGACTGGAACGGCCAGAAAAATCAATGGCCAATACGGCACCGGCCCCCGGTAGCTCTCGCGCCGGGCCACATAGCTCAAGCCCACGATATAAAATGCCAGCGCCATTCCACACCAGACGGGATAGCCGTTCAGACCGCCGACACCAGTGGTTCCCGCGATGACATACACCCAGAAGCGGCACAGGCCCATCAGCCAGGGCGACGCGGTGACCGCTTTGTGGACGATGTCATAAAGAACGATGCAAACGGCGAGGATGACCGCGAGGGCTCCCGCACTTTTCCCGCAAAAAATCAAGAGCAGAATGCCGACGGCCAGGAGGCTCCAGCCCCAGATCCAAACACGGTCCAGGGCGATGGCCCCGGACGGGATCGGACGCGATGAGCGACGTTGCCGGTCGAACTGGACGTCGAACGCGTCGTTCAAAAACATTCCAGCGGTATAAAGCGAGCTGGCGCCGAGCAGGAGGAGCGGGAGTTTCCATACGTTGCCGCCGCCCGAAAGCCACCAGCCGGCCACGCAATTTGACCAAACGGTTGGCAAATTGGAGACGCGGCCCAAAACGAGCAATGTTCGCAGTGCGGGTGGCATTTATGGTTCGATCCGTCTCATCTGACGGACGAAACGGGCGGGCACTATAAACCATCGGCCTCAAACATAAATGATAATTTAGTCCATAATGCTTCATTGCCCTCGATGCAAAAAAGACAAGTCCCGCGCCGGTTTCAGCAGCCAAGTTTCATCTTGCCTGCTCTTCATTTGCGTGTAGCGTGGGCATCGTACAGATGTCTCTCCCCAATACGCAAAAAAAACTGGAAGGCATACAGATCTTGCGGGCCGTGGCTGCGCTATTGGTTCTGTGGTCTCATATGAAATACGACCTCGGTCTTTCGAAAGAAAGTTTAACCGGGCAACCCTGGCTGGCGACCAATCTGGGCGCCATTGGGGTGGATATTTTCTTTGTCATCAGCGGGTTTGTCATCGCCATGACCGGATCGAAGCTGGAATATGACTGGCGTGCCTTTATTTCTTCGCGTGTCGCCCGGATTGTGCCGCTTTATTTTGCGTTATCCGCATATTCTCTTGTGGAGGCGGTCATATCGGTCAAGGTTCACGGAGGGGCCATGCCCTTTTCCTGGCGCCAGATATTCAATACTTTTGCATTTATTCCGCTCTTCAATGGCAGGGAATTTATCGGCCCGATTTTGGTCAATGGCTGGACCTTGTCTTTCGAGATATGGTTTTATTTTTGTTTCGCCTGCATAATGCGATATTCCGGCGGCGCTTTGGCCGGAATCCGGTTGCCATGCCTGTTAGCCGTGGCCGTGGTGGCAAAAATACTGCTTATGCCTACCATTGGATGCGGCCTATTGAACTTTTTATTCCATCCGATCACGTTGGAATTTTGCGCAGGCTGTTTGCTGTTCTATTACCGAAATTCGATAGGCAAAGGCATATTTTATATGATGGGTGTGGCATGCCCGGTTCTGCTTTATTTTGCCCAGCGCACACAAGATTTGGGCGTCCATTGGTCCATCTTGAATAATCCGGTTTTAGGCATGGATCGCACGTTCATTTGGGGAGGATTCACCATTTGTCTGGTGGGAATCTTCACACACATCGACTTGGATTACCAGGTGCGTTGGCCCAAATGGCTGGTCTCGCTCGGAGACGCCTCTTATTCAATCTACCTGATACCAGGCAGTTTGCTGATGACATCTGCCATCCTGTGGCACGGCTTGAGCAGTCTGATAGGCCGCCAAATCGTGGCATTACCTCCGCTCACCTGCGGAATTCTGTTTGTGGCGGGGACGATCATCTGTTCAATGCTCAGTCGGAAATACTTTGAAGTCCCGGCGGGAAGAATGCTAAAAACTTTTTTGATGCGCTTCTTTGCCAACCGGCCGGGGGCGAATAAGTCCGTGGACGCCACAATTCCAGCATGAACTTAATGAGCCTCTATTTCAACAAAGCCCGCGCTCAGCAAGCCGGGCCAGCGTCCATTGATACTCCGCCGCAAGCTGGTCAACGACGTTCTGCGATTTGAGTTCCGGCGGCAAGACTTCCCACGTATAGGTTTCCATCTCCAAATGCGGGCATAACTTCGGGTTCCGGCCCAGCAGATCCATCACGCCAAGCAAATGGTCGTTGGTGTTTTCCAATGGCGAGGCGGCAGGCGCATGGAGCGGCACATGAAAATGGATGCGCCATTCAGCAAGTTTTGCGTCTTGCGTCTTGAGATTCGAACCCCCGACCAGCGCATCTGGCAAATCGCGGTAGAATTTCAACTTCCCGTTTTCGCGCGCGATGACCTGGTGCAAATAAACGTCGTCGGAAAATTTTGCCAGGACGGCGCGGGCCTCATTCGTGGCGGTCGTTTTGAGCGCGGAACTCAGGTGCAGTTTGCTGATCCGGATGCCCTCTTCCTGAAAAGCGGCCAGAGCCACCTCCGGCTCCTCGTACTCGACGGCAAAATGGCAACAGTCGTAATTGACGCCGAGAAATTCATTCAACCGCAGATCGCCCGGCCGGTCTTCGCGCATCTGCTCAAAGAATGCGATCGTCTCCCGGGTATTTTCCAAATAGCAAAGCGGCTCAGGCTCAAGCCCCAGGTGAAGCTTCCGTCCTGATCGTTTACTGACGCGTTCGATATGTTCGAGACATCGCCAAAGGTTTTGGCGCATGGCCTTCTCCTGTGATTCGGAATTGATAAATTCTTTGAATGAACCGGGAAGCGTACTGACACTACCCTCGACTCCGGCAGGCACCAATTCCCCGAGCAGGTCGAAGAGCATGTTGGTGTACTCCAGCCGCCCGGGCGACGTCCAATCCGGCTGATAGACCTGTTCCTTCACCCGCGCGCCATGGAATTGGCCGTAGGGAAAACCGTTGATGGTGAAAATGTAGCAGTTGTGTTTTTCGAGCCAGCGCTGGAACGCGAGAAGCGTGTTGCGTTCAGATAATTCTACGGCCGCGCCTGCGCTCAGGCGCAAACCGATCCCAAACCAGCCGTGTGGCAGGATTTTATCCCGCACGGCCAGGGTGTATTTTTCAAGCGAATCCAGCGTTTCCCGCCAGTTTTGGCCCCGATGGATATTACTACTGTATCCCAGATGCAGATTATGGTTGAGTTTCATCGGCGGCCAAAATATAAATGTTATTTCCGAAGCGCATTGACACAGTTGGTGCGCGCAGCTAGTTTAATACAAACACAATTCATCAGGCCATGTTGATTCGCATTAGTTTATTTGTTGCCATTATCGCAGCCCTCGCGGCGGCTGTCGTGAACGGGGTAGTGATAAGAGGCAAAGTGACCATGCTCCAGTCGCAACGCGATACCTGGCACGGGCAATACACCGACACTTTCAACCAACTGACCACCACCAAGCACGATTTGGCCAAAACCAAATCCGAATTGGATGACACCAAGCAGCAGCTCGCCGATTCTCAGGCTGCCCAGAAAAAAGCCGAAGATACCGCCGCCGCCCAGCAAAAGCGCGCGGATGATTTGTCCGATCAATTGACCAAAGTCACCGCCCAGCGTGACGATGCCCAGGGCCAATTGGCTGCTTACAAAGCTACCGGCGAGACTGCGCCACAAGTCGAACAATTGGTCAACGATATCAAAACTGACAACGATGAGATTACTGCTATCACGGAGGAAAAGGCTGTTTTGAATCGCACAGTGGCGCGCTTGAACAATCAAATCAAAGAGTTGATCGGTAATGGTGAGGTTACCGTCACCCTTCCTGCCAACTTGGAAGGCCGTGTCCTTGTCGTTGATCCCAAGTGGGATTTTGTCATCCTGGATGTCGGTGATGACCAGGGCGTCCTGCAGGATGGCGAAATGCTCGTCAGCCGCGACGGCAAGTTGGTGGCCAAAGTCATTGTTCGCAGTGTGCAGAAAAACCGCTGCATCGCCAACGTCATGCCGGGTTGGAAATTGGGCGATGTTTATGAAGGCGATTTGGCCACGCCCGCCCATCCTGCTTCGTAATATGAAAGCCGGTGCCGGTCATCTGATTTTGTTTATCGCATTGGCGGGAATTCTTCTGGGGGTCACAGGTTGTAAAACCACTCAGCCCGGCAACGATTCCGCCCGTCCCTGGAATGCGCCGCAAGGCTGGGAAGGCGGCATGCCGATCCAAAACGAGCAGCATCAATAGAACGCTCAAATCAAGCGACCTCAATCGTCCGTGTCGGCGTCAACACCACATTCATCCTGACGTCCAGGCTCTCCGAAGGGACGACATCTACGATCTGTTCCTCAAAAGCGATGCCGATCTTTTTTCCGTGAAAATTCTGCAATAAGCGGTCGTAAAAACCTTTTCCGCGTCCCAATCGGTTGCCGCGCAAATCAAAGGCGACTCCAGGGACCAGGACCATATCCAAATCTTCCAGCGGCATCTCAATGCAACTGATGGACGGTTCGCGCACACCGAATTGGCCGGATAAAATCTCCACATGAAGGTTTTTGACGCGACGCGATTTGTACACCTGCGCGTCCGCGTCAAAGCATGGCAAGGCGACGATCTTTCCACTATTAACGGTTTCCTCCAAAAGAGGCCAGACATCCACTTCTTCCGGCAGCGGCGCAAAAAAAAGGATGGCATTAGCCTGGTGAAACGAGACGTGCTCCTGGAGTCTTGTGCGGATCTTTTCAGAGTTGGCTTTGCGTTTCTCCGGCGAGAGTTGCTTGAGCGCGGCGGAAACTTGTTTCCGGAGAGTGGCTTTTGTGATCGGCTCGCTCATTTTCCGCCGTTTTCTTTTTGTCCTTCCCTCGCCGCTTTGGCCAGGGCGCGCCATTTTTCCAGCCGGTCCTTGATCTTCTTCTCCACGCCTTGCTCAGTCGGCTGGTAGTAAATCTTATCCACGCCCAGATAATCCTGCGGCACAAAATGGCCCTCGTAATCATGGGCGTATTTGTAGCCTTCACCATGACCGAGCCGTTCCGCGCCTTTGTAGTGCGTGTCCTTCAAATGTTTTGGCACTTCCAGGGTCCGGCCTGATTCCACGTCGCTCATCGCCGCGCCGATCGCCGCGACAGTGCTGTTGCTCTTGGGAGCTGTGGCGATGTAAATCGTCGCCTCGGCCAGCGGTATTCGCGCTTCGGGCCAGCCGATGAATTCCGCCGCCTGGAATGCGGCGTTCGCCAATACCAGAGCCATCGGGTCCGCCAACCCCACGTCTTCGGCAGCGTGGATGACGATGCGGCGCGCAATGAACCGCGGGTCTTCGCCGGCATGCACCATCTTGGCCAGCCAATACAACGCCGCATCGGGATCGCTGCCGCGCATGGACTTGATGAACGCTGAAATCGTATCGTAATGCGCGTCCTCATCGTCATACACGACGGCTTTTTTCTGGATGCTTTGCTCCGCGACAGAGAGGCTGATATGAACGATGCCGTCCTGAGCGGGCGGAGTGGTGAGAGCGGCGATCTCCAGCGCGCCCAAGGTTTTTCGCGCGTCGCCGTCGGAAATTTTCGCCAGATGGCGCAGGGCATTTTCATCGGCCTTGATTTTCAGGTAACCCAGGCCGCGTTCTTCATCTTTCAACGCGCGTTGTAGCAGGGAAAAGAGGTCTTCTTCCGTCAGCGGGCGCAGTTCGAAGATCTGCGAGCGGGAGACGAGCGGCGAATTGACGAAGAAAAATGGATTATGCGTCGTTGCGCCGATGAGTTTTACGACGCCGCTTTCGACATCGGGGAGCAATACGTCCTGCTGCGATTTGTTGAAGCGATGGATCTCGTCGATGAACAGGATGGTGGAGGCGCCGGTATTTTGCAGGCGGTTCGAGGCCGCGGAAAGGACGCGGCGCATGTCGGCCACGTTGGATTCCACGCCGCTCAAACGCTCGAATTTGCTTTTGGTCTGGCGCGCAATGATCTGGGCCAGCGAGGTTTTGCCGGTGCCGGGCGGGCCAAAAAAAATGAGGGACTGGATGCGGTCGGCCTCGATGGCGCGGCGCAACAACTGGCCCGGCGCGAGGATATGAGTCTGGCCGACAAATTCATCGAGCGAGCGGGGGCGCATGCGCGCGGCGAGCGGCTGATTGCGCAACGACTTTTCTGGCGCGGGTGCGGAAGATTCCTCCGATTGGCTGGCAACCGGGGTGGAGAACAAATCATCGCGCGGCATGAAGAGAAATTAACACCGGCACACAGGATGCCCAAAGCAAAAAAGCCCGCACGGATGCGGGCTGGAGCGATTAATTACCCCGCCATTGCCGTGTGCTACTAGATCCTTTGAACTTGTTTTGCAACAAGGGAACTCGCAAGAGGGCTTTCGACTTCCAGTAAAGGCATGTCGGCCACCACCAAAACTCATTCCAGGGATTCGTATAACTACGGTTCAAGGACTGTTGCGAATCACGTACAGGGCAGGGAAAATGTTGAGAGCTTTTTCAAGCTGTTCTCAGTTCAAAGAGCAAATTAATTTCTAACCCCTTTATCGGCCGGTTCACGATTTTTCTCAAGACATTAATTTTGAAAAATTTCGGTGACACCGCTTGACAAGCCGTGGGCCACGGATTTGAGAGCGGTATTAAAAAATACCCTAATGCCGGCGTCTTCGATTCTTTTCCTTTGAGAGAGGCTTCCCAGATTTCCCGCGCGGCTTGAATTTGCGCACCGGTTCCACTGTCTTGGGACGCGCCTTCGGCGCGAGGACGATCGGGCAGCCTTCGTATCCAAACGCCTTGCGCATTTCACCCGCGAGATATTTTTTATATTGTTCAGAGAACAACTCATCCCGGTTCACGAACATCAAAAATGTCGGCGGCGCCTGGCGCACCTGCGTGGCGTAAAAGAATTTCAGGCGATGCCCGGCGGAACTGATGGGCTGGCGGCGTTCCACGGCGTCATGCAGGGTCCGGTTCAAGATGGCCGTAGGGATCTTCTTCTGCAATTGCGAGGCCACGTAGCGGACCGCTTCCAGCAAACGCTCGAGGTGAAAACCGGATTTGGCCGAGGTGAAGATCACCGGCGCGTAATCGAGGAAGAATAATTTTTTCTGCACCCACGCGCCGAATTCCATGAGCGTGGACATTTCCTTGTCCTGCCCTTCACGGCGTTGTTTCTTTTCACGGCGTTGAATCTCTTCTTCACGCGCTTTGCGCACGACTTCTTCGTACAAGTCCCATTTGTTGACGACCACGATGCAGGCCCGGCGGTTTTCCACGATGCGGTCGGCGATCTTTTTATCCTGTTCGGTGATGCCGGCGTCGGCGTCCAAAACCAAAATCACAATGTCGCATCGCGCAATGGAATCCTCGGAGCGCTGCACGCTGAAAAACTCGACTGAATCACCGATGCTGCGCGTTTTACGGATGCCTGCGGTGTCGATCAAAATATATTTTTGGCGCACGCCGTCGGTCTCGATCTCAAACGGCACGTCAATGGCATCGCGCGTGGTGCCGGGAATGGGCGAGACGATAACGCGTTGTGATTGGGTGAGCGCGTTGATGATGGAAGATTTGCCGACGTTCGGCCGGCCCACGATGGCCAGCTTCAAAGGACCTTGGATCTGGGGTCTTGCGCCTGGGTCTGGCGTCTGGGATTCGGGGTCTGGGGTTTCGGAGGGAGACGGCAATGAATCTGCGGGTAAAAAGGCCGTTGCTGCATTCATCAAGTTCTCGACGCCCATGCCGTGAATGGCGCTGACGGGAATGAGTTTGTCGAAACCCATTTCGGCGAATTCGTTGAGTCCTTTTTCCGCCCGGTCGTTGTCTACTTTATTGACCGCCACCACAACGGTCTTGCCGCTGGCATGGAGTTTTTTGGCGACCTCGCGGTCGAGAGGCACGATGCCTTCCTGCACGTTGACAACGAGAATGATGACTTCGGCGGATTCGATGGCCAGTTCCACTTGCTCCACGGCTGCTTTCACGATGACGTCGTTCGATTTTTCGCCGCGCAAGAGGCCGATGCCGCCGGTGTCCACGAGGGTAAAGCTCTTGCCATACCATTCGGCCTCGGCGGTGACACGGTCGCGCGTCACGCCCGGCTGGTCGTGAACGATCGCAATACGCCGGCCGGCGATGCGATTGAACAGAGCGGACTTTCCAACATTAGGGCGTCCGACGATGGCAATGGAATTCGACACAGGGACAGGATGGCAGAATATGACGCCGGACACCAGAAGTGTCAGCGCCCTCATTCCCTTCTGAATTGACCACGAGGCTTGCAACTGTTAGGCTTTTCATCCGTTTCATTTAATTTTATGGCAAAAATCTATACCGACAAAGACGCCGACCTGGGCGTGTTAAAGAATAAAACCCTCGCTGTGCTCGGCTTTGGCTCGCAAGGCCACGCGCACGCGCTCAATCTCAAGGACAGCGGTTTGCGCGTCATCATCGGCCTCTACGAAGGCAGCAAATCCATCCCTGTGGCAAAGGAAAAAGGCTTTCAAGTCGTCACGACCGCCGAAGCAGTGCGCCGCGCCGACGTGATCTTTGTCTCGCTGCCGGACACCAAACAACCGGCTGCCTACGAGAAAGACATCAAGCCGAACCTCAAACCCGGCAAGACCCTGCTTTTCGCGCATGGTTTCTCCATCCATTTCAAGACCATCGTTCCGCCAAAGAATGTGAACATCATCATGGTGGCACCCAAAGGTCCCGGCCATACGGTTCGCCGCCAATATGTGGAAGGCAAAGGCGTGCCGAGCCTCATCGCGGTGTACCAGGGCGGCAAGACGGCGAAAGCCATCGCGCTCGCCTGGGCCAAAGGCATCGGCGGCACCCGTGCCGGCGTCCTCGAAACCAATTTCAAGGAAGAGACTGAAACCGACCTGTTCGGTGAACAGACCGTCCTCTGCGGCGGCGCGAGCGCGCTGGTGCAAGCCGGATATGAGACGCTCGTCGAAGCCGGTTACTCACCGGAGATGGCGTACTTCGAATGTTTGCATGAGCTAAAGCTCATCGCCGATCTGATGAACGAATCGGGCATCAGCGGTATGCGTTTCTCGATCTCCGAGACGGCCAAGTGGGGCGACGTCAGTGTTGGCCCCAAAATCATCGATGCCAGCGTGAAGAAACGGATGAAAGCTGCGCTCAAGGACATCCAGACCGGCAAGTTCGCGAAGAACTGGGTGTCTGAATACAAGGGTGGCTACAAGAAATACAATTCGCTGCTCAAGAAGGGCGAGAAACATTCCATCGAGAAAGTCGGTTCGAAGCTGCGCTCAATGATGCCGTGGATGAAGAAGCATTCCACGAAGGGCGCGCAGGCTGCTTATTAACCATGGATGGACACAGATAAACACGGATCAAATACCTTTCGCAAAGCCGCTGGAGAAATCCGGCGGCTTTTTTGATTGTCGTGAAATCTTTATTTGGGAAGCGCGGGTTGCGCACCGGGGAACCATTCGATGTGCTGGTCGCCCTGGCGTCCGAAGTAGGTCACGCGTTTGCCACGGAGAAACGCGAAGTACCCCTGCACGCCAGCTTCCATGGCCCGCCGGGTGAAGTCGCGATATTTCTGGTTATTGCGCTGACTGTCCAGGATGTCGGCCTTGATCCCTTCCAAAGAGAATTCAGGGGCCACGGGCGGAAGCCCTTCGTAGTCAATCGGCGTCGCCACCATTTCACCTTCGGCGTTGTAGAAGGTTTTTCTCATGCCGGCATAATCCACATGATAATATTCCACACCGGTTGCCAGCAGTTGGCCGACAACTTCAGGAAACGAGATGGTGCCGGCCAGCGTTTTGCGGGCCACTTCATTGATGATTTTGGTATCCATAATTTTTTGCTTCTGGTTTGTCCTATTCAACTTCCGGCACTTGCCTCAGTGATCACTGTATCCTCATGTTCGTAGGCAGGAGCGCAACAGCATAATAATCGAAGGGTTTCCTTGCCGGTATTCCAAAGTTTGTGCTTTTGCCCCGGCAAAATCGCAATGGCATCGCCCACTTTGACTTCGCGAATTTCGCCATCGATGCGAATGCGTCCCGAGCCATGGGTGAGGTAATAGATTTCTTCGGTTTTGACATGATAATGTTCCTGCGTGCTGCCGTCGGCAGGCAAACAGGCTTCAGCGAGGCTTTGGTTGCGAATGGCGGAATTGCGGTGCGCCAGCAGTTCCCGGATCTCCGAGCCGTCTTTGGTAGTGAACGGCGCGACCTCATTCAGATTTTTGATGTCCATCAAAACGGTGTGCCTAATATTCGCAACGAACACAAACAAAATTTGAACCGGAGCAAATAGAGGGAAAAGAAAAAAGAGAATTCAACAGAAGAAAACCAAGATAACAAAGATGTTTGACGCGAGGGCGCGTCAAACGGCGCCCGAGGCGGGCGCGCTCCCCGGATCTACCATCGCGGGCCAGACAAAATCAAAATCCTTTACTGGCATTTATTTCACACAAGCGTGCACAAATTAGATGCTGCTTTTTTGCTAAAAAGCCCGAAGATGTGAAATCTCTTATGAAAAATTATCTGCGCATCTTTCGCACATTGATCCTGTTTATCTCTGTTTTGACACTTTCAACCATCATGGCGCGCGCGCAGGACACGACGGCACCGGTGAAACCGACCATGCCCACGCCGGCACCCACGCTTCATCCCGCCCTGTTTCTCATCGGTGATTCGATCATGAAGACCGGCACACCACCCGGCGATCATGGCCCGTATGGAATGGGTTACGAAATTGCGCCGTTGTTCGATCCGGCCAAAATCCACGTGTATATTGAAGGCGCGGGCGGACGCAGCAGCCGCAGCTATCGGATGGAAGGTTTGTGGGCAACCAACCTTGATCGTATGCAACCCGGTGATTTCGTCCTTATCATGTTCGGCCATAACGACACAAAAAATTCGGACAGTTATCCCGATCGCACTACGATCAATGGCGGCGGCGATGAAGTGGTAATCGTCGGCACCGGCGCCAAGGCCGAAACCATCCACACGTACGGCTGGTACTTGCGGCAGGACGTGAAAGAAGCGCAGGCCAAAGGCGCGACGGCGATCATCTGTTCGCCCGTTCCCCGCGATACCTGGATCAACGGCAAGATCAAGCGCGGCTTTGACGGGTACGCGCAATTGGCCGCTGATGCCGCCAAAGCCAGCGGCGCACTCTTCATCGATCTCAACACCCTGGCCGCGAATCAATACGACGCGCTCGGCCAGCAGCAAGCGGCCAAATGTTTTGCCGATTTCCAGCACACGACCCGGGCTGGAGCCACAATCAATGCGGGGTGCGTCATTGAAGGGATAAAGCAATTGAAAGATTGTCCGCTGGCAAACGATCTTGCGCCTGCTACTCCATAATCAATCGGAAAAATTTAACAGGAGGAAACAGAGATAACAGAGAAGGCAGAGAAACTCACTACTGTCCGGGTATTAATAATTGAACACCAACTGGTTGTGAGGGTTGCCATCGGGCATTTGCGGTTCGGAGTTGCTAAGCACCTGAAGGAGAGGTTCTTGCTGAAAAGCGTTCACGCTCAAAATTTGCAAAGTGTTG
>DASXYX010000087.1:0-44202 GCA_036502245.1 Verrucomicrobiia bacterium
GGGTGCGGTGCGCCGCCACCCAGCGCTCCAGCTCCAAACGATCAGTTTCCGTCAAGTTCACGGGCGGCGCATGTCGTGGCATGAGGGAAGAATACCCTGCGGCGCTTATAATGCCAGTTATTTATGAGACACTACACTAGCCATCAGTCCGATTTTTTTCAGGAAGTCTCCCAAATCCGCATCAATGCGGGCAACCCGCAAGAGATCATCAACTGAAAATTGCCGCCCAAGCGCGTGCGCGTTCACCGGCTTCTGATAATTCGGCCAACGGTTTTTTAATTTTGTTTCCGATGATGCTGCATCGGGTATTTCACGCTCCATGCCGGGCATCATTCGCAGCAACAGACCTTCATGGTTTGGGCTTTGAACGCAAACTGTGAATTTGTGTTTCGCCGCTTCGGCTTTCAATTTTTCAATTGACCAGTCACCTTGCTGCGCACGATCCGCATCCACGATGAGAAAACGGTCTTTGTATGCCCCTGAAATTTTGCACCCTCTGGCGTGGTGTCTTACAGCCTTTTCAAGCATTGATTTGAAACCGCCGCCGCCGAGCAGCACGTCATCAAGATGAATGTGCAGTTCCCCTTGCGCCAGCACTTGCAGCCAAACGAGGAAGGATTGTTCGCTTTCACCTTCGACAGCGACAAAGAACCGCGTTCGTTTTTTTATGGTTTGCGCAGCCATACGTCAGCCGATGTGTGGCACGGCCCCAAGCTCGCCGGAGAGATATTTTCTCATCAGGCTCGGCTCGCGGCGAAGCCCCTTGATCTCTCTTGCGCCATAAATACGCGTGGGTTTGCCACCCGGCTTTTCGGAAAAAAATACCTGCTCTTTTTCCAGTTGGTCGAGAATCGCCGGATTGTGCGCCGTGAATAGAAGTTGCGCACCCTTTGGATTGCGCTCCTTGTCATAAAACCAGCGGAATAATTCAGGCACCAGCAAGGGATGAATGTCGGTGTCCATTTCATCAATCACCGCAACACCGCCGTTATCCAAAACAAATTGCAGTAGTGGAAAAATCTCGATAAACCGCCGCGTCCCCATTGATTCCTGCGCTAGAACAATGTCGCAATCCAGACCAAAGTGCTTGAATGTCGCAATAGGGCCGTTGTTTCCGGGATGAATTTTCATTTCTTCAAGACCCAAATCAAGGCGGCTCAGTTCACGGTTCAAACGCTTTAAATAGTCGGGGCTTTGCGCATAGAACGTCAGGGCGTTGTTGAGTCCGCCATTCGCCTTGTCCAGACCGAAGATGTTGGTTTGCAATCCACGCAGCGACAAAATGAAATCGCTGGAAATTTTATGGTTAAGCTGCGCCAGCGTGCTAATGACGCTCGCATTTGCGCGGATGCTTTGAATGCGAGAATCGCCGCCGGTTATGCCGAACTCCTTACCAAAGGTGAATTTTTGCTGATGCCGTTCAAAAATCCTGCGGAATTTTCCATGCGGCGCATAGGACAGCGATTCATAATTAACCTCGCTGCCGAACTTGTTTGGCTCATTGGCAATGTGCAACTCATATCGAAACACCGCAGGAGCCGCGTTTTCACCAAGCTGGCCGTCATATTCGATGACAATTTTCGTCGGAAGATTCCACCAGTTGTTGTGTGCATACGGATTAAAAAACGGAATGGCATTGTTGGGCGGCAGGGTAAAACTATGCTGCACAAACCATGCGGTTGTGGAAATGGCGCGTAGCACGGTGGACTTGCCAGAGGCGTTTGGCCCGTAAATGCCGACGATCAGCGGCAAACGCTGACCGGGAACGGCCCGCGAATCGCGGAAGCAGCCCAAATCCGGCGCGTTGGCAGGCACCCGGAAATTCAATTCCTGACTGTCGGCCACCGAAAAGAAGTTTTCTATGATGATGCTGTGTATCATATGAGATAAGTTTGCATATTTTATGTCAAAGTGCAACTTAAAATATCTTACATAAACAAACAAAATGGCGTTTCATCTTAAAAACGACGTTTTATGCGCATTTTCTCATTTTCCCCGCCGTCCAAGAGGCACAAGCAGCCGCTCGCTTTCAGCGTGGCAAGCCACCGCGCACCCATCCGCATTTTAACCCCGACTGTGAATGTTTGGCCGTGCTGTTACTTAACACGCGCAAGCGCGTCAAAGGCCACCAGCTTGTTTCCATCGGCACGATGGACACCATTTTGGTGCATCCCCGCGAAGTATTTCGGCTCGCCATCATCGCCGCCGCAAGTGCCGTGATTGTCATGCACAACCACCCAAGCGGTGAAAGCACCCCGTCAGAGGCAGACATCAAAGTGACCCGCGACCTCATCCGCGCCGGTCAGCTTTTGAAATTGGAATTGATTGACCACGTTGTAATCGGCAACGGCAATTTTTCATCACTTCGCACTCTTGGTTACTTTTACCAGCAGCCGACAACTGTCAGTAAAAGTGTCAGCGAAAGCAGCAGAAAGTTACCGAAAATAGTGACGAGTTAGAGCGAATTTGCATTGTAATATCAATGGTTTTCGCTAGTTTATTGAAATCTGAATTAGATATACAGACCGTGTTCATCCGTGGTTTCAAATCTGTTCCCTCCCCCGCCGTCCGTAGCCTTGGCGAAGGCTGGTGTTCCAGCCCCTTACGCAAAGTTACGCGAACTTACGCGAAATTGCGTTTAGTTAAACGTAAGGACCTATTCGCTGTAGTCTCTCAACTCAAATTCCTCTCAACTACTGCCTCAAACTTAAACGGAATAAACCGGCCTTTTACTCAAACGCATTGTCTCCCGGAAACATCCAATCGCAAAAAAGCGAACCTTTCTGAACCTTTTTTACACTATACATGTGACGCCAATGGACGCGAATTGACACTTTTTGACGTTTACGGAGCCGGCAACACAAAGGCATTATTCACTCAACCCGCATGAAACGATTTTATCTCGCAATAATCGCCGCCTTGCTGGCGGCTCCGGCTTTGCCGGCCGCCATCATCGGCACCAACACCCCGGCCCAGGAGATCACGTACAAAACGATCGCGACCCTGCCAAAGGCGCAACAATGGGCCTGGAAAAAATATCTAGATCGCTCGGACCGCCAAAGGCAGGCGGACCAGGACTTTCTTCACCGGGAAATGAAACAGATGAATCTTAAGAAGCCCCTCATTCCACCTTCAGGTGGCTCAGTTTTCAGCCTTCCACTCAACCGCGACCCGGCCTGGTACGGCGCCAGCAATGCGCAGTTCCTGGCAGACAATGTGGTTTCCTTCCAGACCCCGGCTGGAGGCTGGAGCAAAAACCTCAACTTCTCCCGCCATCCCAGAGCGCGCGGCGAGCACTTCGCGCCAAACAATCTTAACCGCTTCACCACTCCCGATGATTTCGATCTGCCCCGCGATACAAATTGGAATTATGTGGGCACGTTCGATAACGATGCCACGACCACCGAGATGTATTTTTTGGCCAGGGTCGCCGCGCACGGTTCCCCGCAGCAGGCCAGAAAATGGCGGAAGTCATTCCTGCGCGGCGTGGATTATATTCTTGCCGCGCAGTTTCCCAACGGCGGCTGGCCCCAGGTCTGGCCGCTTCAGGGCGGTTATCATGATACTATTACTTACAACGACGGCGCGATGCTCCATGTCATGCAGTTATTGCGCGACATCAGCCAAGGTGAAAATGAATTTGCCTTTGTCCCGGCGAAAACACGCCGCCTTGCCGCCGCCAGCCTGGAGCGCGGCATCCAATGCACCCTGGCAACGCAAATTGTCGTGGACGGAAAACCGACCGTGTGGTGCCAGCAACACAACGCTCTCAATCTGGCTCCGGCGTCCGGTCGCAATTACGAGATGCCCTCGGAATGCAGTTCTGAAAGCGCCGCGATAATGCAATTTTTTATGTCCCTGCCCAAACCGGACCCGGCGATCATCGCCTCGGTAGACGGCGCGGCGGCCTGGTTCAAAAAGACCGCGATTTACGGCATGGCCTTCCGGTCCTCACCTGATGGGCGCGCTTTGGTGAGCGCGCCCGGAGCCGGGCCTCTCTGGCCGCGCTATACTGAGATCGGCGCTGACCGTCCCATTTTCGGAGATCGCGATAAAACCATTCATGATACTTTAAGTGAGATTTCAAAGGAACGGCAGCGCGGTTATAACTGGTATAACAACTTTCCCAAACAGGCGCAGGATCAATATGTGAAATGGCGCGCCAATATCCCGGACCAACCCTGACCCAGCCGGGATGCGTACCATGAAATCAATATCTTAAAAGAGAAAGACGGTAATCATAGGATTTTGCATCACCAGGGACGGTGCAGAATATTCAATTAAGTTTGCAGGCGTAGAGGTTCTTGAATGTCCCGCCACATGTTATGTTGGAGGCTAGCAAATTCCAGATATGAGCAGTAACGGTAAATTGACCTTAGAAAAATTTTCCTTCGGCCTGGGCGACCGGTTCGGACGCCAGGCGCAGGCGCAATTGCGCGCGTGCATGATGGCCGCCGCGGGCGGCGTCAAGATCGTCCCCGTGTGGAATAAATCCAACCGCGAGCACATGATCATCGGCTCCGAGCCTTCGAGCACGCGCTCGGCGGCGGATGTCGCGATCCAAAAGCTGGGTTGGACGCGCAGCTATCACGTGGACGCCGATCATATCCGACTCGAGACGGTGGACCGGTTCATCCCCCACTCTGATTTTTACACGATTGACGTGGCCGACTCCATCGGCAAACCGGCGAAGCCGGAGGACATCAAGAAATTCGCGGACCGTCATCCGGAACTCACGGGTGAAATCCGGATCCCGATGATCGACCGGCCGTTCCAGATCTCCCGCGCGGACGTCGAGCGCATCGCCGGAAAATATCTCCTGGCCGTCCAGGACGCCGAACAGATCTACAAACACATCGCCAAAACCAAAGGCGCGGCGAATTTCATCACCGAAGTCTCGATGGACGAGACAGACAGCCCGCAGACGCCGGTGGAATTGTTGGTCATCCTGGCCGCGGTGGCGGATGCGAAGATCCCCGTGCAGACGATCGCCCCGAAATTCACGGGCCGTTTCAACAAGGGCGTGGATTATTCCGGGAACGTGGCGCAATTCGAAAAAGAATTCAATGATGACCTGGCCGTGCTCCAGTACGTGACCAATCATTATGAGTTGCCGAAGAATTTGAAATTGAGCGTGCATTCGGGCAGCGACAAATTTTCCATCTACGCGCCCATCCGTCACGCGCTGGCCCGGTTCGATGCCGGCCTGCACATCAAGACCGCGGGCACGACGTGGCTGGAAGAGGTCATCGGCCTGGCTGAAGCGGGTGGCGACGGGTTGGCGGTGGCCAAAGAAATCTATGCCGGGGCCATCAGCCACGTGGACGAACTTTGCGCGCCTTATGCGACAGTGATCGACGTGGACCGGAAAAAATTGCCGACGAAAGAGACCGTCGATGGATGGACTTCAGAGCAGTTTGTTTCAGCGTTGCGCCATGACCAGAAGAACAAGGCATACAATCCCAGCATGAGACAGTTGATCCACGTGGGATACAAGATCGCCGCGCAGATGGATGAACGCTATCTGGACGCGCTGGACCGGCACGAAGCATTTGTCGCCAAAAACGTCACCGGAAATCTTTACGACCGCCATTTGAAGCCGCTGTTTTTCGGCAACGGCTCGCATTAATCCCATCACCGCCTCTACGGCGGCAGGATCCCCAGGACAGCCACAATGATCACGATGGCGATGCCCAGGAGCAATTCCGTTTGGACGTTGAATTGCAGTTGAGCTACGGCCATCTCCCTGGTCTGCGTGGTGGAATCCGTCGCAGACAATTTTGGTTTGAGATGGAAGAGGTTCACGGCCCCGATGGCGACAGCGATCACAAACAGCGAGACCTTCACCAACAACCATCGTCCGTAGGGCTGTTCAACCAAATCCGAAAACGAGCCGACCAGATAACAGGCATTGATGATGCCGGTGAGGGCCAGTAGCGAAACACTGGCCAGGCTCAACGCAGAAAAGCGTCGCACGAAAAGAACGACGATGGGACCTCCTGCCTGACGCAATCGCCGCAGGAGAATAGCAAAAGGCAACAGGCCCGTCGGCCAAAGCCCGGCCATGAGCAGATGCAAAACATCGACGCCCAGATGCCACCGCGAGTCTTCCTGTCCGTGCCCAACCCACGCGAGACTGCCAAGCAAGAGACCACCCAGGAGGAATTGGAGCCAGGCAATGTTTTTTGACAAACCTTCCCACGACTTGAAATAAAACATGGCAATCCCGACAACCATGGCGGCAATCCACGCGAAGAGCCGGATTTCTGAAATGGTTCCGAATTGAGTCTGGGACCAAACGGTTTTGAGGAGCGATAGTTGAAGCGGTTGGCCACTCATATTAATAGCCACCAGGATGAACCAGCCTATGCCGGAGATCAGGATAAGCGGAAGCAAAACGAGGTTGAAGAGGCGCAGACGCGATTGCCAGTAATCGGCAGCTTCAATCCTGCCGCTGCGAAAGATTGAAGCCGCCACGAGACGGTCGAAGGCGCTCAAGCCAAAGAAGAGCAGGCACACGGCGAAATGAACGGCCCGCGCCAGGATGAGATATTCGTCGATCATGTCTGCTCTTGGTTTATTTTACGGTGAACTCGAAATAGCCCTGCGTATGGTGCGTATCCACTGAGACAGCCTGCCAGTTGACCGTGTACGTGCCGGCGGGAAGCGGCGGCAACGAGACGATCATTAACTTTTTGTCTTTTTCATCCAGGTGCATGTCTTTCTTGTCCACTTCCCTGCCCTGCGCATCCATGACCTGGAGCGAGCTGAACGCGGGTTCGAGTTCCTGGGTAAACCAGGTTTTCACTTCAGCCGGCGAACCGATAATGGTGCTTCCGACTTTGGGGTCGGCATGATCGAGAAAGGCATGTGCCCAGGCGTGGGATTGGAGGATCAGGAACAGAACCGCAACCAGACTTGTACGTTTGAACGGAATAGTTTTCATATCATTGTGAATTTTCATTTATTGAAGAAGACAGGATGGCCGAAAACCTTCGGCAAAATGTCGTCAATGAAGATTTGCAGTTGGATGATCGCTCCGACACGGCTTCCGGATGCCCTATTGGCAGGAATGATGGCCTCGGCGCCGACCTGAAAATATTTAGTTTCATAAAGGACGCCGGGGTTGATGGTGCCGGTGGTTTGACCGCCGCCGCGATTTTCGGGGCTGGTAAAAGAAAACTCCACGAGCGGAATCATTTTGCTGAACGGTTGTGGCAAGCCAATGTCTTTAACGTTCGATTGCAGGTAAGGCAGGCTGTACTCGAGGGCGAAGCCCCAATTCAAATTATTCGGCTCATAACTGGTTGGGATATCTTCACCGAGAGTGCCAGTGATGGCAAATGGCCGGGCGTAGCGCAATTTGTCAGACAGATCGCCAAACGCTTTGCCGAAATAAATCGTTGGCGTAAAGACATTCGCCGTGTCTGCGCCGACCTGTTTGCTTCCGCTGCCGCCGATCTGCCATTCCCCGCCGACGGAAAAAATGGCCTGATGCGCCGGATTTTCCCAGAGCTGATACTTTGCGCTCATCCTGAAATCATCCCAACCGGAAACGGACGGCATGCCGTCGGGTTTTTGGTAGAGATAATCGCCAGAGATGCCGAGCGCGAATTTGGGAAAGATTTCCTTGTCGAACTCGAACCCGAGGTCGGTGGTGGCCACACCATCGCTCTTGAGATAAGAGACGGAAGGCAATGACAATTCGTCCGTGGCAAATGGGTCATCGGTGGCGATGGTCGGCGGAAAGAAATAATCACCTTCAAATCCATGCGCCGGTACATGACCTATCCCAAGCCCGCTGACCACACCAACCATACCGGAAACAGCCAATAAGCTGCTTCTGCGTTTCAAAACAACAAAACTATTTTTTTTCTTCATTTTAAATCTAAGTTGCGGGAACGCGACAACGCTCCCGGGTTAAGAAAACAATTCACCCACACAGCAATATGCGGGCAACAACTGTGGATTTAGACGAAGAGACCGCGCGGCGGAGGCGTCGGCGGCTTTTGGAGGACGGATGTCAGAGAAGAATTAACCGGGGGAAAAACATCAAACCTGGAAGGAGCGATCAAAACGATCGTCTCTTTGCATAACGGAAATTCCAGCTTCTGGGCCGGGGCGAACGTGCTTTTCTTTTCGGATTGTTTGCCGGCGGCGATGGCCCGGCAGAGCGGACACGGATATTTGCCATCGAATGTTTTGGCGACGGCATCGTGGAAGGAGTTGGCCTGCAGGTTGCCTGCAAGCATCGTCGTCCAGGCAACGGTCTGGAGCAAAGCCCAGTGGCCGCCGAGAATGATCACCAGCGCAACGGTGACAAAGACTTTTCCAATGCGGACGAACACAAGGGGACTGTCAAGGGTTCAAATCATGAAGTCAAGGGGCAAACGGCGAAGCATTGCTTGAATATATCGCCAACTTCAGCGCGCGTTATTTTCCGACCTTGTGGAACGTTATCGGAGTGGCCATGACATCATTACTCCATATCAACTCGTGGCTGTCCAACTGGATGATATGCAGGCGCATCGTCACCGGCTGTTTTTCAAATATTGCTTTTCCATACACAATGCCATTGGTGACCAGGAAAGTCCCCTCATACCTCGCCCTGCCGCCATTGGGACCGGTGATCTGCGAAACATAACTGCCGTCGGCGGCAATCACGTTCGTTGTGATCATGTTGTTTCCCCACGCTGTAACCCACGTTCCTGTCAATTTTCTTTGAAGCTCTTTATCGCCCGGCGATCTGCTCTCTTGCCCGCGCATATCAGAAATGGCCACCAGCAAAATTGCCAGCACCAATAAGTAGTAGTGTTTCATAAACGTTCGACTAATGCGTAATAAATGAGCCACAGCAAAAAAAACATCAAGCCGAAATTCGGAAACACCGTAATAGGATAATCCATCAAGCTTGGCTCTGGCATTCCATACATCAATTTTCACGGCCATGGCCGCTTATTCTCCGAATTCAACCAGCCCATTATCGTCTTACAGTTATCGGCGTCAGGCGTTAATACCAGGAGCATTTTCTGGATTTGATCGCCGCTCGTTTCTCCGCGAACAAATCAAGCCGCGGAGTGGATGCGTCGCGCAGCCAGATACGAAATGACGGCGACAGCAGCCCAGAGAGAAAGGAAAGCCGAGGCCAGGGTCACAATCCGCATGGGCCAGTGGATGATTTTGTTATTCGTCGCAAAGAATCCAATCTCCAGCGGGCGTCCGGTTTCGGTCTGCAGGACCTGGGTGAACGCAAAATGTTGTCCGCGCACGGGCAGGTTAACATGCAAAGGCTGGATGGTGGCGGAGTTGATCTCCTGGGCCTGTTGCAATTTCGACCATTGTTCACCGGCGGTGGCATCGTCGTATTGAGTTGCCGGGACGGCCATCTGTCCGGCGACATCACTTGCGGCGAGGGAAGACGAATTGGCCTGGGCAAAATCATTTTGGGCCCTGATAAGATTGCTCGCGGCGGCGGTTTGCACACTTTGTTGAAGCCCGGCCAGATCGAGGTCTTTTTTATCGGCATAAACCTGCGCTTTGGCGCGATTGAAACTTTCATTGGCAGCGCGGACATCGCCCAGGGACAATTGACGCTGAACCTCACTGATATCGCGCCGTGCTTCGATCTGGGCGGTAAAATTGTTGGTCTGTTCCATGCTGGAGTATTCCAGACTGGAAAAACTCGACGTCCCCGCCTCGGCTTCGGAAGACACTTCGCGGGTCATCGTGCCGGAAAAATTTTTGTAATCATAATCCGGCGGCAGATAAACCTCCCAGCGGGCATTTTTCAACGGCACGTCAAATTGTGGCGAAGCAAAGCCAACCTCGCCATGGGCACGCGGAAACGGATTCGCGCCGACATAAGTCACTTCTACTGACAACGCCCCGTCGTCTCCCGCGGACTGCTGGATGGGGAGAAGAAGTTTGCCATTGCGCCAACTGGGGCGGACAGCCTGGCCGGCGACAAACGCAGACCAGACACCATTTGACGAAATACCCGGAGGCATGGCCACTTCGAGAAATTGCCGGCCATTGTTTTCCAAAGAGAGCGTCATCTCAGTCATCGTCTGGCCGTCTTCTGCCACAACGCTGGTGAATTGCGCGCTTTCGATCATGGCCTGCAATACTTCAGCTTCATCCAGGCGATGGACATTCAGTGCAAGTTTATATCCTGGATGAATGTAGCGATAGGCCAACACGGCGGAACTGTCCTGAGTACCCGCCCAATCGGGAAAATCGCCGATGTCCACACGCTGCAAATCGGACATGGCGGACTCATCTACCTGGAGAGGTGGTTTGGCTGATATGGCCAGCAGACCCGTTTCACGTTCGACGTTCAAGGCCGAGACACCGGCCAATTGCATGACACCCGCTTTGCCGGACAACGGCTGGTCCCAGGAAACGGCAAGCGTGTATGAGCTGAGAGCGGGGCTTTGCAACTCAATGCGCCAGGTGGTTCCATCCTGTTCCCGGCTTCGGATGTTGGCGCCGGTGATCTCCACGTCGCGAAAAGTGTCCGGCACCTGCACGACCAATTCTTTGACCGGCGCATTGGCGATGTCATATCGCACGACGGCGTGCCCGCTCTCGAGCGAGTCAGAAAGCGTGAACGAGTTCACAACTTCTGCGCGGACCCAGGCAGCAACAGATTCGGTGGCGACGGATAAATTCCATGGCGCGGAACCGGGCGACGGTGAAATGAATTTATACGCCAGCACCGCACTGGTACTGGCTGGCGCGGAATAGTCCGGCAACGAGGCGGCGGGAATTTCGGTCAATCCATCGGATGACCGGGTATTGACGGCAACACCCGGCGATGCGGCAACGGCGACAAAACCCATCAGTTTCTGTATGCCGAGTGGAACTACTCCCGAGAAAGCAAGCGAGTCGGAGAGTTTTTTCAAGTCACGAGTCAGTTGCAGGGTCAAAGTATAATCACCACTGGTGCGATCTTTGAGCGCCACATTCAAGACACGCGCGCCGGCCTGGTCGTTTTCCGTCCATTGCTGGATGCTGTTCCCCTCGACATCGTTCACGCGATAGCCGTCAGGGACTGTCGCTTGCAGCGTAAAAACACCAGCCCGCTTGATCGTGTAGTCGATCGCGGCGGAAAGAGAAACATTCTCGCTGCTCACTGTGAAATAATTCCGGGTCACAGCTTCGATCTCAGGCTGGATGGCCTCGGCCCGGACCTGCAAAACGAATTCTAGTTTTGCGAATTGGAAAACGCTGGACAGGTCCCCCGCCCCGGAAACCGCTCTCGAGAATTCAGCGGCATCGACCCGCTGCAATCCTGAAGTGGATTCGACCGTCAAACCCAGTTCCTCATTGCCACGCAATGCCACCAGCCCGCTTTCCCGTTGCACATCCAAAGCGCATGGGATGGTGATGGGTTCGCTCACGGGCAGTGAGTCGAGCGTTTTTTCAGTCTCGACGGTGAGTCGCCAGTTGGATGAGACGCCTTTCAACAGATCAATCAGGATCATCTGCTGGCCATTTTCCTCTTTGATCTCCCAGGAACGGATTCCGGCGCCATCCACGCGCAATACTTTTTGCCCCGCGGGCACGCTCAGGCGCGCCTGCCGCATTTCGCCCTGGGTGACCTGGTAATCCATCGTTGAATCGATATCCAGGATATTGCCGCTGAAAGCGACGAGAGAATTGTTCTGGCAAAAGACGGTGGCGGCGATCTCCTCGGCCCGTTGCATGCGAGGCGTCCAGGACAAATCAATATGGTCTGCCGAACCGATGACGGCTTCGATGCGGGTTTTGCCTCCCGTCAAATCGCGGTGGTACGAAATGGCAGTCGGAAAATCGACGTCAGCGCCGGGTTCGTCGAGCGTGAGTTGCACCTGGCTGGAAAGAGCCGGTGGAATGGCGAAGGCAAGATGGCGTTTGGTGACGTCGCCCGCCAGCTTCACAAGCATTTTGATCTCCACGGTCGCGGTGAGGCTGTCCAACTTGACTCTTAAATTATTATTTCTTCGAACCAATTCGGCTTTGCCATTGATGACGGTAAATTGCTGCACAGCCACGTCATCGCGAAAAACCCGTATCGACTGGCCAGGGTGAACGGCGGAGAGATGCAATTTGGCATCGAGCAATGCGACGCGATCATTCACAACGCCGGAATAATCCGCGGAGACGATGGACATGGTGGTCAAGACATCGTTTGTGCGAGGGGGATTGGCAGCCGACGCGCTACTCATTCCCAATGCCAGCAATACAATGACGGCTACCGCGGCGGGCGCGGTTCCCGCCGGCGGAGTTTCAAGGGTTGGAGGTAATTCAGGGGCTTCGTTCTTCTGCCCGCGCGGCCAGTATTTCCAAATGGCTAACGAAATAATGGCTAAGGTAACGACAGGGAAACCAACAATGAGCGCGTCATGAAGCGCACGATGTTCAACGAGCAAACTGCAGACCGAACCGAAGACCATGACGAGGGCAATGGTCAGAAGCAGGCTGCTGCGGTTTGGATTGCGCCATTGCATCCACCAGAGCCCCAGACCAAAGATGAAAACCACGGTTTGCCAGGCCATCTGTAACGCTTCAAAGGTATGGAACGGCATGACCCAGGCTCGGATCGAGAGCGGCTCATCGCCAAGGTTGAGAACTTTGGTGAATAAAAACGGCTGGCCGGTCTGCGGCAGCTCAATATGGATGGGCCGAATACCACTGGCGGTCGGTGGCATACCCGGTACGGGTGTCATCATGCCGTTGGCAAGAGCCGGTTGTTGCATAACAGGAGCACCATTTATTGCTTTGCCACTAAACCCGCCAAAGCCGCCGCCACCACGGGATGCGAAAGTTGAACCAGAAACTGCGGACACAGTCGCCTGCTCCTCTCCTTTCGTTATGGCCTCGCGCTGGCTTTCGGCCACTTCTTGCGGCGCGGTCAATTGCACCAGGCCGCGTTGTGAGAGAGCGGCAAATTCCGAATCAGAAATTTGCGAGACACTGCCGTCGGCATAGAGCACCTCGCAATGGCCATTGAAGATGGAGCTGTAAGCCAGCACGGAATCGGGTCGGAGACTGTCCATGGACATTCCCCCGCCGAGATAAGTAAAAGGCTGCCCGGTTTCGGTATCATAAATGATTTTGTCCGTCCCCATCTCATCTTTCATCTCATTATACGAGACCGGAAGCCGGTCATTATGATCGCCGGCAAAAATCTTCGCCGCCAACCCGATTTCTTTGAGATTGTTGACTGAATTAATACGTTGCGCTCTCCGTTTGGCGCTGGCCAGGGCAGGCAAAAGCATGGCACCCAACACGGCGAGGATGGCCATGACGGCGAGCAAGGTGACGACACCATTCCAACCGCGCCGGACGGCAGAAACGACGAGCGCAAGGACGAGAAAAGCCAGCATTCCCATGAAGAGGATCGCGCCGCCGGCCTCGCGCAGGACTGCGCCATAGAACGAAAGGAATTTTTCCCAGGCATCAACCAATTCATAAGTGGTCCCCTCGGCCACACTCATGCTGCCGCCGAAGTGCGAGAGGCGGTACGATGGCGGCACGAACAATTGCCACTCGGCATAGGTGTTTGGCACGTCCGTGCGCGGGGCGGACAACGCGATCTGTTTTCCGAACATCGAGCCAAGCCCGCCATTTGTCTGCGCGTACATGATATCCACGGCAAACACCTGGTCGCGATCAGCGTCACGCGGCAGGGGCACCAACACCCAGTCGCCGTCGGTTTCCGGTTTGGCGGGCTGGTTGTTGACGTAACAGCTCCACAATTTCGAATTTTCCGGCAATTGGAAACGTTGAAATTGCTTCTCATTGTTTTTCACCATGAACGACGCCTGGGTCAGCATTTCGCCGTCACCGGTCAGCACGGACGTGATCTGGGTGCGGTCGGCAATAGCTTCGAGCACCGGCTGTTGCTCGAACCGCTGCACGTCCATGGCCAAATCATATTGGTCACCGCTGTATTGATAGGCGAGCACCACTGGCCGGCTGATGAACGAGCGATCGGCATCCGAGAGTTCTGTCTCATCAATACGACGCAAGGTATCGCCGGAAGCGCGGGGAGTAAGTTGAAGGCTGGAAGCCGTCGTCATGGCGATGGACCCGGTTTCGCGCTCAACCTCTAAAACATGGATGCCGCCGACGGGCAGGCTGCTGTTCCCGGCATCGAACTGATAATCGTAGGTCAGCACAAGGGTGTAGCCGCCCCAGGCTTTGTCCTGTAACTCGATCGTCCAGACATCGCCCGATTGATTTTTACTGCGGATATTGGCTCCCGTAAAATCCACGTTCTTGAAATTCGCCGGCACGCGGACTTTCAATTCCTGGACGCCCTGGTTCACGATGCCGTACCGGATAGTCGCGCTGCCGCCGACAATCCCATCGCCGATGGTTACGAGATTGAAAACGTCGGCGACGACGCGTGGAGCCAGCTTTTCGGGGGCGATGGACAATTGCCAATCCGGCTGGCCGGCATCGTAAGCGAGGATCTCATTCGATTGGTCGGCCAAATGATTGACCGGGATTTCGCGCAGACCCGCAAGGTTACCGGTGCGCAACTGGATGCCGGGCGAGGCTGCGACTCCGATCTGGGCTGTCTGTTTTTCCGCGCCGGTGACAGCCAGCGGCGCAATGTTGATTTGAGAGGGAAAAGTTTTGAGCGGCCGTTCCAGTTGCACGTTCAACTGGTGTGAACCGAGGACACGCGCCGAAAAATCGATCTGGATTTTGCCATTCACAACATTCCAGTCTTCGATGCCGTCGCCATGTACGTCCGCGACCGCGAATTCCGGTTGCGGAGACAATTCAAGGGTGTAGATGCCGCTTTTCTCGACGTCCAGCGTGAGAGCGTGTGACACGACCAACCGCGCTTCTTCCAGTTGGACGTTCACGCGGTCAGTGGCGGTGATGTCGGGCACAATGGGCTTGAGCGCCAGCGCGAGCGCGAGCGGTCGCGCATCGAATTGATAAGCGGCGATGGCATCGCCCGAGGCGTTCACCTGGCGCACATTGGCAGGCGCGGACACTTCCACTTGTTCGTCCTGGGCGGAAATGGTCAGCAGGCCCGATTCCCGATCCGCTTTCAACGGCTCGGGCGGAGTGAGCGACACCTTTGCGCCACCGACAGGCTGCTCGGAATTGATGGTCAGGTCGTAGGAATTATCGATGGGCTTGATGAACGTGGCGGTGAGGATTTGATGATCGCCGTCCGTGGCCAAATGCCAATCACGGATCTCCGGACCATCCAGGCTGGTCAGCGTCTGGCCGGCGGGCAGTTTAAAAGCCAATTCCGCCGCGCTGCCCTGGACCATGTCATAATGAAACTTGCCCTGGTACTTGACGATGGTCGGCGTGACCTGCGCGGTGATCGTGGAATCGACAGTGAAGAGCGCCTGATGAGTGACTTGCGCGCCCTGGGATTGCCAGCGCAACGCCACCGTTTTGTCCACGCCAAGAAAACCCGTGGCCCGTGACATGCCGTTGGTCCTGGTGGATTCGAGCAACGTGCCATCCAGCAACTGCACTTCGGTATCCGCGCCGGTGGCCTGGGCGGTGACGGATGCGATCGTTGCGGCGGGACCATCAAACGAAATCTGGTTCCACGGTTCGGCGCGTTGAATCTTCGCCACGAGGGTCAATTGGAATTTAAAATGGCCCGCGCGGTCGGCCACGAGAGAATACCCCTTGTCATCACGAACGATCCTCAAGGCCGCCGGCAAATCGGGAGTCAGGAGGGCAACGTCTCCTTGCAACAGGGGCGCGGAACTTTTGCCGGTCGATTCGGCCTCCACGTCCAAAACAAACCGCGCTTCGTCATCCGACAATTTGCCATCGTAATTGATGTGTTGGTAAACCAGGGAGGCCGGAGCATCAGTTTTGGGCGCGGCGACGAGATTAAAGCCCAGCAATAAGCAAACGGGCAGGACGAAAATTATTTTATTCATGGCAACTCCAGGGTTCAATTTGGTTCAATTCAGTTCGCTGTTCACACCCAGTCAGACGGAGTTCCTGTGAAAATGCTCCCAAGGAAATCCTGTTCACGGGGGCGTGGTTGAAATAGATTTGGGGCAGATGAATTCGGAAGCGGATCTGCTGGCGCGTTGCCGCCAGGGTGAAGCGGATGCATGGGATGAATTGTTCGACCTGCATTACGCCGCGGCGGGGCGATTTGTCTTCCAGCTTTCCCCGGACCTCACGCGCGAGGACGCGGAGGAGATCTGCCAGGATGTATTCCTCTCGGTCATCAAAAACATCGAAACCTTCAATGGCGACAGCCAATTCCAGACGTGGCTGTTCCGGATCGCGATCAACAAATCGCGGGATTTCATGGAAAAACGGACCGCGGCCAAGCGCGGCGGAGGCCAGGTGACGTTGTCCCTGTCAGCCACGGACCCGGAGAACGAACCGCCGCCGGACCCGCCGGGCAATCTGCCCACGCCAGATGAAATGCTGATGAGCCACGAGCAGATGGCGCTGGTGCATCAATCACTCGGTCAACTCGAAGCACCCTGCCGCGAAATCATTGAATTGCGATATTTCGCGGATTTGAGTTACGAAGAACTCAGCGCGACATTAAATCTGAACCCCAAGACGGTCAGTTCACGGTTGAGCAAGTGCCTGGACCGCCTGGAAGAGATCGTGAATAAAATTTTTACACGGGAAAAACAAACCTTTTCCCGTCCAACACCTGGTTGAGCATGGAACCGGAACGAAAAATTGAGAAATGGCTGCGCGCGTTCGCCAAAAAGCGGCGCGCGGATGCCGGGGAGCCATTGAAGCTTCATCCGGCAACGCGACGCCTTTTGCAAAGCGAAGTGGCCCGGATGCCGCGCCCGCCGGAAGAGTCCGCGCTCACGCTGTGGCAGTTACTGCGCCAGGAATGGTCGTGGCTGGCCGGATTTGCCCTGATCATTTTCTTTTGCGCCATCCTCTTTGTGCCGGCGCTCAATCTGGCCAAGCACAAATCGCAGAGCGCATCCACTGAAAACAACCTGAAAGAAATCAGCCTGGCGATGCAGAACGAAGCTGGAAACAATAATGGCAAATTACCGGCAACGCTGGATGATCTGACGAATGAATTGCGCGATCGCGAAGTTCTCACCGATCCCAGAAACGGCAAACCCTTCACCTATGTCGCCGGAGGCGAAACATTGGATGACCTGCAAACCAACGCTGTGCTCGCTTATTCGTCCGAAGAAAAAAGTGGACGTGCGGTGCTGTTCGCCGATGGCCATGTCGATATGGAAACGCCTGAAGAATTTGCGAAGAAAACCCAGGACATGCCCAACCAGTTGGCAATGAACCACGAAAGGGTAGCTCCAATGACTAAGGCCGAGGGCATACCCACTATGCAACCGGCTGCGGCAGATACGGCGGCTCTTCCTGTGGAAGAAAGTGCCAGCACATTATCAGAAGCCGCGCCGCAACCTGCAGGCGCAGGTCGGATCGGTGGATTTGGAGGCAGCAGGTCGGCCGCCTCTATGCCTGCGCCGGCCGCTGCCCCCGAAATAGTTCCTCCCGGCCAACAGGCACAGGCGGTATTTTATCGGAACAAAGCCCCGCAGCATTCGTTGGCGGTGGATCAACAAATTCAGACCGACAAGGTGGGAAAAGGCCTCAGCCAGATCCAGACGCCGGTGCTTGCGAATTTTCAATTGTTGCAAAACGGCAATGAGATCCGCGTAGTGGACAGCGACGGCTCGGTCTATGCAGGTTCTGTATTGGCCGCGAAAGATTCCTTCCAGAATGAGCCGGTTCAAACCACGTTTGCGGCCAGGCGAATGATGGGGCAAGTCAACAATCAAAACTTTCAATCTTCCACTGAGGGCGTCCCCTTCCGCGTGACCGGAGTGAATCGCTCCTCTCAACAGACCGTGGTGTTTGAAGGCAGCTTGTCAGCGATTCCTATCCCGGCGGGAAATGCGCAAAATTTCAGCATTACTGAAAATGGCAGCAATGCCGCAACCGTGACCGGGAGCATCGGACCGGCTCAACAGCAAAACCAGCAGCAATCGTCAAATTCGCGTATCACGGGCACGGCGACCATCGGTCAGACCAACCAGGTCGAAATTGATGCGGTGCAGGTGACACAATAACAGCCCGCTCAAAATCGCCTCAATCTCTTCGAATAATCATTTGACTAATCAGTCAAGAATTGTATTCTATCTCTGCTTCGGGTTTTAAAACAGGAGACCGCGAAGATTATAAAATATTTATGGGAAGACCCAGTGATGCCAGAGAAAAGCTGCTGCAAGTGGCGTTCGACCTGATCTGGAACCAGAGTTACGGTTCGGTGAGCGTGGACCACATCTGCGCGCGCGCGCGCGTGAACAAGGGCAGTTTTTATCATTTCTTTCCCTCCAAGTCCGATCTGGCGATAGCAGCGTATGAAGAGCATTGGCGGGAGAAACAACCAGAGTTGGACCGGATCTTCTCGCCTCAACTGCCGCCTTTGGAACGGATCGAATTGTGGTGCAAATATGTGTGTGAACGCCAGAAACGAAAGGCCGCGCAGTATGGCCACGTCTGCGGTTGTCCTTACGCAAGCCTCGGAACCGAATTAGCGACGCAGGATGAAAAGATCCGCGCCAAAGCCCAGGAACTGGTGGACCGAAACCTGCGCTACGTGGAGAGCGCGCTGCGCGACGCGCAACGGGAGGAATTGATCTCAATCGAGCCGCAGGCCGGGGCGAAGCGGATTTATTCAACAGCGCTTGGTCTTTTGCTTTACGCTAAAATACACAATAACCTTAAAGTGCTGGATGAATTGGAACCTGCCGTGATGGACATCATTGGCGCCCACGCATTGTCCGCATAAATGAACAAGAATTTTTGAATGCTTTGACGCGCATTGTTGACTAAACAGTTATTTACTATCCGGCAATATGGTTGGAAATGAAGGCAAATTGTTGTTACACGACGGGAGGCGTTATACAGTCTCCGGCGCGTTACGTTTAATGGAATGACATGATATGTGGATCGTACTTCTAGCGCTGCGCCGCCCGTACACGTTCGTCGTGGCGGCGTTGCTGCTGTTTCTCCTGACACCGTTCATCCTGTTCCGGATGCCGACGGACATTTTCCCGTCCATCAACATCCCCGTCGTCAGCATCATCTGGCAATATTCGGGCCTGGACCCCAAGGCGATGGAGCAGCGCATCGTTTTTGTCAATGAGCGCGCGTTGACGGTGACGGTAAACAACATCGAGCACATTGAATCCACTTCCTACAACGGCATCGGCGTCATCAAAGTCTTTCTTCGCCCGAATGCTTCGGTCGATTCGGCGGTGGCGCAGATCACCGCGGTGGCGCAAACGGCGTTGAAACAGATGCCGCCGGGCATCACACCGCCGTTGATCATCCAATACAACGCATCCACGGTCCCGGTACTCCAGTATAGTTTCAGCAGCCAGAAAATGTCGGAGCAGGAATTATTCGATGCCGCCGCCAACCAGGTGCGCATCGGCCTCTCCACCGTGCAGGGCGCGATGATCCCCTGGCCGTATGGCGGAAAAAATCGCGTGGTGGCGGTGGACCTTAACCTCGCCGCGCTCAAGGCAAAAAATATCCAGGCGCAGGACGTCATCGCCGCCGTCAATGCGCAAAATCTGGTGCTTCCCAGCGGCACAGCCAAGATCGGCCCGACGGAATATTCCGTGGCGGTGGATACCAACGCAAAGTTGATCGATGACCTGAACCATTTGCCGATCAAGGTCGTCAATGGCGCGACGATCTATTTGAGCGATGTGGCGGAAGTGCACGATGGATACACCCCGCAGCAGAACGCGGTGCGGCAGGACGGCGTGCGCGGCGCGCTGCTGACAGTCATGAAAGCCGGCAATGCCTCCACATTGGACGTGGTGAAAGGGGTCAAAGCTGCCCTTCCCGGTGTCATGGATTCGGTGCACGTGATCAATCCCGATTTGCAAGTCCATGAATTTGCCGACCAATCTTTGTTCGTACGTTCGGCCATCAGCGGGGTCATCAAAGAAGGTGTGATCGCCGCCTGCCTGACGGCGGCGATGATCCTTTTGTTCCTGGGTTCGTGGCGGAGCACATTCATCATTGCGCTTTCCATTCCACTGGCGGTGCTTTGCTCCATTGCCACGCTGAGCGCCCTGGGCGAGACGATCAATTTGATGACGTTGGGCGGACTGGCACTGGCGGTAGGCATCCTGGTAGATGACGCGACCGTGACGATCGAGAATATCCATCGCCATATGGCATCGGGCAAACCGTTGGAGGAATCGATCCTCAAAGGGTCAATGGAGATCGTGCTGCCGGCATTCGTTTCGGCGTTATGCATCTGCATCGTGTTCGTGCCGATGTTCTTTCTCACAGGCGTGGCGCGCTATTTGTTCGTCCCATTGGCCGAGGCGGTCGTGTTCGCCATCCTGGCAAGCTACCTGATTTCCCGCACACTGGTGCCGACGTTGGTGATGTGGTTGTACCGCAATGTGAACCTGCACGGCGAACATGTTGATGAATCGAAGACGCCGGTTTGGATTCGGCCGTTCGCGCGGTTCCAGCGCGCCTTTGAGACGGGCTTTGAGCGCTTTCGCAACGGTTACCGCGCGCTGCTCTCCAGTTGCTTTGAACATCGGAGAACTTTTGTTCCGCTTTTTCTGGCGTTTTGTGTCTGCTCCTGGGTGCTGGTGAAAGCACTCGGCCAGAACTTTTTCCCGGATGTCGATACGGGCCAATTTTTGCTGCACTTCCGCGCGCCCACCGGAACGCGCATCGAAGAAACGGAACGACTGGCCGGCGAAGTCAACGCCGCTATCCGCAAAGTCGTGCCCGGATATGAATTGAACGGCGTTTTGGACAACATCGGCATCCCCAATTCATCCATCAACCTGAGCTACAATACGAGCGGCGTCATCGGGCCGGGCGATGCGGACGTCCTCGTCTCGCTCAAACACGGCCATGCGCCGACGGAGAAATATGTGCATGAACTGCGCGAGGAACTGGCGCGTGAATTTCCCGGCGTGATGTTTTATTTTCTGCCGGCGGACATCGTCAGCCAGACGTTGAATTTCAGCCTGCCCGCGCCGTATGACATCCAGATTGTGGGCAACAACCAGGCGGCCAACCGCCAGATCGCGGTGCGCCTGGCCGATGAGATCCAGAAAATTCCCGGCGCGGTGGATGTGCGCGTGCAGCAGCCGAACAACCTGCCCCAGTTCCAGATCTCAGTGAACCGTGACAAGGCCGCGGAGTTCGGATTGACCGATCAAAACGTGGCTAACGCCGTTCTGCTCAGCTTGAGCGGCAGCAGCCAGGTGCAACCGGCTTACTGGCTCAATCCCAGCGTCGGCGTGCAGTACCTCATCAACGTCAGCACGCCGCAATATGCCATCGACTCCCTGCAACAACTCAATGCGATGCCCATCAGCGCGGGACGTTCCGGCAACCAGATCCTGGCCAACGTGGCCGACCTCAAGCGTGTTGAAATCCCGCCGGTGGTGTCTCATTACAACGTCAGCCCGGTGATCGACATTTACGGCGGCGCGGATGGACGCGACCTGGGCGCTGTCCTGGGCGACATCCAGCCTCTCGTCAATAAAATCAAAAAGGATCTGCCGCAGGGCAGCAGTATTGGCCTGCGCGGACAGGCTGAAACGATGCGCACAAGTTATATCGGGCTGGGCCTGGGCCTCGTGATGGCCATCATTTTGATTTATTTTTTGTTGGTAGTGAATTTTCAGAGCTGGCTCGACCCGTTCATCATCATCACCGCCCTGCCGGGCGCGCTGGCGGGCGTCATCTGGGGATTGTTTTTGACCCAGACCACTTTGAGTGTGCCCGCGTTGATGGGCGCCATCATGAGCATGGGTGTGGCCACGGCCAATTCCGTGCTGGTCGTTTCATTCGCGCGGGAAAATCTTGCCCGCGGACTGGACCCCGTCACCTCCGCCCTTGAAGCCGGCTTCAGCCGCATCCGCCCGGTATTGATGACGGCATTGGCCATGATCATCGGAATGTCGCCGATGAGCCTGGGCCTGGGCGAAGGCGGCGAGCAGAACGCCCCGCTGGGCCGCGCGGTCATCGGCGGTCTTATTTTTGCCACGATCGCCACATTATTTTTCGTCCCGGTCGTTTTTAGTTTTATGCACCGGCATCACAAGCCGGTGGCAAACAATCCACATTTAAAGCCATGAGCTCAACCGCACCTCCATCGTCCTCCCCTCCCCCACCCATCCGGTTGCGGCGGGTCGCGGAGATCGTCGTCGTCCTTATCATCATCGGCCTGGTCATCGGGCTTGTGCCGCGCTGGTGGGCGCACCATGAATTGATCGCGGAGGCGCGCGCCACCACGGTCCGCTCCGTGGCCGTCATTTCACCCGTGCCCGCTGCGGCAGATCTGGGAACTCCACTGCCCGCGGATGTGCAGGCGTTCATCCAGGCATCGATCCATGCCCGTGCCAGCGGTTATTTGAAGGACTGGTACGTGGACATCGGCGACCATGTCACCAACGGCCAGGCATTGGCTCAGATCGAAACGCCGGAATTGGACGAGCAACTCGCCCAGGCCAAAGCCCAGGTGGACCAGGCCCAGGCCGCCCTCGACCTCGCCAAAGTCACGGCCAATCGCTGGACTGAACTGCTCAAAACATCCAGTGTGAGCGAGCAGGAAGCGGACGAAAAGAAATCGGACTATGATTTGCAACAGGCGAACGTGGAAGCGGCGCGCGCGAACCTGAAACGGCTACAGGACCTCAAAAACTTTGATTGTGTGACCGCGCCTTTTGACGGCGTGGTAACCGAACGCAATACGGACATCGGCCAATTGATCTCCGCCGACAGCGGGCCGGAGCTGTTTCGCATCGCGCAGACGGACCCCTTGCGCATCTATGTCCAGGTGCCGCAGCAATATATTTATGGAGTTGCAACCAATCAAAAAGCGCAGGTGACATTTCAGGAGCTTCCGGGCCGGACGTTCGAGGCCATAGTAACGCGCACAGCCGAGGCGGTGGACCCGACCACACGGACCATGCAGGTGGAATTGCAATTGCCCAATCCGGGCGGCAAAATCCTCTCGGGTGGTTACGCGCAAGTGCGGTTCAATGAAAGCGCCGCGCCCAAAGTGATGACGGTTTCCGACAACGCGATCATCTTCCGCGCGCAGGGCACCCAGGTGGCCGTGGTGAATAGCAACGACACAGCGCATCTGAAATCGGTAAAACTGGGGCGCGATTTTGGAAATACCATCGAAGTTTTGGACGGCGTAGAGGCCAATGATCGGATCATCGACAACCCGCCCGATTCCATCGCTGAAGGCATGAGCGTGCAAATCGCTCCTTCCGCGGGGACCAATTCGATGCAATGAGAAATCCGGTCACCATTCTTTTTGCGTTTGGCCTCGTTTTAGCAGGTTGCGCGGTGGGGCCGAATTATCATCGACCGGTGGCATTGCCGAACCAGCCGACGCCAAAGGCATTCACCGAACCGGCGCCGGGAACCAATGGCGTGGTCTGGAAAATCGCCGAACCTTCGGCGGACCTGCCGCGAGGCGAATGGTGGCAACTCTTCCAGGATGACGGATTGGACCGGCTGGAGACGCTCGCCCTGACGAACAATCAAAACCTGGCGGCGGCGGGTGCGCGATTCGAAGAAGCGCGCGCATTGCTGACGGAGACGCGTTCGCAATTTTTTCCGCAACTGACGCTGGGTGGCACGCCGAACGGTGACATCAACCGCCAGCGCACGAGCGTCAATCAACCACAGAACGGCGAGGCGGCTGGTTCGAGCAAGACCTATAACACGTTCACCGCCCCGCTCTATCTCGGTTGGGAAATCGATTTGTGGGGACGCGTGCGGCGGGAATCGCAGGCGGCCCATGCGCGCTTCGTGGCCGGCGCGGATGATTTGCAATCGGCCAAACTCGACGTGGCCGCTGAGGTGGCCGACGATTATTTCACCTTACGAACGCTCGACGTGGAGTACAACGTGGTCACCAACACGATCGAAGATTATCGCCGCTCATTGGAACTGACCCAAAACCGGCGTCAGGGCGGCATTGCCTCCGACCTGGATGTCTCCCAGGCGGCAACGGAATTGCACGATGCCGAGGCGCAACAACCGGACATTCTCTTGCGCCGGGCGCAGGCGCTTCATGCGCTGGCCGTCATGTGCGGCCAATCGCCGGTAGATTTCGATGTGCCGGCCGTTGCGTCAAACAGCGTCGTTGTTCCGGAGGTTCCCGTCGAATTGCCGAGTGATTTACTGGAACATCGTCCCGACGTGGCGGCAGCCGAACGCCGGATGGCGGCGGCGAACGCAGACGTGGGCGTGGCGGACGCCGCATTTTTTCCAACCGTCCGCATCAACGGTCTGGCAGGATTTCAATCAGTTGATGCCGGTTCGTGGTTCAACTGGTCGAGCCGCCTTTGGTCAGTCGGCCCGTCCATCGAGCTGCCGATCTTTACGGGCGGTTTTAATCGCGCCAACCTGGCGGGTGCGCATGCTGCTTATTACGAAACAGTTGCCGACTATCGGCAAACGGTGTTGAGCGCATTTGGCGAAGTGGAGGACGAACTGGCAGCGCAACGACTGCTCGCGGCTGAAGGAATGGCCGATAGCCAGGCGGTAACTTCATCGCAACGAACCCTGGAGATCGCCAACAACCGCTACAAAGATGGATTGATAACGTATCTGGACGTAGCCACTGCCGAAACGGACGCTTTGAATGAACAACGCAACGCGGTAGAATTGCGAGGCGCCCGGCTAACCGCCGCCGTAAACCTGATCAAAGCGCTCGGTTGCGGCTGGCAATAGACAGGTTAATCAGTAGAGAATCTATAGCTAGCTTTATGTAGGGTGATTACCTACGCATAAAAACAACAAAAAGGATTGCGTTTAAGTTCTAAAGCAGGCTATTAGTGGTTGCTCTATGAGTTCAATAACAAACCTATCTGCAAAACAACTGCGGCAGGCCGCGAAACTAAAAGACAAAATCTCGGAGCTTCAAAGTGATCTGGACCGGATTTTGGGCGGCTCTGGAAGCTCACCTGTAGGAAGACCCAGGCGCAAGCGCAAGCCCATGTCGGCCGCTGCCAAGGCGAAGATTGCCGCCGCCGCCCGTGCCCGTTGGAAGAAGGCAAAAGCCGCCGGCAAAAACCGGTTGTAATCCTCCAGTCCGTTTTTAGCCCTCAATCTGTTATTTCCGCCTGGATTTGCGGCAGATGATGTTTTTTCCCCGACTCTGCCGCGTCCAGCCGGACTGTAAGAACCCGCCGAAATAAGGCTGCTTTTGGGCACTACGCCCAATATTGGGACAATCCGGGGATATTACGAAAAACTAATGCCACTTTTATGGGACAATTATCCCATTGAATGCTGGCATCATGTATGCTATGGTTCTGGTCAGTTGCGGTCGCAATAGGCAATCAGTGAACAATTCCGTCATTATCATTAACCCGCCTGTTGCATGTTCACACCGCGATTCAAGTAAAAGGAACATATGAAAACAGTTAAACAGACGCGCAAGGCGGGTTTCACGTTGGTGGAAATCATGATTGTCGTGGCCATCATCGGCCTTCTGGCAGCTATCGCAATCCCCAACTTCATCCGCGCTCGCTCAAAGTCACAACAAAACGCCTGTATCAATAACCTTCGGCAGATTGATGCCGCGATCAATGAATGGGCATTGGAGAACGGTCAGACCACGGGGACGTCCGTCGGCGGCGTGGCGACCGTTTCAGCTTACATCAAGCTGAACTCCAGCAGCAGCGTTCCTGGATGTCCGGCGGGTGGCACTTATACGACCTACTCGGTCGGTGCGACTCCGCAGGTCAGTTGCTCGTTGAGCACGTTGACTGACACGCCGCATTTGCTGCCATAATAATCTGGTTCCGCGCGTGAGGCCTGGTGCGATTGCACCGGGCCTTTTTATTTTGGAAGATCGGGAGATATATCAAAGGGTACCCTGGCGATTCCCACTCAAGCTTCGCCCATAAAGAAGACTGGCAATGGCGCTGATCACAAATAAAAACATAGTACCGGGTTCCGGCACGGTCATGATGGTTATTTCATCCACATCGGCAGGGTTTCTCGAATCAAGAGCAATTTCATTAAATACCGGGGCCAATCCCGTGTATGTGGCATCCGGCGACGTTGGATTATTGTAGTCAAAAGTAGAGAGGTCCGGGTTCACCCACATCGTTGTGGTATCAGTATTATAATTGATTTGCGCAACCACCAGGTTCAGAGAGGTAAGACTGTGTGTTGTGATCGTCGAAGCGCCGCCCGTGCTGAGCGAGGCATTGAGGATGGACATATCCGTGCCGCCATTGCTGCCAAAGCCGCCTGTCAAAGTTCCTGAATCGAAAAGACGGATATTAGGAGTGCCGCCCCCGCTGCTACCCGAACCGAATTGGCTGAGAAATTGAAGGTAAACGATACCGCTGTTGAACAACGCCGAAAGAGTGCGCGAATCCTCACTGATACCATTGTTACCAGGCCCCCAAACCACACTGCCTCCAAGCGTCGTCAAACCGGGATAAGTCATGCCGGCAGAACTAACATTGAAGGTTGCGCCGGCTGTGTAATCGTTCGTCCATGCCGATGACCACCCCGTTCCACCGTTGTCTCCAGCCAGAGAGCCGGCCGAGTAATTGAAGCCGTCGTAAGCGATTGTGGTCGGTTGAGCGCGGGCCGTAGTGCAACAAATACAAATTCCAACCAGAACAAACGATAATCTGGAAAATCCCATGCCTGCCTGTTTGTCATTGAGCATGGCTTAGTTTGTAAGGAACAAGCCTGTTGGCAACCTTAAAAACACGCCTTCACCACTCCCCCATCCACCCGCAAAGCAGCGCCGTTGGTGGCGGAAGATAAAGGGCTGGCGACATAGACGACGAGGTTAGCTACCTCTTCAGTCGTCGCAAATCGCTTGATCAATGAACTAGGGCGAACGCTCTTGAAAAATTCTTTCTCAAATTCGCCAAAGGGCTTTCCGCCGCTCAATTGTTTCACAAATTCATCCACGCCGTCGGAATGCGTCGGTCCCGGCAAAACCGCATTGACGGTGACTCCCGTGCCGGCACAGGTCTCGGCGATCCCGCGTGATACGGCCAGTTGCGCGGTCTTGGTCATGCCATAATGGATCATCTCCGCCGGGATCTGGATGCCGCTCTCGCTGCTGATGAAAATAATGCGTCCCCAATTTTTCTTTTTCATGCGCGGCAGGTAGGCGCGGCTCAGGCGGACACCGCTGAGCACATTCACTTCAAAGAATCGGCGCCAGTCTTCATCGGGAATCTCTTCAAAGGATTTGGGTTCGAAGATGCCAAGGTTGTTGACCAGGATGTCCACGCCGGGAAATTGTTTGGCAAGTTCCCCGGCGATTGCGGCATCAGAGAGATCGCCGGCAAAACTTTCAAGCGCTGCTTTGGGGACTTCTTTGCGGATTTTGTCGAGCGCTTCAGATACGGATTTCTCCGAGCGGCCATTGATGATGACGCGAGTGCCTTCGCGCGCCAGGCCGGTGGCGATGGCCAGGCCGATGCCTTTGGTCGAACCTGAAACAAGAGCGAGTTTACTGGAAAGATGTAAATCCATGACGAAAAAATTCGCACCCCTTCAAAAGATGTCAACTGTTGAACGTGAAGTTTATTCATCAGGTTCGCCTGATGAAACCCCATGCTTCCGACAATCAGCCCGTTAAAAAGCTTGAGTTCAGGACGTAAATATTAAATACATAGCGCCCTTGAAAACGTTATATCTCATCTGTGCGCTGGCAATGCTTTCGCCGGTAATGTTTGCCCAAAACACTGCCACCAATTACTACAGCTCTTTAGCCAATACTACCATCCTCATCATCCGCCACGCGGAAAAGCCTGCGACCGGCTATGACCTGACGACCAATGGCTATAAACGCGCCGACGCCTACGTGGGCTACTTCACGAACTTCACCGTGAATGCAAAACCGATCAAGCTGGACTATCTGTTTGCCGCAACGGATTCCAAAGGGAGCCATCGCCCCCGCCTGACGCTGGAGCCGCTTTGCAAAGCCACCGGTCTCAAGATCGACACCACTTTCAAAAGCAAAGATTTCAAGGATTTGGTCGATGCGATCCATTCAAAAACCTACGGTGAAAATATTTTGATCTGCTGGCATCACGAAGCCATCCCGCAATTGGCCCAGGCTCTCGGCGCTGACCTTCAACAAGTGTTTCCGGATGGCAAATGGCCTGATGATGTCTATGGCTGGGTGATCCAATTGCGCTTCGGCCCGGATGGCCAATTGCTTGATGCCAAACGTATCAATGAAAATCTGATGCCGGATGACAAAAGTACCGGGAACGATCACAACTGATTGATTGTCGGAGTTTTCAGAGTTATTCTTCGCAAGTGAATCTGAGGCGATACTTCAGCATCTATGCGGCGCTCTGGAAAAATTCCGTGGCGCGAGAGATGTCATTCAAAGGGAACTTCATTCTCTGGATCATCGTTGAACTGCTCTGGTTTGGATTACAACTGAGTTTTGTCACCGTCCTCTATTCGCAAACCGGTTCCATCGGCACCTGGACCAAATGGCAGATGGTGCTGCTGGTGGGGGCGAGCAATTTCATCCAGCAGATCTACCAGGCGTTTTTCCTGACGAATTGCACCGGCCTTTCCGAACTGGTTCGCACCGGCAAAATGGATTTCCTGCTCGCCCTGCCCATCAACACACGTTTTATCGTTTCTACCCGGCAGGTAGATTTAGGCGCATTCGTCAACGCGCTGTTCGCCATCTGCGTCATGATTTTTGCCGCGGGAAAACTGCACCTGCACCCCACTGCCGGACAATTGCTGGGTTTCGTTATTCTTTGCGGAGTCGGAGTGTTCATTCATTACATGCTCATGTTCATGCTGGCGGCTATCAGTTTTTGGACGGTACGCGCGCAAGGCATCGTGTGGGGCTACTATAATCTCTTCAACATCGCACGGATGCCGGACGAAGTGTTCCGCGGCGCGTTCAAGGCGGTGTTCACCTTTGCACTGCCGATTCTTCTGGTCTCGAATGTGCCGACGCGCGTCCTGGCAGACAAATTACTGTCATGGCACGGATGGGTATTACTGTTGGCATTGGCAGTTTTGTGGGCAATAGTCTCCGAATGGTTCTGGAAATTTTCCTTAAGCCGCTATACCAGCGCGAGCACTTAAAAAACTTCACTCAGAAATCGTGACCTGCCACGGATCGGTCCGCACCTCAAACTTGGGGTCTTTCTGGTCGCGAGGGCCGGGGCCAAAAAAGTCCGACTGGCGATGGCTGCCCACCACATTCCCCCAGGTCCAGACTTCCCCATCGCGCGTAAGAACGATCCCGATGTTATCTCCTCCGGCCGTATAGGCGGCCACGTCCTTTTGCAGGTTGAGCTTTTGAAATTTGATGGGTTTGTATTCCGACGCCGGTTTGATCATCCGGTGTTCCGAGGCGTCCAATGCCCAAAGTGAACCGTCCTTCTTTTGAAGAATATGATAAAAACAATCGGGAGTGGAAGCGCAGGACTGCCAATCAGTATCCGTCCCCACCTGCATCGGTTTCAAATTGGAATTGGTATTCTGGCTGGTATAAATATCCGCTGTCCTGCCCCAACTCCACAGCGTGCCGTCTGATTTGATGGCCAGCATCGTGAAATATCCAAAGCAGACATCCGTCCAATTGGTGTCCCGGGAAACCTGTGTGGGAATATAGGTGTGACTGTCATCACCGGTCACTGTTCCCCAGAACCAAATGGTGCCGTTGGATTGTTGTGCGACAACCTGGGCGCTCGCCGCCCAGATTTTTTCCCACTTCGCCAAAGTGCCGATCTGCACCGCACTCTTGCTGCCTTTCCTGGAGCCGTTCCCCAAATAATATCCCCCACCCCAGGCCCACAATGTTCCATCACTTTTTATCGCGTAGCTGTCCGAACCGCTCGTCGCCACATCCGCCCAATCATTGCCAGGGATGGAAGGCACCGGAGTGGGACGGGAAATTTTCGTGCCGTCTCCCAATTGATAGCTGTAATTCCCACCCCAACTCCAAATGGAACCATCGGATTTTAGCGCCAGACAAGAAGAATCTCCCACAGAAATCTCTTTCCAATCCTTGTCGTTACCGATCCGCTTCAGAGAAACCGAGTTCTGCACACCTTTCAGCCCCAAAACCGGCCATCCGAGCCGTTCCTCCCCCCAACACCACAAGCTTCCGTCTGAAGCCAGCAAAAGCACGTTATGACTGTAACCATATTGGATCATGGGCGTGACGTTGCCCGTCGGTAATTTTTGCGGAGCGGATCCGAACGGCCAGAAATAACTCGCTGCCATCATGGTGCTCACCGTTGCCAGTAATACGACGCTGCTTGTCATCGCGGCTGTTTTCATTTTTGCCAGGGTCATTAGTTTCAACGAGCCTTTTATCAGGGGCAGTCCCAAAGCCGCCCCGCCCTTGGCCAGCGCTGCCGCAGCCGTCGATTTGGCCAACAGCGCCGGCGCTGCCTGGATAGAGTTGGCTGAGAGAGTTTCGCCGAGTGCCGTCGCCGTCGAATCCACCCCGTTTCGCGAAAAATAACCGTGCAATTTTTCCAATGCGCGGTTCACGCGTTTCCTGGCTCCTTCCTCGGTGGTGCCGAGCGCGGCCCCGATCTCTTTCATGGCCTTGCCTTCATAAAAGCGCAGGACGATGGCATCATGGTCTCCCGCATTCAACCGCCCAAGCGCCGTTTCCAACAGCGGAGCTATCTGCTCCCAGTTTTCCAGCGCGGGAGATTCGTTGAGATTCGTTTGCATATAAGCCTCCTGTTCACGGCGTTGGCGGCGGCGTTGGATGGTCATCGCATTGGACGACACGAACCGCGCCGCGCGGCACAGCCAGCCGGATATGATGGTTTTATCACCCAGAGATTTGGCTTTTTGCGCGAGGATGATGAAGACCGCCTGCGTGACTTCCTCGGCCAAATGAACGTCGCGCACCTGCCGCAGCGCAACGGAATAGACCAGGTTGACATGGCGCATCACCAGCGCAGTGAACGCTTCTTCGGAATTGTCCCGGGCGTACTGCCGCACCAACTCCATGTCATCGGTGATCATTCACCAATAGATTTACGCAAAAACGAAAAGCGGACAGCTATTTTTTACAAGAACACGCGGAAGCAGTTTCTCGCTGCGGATCATTTAACAACGGTATAGGTGATAGAGTTCGTATCGATCCAGAATTTGCCGCTGCCGTACATGAAGAATCCGGTCTGAAAAATCGTGGTGTCAGCCGGCACACGATAGGTGGCGGTGTATTCCGTCCAATCCATGGTTCCCTTGAAATCCTTGTAGCCCATCAGCCGGCTCAGTTTTTTCCCATTGGCATCGAGGATTTCCATATCGAGGCCCGCGCGTCCGGAAATGCTGTCAGATTTTCCCCAATAACTGATGCTCACGGTGTGGCCGTAATATTTGCGCAGTGTTTTGGGGTCACGATTTCCATGCCCCCACCATATAAAAGAATAATATGGGCGATTTATGCCGCCTTCGACAATAGGATGCGGTGACTTGAACGGCGGCTGGAGCGAAACATAGTCGAGACAAACAGCAGGATGGCCATTGTGAACCGTCTCATAATCCGTGGTCACAGAAAAATCAGTGGGATCCGGGCTCCAGAGATTCCAGGACCTTTCGTCGGTAACGGGAGTATTGACAGGGACAATATCGATGCGAAAATCGTCACACCAGAGTTCGCCTGTGCCGAAGAGTGTGGGAAGGACTGCAATGACGCATGGCTCATCGGGAATGTCGGTGACTTCTTCCACCTGCTGCCAATCGGTCGTGCCGGAAAGCGGTGCGGTCGTAGTCAGACCATCGGCGAGGTCCTCCACGCCGTTTGTGCTCAACACATAGATCTGCATCCCAGCCCAATTGCGGACGTCACTCGTTTTCAACCAGCCACTGATACGGACGCGTTTTCCAAGTAACGATGAGCCGGCCTGGGCGCGATAGATGACATAGCTATTGGCGTCAAGACCTCGCCCAAAGACACTCGGAAGACTTTTCAAGTAATCCGCCGTGCCTGCCAATGTTGGGGTCGCGAGGCATTTGATATATATGGCTGGATCCGAATTCGTCGTGCGCAACACATTCGGATCAGCGCCAAAAGCAAACCGGTTATCCTGCCTGTTGGTAAAGGAATCATTGGGAAAAATGATCGGCGCTTTGTCACTGAATGCCGCCGAACCGGCGGCAGAGTGAGAGTTCGAATGGAACCAGAATAAGGCTCCGATCCCGACAATAATGGCAGCAGTGGTGATGAGCGTTACAATGGCCTTTGTTTGCATGGCAATAAGAGTGGCTTTGGACAGGGTTACGATAGAAATGGGAACAGCCGCGCCCTTGGCCAATGCGGTAGCGGTAGCCGATTGAGCCAGTAAGGCGGGTGCGATTTGGATTGAATTTACGGAAATAGAATCAGCGATGGTCGCCGCCGTGGAATCGACACCATGTTTCACGAAATGATGCCGGAGTTTTTCCAACGCGCGGCTCACCCGTTTCTTGGCGGCCTCTTCACTCATGCCCATCGCGGTTCCCACCTCGCGCAGGCTCTGCCCCTGAAAAAATCGAAGCACAATCGCGTCGTGGTCCTGGGCATTCAACCGCTCGAGCGCGGTTTCCAACAGCGGGGCGATCTGGCTCCAATTCTCCTGCGGCGACGGTTCATTCAAAGTCGATTGCATATAGGCCTCCTGTTCACGGCGTTGGCGGCGGCATTGAATGGTCATGGCGTTGGCCGATACATACCGCGCCGTCCGGCACAACCAACCGGGAAGAATGGTTTTATCGCCCAACGACGACGCCTTTTTTGCCAGGATGATAAAGACCGCCTGCGTGACTTCCTCCGCCAGATGGACCTCTCGCACCTGTCGCAGCGCCACGGAATAGACCAGGTTGACATGGCGCGATACGAGCGTGGCAAACGCCTGCTCAGTATGGTTACGGGCATAATCCCGCACCAACTCCATGTCGTTATTGATCATTTACCCATACATTTACGCAAAGGGAAAAAAGGGACAGCTATTTTTGTACGCCGCGTATGATCCGGGTTTGAAGGCCTTGGAGAAACTTCAGAAGTTTTGGCTCTCGAGTCATTTTCATGGCTTTGCGGCATTCCCGCAACGCTCCGGGAAAATTGCCGGTTTTATAAAGACTGCTCGCAAGCCAGGAGCGCGCCCGCGTCTCCACCCTTCTGCTGAGACCATAGCCAAGCGCTTTTCTATACCATGGGATCGTTTCGGCCTCCCGGCTGTTATTGTCGTGAAACAAACCGATTCGATAACACGCCGCAGCCCTGCTCTGCGCATTTTTTGCGTTTTTATAAACCAAAAGCAATTGATTCAGGTTCCTGCGCATGTGCGTCTATTATAATTCCTTCTCGATTTTGTAACAATCACCTCTGACCAATTCACCGCCGGATTAAAATGGATTGAGGAAGTGGTGGGCCCGCTCGGACTTGAACCGAGAACCAAAGGATTATGAGTCCTCTGCTCTAACCATTGAGCTACAGGCCCGCCAGATTGAGCATAAAAGATCGGACGGAATTTTCAATGCACAAATGCAAAGCCCGTAGGGCCGGCATATGTGTGGAAACAAAATCCAAAAATGTTTGGACAATTTTTAAACAGACGTCCTTGATATTTCGTTGAAATGAAAGGCGCAGTGGTTTAGCTTGTCATCGCTGAGGTAATAACACTATGCAGTGGATTGATATTTTTGTCGGCGCGATATTGCTGCTCTTTGGACGCCGGCTGTTTTGGCTGTTTGTCGGATGCATTGGCTTTATCGCCGGTTTCGATCTGGCGAATGGCCTGTTTCCAGGACAGCCTCAATTGGTGGTCCTTTTGATCGCCATCGGCCTGGGCGTGCTTGGCGCCATAGCCGCCATTTTTCTGCAACGCCTGGTTGTCGGCATCGCTGGATTTTTCGCCGGAGGCTATTTTCTCTCAACCGCCGCAATGTCTCTGTTGCACAATCCTCAACATGGCGTCCAATGGATTGCCTATGTCATCGGCGGAATTCTTGGCGCAATCTTGACGATGGTACTGCTCGACCCGGCGTTGATCATTCTTTCATCACTTGCCGGCGCTACGGCGATTTCCCAAAACATGCCGGTGACCCAGTCAAACAAGGGAATTTTATTCATCGCCCTTCTCATTTTGGGAATCATCGTCCAGGCATTGCAATATCGACCCGCTAAAAAGTCAGGGGAAACACGACAAAGGTAATAATTTATCCATACCAGCAGAGCACTGCCTCATTCCAAAAATCAAGCGCTTACGAAAGTGTCACCAATGACTCGCGGAACGTCTGGAGTGCGCCGATTCATCGGCGCTTTCTTTCCAAGTCAAAAGCGACGCTAAAAATGTCGCATTCCAAACGCTTCGCGAATAACCGTATCATTTTCCAAGCCCGAAGGCTGGCATATTCGCAAATAGCTGCGGAGCAGCGCACGATAGTAGCCCATAGCGCCAGCTATGGGGATCGATAACCAATTTTGCAAAAGCTCCGGCAGGAGCGAAAGACCCTTCCGTTCGATTCCTTGTTATATTATCGCTTTTGTGCACGGCTCTCAGTCGCTCCATGATCTACATAAATGTTGCAAGCCCGTAGGGCTGGCATATTTGTAGAAACAAAATCTAAAAACGAACAAGCCCCGTCAGGGGCGGCATATTCCGGACAAAATATCCATGATACACAACAGAAGATGCCGCTCCTGACGGAGCTTCGATTTGTTATCAGATGGTTTCTACAAACATGCCGCGCCGATGGCGCTGCAATTGGACTTTTCCAGCAATTTTCCACTTGTGAGGTAACAATATCGGGTGCAGATTTAACCATCAGGCTTATATGATAAAATTTATCATATTGCTCATCAGGTATCTGATCGCAGTTGCCGTCGCTTGTTTCGTTTCATTTGCGATTGTCTATTTCACCTTCAATCCGCCCTTAGCTTATTTGGGTGCGCTGGGTCCGGCCATTTTTCTTATTCTTCTTCCCTGTATTGGTTTTTGCGGTGTATTGTCCGGCACATTATGTTTACCACGTTCCAAGAGAGAGGCTGGCTCAATAGTGTTGCTCGGCTTGGGAGCGATGTTTTGTGAATTTCTGTGGATTTATATTGATACAGCATCGGGTACAAGGGCGCCAATTTTGGGTGCTTTCATTGTTATTGTCCCAATTGCAGCAGGGGGATTTGGGGCTGTCTCGATTTTTAATCGCTGGCGCTTCAAAATCCAAACAAATCAAAAACCAGATCCATCATATCAAGGCTTGCGATGCGTCAGTTGCGAGAAACCAATTTCATTGAAAGAAAAAAATTGTCCAAATTGTGGATATACTCAACCATTTGAGGCTTCCTAACACCCCACCGTCACCGGCAAACCACTCTCACCTTCCGGAGTAACATTCTTAAGCAACGGTTTAATTTTCTCCTCAATGATCTTTTCGCATATGGCAATTTCTTCCTGGCGCTGTTTCATGTAGCCGTCGGCGATGGATTGCAGGTCGTCCACATTGTAGAGGTAAACGTTCTCGATGAAATTCGCCTCAGGCGCAATGTCGCGCGGCACGGCGATATCGATGAGCAATAGCGGACGATGCTTCCGCAACTTCATCAACTTCTCCACGCTGGCGGCGTCCAGGATTTGATGCGGCGCGGAGGTGCTGCTGATGGCGATGTCCATCTTCACCAGTTCCCCTGCCCAATCGTCGAACGGCACGGCGCGCCCGCCAAATTCTTTCGCCAGGGCTTCGGCACGTTCAAGGGTGCGGCTGGCAATGACAATGTTCTTCGCGCCGCGCGAAACCAATGCGCGGGCGACTTTCTCGCTGGTATCGCCAGCGCCGATGACGAGCACACCCCGATCAGCCAATGCGCTAAAAATCTTCTCGGCCAATTCGACAGCCACCGACGCCACCGATACGCTGCCGCGCTGGATGCTCGTATGGGTGCGAATATGCTTGGCCACATTGAAGGCGCGTTGGAACGCCTTATTCAATTTTGCGCCGGTATGCTTGTGCGTATGCGCCAGTCCATAGGCGTCCTTGATCTGGCCCAGGATTTCCGTCTCGCCAAGCACCATGGAGTCCATCCCGCTGGCTACTTTGAACAGATGCTTCAGGCTGGAGGGTTCGCTAAGAGTGTAGAACTGGTCGTTTGAGATTTGCGATGTGTTCAACTCGTCCTTCCGGGGCCAGGCGATGAGAAATTTGAGCAATTCGGCGAAGGCCTGCGCGGGTTGAAGCGCTGTTGCCGCGTAGATTTCCACGCGATTGCAGGTGGAGAGGATGACGGCTTCCTCGGCCACCCCCGACTCGCGCAAGCGTTTCAGCGCCGCGGGGATTTCGGCATCGGGAAAAGCGAACCGTTCCCGCATCTCAACGGGCGACGTATGATGGCTCAGGCCGATGACGACGATGTTCATTGATGGTGCGCCGGGGAGATCAGGATGAATCCCCAAAAGGTGAGCAGGATGAAGGCAAAGCTGCCGACCGCGCTCCACGCCAGCCGCCGCCCGCCTGGCCCGAATCTCCAGCGCGCGACCAGCAGCGCCAGGTAGAACAGCCAGATGAACACAGAGTAATCCAGCAACGGATCAAAATTAAAATAGACGCCGTACTTCTGCTTGAGCAGCCACGGACTGATGGCCAACCCCGCCGTCAGCAGGACAAATCCGCAGATCAGGAGGCCATTCATCACGCGCTCGAGGCGCTGGATGGGCGGTAGCAGTGAAAAAATGGCGCGCAACTTGTGAAATTTCAGGTCGTGTTCCTGGGTCAAAAACATCGCCGCCGCCACCGCGCTGAATCCAAACGAACCGATGGCCAGCAGGATCAAGGCGGCGTGAAGGCTTACCATGCCATTCGAGAAATCCGGTTTGGGTCCGCGCACATCCAAGGATGGCATCAGGGCGAACACGCCCATCGCAAACAGCACCGGCGCGGCAAACGCTCCAAAAAAACGCAGCCGCCGGGAAATTCCCAACACTAGATACGCGGTAACGATCGTCCACGAGATGAACGTGGTCGCTTCGTATAGATTATTGACGGGACAGGCGTTGATGGAAAACCCGCGCTTGAACATGGCCGTGGTGTGCAACACGAACGCGGCCAGGAGCAGGAAATAGTTCACGTGGTCGTCCGTGCGAAATTCTTTTCGCCACAGGAAAACCGAATAAGCCGCGCTCAAGCCGTAAACAACAACGGCGAGCAGAAAAAAATGGCGGTCGGTGAACCAACTCACCCTAACAGGTTAAATCTGCAGGCGCACAATTGAAATCCATTTCTTGCATTTTGAACAAGGCCATCTATTGTGGGTCAAACGAATCGGGAAATGAGTTATACCGCGCAATATCTTCAATCGGAAAGCGCCGCGCAAGGGGTGGAAGTCATCGTATTGGTCAATTGCATGATCCAGGATGCCATCCGGCTGGGCGCCAGCGACCTTCATATCGAACCCTGGCAAGGCTCCGTGGCCGTTCGCGCACGCGTCAATGGCGTGCTGTGCGAAGTCGCCCACGTGCCGGACGATTTTTTAGAAAAGATCTCCGCCCGCTTCAAAGTCATGGCCAACCTCGTGACCTACCAGGCCGGTATGCCGCAGGACGGCACCATCGTCACCGGCCCCGAACTGGACCACGTCCAATTGCGCGTCTCCATTTTTCCAACGACGCGTGGTGAAAAAATCGTCGCGCGCCTGTTTGATCCCCGCGACCGCCGCTTCGATCTCGATGGCCTCGGCCTTGAAACTGATTCACTCGAAAAGCTCAAGCATGTGCTCAAGCGCACCAGCGGCCTGCTGCTGTTCACCGGCCCGACGGGTTCCGGCAAAACGAATACGATGTATTCGTCACTGTGCCATATCATCCAGCGCGATGGCGCGGCGGTGAGCGTGAGCACGGTGGAAGACCCTGTGGAATTCAATCTGCCGATGATCAGCCAGACCCAGATCAATCCGGCCCAGGATTTCACCTACGGCCTGGCCCTGCGCAGCATCATGCGCCAGGACCCGGAGATCGTCATGGTGGGCGAGATCCGCGATCCTGAAACAGCGGCCATCGCCGTGCAAGCCGGACTGACGGGTCATCTGGTCATCAGCACCATTCATTCAGGCGTATCCGCCGGGGCCTTCACACGCCTCATCAACATGGAGATCGAGCCATTCATGCTCGCGTCCTCCATTCTGGGTGTGATGGGCATGCGCCTGGTGCGGCGCGTTTGCGAACATTGCGCGCAGGTGTATAACCCGGAACGCAGCTTGTTGAAACTCGTGCCGCCGGAATTGATCCCCAACGCCATTTTCCGCAAAGGCGCCGGCTGCGAACAATGCACCAGCACCGGTTATTCCGGCCGGCTGCCCGTCACCGAGTTGCTTGTCGTCGGCGAACCGTTCCGCGAAGCCATCCTGAAAAAAATGCCGACGCGCGGGTTGGAAGAAGTGGCCATTCAGAACGGCATGAAGACACTGTGGCAAAATGGACTGCAACGGGCGTTGAGCGGGCAAAGCTCCCTCGACGAAATCATCCGCGTCCTCGCCGCAGATATGATTTAGAAAACCTTTGGAAACGCCGAGTGAGGGCACGCGGCCTACATTCGTTCGCGTGCATTTTGTAGGCCCGGTGACCTCACCGGGCGCATTTTTAATGGCCCCTTCGGCCTACTTCGTCATCGGCCAATTGGCCTTGACCATCGCCTTATAGCCGCCATCGAGCGAAAAGACATTCGCGTAACCCATCTTCTGCGCGGCGTCGCAGGTCAGAGCCGATCGAAATCCGCCGCCGCAATACATGATGATTTCCGCGTTCTTATCCGGATAAGTCGTTTCCAGGTCGCGCTCAAGAATGCCTTTGCCCAGATGCTTTGCCTCCGCGGCGTGGCCCGCAATCCATTCGTTATCCTCGCGCACGTCCAATAGGATGGCCTTGGGATTTTTCGCCAGGCGCTCACGCGTCTGTTCAAGATTAAGTTCGTGGATGCGCGTTTTGGCGTCGGCAACCAGTTTCAGAAATCCGGGTGAATGATTCATGCCGCCAAATTAAGTCCTGTTTCGCCGGGGTCAAATCAATTTGACCGCGCGCCGCAAAACGGTTTTACTGCTGGCATGAAATCGTTCGTTCCCTTGGCCTTGATCTGCGCTGCCTTCCTGGCGGGTTGCTCCACCACCGGGCAGACCCATTCTTCTGGCGCCCCCGCCCGTTCGTCAACGATCGCGACACCCGACAACTCCATGACGGCCAAAGTCGTGGATTATAATTCCGTCGGTCGCTTTGTCGTCCTGAGTTTTCCTGTCGGTGAAATGCCAAAGAACGGCGATACGCTCTTCCTTTATCGCGCGGGTTTGAAAGTCGGCCAGATCAAGATCACCGGCCCCCAACGCAACACGGACACCGTGGCCGACCTCGTGGATGGCGATGCCCAGGTGGGCGATGAAGTGCGCAGCCAATAAAGACATGGGAAAGCCTGTAGCCGGCAGCAAATTGGTTGAGAGGAATTTGAGTTGAGAGAAAAGTCCGGCAGGCCGCGCAGTTTCCATCCTCGCCCCTCCATCTTCCATCTTCGTTTCCAACTCACTCCTCCGGCGTCTGCGTTTTCTCGGTCAATGGCTTGACCGTTTTGGGCAGCGCATCCTTTTGATACGGCGAATGGAGATTGAAATAGATGCCGCACATGGGACGCGGCTCGCCGCTCTCACTCAAAATGATCGTCACGCGCTTGTCGAGCGCGATGCCATGACGCATGCCCGCGCCGCGGTTTTCGTAGGCCTTGATGGCCTTCACCATCAGCGATTGCAATGACACCTCGAAATCGTCCGGCGTCTTGTCCACGCATACGACATATTTGTCGTACGCCTTGGCGGCGGCGGAAATCTCGCGTTTGAACGTATCAATCGTCACACCTCAAAGATAAAAAATTCACCTGGGAATGGAAATCAATTTTCAGGAATTTGTTTGGACACGCTCAATTTCTGTCGTTCCCCGAATAACGCCGTCCCCACTCGCACGATCGTCGAGCCTTCCTCGATCGCCGTTTCAAAATCGCCACTCATCCCCATGCTCAAATGCGGCAGCGGCGCGCCAAGAATTTGTTCTGCCTCTGTCTTTAAATCGCGCAATCGCCGGAAGTACGCGCGCGATTTTTCCGCGTCCACCGAATACGGCGGTATCGCCATCATTCCGTGGACCTCGATTTTCGGCAGCGCGTTGATCTCCTTCAATTCGCGAAGCAGCGCCTCCGGTTTGTATCCAAACTTGCTGGCTTCACCCGCCACGTTCACCTCGAGCAAAATGGGCATCGTCTTCGCCGCCTGTTCGCATCGTTTGGAGATTTCTTTTGCGAGATTCAAACTGTCCACACTCTGGATCATTTCGAACAACTCCACCGCATCGCGAACTTTGTTCGATTGCAAATGCCCGATGAAATGCCAGCGCGCTTTGCCGGGGCACAATGGGATCTTCGCCTTCGCCTCCTGCACTTTGCTTTCGCCAAAAAAGACCTGCCCGCAATCCATCGCCGATTGGATCGCCTCCGCCGGATGCGTCTTGGAAACCGCCAGCAACTGGACAGAATCAACCGCCCGTCCGGCTCGCCCGCACGCGGCGCGAATCCGTTGTTGAATTGAATCGAGATTTTCGGCCAAACTCATGGCGGAATCGTAAATCGTAAACCGTCAATCGTAAATGAACTACTGGCTTGTAAAATCTGAACCCGAAGCCTACTCGTGGGCGCAACTCGTCAAGGACCGCAAAACCGCGTGGACCGGCGTGCGCAATTTCGCCGCGCGCAATCACCTGCGCGCCATGAAAAAGGGTGACCTCGTCTTCTTTTACCACAGCGTCGAGGAAAAATCCATCGTCGGCCTCGCCCGTGTGGAGAAAGAAGCCTATCTGGACCCGACCGCCGACGAAGGCGATTGGTCGGCCGTAGACCTGGCTCCCGTCAAACCTTTGGCAAAACCGGTCACGTTGGCACAAATCAAGTCGGACAAAGTTTTGCAGGATATGCCCCTCGTCCGCATTGGCAGGCTCTCTGTCTCGCCGGTCACATCCGCGCAGTTTTCTCGGTTACTCGCGTTGTCGGAGACAAGTCTGTAGCCGCAGAGCGGCTTCTGAAAATAGCCCGCAGTTTTAACTGCGGGTAGGCTCCGCAAAAGTCAAAGTCCTGAATGGACGACTGAATCCTTGAAATCAGGAAATTACCAATCTTTCGTGTCTTTCGTGTCTTTCGTGGTTAAATTAGAAAAGTGGCAACCGACATCAAATCGCTCACGCGCGAAGAACTGGAACTCCAATTCAAGGATTGGGGCCAGCCGGCTTATCGCGTGACCCAATTGCTCGACTGGCTCTATGTCCGCCGCGCCATCAATTGGGACGCCATGACCAATCTACCGAAGAATCTCCGCGATAAGTTACGCGAGAATTTTTCGATCCAAACGCTCGAACTCGTCCGCAAGCAGGGCTCGCACGATACCACCCAAAAATTTCTTTGGAAACTCGCCGACGGCCAGTTCATTGAGAGCGTCCTGATCCCCGCCAACCCTGCGCTCTATGGCGAAGCCAGCGACCGCCATACACTGTGCATCTCCACCCAGGTCGGTTGCGCCTACGGCTGCAAATTTTGCGCCAGCGGCCTGGATGGCTGGAAACGCAACCTGCTGCCCAATGAAATCATCGAGCAGATCCTCTCCGTCGAACGCACCGCCGCCAAACCAAAAAAAACGGATGCCGCGCCCGCGCCCCGTCTCGTCGATAACATCGTCGTCATGGGCATGGGCGAGCCGCTCGCCAATTACGACAACCTGCTCAAGGCCCTGAAAATTCTGAACGCCCCCTGGGGCGGCGGCATCGGCGCGCGCAAGATCACCATCTCCACCAGCGGTCTGGTGCCGCAGATCCGCAAATTGGCCGATGAACCGATGCAATTCCGCCTGGCCATTTCCCTGCATGGCGCCACGGACGAAGTCCGCAACCGAATCATGCCCGTGAACAAAAAATATCCCCTCAAGGAACTCGCCGCCGCCTGCCAGGATTACCAGGCCAAAAAGGGACGCATGATCACCCTCGAATACATTTTGATCGCCCGCGTCAACGATTCCATCGAGCAGACCAAACCACTCGCCGCCCTCGCCAAAAACCTTTTCGCCAAGGTGAATCTCATCCCCTACAACAAAGTCGAAGGCCTGCCCTGGGAACGTCCTTCGGAAGATACTTGCGAAAAATTTCTCGCCGCGCTCGAAAAACAAAAAGTCACCGCCACTCTCCGCCGCGAAAAGGGCCACGACATCGACGCCGCCTGCGGCCAGTTGCGATTGAGAACAGAACGGGAACTGGTTGCCCGTTAATTTTTATCGGCGCCCGGCTTGAGCCGGTAAACAAGAAGACAATCGCCCTTCGCATCGGCCTTTTTCGCGTCGTCACCCCAAACGCTGACGATCTTTCCGCTAACATTGCGCACGACCCCGATCCGGTCGTAATTGCTGACCGCATATTGGCCGGCCCAGTCCATTATCAAATGGTTTGAATGCGGATTCATCAGCCACGAAAGCCCGCTGGCCACGAATACGAGGTATTCAGGATGGTTTGACTCGATCTCGCTGATCATGTCGTGTTGCCACGCCAACGCGGCCGGCTGCGGTTCCATCAACGCGTAGGTATAGATGTAACCGGTCGCCGAATGTCGCCGGGCGTAAAAATAAATCTCCGGCTCCGAACCGATCACTACGACTTTTGCGTCCGGCGCGGCATTATCGCGCAGCCAGTTTCCCACCACCTGCGATTCTTCAAATGGGTTCAACTGGTAGAGGCTCAAGAGAGCCTGGCGCGGTGAAAGCTCGAAAAAATATTGCGATTGATATGTCACCGCCCAGCCAAAGATCAGCCCGAACAAGATCACCGGCAGGCTGCGAAAAACGTCCTGCAACACTCGAAATCGCAACACTTCCTGCATCGCCGCCACGGCCATGCCTACCATGAGCGCAAAGGCCGGGAGAAGCAGGATAAAATAATGATTGCGGTAATAATATCCGGTGGACGTGGCACAAAACGAAAACAGCCATAAGACCATCAAAAATATCGCCGGCCCTCGAAACTGCTTATTGAAAGCCGCCAGGAACAGTCCAATGGCCGCCAGCGCCCAGAATCCACACGAAAAATAAAAGGTCTGCTGCACGTGTCCGATCAACATCTGGACCCCGTCTGTATAGGGCAGCGCGGTCGCATACCACTTCGCGTATGTGAACGTCCAAAACCAAAACCGGTGAAAATCTCCGGCGACCAGGCAGACCAGGCAAACCATGGCGAACGGCAAAAATACGCCTCCCGCAAACGCCAATCCCCTTGTATAAAAACTCTTTGTAAGAATGCTTCCGTCTCTCACTCCCTGCCAAAACAGAAAAAGTCCGCCGAACAAAATAAAAAAAAGCCCCTGTTGCTTCATGATAAATGCCAGCCCATACAACAATCCGCTGATGAACAGGAATGCCTTCGTTTTTTTCTCTTGCGCCACCAGCAAAACCAAGGTCGCCGGCACGGCAAACAACACCACAAAATGAGTCGCGTGCGCCGCCGTCCCATAAACCAGCGGATCAACCGACATCAATCCATAACTCGCGCACGCCGCCAGCCCCGCCACCGTGCCGCATAACTTTCGCCCGAGCAGGAACACAAAAATGATCGTCAAACTGTTGATCGCGATCAGCGTCAGGTGGATGCCCTGGACGGTCTGCCCAAAAACCGCCATCCCCGCCGCATAAGCATAATACGTCCCCGGCAATTTCATGTTGTATGCCAACTCGTAGGGCGGGATGCCTTGCAGGATCAACTGCCCCGCGTATGCGTATTCTCCCTCGTCACGCTCCAACGGCATATCCAATAGCCGGAACCGGATGAACCCGATGAACAGGAGGACCAATATCACGATCAACCACGGCCAAAGACGGGACAACGGCTTGGCGGAAGGCTGGTTTGCCGCAGGTTGATTGTCCATCGCTGTCGAAATTACACAGAAATGCATTTTCTAAAATCAAAAAATGCGCTGGAATCTGGAAAACAAAGCGTGAATTGTGCCGCGCTACTTGTTATAGTTTATCACTACTGTCCGGTTTAGAAGGCTAGTAAACATTGATGATTATCAGGGTTTGAGGATGGAGGAACGGGTGTGGATTGAGCGAGTGCCTGTAAAATGGGCGTTTTCTCAAAGAGCGAGAGGCTCAAAATCTGTAAAATGGTG
>DASXYX010000088.1:0-13943 GCA_036502245.1 Verrucomicrobiia bacterium
CCCATCGTCCCGCTGATATATACAAAATTACCAAGGTCCAATGTGATCGTTCCGCTGACAATCAAGTCTGCCGTCGTGAAATCCAGCGGAACCGTTGAACCCGCAATCGTCAGGCCCGTACCGGGCTTGAACACATCAAAATCCACCACGTTACTGCCATCATTGCTCGAATTGATTTCCACCGTCACTGCCGTCGCACTGGCCTGGAATGCCGCAGGCAAGCCCACGCCACCGAGCGCATCCGCCGTCGCATCCAATCCGTAATAAACCTTGTTCGTTGAACTCGTGAACAACGCCAGCGCAATGTTCGCGTTTGTTATTGAGAAGCCAACCGAGTCAGGTCCCGCTCCCGTAGGCGTGCCATGCAAGCCCGCAAAGATCGTCACTCCCGTCGCCGCCACAGTCAGTTCCGACATTGATTGTGGAGCCTGGGTCGTCGTGCCATTGGTCAACGTTACGTTTGTTGCAGTCTGTGATTCCACCGTCAACGTGCCGGTGACATAAACAAAATTGTCAAAATCCAGCGTGATCGTGCCGCTCACTTCCAAAAATGCCTGCGCGTAATCCAGATTGATCGGCGTGCCGCCAGTCGCCACTGCCAAACCCGTGCCGGGATTGAACGCATCAAAATCCACCACGTTGCTGCCGTCATTGCTGGAGTTGATTTCCACCGTCACCGCGGTCGCGCTGGCCTGGAACGCAGCAGGCAAACCTACCGCACCCAGCGAAGCCGCCGTCGCATCCAATCCATAATAAACTTTATTGGTCGAACTCGTGAACAGTGCCAGCGCAAAACTCGCCTGTGTGATCGAGAAACCGACCGAGTTGGGTCCTGCTCCCGTGGGCGTGCCGTTCATTCCCGCAAAAATCGTTATTCCTGTGCCCCCGACCGTCAGTTCGGACATCGTTTGCGCCGCCTGGGTCGTCGTTCCATTGGTCAACGTTACGCTCGTCGAAGGCGTTGATTGAACATCAATCGTTCCAGTAACATACACAAACGAGCTAAAGCCCAGCGTGATCGTCCCGCTCACTTCCAAAAAAGCCTGCGTATAATCTAAATCGATCGGCGTCCCGCCCGTCGGCACCGCCAAACCGGTTCCCGGGCTGAACGCATCAAAATCCACCACGTTGCTGCCGTCATTGCTCGAATTGACCTTCACCGTCACCGTCGTCGCACTGGCCTGGAACGCAGAAGGCAAACCTACCGGCCCCAGCGAAGCCGCCGTCGCTTCCAAACCATAATATGTTTTATTGGTCGAGCTTGTGAACAATGCCAGCGCAAAACTCGCGTTGGTTATCGAGAACCCGACCGAGTTGGGTCCCGCTCCCGTAGGCGTGCCGTTCATCCCCGCAAAAATCGTGATACCACTGCCCCCGACCAGCAACTCAGACATGCTCTGCGGTGATTGGGGCGTCGTGCCGTTGGTCAATGTCACGCTCGCTGAGGGCGACGATTGAATGACTATCGTTCCCGTCAGATACAGGAATCCGCTAAAGTCCAGGGTGATTGTCCCGCTCACTTCCAAAAAGGCCTGCGTGTAATCCAGGTCGATCGGCGTTCCACCCGTCGCTACCGCCAAACCGGTGTGCGGATTAAACGCATCAAAATCCACTACATTGCTGCCGTCATTGCTCCCATTGACCTCTACCGTTACCGCCGTCGCAGTTGCAGTGAACCCGCTCGGCAAGCCCACACCACTGAGCGAAGCCGCTGTCGCATCCAATCCGTAGTAGGTTTTATTCGTCGAACTCGTGAACATCGCCAGCGCAAACGCCGCGTTCGTGATCTGGAACCCAACCGCGTTGGAATTGGTCGCCGGCCCGTTGATTCCCGCAAAAATCGTTATACCCGTGCCCCCGATCGTCAGTTCGGACATCGTTTGCGCCGCCTGCGTCGTCGTGCCGTTGGTCAACGTCACGCTCGCTGCCGCCTGCGACTGGATCGCCATCGTGCCCGTGATATCGACAAATCCGTTGAATATCAGGCTAAAGCTCGCGGTCACTTCCAGGAACTGCTGCTTGAAATCTATGTTGATCGTCGTGCTGGCGCCCGTCGGCACCGTCAGACCGGTATTCGGGGCAAACGAGTCGAAATTCACAACATTGTTGCCGTCATTGCTCCCGTTGACATACACACTGATATTGCTCGCGCCTATGGAAAATCCTGTGGGCAGGCCCACATCCGTCAAGGTGCCGCCGGTTGATTCAACTCCGTAATAGACCTTGCCACTGCTGCTGGTGAACAACGCCATGCCGAAAGTGACTCCGGCCAATTGCACTCCCACCGCATTCGAATTGGTCGCCGGCCCGTTGATTCCGGCAAACACCGTCAAACCCGTGCCACCGATCGTCAGTTCCGACATCGTTTGGGGCGATTGGTTCGTCGTTCCATTGGTCAATGTCACACTCGCCGCCGCCTGCGTCTGGATGGCGATCGTGCCACTGATATAGATAAACCCGGTATAGCTGATTTGGAATGTCCCGCTGACCTGCAGGAACTGCGTCGTATAGTTCAGGTTGATCGGCGTACCGCCCGTTGCCACCGACAAACCGGTGCTGCCGAAGGTCGTCACAAAGTTCACCGCGCTGTTCCCACTGTTGCTTCCGTTGACCAGGACTTGGAGATTAGTAGAAGTGATAGAAACCGGACTTGGCAGGCCAACATCCGTCACCGCATTTGCCGTCGCGTCCAATCCGTAATAGGTCGTCCCGGTGCTCGTGCTCATCAGGGCGAGTGCCAAATTGGCGCCAGTGATTGAGATGCCCACAGCACCCGAGTTTGTCGCCGGTCCATTAATGCCGGCAAAGATGTTTGCATTGTTGATCCCCAAAGTCATCACCGAGACCGTCTGGGTGGTGCTGCTGCTCCCGTTGACCACCGTTGCCGTCGTCGTCGTCCCGGCGCCGAACGTCAGGGCCGCGCTCGCCATGTTCACATTAACGAACGACGAGAAGTTGATCGCCACCGTGTTCAGGGTCAGGGAGAATGTCTTGCTCGAAAGGCTGTAGGTTCCCGTGATGGCTCCGATGGTCGAGGTCACCGCCCCGCCCAGGGTCAGGCTTGCCGAGGTCGCCGAGATGCCGATCGTTCCCGACGCCGCCCCGCCCGCTACCACGACCAGGGTGAAACTCAGGGTCACGCCCTGGATGGAAAGCAGCCCGCCGAGCGTTACGCTCCCGACATTGGAAGAGACCGTTCCACCTGCAATGATCGAATTGATATCACTGTTAATCGTTTGATACAGGTCAACCGGACTGGTTGCGTTTAAGATCGGAGAAGACGGAGCGGGAGTGTTTGAGTTTGATGAAGAACTCGAACTTGATGTAACTGCCTTATTTGAAGAATTTTGCGACGATACAGTATTTGCCGGAGGACCGTTCGCTGTGTTCCCGGACGACAAACTTTGTGTTGTCGCCGTGGATGTCGAAACTGTAGCCGGCGCAGACGAATTCGTCGCTGCCGTAGAAGTCTTGGTCGTCGAAGCAGACGAAACACTCGCCGTCTGGGTACCCGTTTGGGCGGCGTTTTGGGTCGCGCTCTCGGAGTTCTGGGCCGGGGTATTCTGGCTCCCGGAATGACTCTCGGAGGGGGTCGAGTTATGGATCGATTGGGACGAAACCCCGTCAAAAATTCCAGCCGTCTCGTGGGACGAATTATACCCTAAAGTATCCTGGGAGGGGGTGACTGCCTGGTGATGAACCTCAAGCGCGTTATTATGAACCACCGCGTTTGCAGCTACCGCAGAAACCAATAAAGCATCCGCCGACAATAGAACCCGGGGTTCTAACGCTTCCAATTCAAAACTATTTTTCGGACGCCTGTTCAAACGGAACTCCTTTATCTTATATAAGTCAAAAACGGTCAATGACTTTTTTAAAAAATGACGAAGTATTAATTTAAATTGTATCGCCGCCGGTGAAAGATAAGGCCTCATCCATCCATAAATCCGAGCGCAACACTTCTTTTCTTTGCTTAAAAGCCAACGTTTGCGCCTTGTTTTGGGCAAATTGAACTCCCTTCCCAGCTATTAGTTTCTTTCCTTTTAAATTCCGTTGCCATGTCTTAGTCAGGATCTTATGCGCCGGTTTTGATAGATATTTCCTGATTAATTCATCTTCCGCACTCACAAATGCTACTGCACTGCCGGGATCTCCCTGTCGCGCTGCGCGCCCAAAAAGTTGCCGGTCCACCCTGCCCGATTCGTGCCGTTCTGACGCTATCACATGCAGCCCTCCCATCGCCGCAACCCCCTTCCCCAGCTTGATGTCGGTACCACGCCCGGCCATGTTGGTGGCAATAATGACCCTCCCCGGCTCGCCCGCCATCGTGATAAATTCAGCTTCTTCTTTGAGCCGGGTTGCGTTCAGGATTTTTGGCTCCAAACCCCGTTGCAAAAGCCACTGTCCCAGCCGTTCGCTGGTCAGGACGCTTCGCGTCCCAACCAGGATAGGCCGCCCCGTCGCATGCACCTTTTCTATCTCGGCAATGATGGCTTCCCACTTGTCCTCTTCCTTCAAAAAGAACCGGTCCGGAAGCTGTTCCCGAACGCATGGCTTGTTTGGCGGAATGGCTATCGTCGGCAGCCCATAGACCTGCCAAAGCTCGGAAGCCGCCTCCCGGGCCGTCCCCGTCATGCCGCTGATCCGATAAAAGCACCGGAAAAATCGCTGAAAACTCAGCCGCGCAATCGTCTCCGTAGGGTCGGAAATCGGCAAATTCTCCTTGGCCTCAATCGCCTGGTGCATTCCCTCCCGCCACGTCCGCTGCGGCATCGGACGGCCCGTAAACTCATCAACAATAACGATTTTATCGTCCTCAACGATGTATTGCTGGTCCCGATGGAAAAATTCGCGGGCTACAAGGGCTTGTATGACCAAATCCAGCCGCCGGTCGTGCCCTTTCCACATTCCCGGCAGATGCGAGGCCTGATCCACCAGCTTTTGCAGGCCAACTTTGCTTATTTCAATCTCCTTATAGCGCGGATTCGAACTGTAATCCACGCCCAGCTTGAAAGAACCCGCCATTCCTTTGGCGATTTGGGCTGCTTCCCGCAAAATCTGGTTCTCGTGGGGTGCTGCAATGATTAACGGCGTCACCGCTTCATCAATCAAAACACTGTCCGCCTCGTCCACAATGGCCGTATGTAATCCCCGCAAAACTGTGCCATCCTGGGCATTAAAAGCCTGTCCAATCATCCGGCGTATCAGCCGTTTGGTGGGATTTTGCAGCTTGCCCAGGGACAACCTGTCCCGCAAAAAATCAGCCAGCAATTCCTTGCTCGTCACATAGGTCACATCACAGCCGTAATTCTTGAGCCGCTCCTGGGGATTACTCGCGGCCATGACAAAACCAACGCGCACCGCGCAAAAGTGATATAACGGCCCCAGCCATTCGGCATCACGTTGCACCAAATAGTCATTTACCGTGATGATATGGCATGGATGCTTCGTCCAACCGGCCAAAATCCCCGCCAATCCAGCCGTCAATGTTTTCCCCTCGCCCGTCGCCATTTCGGCCAAATAACCTCGATGAAGGGCCAGGGCACCCATTAATTGCACTTGAAATGGCCGTAACCCCAGCTTTCGGTCAGCCGCCTCCCGGATGGCCGCCAATGCCGGCAAAATTGCCTTTTCTGCCTCCCGCCCCCCGCGCCGGATCTGCGCCCTGAATTCCAACAGTCGCTTCTGCAGGACGGCTTCGGACACGTCGAGCCATTCCCGTTCCTGGGCTACCACCGCATCCGCGTCCTTCTTAAGCGCTTCCAGCACCTTTCCGCGACGCTGATATTTGCCAATGAAGCCATTGACCACCGCATCCAATCCGGAAATAGGCTTCGCCGGCACGCGATAATCACTCCGCCGGTAATCTTGTGTAGGAACAGCCAACATTACAGTCATAATACCGGTTTTCTGCGAATGCCAAAAGACTTCTCTAAAAATTTTTAGACCACCCTTAATATCCCCATTTTTTTCTACTGAAACCGCGCTGAAAATGTTGGAATATCTGACAAAACAAAACACCCATGAAATCATTTTCCTTTTTACAGATAATGTTCGTATTGCTGGCTGCAACCATCTCCCGCGCCCAGAACACCAACATCTACAGCCCCGCCGATCTGCCCGGCAACGGCCTGGCCCAACACGATTTTGTCTATTCCGGTGAAGGCCACCAGGAATTACTGTTCATCATCCGCGATGGCAAGGTCGTCTGGTCCTACACCCACCCCGCTCGCGGCGAACTCAGCCAGGCCACCCTCGAGCCAAACGGCCACATCCTGTTCGCCCGCCAATACGGCGTCACCGAAATCACCCTCGATAAAAAAGTCGTCTGGAATTTCGACGCTCCCGCCGGCGTCGAAATCCACACCGCCACTCCCGTCGGCACAAACAGCGTGATGTTCATTGAAAACGACAAACCGCCCAAACTCATTGTCATCAACAAGGCCACCGGCAATATCGAACATCAGCTTGAACTGCCGATGAACCCCGATCACGCCGCCCACCGTCAGTTCCGTCATGCCGAACTGACACCACGCGGGACCGTCCTCGTCTCCTTTCTGGATATGGGAAAAGTTGTTGAGTACGACTGGTCCGGCAAATCGCTCTGGTCCTATGACATCACAAACTGCTTCTCCGCTACCGAACTGCCCAACGGCAATATCCTCGCCGCCACCAGCGGCGCGCAATTCGTTCGTGAGATCAATCGCAAAGGCGAAACGGTTTGGGAATGGTCCGCCGCCGATGCCCCCGGTTACAAATTCCAAAACACCCAGACCGCTTCTCGCCTGCCCAACGGCAATACTCTCATCAATAATTGGTACGACGGCTCGCTCAAAGGCATCGACCCCGACCATCAACCCATCCAGGCCATTGAAGTGACGCCCGATAAAAAAATCGTCTGGGTCTTGCGCTCATGGATGCCGCCTGTCGCTCTCGGCCCCTCCACCACCATCCAAATCCTTGACGGCAGCCCACTGGACAAGCTTGCGTCATCCGAAAAATAAGCTCTAAACCGGTTGTCGTTGACTTCGACCGCGAAAATATATGCGGCGCAGCCGCTGAATCAAAACCCCCGTAGGGGGTGATAAGCTGGTAGCCCCGGGCGAGCGAGTCTGCGAGCGCTGCCCGGGGTATCCAATCCCAAAACGATAACCGCCATTTGAGAAGCCGCGCGAAGCGCGCATCTTGACTGCGGTCACAGTATTTATCGCTACGGCTCATATAAACATCTGATGCCAATGCCCGCGAATTGAGTTATATTCGAGCGATTTCCGATTTGATAGCCTCCCGAAACATATTTTTATGCGCATAGTTCAGAAGTATTCCGTCATCGCTGCCGCCTTACTTTTATTGGCAACCCGCCCGGCCACCGCCGCCACTGGCACCGACACCTGGACCGGCAATGCCGGCGACAACAACTGGGCTACCGCCGGCAATTGGCTCGGTGTGAATACTCCACCCGCCGCCGGTGACACTCCGGCATTCGGCTCGCCAGGAACCGGAAGCCTGACATTGAACAACAATCTCACCGCCGGCACTTCCTATTTAGGACTGACCTTTGTTCTCGGCGCGCCGTCGTTCACGTTGAATGGCAATTCCATCACCACCACCGGCGGACTCGTTGATAATTCCACCAACCTCCAGACCGTCAATCTCCCCGTCATCATGAGCGGATCACATTCCGTCAACGCCACCACCGGCGGCACAATGGTTTTGGATGGCGTGATCTCGGGATCCTCCTCGGGTATCACTAAAACCGGCGCTGGCACCGTCATGCTCAATGGCTCCGCCGCAAACACCTACACCGGCACGACCACAGTCAACGCCGGCACATTGCAGGAAAATTTCTCAAACCTCGGCTCAGCCAATCTCATCAGCAGCAGTTCAGCCCTCGCCTTCGGCGGCGGCTCCTTGCAAATCCTCGGGAACGCTTCCGTCACCAGCAGCCAGACGTTCGCCTCCACCGCCATTAATGCAGGCGGCTCTACCATTACGGCTGGACCGAACGGCGGCTCAAATCCCACCGTCGCCCTCGGGGCCATGACTCCCGCTGCCGGCGGCGTCATCCAGATCAACGGCCCTGCCTCCAGCACCGCGCCTACGACCACTTCCGGCCAGACCGGCGCGGCGGGCAATGGCAGCACCACCGGTTTCCAGGCCGCCACCGCCACGATCACCACTACTACGGGCAGCGCCAACCAGGCTTTCATGAGCGGTGCTTCGGGCAATGTCGCTTATTATTGTTTCGGAACTGTCGGCCAATATGACTTCGCCGCCGTCAGCGGTTCCAGTCCATATACTATTACCGGTTATTCACAGGTCCCAACCAGCGCCAGCGGCCTGGGCACCGGCAACGACGGCAGCTATTACCTGGCGACAACGGCTCTTGACGCCAACGATACAGAAGCCACGACCCATTTCGATGATATCGCGGCCAGCTTTACTGTTTCCGCTAACACCACGGGTATTGGCGGTTATCGCTACAACGCCAACAGTGCCATCACCACGACCATTCCCAACGGAGCCACCTATACCACGGGCGCCATCCTGGTAACGCCGAATGTCGGCGCAAATAACACCACCATCACTTCCGGCACAGCCGTTTTAGAGTCTGGCTTTCGCAGCAGCAACAACGGCGGCGCGCTCGCCATTTTCCAAAACAACATCGAGGGTTTTCTGAATCTGAACCTCATCATTGCCAATGCCAAAACTAGCACAGGTACTTGGATACAATCCGGACCGGGTACGGTGGCCTATTCCGGCGTCAACACCTTCACCGGCACGTTTTATCTGGATGGCGGTGTCTCGCAGATCAATGCCAATTCCGGCCTGGGCGCTCCCGGCACCAGCGCGCAAGTTGATCTGAATGGCGGCACGATATTGGGCAATGCAACGTTCTCGCTCGATAATAACGGGTCCACGCCTGACCGCGCCGTGGCGATGGCAAACAACTTCGGCGGCCTGGCCGCCGTCACCGGCGACACCATGACCGTGAGCGGCGTGGTGAGCGGATCGGTTCCGTTGATCATCGGCATTCCCGCTTCAAGCTCAAATGGAAACGTAGCCGGTCAGGTTCCCGGCACCGGTTCTGGCACTGCCAACGCCTCAGTGCTGGCCAACGGCACAGTTGCGCTGACCGGAGCCAACACCTACAGCGGCGGCACTTATCTCGACACAGGCACACTGAAAATTTCTCAGAATAGCCTGGGCAGCGGCGGTGTTAATTTCAATGGCGGCAATCTTCAATGGGCCACCGGCTCGAGCAATGACATATCCTCTCAAGTCATCACTTTTAATACGACCGCCACGCTCGATGTCAACGGCAACACCGTCACCCTTGCCAATGCTTTCGGAAACAACAGTCCCGGAAATGTGACCATAACAAGCTCGACCGGCAACGGCGTGCTGAATTTGAAAGGCGCCAACACTTACACCGGCTCCACCAGCGTCAGTAGCGGCACTCTGAACGCCAATAACACCAGCGGTTCGGCCACCGGCACAAACACCGTCACGATCCAACCCGGCGCTGCGCTGGGCGGCAGCGGTACGATCGCGGGCGACATCACTTTGCAACCAGGCGCGCTCGGCTCATTCATCATCGGCTCGCAACTCACCGCCAACACCGTCACCTGGAACAACAATTCCGTTGTCGTCAATGTTCCGGGCAGTATCCCGCTTCAACCCGGCACTTACACGTTGATGAACTATAACGCCACGACCAGCACGGGTTCATTCAATACCAACGCGCCCACTTACACTGGTGCTAAAGTCGCTCCCGGCACTTCCTCCACGATTACCACCAGCGGCAGCGTGGTCACCCTCACAGTCACTTCCCTCGTCGGCATCAGCCGTACCTGGATCGGCGACGGCACGCTCAACGACTGGGACTACAGCACCACCAACTGGTTTGATGGCGTGGAGGCAAATAATTACGACGACGGCGACCTCGTTACCTTCGACGACACCGGCTCCAACAATCCCGCGATCAACTTGACCGCCACTCTCCAACCCGGCTCACTGTTCGTGAATGCCGCCCAGAATTATACCTTCAGCGGCTCAGGGCAGATTTCCGGTGACACCACGCTGGTAAAAACCAATACCGGCACGTTGACTCTCCTCACGGCGAACAACTATGCCGGCGTCACCTTCATCGGCCAGGGAACCCTGCAATTAGGCAACGGCACGACTTCCGGCTCAGTCGGAACCAATATCATCACGGACCTCGGCTCGTTCATCCTGGACCTGCCCGGCAACAACACTTTTGCCAATGTCATCAGCGGCAGCGGCAGCCTGACTCAAGCCAGTTCAGGCGTGTTGACCTTGTCCACAAGCAACTCCTATACGGGCGGCACCACGATCAGCGCGGGCACGTTGCAATTGTCCTCCAGCGGCTGGTTCGGCAGCGGCAGCATCACCGACAACGGCACGCTCACTTTCAACAAGTCAGCGAATTCGACCATCAGCGCAGGTATCAGTGGAAATGGCGCAGTCTCCCTCACAGGCAGCGGCACTGTCACCCTGTCAGGCATCAACACTTACAATAACGGCACGACTCTTAGTGCCGGCACGTTGCTGGTGAACAGTTCCGTCGGTAGCGGACCCGTGATCGTGAATGGTGGCACCCTGAACACCGTCGGCTCAATTGCTGGCTCAGTCACCGTCAACAGTAGCGGAACCCTGAGCGGCAGTGGAAGCATTGCCGGCGCAGTCGGCATCAGCAGTGGTGGCACGCTTTCGCCCGGAAATCCCGTTGGTACATTGACCATTAACAATAATCTCACCGTTACTTCCGGGACCATGAACCTCACTCTCGGTACGAGCAGCGACAAAGTCGTTGTCGGCGGAAATCTCAACCTGAGCGGCACCTTGAACATCACCAATGGCAGCGGATTCACTACCACCACCTATACATTATTCACCTACACCGGCACATTGACCCTGGGCAGCCTCACGCTCAATCCGCCGGCCAACACAATCGCAACCCTTGATACCAACACCCCCGGCCAGGTGAACCTGGATGTTCAGACGCTCAGTTCCACCATTCCCGCGTTCCCCGGCGCGTTAGGCTTCGGCCAAACCGCTACCGGCGCGCGATTCGGCGGCTCCGTCTATTACGTCAGCAACACCAACGACAGCGGCGCAGGTTCATTCCGGGATGCCGTCAGTCATTCGGGCCGTTACGTCCTTTTCAGCGTCGGCGGCACCATTAGCCTGGCCAGCGCGGTTTCCTGTTCCAGCAGCCTCTACATTGCCGGTCAAACCGCGCCGGGCGGCATCGCCATCATCGGTCACGAAGTTTCTTTTAGTACCCGGACAAATGAGATCGTTCGCTATCTCCGTATTCGTCCCGGCAGCATGTCCAGCTCCGGGGAAGACGCGATCAACGTCGGCGACTGTACGAACCTGATCTTCGACCATGTCTCGCTGGAATTCGCCGGATACAACAACATAGACGCCACCGGCGACAATGGCAGCGATGCCATCACCGTGCAGAACTCGATCATTGGCGATCCGATGTCGAATGGCACTTCGGACAAGCAGGGATTTGGCGCGCATACCGAGCACGTGGGAGGCAAATTCTCCTGGTATTATAATTTGTGGGTCAGTGAACACAACCGCCAGCCGCTGGCCAAGATTGACACGATTTTCGTCAACAACACCGAATACAATTTTCAATCCGGCTACACGGTTGCCGATACCAGCGGATTTTTCCGCCATGACATCATCAATAATTATTTTATTACCGGGCCGACCGATCCTTCGGGCGGAGACGCTTTCTTCCAGATGAATGCCAACCAGACGATTTATCCCACCGGCAATCTGCTGGACAATGACAACAATGGCGCGCTTGATGGAAATCCGATTGATCCCGGCGGCGGTTATACTCCGCTGAGCGCACCGTGGTCGTCGCTTTCCACCAACACCACCGTCTATTCGGCGACAGGCGCCTTCCACTATGACACATCGTGGTCCGGGGCAATGCCTCCAGACCAGTTGGATTCTTTGATCTTGAGCCAGATAAGCACGCTGGGCAACGGAACAGCCGGCACTGGCGCCGGAACCGCCGGGCCGGGATCCAGTCTTTACTACGACCAGACCTCAACAGGTTTGGGCAACAATGGCTATGGCGTCATCACCCCGGGAGTCGCGCCGGTGGATACCGATGGCGATGGCATTCCTGATTACTACGAGCTGGCCACCGGCTCGAATCCCAATGTGGCCGACAGCTTGAACATCGGCGTGGGCGGTTATACCAAACTGGAAAATTATTTGAACTGGCTGGCCGCGCCCAATGCCGTCACCACCGTGAGCACGCCCATCAACGTGGACCTCTCGCAATACGCCCGCGGCTTCATCAATTTCAGCCCCGTCTATCTGGCCAACAACGCCAGCAACGGCACCGTCTCAGTCACCGGTTCAATCGCCAGCTTCACTCCGACGTATGGCTACAGCGGCCTCGGCAGCTTCCAGTTCATTGTCCAGGCCAATGACGGCTCGGTCATGACCAACACCATCGGCGTCTGCATCACGCCTTACGGCGCGGTGACCAATAACACGACGACCTCCATCGGTTCCATCTCGATCACGCCCGGTGGCAACCTGGTTCTTACCGGCGCCGGTGGCATCACCAATTCCAGCTTCATCCTGCTGTCATCCACCAACGTCGGCGCGCCTCTGGCCAATTGGATCCCGGTCGCGACGAACAGTTTTGACGCCAACGGCAATTTCAATTTCACCAACCCGCTGCCGCCCGGCTCGCTCCAAACGTTTTACCTGTTGGAGTTGCCATAAAGTTAAACGTCAATTCGCATCAATTGGCTTCACAACTTCCCGAGGTCTGAGAATGAGGGAAGAGGATGATCTTTCCTTACGTTTAATTAAACGTAAGTTCGCGTAAGTTCGCGTAAGTTCGCGTAAGTTTGCGTAAGATCGCGTAAGTTTGCGTAACGTAGGGCAGGCATCCTGCCTGCCGGTTACAACGGCTTCCAGCCGTGTGCTTTTATTCACCCTCTTCATACGTTTAAGAAAGTTCGGGCCAGATGCCCAAAAACTGGCAGGCAGGATGCCTGCCCTACCGCCATATTCAAACATGCCTGCGTTTTACCCATGGCGCGATTTAAGCACAAAATTCCTTCATAGTAATGTTGCCCGGAAACAAAAAATGCAGTTCTAATATTAGCCGCAATGCGGATCAATAAGAAAACCCAGTCCGGCAAGGGCATAAATTCAGGATTTTCAGCAAATCCCGCCCCCGCCTGGCAAACCATTGCGATTTGCATCTTTCTCGCTGCTATCGTCTTCGCCATCTACGGCCAGGCCTTCAGATATGGTTTCGTCAATTACGACGACGAAAAGTACGTCTATGAAAATACCGTCGTGAGCGCCGGGCTGACGCCCCAGGGCATCGCCTGGGCTTTTGATTCCTACCATTTTTCCAATTGGGTTCCCCTGACCATGATTTCGCACATGTTGGATTGCCAGTTATTCCAACTCGATCCGGGAGGCCATCATCTGACAAACGTCCTGTTGCATATCGCATCGGCGATCATCCTGTTTCTCGTCCTGCATCGGCTGACCCGTGCCATGTGGCCCAGCGCGTTTGTGGCCGCGATATTTGCCGTTCATCCGCTGCACGTCGAATCTGTCGCCTGGGTCTCCGAGCGTAAAGACGTCTTGAGCGGCCTGTTTTTCATGCTGACTCTTTGGATGTATAGCCGCTACGCTCTAAAACCTTCCGGGCGTAATTATTTCCTTGTCATCTTATTCTTTGTACTGGGCTTGATGGCCAAGCCAATGCTCGTGACATTGCCACTGATCCTATTGTTGCTGGACTACTGGCCGTTGAATCGCTTTGCAAAAGCACAGACACCCATGCGTTTGATTGTTGAGAAGATTCCCTTGTTTGCCATTTCCGCAGCCTGCTGTGTCATTACTATTTTCGC
>DASXYX010000089.1:0-6809 GCA_036502245.1 Verrucomicrobiia bacterium
CCGGCACCGTTGCGAAACTTGCTGGGGGGTGCGGTGCGCCGCCACCCAGCGCTCCAGCTCCAAACGATCAGTTTCCGTCAAGTTCACGGGCGGCGCATGTCGTGGCATGAGGGAAGAATACCCTGCGGCGCTTATAATGCCAGTTATTTATGAGACACTACACTAGAAGCTTCCCGCTCTTGTTCCATTGCCGGACTGTCCCGTCTTCCAAACCCTGCTTATATGGCCTTTCGACTGCCATTTCGCCATTATCATGCCATTCGTAACAGACGCCTTCGGCAAGGCCATTGACCAATGTCATCTCCTTTGCCAACACTCTATTCGCATGCCAACTCCGAGCAATCCCATCTGATTTTGGAACCTGTCTCCGTAAAATACCATCAATGATTTCATACAAGACTCCGTTGTTCCAATAACGGTGAACACTCATGTTTCACCTATTGGTGTCTTGTCCTTGATACATCTTCATCAGTTACTTTAGATTCTGCGGATTAAGCGGTTTGAGGTCTTTCGGCAGGAAAATCCCATCTTTGCGGATGAGTTCGCCGTCGAACCAGACTTCGCCGCCGCCCCAGTCTTTGCGCTGAATGAGGACCATGTCCCAATGCACGGCGCTGCGATTGCCGTTGTCGCATTCTTCATAGGCCTGTCCGGGTGTGAAATGGAGCGAACCAGCGATCTTTTCGTCGAAAAGAATGTCGCACATCGGGCTGAGGATGTATGGATTGAACCCGAGGGAAAACTCACCGACGTAACGCGCCCCAGCGTCGGTGTCTAAAATTTCATTGATGCGTTTGGTGTTATTGGCAGTGGCGTTGACGACTTTGCCGTCCTTGAATTCGAGGCGGACATTCTCGAATTTCGTTCCCGCATAAAGCGTGGGAGTATTGAACTGGATGACGCCGTTGACGGAATCTTTGACGGGGCAGGAAAAAACTTCACCGTCCGGGATATTGCGGTCGCCGCGGCACATTTTTGCGCCGATGCCCTTGATGCTGAAAGTCAGGTCAGTGCCGGGCGCTTTGAGATGCACGCGGCCGGCGCGTTTCATGCGTCGTTCGAGCGGGACCATGGCCCGAGCCATCTTCGCGTAATCCATCGTGCAAACATTGAAGTAGAGGTTCTCAAAGGCTTCAGTGCTCATGCCGGCGGCCTGGGCCATGCTGGGCGTGGGCCAGCGCAGGACACACCAGCGGGTCTTGTTAACGCGATAATCCTGCACGGGCCGCAGGATTTTGGAATAGAGCTGCATCTGACTGCTGGGCACGTCGGCATTTTCGCTCGCGTTGGCGCTGCCGCGGATAGCGATGTACGCCTGCATTTTCTTCATCCGGAACATCTCGATATCGCGCGCCTGGGTGGCGTGTTGCTCGCTCGTGCCGAGCAACAGTTCGCGTGAAACGCGGGTGTGGCGGACCTCAACAAAAGGTGTGCCGCCCGCGGCGCGAACAGCGCGGACGAGTTCCACCGTAAATTCATCAGGCACGTCGATCATATCGAGCAACGCGCAATCGCCCTTTTTGATTTTGGTGGAATAATTGATGAGTAGCTTTGCCAGTTTGGTATAACGCGGATCAGTCATAAAATTTCAAAATAAATCTAAATTGGGATTTGTCGAGTTGGAAGGCTGTTCCATTACGAAATATTTGGCTGTCAAAGAACCTGATACCACTTTTGCGCGACGATCAATCCTGCTATTGGTCAAAATCCGAACAGCTCATGAAGTAATGACAGCGGGGACAGCGCAGCTTACATTTCTCATTGATGAGTTCATGCCCGCATTGCGGACAGAAGCGCCAGTGCTCACCAGAAACATCATTGCCGGAAGGCAACGGACAATCGGCGGACTCACTTGTTTTTTTATTTTCCATCCTATTGTGTACGGCCAAACTTCTTCTCCAGTTCACGATAATTCATCTCAATGAGCGTCGGGCGACCGTGCGGACAGGTATAGGGCATGGCACAGGCGCGCAGGTCAGCGACGAGATTTTCCAACTCCCGGCCGGACAAAGGATCATTGGCCTTCACGGCATGGCGGCAAACAGTTTTGGCAACGGTATGCTCGCCAAGCCGGGCGAGGTTCACTTCGCGTCCGGCGGCTTTCAATTCGTCCACCAGGTCGAGGACGAAACGGCGGGCATCGGCGGCTTTGACGAACGGCGGCAGGGCGTCGAGCAGAAAAGTGCGCTCGCCGAATTCGTTAAGGCCGACACCAAGCCGGGTGAGCGCGGACAATTGGTCGCGCAGAAAATTCGCATCGCGCGGTGAGAGTTCAATGGTCTCTGGCAATAACAGCTTCTGGCTGGGCGCAAATTCGTTTTGTTCGAGGCGATGGAGCATCTGCTCGAACAAGATGCGTTCATGGGCGGCGTGCTGGTCGAGCAACACCAGGCCCCGATCCGATTCCAGCACTACGTAGAGACGGCCTATGACGCCGACCAACCGCAAAGGCACGTTGAGCAACGGCGTGGCGGAAGGCAATGCAACAGGCGAAGGAATTGCCGATTGAGAAACACTCACAGGCGGAGGAGGTGGAGACGCCGCAGGAACCGCCTTGGAAAACCCCATCCGCAACGGTGGTTGCGAGGCTGGCTGCGACGGCCACTCGAGTGTTTTCACCGGAATCGGAAACTCCGGCAACGGCGGCGCGGACAGTTCCGGCGTCGGTTTCACTTCCAACGGCAACCCAATGGCTTCCATTTGTTCTTCTCCGCGTCTTTGCGTCTCTGCGCTAAAATTCTTTCGGGATTCATCATGGAACGCCAACAAGGATTCGCGGACGGCCTGGGCGACAAATTTACGCACTTCAGATTCGCGGCGGAATTTCACCTCCCGCTTGGCGGGATGGATGTTCACGTCCACGACCGCCGGATCGATCTCAATGAACAGACAGCACATCGGGTAACGGCCTTTCATCAAGGAAGTGTGATAGCCTTCGATGAGCGCATAATTGACGCCGCGATTTTCGACAGGACGGCGATTGACGAAGATGAACTGATTATCCCGCGTGGCGCGCGAAACTCCGGGCGAACCGATCAATCCCCAGACGCGGATCTCTGAGCGCGGATTTTCGGCGGCAGACTTATCTGTTGAAGCGTTCTCAAAAATTTCTTCTTCCGCCGGCTGGAAATCTTCTTCGAGCGAGGCGGAGAAATTGACCGGAAGGAGTTTTTCATCACCAAGAAGCGCGCGGAGACGTTCCCGAAGAGCCTCGATGCGGCTGGAAGTAGCGCGGTCGCTTTTGACCGCTGGTAACTGCCAGATGAGCCGGCCGTCTTTCTGGAATGTGAACGCGACGTCGGGAAAAGCAAGCGCGACCAGCGTGAGATAATGTTGGATATGCGCGGCCTCGGTCTCTTCGGTGCGCAAAAATTTGCGGCGGGCCGGCAGATTGAAAAATAGCTGGCGCACTTCCACGCTCGTGCCTTCGGCGGCACCGGCGGCTTTAACCTCAGCAATCTTGCCACCAGTGACGATGACCTGGGTGCCTTCGGGTGATTGGCCCTCGCGCTCGCGAGTGGCCAATGTGAAACGGCTGACACTGGCGATACTGGGCAGCGCCTCGCCGCGAAAGCCCATGGTAGCGATGGCCGAGAGATCTTCGGCGCGCTGAATCTTGCTGGTAGCATGGCGTTCCAGGCAAAGCAACGCATCATCTCGGCTCATGCCGGAACCATCGTCGCTGACACGAACGAGACTGCGGCCGCCGGCCTGAATTTCTACCGTTATCTTTTTTGCGCCGGCATCGAGCGCATTCTCGACCAGTTCCTTGACGACACTGGCAGGACGTTCCACAACCTCGCCCGCGGCGATCTGGTTGGCGACCTGTTCGGAGAGGAGCTTGATGCGGTTCACGTGGGGACGATTTTACCGTCCAACGCTCATTTCGCCAATGGCAATGAGAAGCAAAAAATCGCGCCACGGCCCGGCTCTGATCGCGTCCAAATGCGGCCTTTATGGTCTTCGATGATTTTTTTACAGATGGACAGGCCCAGGCCCGTCCCCTTCTCTTTCCCGTAAGTCACGAAAGGCTGAAACAATTTATCCGCGACCTGTGGCGCGATGCCTGGGCCGGTGTCCTCGATCTCGGTCACAATCTCCCTGCCGTTGGAGATAAAATCGAATTGGAGTTTCCCACCCTCGGACATCATGTCAAAGGCATTATGGGCAAGGTTGAAAACGACGCGGCGCAACCTGCGGGAATCCAGCATCATCTGGACATCAGGCGCCGGATTTTTACATTCCAGGACAATGGACTTGGGGTCGGCTTCCATGCGCAATTCCGTGAGCAATTCCTCGATGAAGTCGGCATAATGCGCGTTGGCAAACGCGACATCGGCATTGCTGCCGCGCGCGAATTCAAGGATGTCCCCGACCATGTCATTGATGCGAAGGACCTGGCGGCGGATGCGCGCGCGCGAGTCCGCGCGTTTTTCGGGTTTGGCCTCGGGAGCGCAGCCGATCTCAGCGGACAGGCCTATCACAGTCAGTGGAGTCTTGAGATCGTGGACGATGGAACGCGCGAACGTGCCCAGGATGGCGAGACGCTCGGCCTGGACAGCTTCGCGAAGATGGAACAGGTCGAACTCGCGGAGACGTCGGCTGATCTCCTGCATGACATTAAAGGCAAGCGCGGGAGAACGTTTGAGTAACTGCAACATTTCAGCGCGCGGCATGAAATGAACAGCGGTTTCTTTCACAGCCACCGCAGTCGCCGAGCGCGGGAGCGCCTCAATGACGGCCATTTCGCCAAAAATCTCGCCCGGCCCAAGCTGCGTAAAAATACAGCGCGTCTCATTGGTCACCATGCTGGATATTTCGACCATGCCGGATTTGATAATGTAAAGGCCGTCGCCGACGTCGCCCTCATGAAAAATCTCCGCGCCCGCCGCGAATTGAATTTGGCGCGAAAACGCGCGCATGGCTTGAAATTCACCGGGCGCCAACCCCTGAAATAATTTGATGGATTCGAGTTCAACCATCGAACGTGATTTTATGCGAAAAAGACAGAACGTCCAGTCTGGAGGCGGCCTAACAAAAAAGCGGAAACAGCTCCAGCCGACCGGCTTGGGACATAAATAATTTTGATTTTTGGGGAAAGTTCATTGACAAAAAGTTGCAGGAAAGTCACATTATAGCATGTCCGGGTGGCAGCACGTTTCTTCAGCGGGGTTCCCCACCCCCACCTCCTTGGCGTCTGCTGCCCGGATTTTTAATTTTTAGAACTCTCAACGTGGATTTCGGGCAGCGCAAACCAGACCAAATTAGCAGCTTGAAATTCTTGACGCCGGATGAAAAATTTTTTAGTTTAAGTTTCCCCTTCGCGGGGGTGTAGCTCAATTGGTTAGAGCGCTGCCCTGTCACGGCAGAGGTTACGGGTTCGAGCCCCGCCACTCCCGCCATTTTCAAATCTGATATTCCCGCTCGGTCCGGAGCCGCGTCAAAGCAGAGCGCAATTCGCGTGAGCGGGGCGGCTTGGTGAGCACAATGTCCACGTGGTCCGGCTTGCCCTCTTCTTCACGCAACAACGCGCCCCAGCCGGTCAACATCACCACCGGAGTGTCCGGCGATTCCTTTTTGATCGTCTTGGCCACCTGCCGCCCGTCAACGTACGGCATCCCCAGGTCGGTGATCACAACGTCATACGACCGGCCGCGCTCGCGCGCGATCCGGAATTGATCCAGTCCCGTTTGGCCGTTGTCACTGAGTTCCACCGTATGTCCGTCGCGCTCGAGCATCTCTTTGACAAGCTCACGCACCAGCGGTTCGTCGTCGATGCACAAAACGCGCAACGGTTCAACCGGGCCTAGCTCCTCAGCCACTTCCTTCTCGATCTGGAACCGGTCGCGAACAGGGAACGTCAATCGGAACGTCGTGCCCTTGCCCACCTCGCTTTGGATCTCGATGTTCCCCTCATGCCGTTGCAACACCCCATAGACCATCGCCAATCCCAGGCCCGTGCCACGCTTGCCTTTGGTCGAAAAAAACGGCTCCAGACAATGTTTGCGGGTTTCTTCGCTCATGCCGGTGCCGGTGTCAGTGACATCCACGGCAACTTCTTGTGCGTAGCCGCTTTGGCCTTCGCAAACCGTGGTCTGAATGGTGATCTTTCCGCCTTCAGGCATGGCGTCCACCGCGTTGAGAACGAGATTGGTGAAAGCTTCACGGATCTCACTTTCCATACCTACCAATTGCGGCATCTCTTCAGCCAGCTCTGTTTTCATTTCAATGGTCAGCCCGCTGGATTGCGGAATGTCCCGCCAGCGCGGCCTCGTCATGTCCACGACCTGCCCGACCAATTGGTTGATGTTCACCAGTTGGTACGTTTCATCCTCTTCATGCTTCCGATAAAATTCCCGCAGACGCGCGATGATATGAGCGATGTCATGACCGGCTGTGCTGATATAGCCTAAATAATTTTTGCCCTTTGCATTCAGGCCGAAATCACCCTTCAACAACAACTCAGAGAAGCCGACGACTGGTGAAAGCGCGTTATTGACATCATGGGCGATGCCGCTGGCCATCTGGCCGAGGGCCTTGAGGCGTTCCTGTTGCAGCACCGTCGCCTGGGTTTGACGCAATTCGTTGTAGGCGCCCTCGAGATCTTTGTACAGTTTGGACTGGTGCGCGGCCAACGCCACGTGGTCACTCAACATCCGGAGAAACTCACAATCGCCGCTCGTAAATCCATACACCTCCAACCGGGCAGAAATGAGAAGACCTGAAAGTTTGTCTTCGACCATCAACGGCACAGCGGCCACGGATCGGTAACCGATGACGGCGAGCTTCTCGGAAAATTCGGACGCTTC
>DASXYX010000090.1:0-44776 GCA_036502245.1 Verrucomicrobiia bacterium
CACAGGGTTTTCAAACATGCTCCTTCGCCAAAGCCTCGCCAAAACGCCAAAAATCCTCGCGGCTAAGCGCTACATCTTTTCTGTCAATGCTCTAGTATTTGAAAAGAGGCATCCGGCATGGGGTGGGGGCTGGCATTCCCCGTGACGAATTCGACTTGCTCGAATCCGGCCTGGTGGAGGAAGGCGGCCAATTCCAGTTTTGCGCGTTCATCGGCATCGTTCAGGATTCCGTTGTTACGCGCGGCGCGCTGGATGTCAGAGACCGCGTCGGCACGGGCGGTCTGTTCGAGGTCTTTGTTGAATTCGCGCAGCAGGCCGGTGGTATTATCGATGATTTTGGTCTGGGTGTCGTCCAAGTAGGCGTCGGTGACTTGCGATGGCGGCAACCGGATGATGATCTTTTTGCCCGAAACGGTCACATCGCCGGGTTTCAGCCGTTTCAAGTCTATGCCTGCCTTCACAATGCCGTGCGCCAGCAACATCACGCGGTTTTCTCCGTACCATTTTGCGTCTTCAAGAATCTCAACTTTTTCGACGACATATTTGACCGTGACGAGGTCGGAGAGAGTCTGGATCTGCACGATCACCGTTGCGGTATTTTCTTCATGCAAATGGCTGCCGCCTTTGAGCCAGCGTCCGGTGAAGCCGAGCCAAAGGCCGCCGACGAACATGACCGCCAGAAGAGCCATGACAATCGCGGGGATAAAAATGACTTTGAATGCCTTCACGCACACAGATTAGCACTTTGAGACAGAAGTTTCCAACCACGGATGAACGCGGATTTTTAACCGCTCACCTTTTACCTTCCATCAACAATTGGATGAAGTCCTGGTTGAGTCTTCCGAGAACCGGCCCACGAGGATGCAGAACAGAAAAGGGCCGGCGAATATTCAGCTTCGGACAATTGATCCTGACGAGTTTGCCGGCGGCAAGTTCCGGCTCCACGCCCGAACGGAAGACGTAGCCGATGCCCAGGCCCAGCGACACCATGCGTTTGATGGCTTCAGGACTGGGTATTTCCTGCGCGATGTTCAGTTTATCCAAGGGAAATCGCAACTGGCGCAGCGCCTGTTCCATGAACTGGCGGCTGCCGGAGCCGACTTCCCGGATGATCAGAGGGCGTTCCAAAACTTGTTTTATCGTGGGATGCTTTATGTTCAGGATCGGGTCGCCGGGAGAGGCGATCCAGATGATTTCATCTTCCAGGAACATGTGTTTTTCAAGTTCGGGCCGTTGGCAAGGCCCTTCGATCAGCGCCAAATCGATATGCTGGTCCAGCAAAGCGCCGATGATGGTGTCCGTGTTGCCGTCGATCACATCGCAAACAACCGACGGGTAGCGTTGTTTAAAGCGGTTCAGGATTTCGGGCAAATAATACGCCAACAAAGTTTTGTTGCTTCCCAACCGCAATCGACCGGTGGAAATGCCCGGCGCCTGCAAATGCTGCATCACTTCATCATGGGCCTGCTGGATCTGTTGAGCGTGCTGCAAATAGATGACGCCGGGCGGAGTCAGAATCATTCCATTGGAAACACGCGTGAAAAGCGGGACGCGCAATTCAGCTTCCAGCAACTGGATATGCTTGCTAACGGCCGGTTGCGAAAGGCGCAATGCCTTTGCCGCTTGGGAGACACTCTGCAGTTCGGCAACTTTCCGAAAAACGCGTAAACGATAATCCATCATGGCGGCGTAAGTAATAACTTAAAGTTATACCATATTTCAAGATGCGATTAGCCGGGAAGCCGGCGTCTGATAAAATCGCCGGCTTTAAAAATATAAAGATGCGCTGGCTTCATTCATCATCGTTGCGCTATGCGCTCGCCTTGTGGCTTGCGACCGTTACCGCTCTTTTTGTTGCATTCGTTGCGCAATTGGAGCCGGCGCAATGGGCGGGCATCACCGTATGGATCATGTACGTCCAGGTCCCCCGGATGAATTATTCCAAGGTCATCTGGTGGGCTTTTGGCACAGTGACCGGCGCCTTTATGGCCGTGATTCTTACGGTTTTTTTCAATCAAATGCCGGAAATCCTGCTTTTATTTTTGGCGTTGTGGCTGGCGGCTTGTGCCGCCGCGGCGACCCTTGTGACGAACTATCGCGCCTATGGCGCTGTGCTGGCGGGTTATACCTGCGCGATCGTCACCATGTCCGCCGTGGAAACTCCGGACCTTATCTTCCGACTGGCGGTCACGCGCGTCTCCTGCATTTTCATCGGCATGGCTTCGGCAATTTTTTTCATGGGCCTGCTTTTGCCGAAACACGGTCATTGGCGCGAAACGGTGCATCATCTGGGTGAACACTTTAAAGCGACGCTTTTGCAGGCGGCAAAGGCGATAAATCCCGATGCCGGGCGCCCCAATGAATTCACCTGGCGGCACATGGCGGACCGCTTGTCCACTGTGGAACACACGCTGGACATCACGACTGCCGAGACAGCGGATTCGCGCATCCATACATCGCCGGCGCGTGCTCTGGCCGCCACATTGTTCAACCTGCTGGCCCGGGCGCAAGCGATGGAAATTCACCTGACGCGGCCCGGAGCCATTCGGCCCCGACCCGAAATCGCTGTTCTGTTGAATGAGACACAAACCATTCTTGCAGCGATGGCCCATGCCGTCGCAGATCAAAACCTATCGAACATACGAGCGGTGACAACCGGGATTGAACGATTGCAGGAGAAGCTGACGGTTCTTCGGAAGACGAATCGCGAAGAGCCGGCAGCCAGTATGATTTCGAATCAGTTTTTGATCAACCGGATGGAAGAGATTTTGAACGACGTTAATTATGCCATCCGGGATTGGGGCGGCTTGTTTGGTGAATGGACGGCGCGGCGGACAGTTTCGCTGGCGGTGCATCGGGACTATGTGACGGCATTGATTTATGGTGTCCGGATGTTTTTGGCCATGGGCATGGTCAGTGCCCTATGGTTCATCACCCAATGGCCGTCCGGCTCGCAACTCGTTCTTTTCACGGCGGTAGTTTGCTCGTTGCTATCGCTGTTGGACCACGCTCCCACCTTGGGTTTTCCTTTTCTCAAAAGCGCCGTTTTTTGCGCCATCATGGCGTACGTGGAAGCCTTCTGGTTGTTCCAGAGGAGTGATGGCTTTGTGATCCTGGCGCTGATGCTCGGTATCTTTTTGTTGCCCGCTGCCTACGCATATCGTCATCCGCGACTGATCGGCGGCGCGGTCGTCTCGATGTTAATTTTCTATGGGTTGACCATGCCCGCCAACCAGATGACGTATGACATCGCGGCGTTTTTGAACAACGGCCTGGCATTGATCTGCGCGACTGCCTGCGGCTTTTTTGCCTTTCATACCGTCCGCTCCCTGGATGCGCCCTCTCGGCAGTTCTGGCTTCTTCGCGCGGTGCGAAAGGATTTGGCCGCCGAGGCCATATCCTCTGACCAACAGTGGACGAGCTGCATGTTCGATCGCATCCGGTTATTGCATCGCGCAATCGGCACGCAAGGAACAGAGCCGTTGGACGCGGAAAATGAAATGCTTCTCAGCCTGCAATTGGGCCTGCGACAACACCAATTGCGCCTGCAGCTTGCAACCCTCGCGCCTAAAACGGCCGAGTTGGTTGCGGCAGTCCTGGTCAAGTTCAAGGAAATCGCGCGTCATCCAAATATTGTCGCTCTTTTTATACATTCCACCTGCCTGCACCTCGAAGAAAACATGGGAGATGCCCATGAGAATGCCGGCGTCATTGGAGAACTTCGGGAGATGTCCTTCCTGTTGGAAAGTTCCACGCGACTTTACATCAAATGAATATGAAAGAGATCGATTTTTGCGGCATCTATTTTCCGCCGTTTTTTTTGAGCCTGCTGCTGGCCGGCGCGCTTTATTTCCTCTTGCATCGCGCCCTCGACCGCATCGCGGTCCAAAAATGGGTCTGGAACCGGTCGGTATTTGAGGCGGCGTTATTTGTCATCCTGCTCGCGTTGATCACATTTATTTTATGATAGAGAAAAAAACATTTCCGTGGGGCGACCATCTATTGAGGCGTTTTGCCAACACGGCCTTCACCGTCTTGATCGCGATCCTCCTGGGAGTTTGCCTTTGGCGGTACTACATGCTCACGCCGTGGACGCGGGACGGGCGGGTGCGGGTCGAGACCGTCAACATCGCCGCGGAAGTGTACGGCAAAGTATCCGAACTAAAGGTGAGCGAGAACCAATTTGTCCATAAGGGTGACGTGTTGTTCATCATTGATCCTGAGGAATTCCAGTATGACCTGGCCAAGGCGGAAGCCACGTTACAGAGCCGGGAACAGGATGTGCAGATCCAACGCGAGCTTGCCGAACGCCGCAGTCATATGAGCGCGGAAGCCATCTCCAAAGAAGAACAACAGACTTCCGCCAGCGCCGCGGCCGTGGCGGACGCCGCCTGCGCAGAAGCGAAAGCCGGGCGCGACCTGGCCAAATTGAACCTGGAGCGCACGGTCATCCGCTCACCGGTCAACGGTTACGTGGATAATCTTCGGCTGCGCGTGGGCGATTATGCCGTGGTTGGCCAGACCAAACTCACAGTGATCGACAGCGATTCCTTTTGGGTCTCAGGTTATTTTGAAGAGACAAAACTTCCACGCATCCATTTGGGTGACCGCGCGGAGATCAAATTGATGGGAGTCGATCAAAGTCTTTACGGTCATGTGGAAAGCATCAGCCGCGGAATCGCTGATTCCAACGGCAGCACGGATACGCAGGGGCTGGAGAATGTGAACCCGGTGTTTTATTGGGTGCGATTGGCCCAGCGCATTCCCATCCGCATCCACATTGACGAAGTGCCTGCAAACGTCGTGCTGGCTGCCGGCCAGACCTGCACGATCGACATCCTATCTGGAAAGAAATGATGAAATCCCCACTGCTATCCATTTTCAGAAGGTGTTGGCATTTGGCGACGCTTGTTTTTTTTCTCGCGCTAACCGGTTGTGTTGTCGGTCCGGACTACAAACGGCCCGCGGTAGCAATCCCGCCCACATGGGGATGGAAATTGGCCGAGCCGGGTGACGAGAAGATCAAGGGAAACTGGTGGGAAGGATTTCAAGATCCAGTCTTGAACGGTTTGGAAACGGAGGCGACGACGACCAACCAATTGATCCAGGCGGCGATGGCCCGTGTGGAACAATCCCGCGCGGTGGCCCGCATGTCCGCATCGGCGTTTTCTCCGCAGCTTGATTTTGATCCTTCCATAACGAGTTTTCACACGGAACTGAATCATGTGCCGTCGGAACTCACGGCGACTTCTTATACTATGCCGTTGGATTTGAGTTATGAAGTGGATCTATGGGGGAAAATCCGGCGGGCCTTCCAGGCCGCGCACGCGGACGCCCAGGCCAGCACGGCGGACTATTACAATGTTTTGCTGATGATCCATGGCGATGTGGCCGTAAATTATTTTCTGTTGCGGCAACTCGACACCCAGATCCAGCTATGGCAACGCACGGTGGAATTGCGCCAAAAATCCGTGGATATCGTCACCGAACGGTATCAAGGCGGTCTCGCTGCTGAATTGGACGTGGAACGCGCGAAGACCGAACTTGACCAGGTCAGGACGCAATGGACCGAGGCGCAACGGCAGCGTGATGATCTTCAAAACGCCCTGGCATTGCTGTGTGGCCAACCGGCTCCGTCCTTTCAGATCAAGCCTGCTTCGTTCAACGAAGTGTTGCCGTCCATTCCCGTCGAGCTTCCCTCCAGTCTGTTGGAACGACGACCTGACATTGCGGAGGCGGAGCGCAAGATGATGGCAGCCAATGCGCAGATCGGCGTGGCCAAAGCCGCATTCTTTCCCGCCATCAGCTTGACGGGCGACGCGGGATATTCTTCGTTTCATGTCAGCACTCTATTCGATTGGGAAAGCCAGTTGTTTCAGATCGGGCCGTCCGCAACCATGCCGCTCTTGAACGGCGGACGATTGAGGGCAGGGCTGCGTGAAGCCCGCGCCGAGTACGAGGCAACCTGTGCCGGTTACCGCCAGCAGGTTTTGGCGGCCTTCAAGGATGTATCAGATTCAATGGTGGACGTGAAGGGCTATCGGCAGGAGGCAAGCACCGAAGCTGCGGCTTTGGCGGATGCCAATCGCGCGGCTGATTCCGCGCGTGAGCGGTATCAGCAGGGGTTGGTCAATTATCTGGAGGTATTGGATGCTGAGCAGACGCAACTGGAGGTCAATTCACAATCCATCCGGATTGAAGCATTGCAATTGGTCGCGTCGGTCCACCTGATCAAGGCCCTGGGCGGCGGATTTGCGGAAGACTCCGGGTCGGGGTCCAACATGTAAGAAAACTATTTTATGAAACAACCTGATATTCAAAAGATCGCTGGAGCTTATTCAACCATTCTCGCTGAATTGGGAGCCGACCTCGCGTCGGAGGGACTCAAAGAGACGCCGTTGCGGGCCGCCAAGGCGCTGGTCGAAATGACCGAAGGTTCCCGCATGGACACAGAAAAGCTGGTCACGATGTTCAAGGCCGAATGCCAAAAAGCGGTCTGCCACGATATGGTCATTGTGGAGGACATCCATGAAGTGGGTTTGTGCGAGCACCATTTGCTGCCCATCATCATGCGCATCACCATTGCCTACGTGCCCGACCAGAAGATCCTCGGCCTTTCCAAGCTTTCGCGGATCGCCGGATATTTTGCGCGCCGTTTGCAAAATCAGGAACGCACCGCGCATTTGATCGCTGAGTTCATCGAAAAAACCGTGGAAGCTTTGGGGGTCGCAGTCCTGATCGACGGCAAACATCTCTGCGCCATGGGAAGGGGAGTGCGCGATGATCATTCGACAATGAAAGTCAACGTGATGCACGGCGTCTTTCAAAAGAATCCCGAGTCCCGGAACGAGTTGTTCATGAGAATTGGGCGGCCATAAATTGCGGGATAATATGCGTCATTTGTCCATCCGGAGCGGGCAGCGCTTGTCGCTGGATATCATAAAAAGTCACCTGTTGCCTACAAAACATAATAAAATCCATGCAATTCATAATAAAGTCCATGCCATCAAAATTGACATTTGTTTGATTACTAAGGAAAGTTACATAACTCATCTGACAGCTTCACATCGGGTGAGCCAAAAAGGATGCGGGCTTCGTCTCGCAAGTGTTAGTTAACATCAACCTAACCTGTATGAAAGGAAACTGTATGAAAAAAATCAAATCGTTCACCAAAGTACTATCATCCGTATCTGCCTTCGTGTTGTTGTTGGGTGCAGCGCAACAATCGTTCGCCGGGACGGGCACTGACCACGGCTACTTCTGGTCATTGTATAGCAGTGGCGGGACCGCCAGCATAACTTTCCCTGACGCGGGAACCTACGCCGGTAATTTCCAGATCACCTGGGCCAATTGCAACGACGTGATCGGCGGCAAAGGCTGGAGCACTGGCTCAGCCCAGACGATCGGCTTCAACATCGGTTCCCTGAGCGGCACCTACAAAAATGTCAGTGTCTATGGATGGACGACCAGCCCGCTCATCGAATATTACGTCTGCGAGAAAGGCTCTGTCGCAAGCGGATCGGTGATCGATACGATCAGCAGCGATGGCGCGAGCTATAGTTTTTATAAACATCAACAGGTCAACCAGCCTTCCATTCAGGGCACCGCCACGTTCTGGCAGTACCTGGATCAATGGGGTGGGGCATCGACCGGAAAAAATTACTCCGTCACCGTCGGCAACCACGTTAACAATTGGAAGAGCAAGGGTGGCGAGGGTTTTGGCTCTTACAATTATCAAATATTCGCGTGCGAAAATTACAGCGGCGGAAGCGGGAGCATCAACGCAACGGTGTGGTAAGAGTCTCCGCAAATTGAGCAATCATTTGATCGTTTGATATCGTAAAGGCCGGTGGCCACAAACCGCCGGCCTTTTTATCTCAATGAGAAAATTTTTGATCTTCCTGTCAACGGCTTTGATGGTCGTTGTCGGCGCCTGCCCGGGAGAAGCCGCCGGCGACCTGGTATGGGTCAAAGGCGGGACGTTCCTAAACACAAATTCCAGCTACTACGGAAAAAGCGTGAACGTCCCGGGCTTTTACATCGGCAAATACCTGGTGACGGAAGAAGAGTGGATGGAGGTGATGAGCAACAACCCGTCAAAATTCAAAGGCGACGATTTGCCGGTCGAAATGGTGAATTGGTATGACTGCGTTGAGTACTGCGATCAGCGAAGCCTCAAGGAAGGATTTAAACCTTATTACAATATCAATCAGGGCAAGACGGACTCGAACAATACGAACGACCTCGATGGCATAAAATGGACGGTCACGATCAATGCGGGCGCAAACGGTTATCGGTTGCCCACGGAAGCGGAATGGGAATACGCCGCGGAGGGCGGACAGAAGAGCAGGGGTTACACATACAGCGGCGGCAATGATGTGGGCCAGGTGGCGTGGTATTGGAGAAACGCCGGGGATAAATATCTGGATGGATTTTGGACGTGGCATGTCATTGAAATGAATTACGACAAACCCAAACGCGTTGGCGGCAAACCACCCAATGAGTTGGGGCTATATGATATGTCAGGCAACGTCAGGGAATGGTGCTGGGACTGGTTCGGCGATCTTCCAACCAACGTGACCGATCCCCGGGGAAGTGACCGTGGCTCTTTTCGGGTCTGGAAAGGCGGCGGTTGGATCGGCGATGCCTTTTGTTGCGCGACATCTTTCCGGGGCCAGTACGAGCCTTACAATAAAGCGCCCGACCAGGGCTTTCGCGTGTGTCGCGGAAAATAGGCGGGTGAGGCCGACGGGCTAATAATTTTGAACCCCGCTGCCATCCGGCTTCCGGTCATGGGTATGAACGAACAGCCCGATGTAATAAACCATATAATAGCCGACGGTCAGGCCGATGATGAAAAATGTCAGGGGGCTTTGCATCGGCGGCGGTGAATTTGCCGCGGTTGCGTTGGCGATATTGTTCATCATCATGAAGCGATAAGCCATTCTTCCGGCCAATAGCAATGTCAGGGCGGCGCCGATATAAGTGTTCGGAGTGTAATAATGCCCTTCATCCGTCGTTTCAAAGCGGGTGAGATGCAGGCCGATCAATCCCAATCCGGCGCCCGACAGTAAACCGCCGCCAAAGGTCAAAAGGATGGCGGTATTATTCAGGATCACGCCTACCAGGAAGATGCCCACAATTAAGAGCGCAAAAATGCAAAGACGGATGATGATGGGGACAGGCCGGAGTTTTTGTTTGCCAATGTTGCGGCGCACCCGGCGGTACACGGCCCAGGCGGCATAACCGCCGCCGATCAAAATGGGAAGAGTTGGCGCAGCCACGCGCGGAGATTACCCGCCAATCATTTGCCTGTCACTCCTTTTAGGTAGGCGAAGATCAGTTCCGGCAGGTCCCGGCTGTATCCACCCTCCAGCAGGCTGAGGAACGGAATCTTCGCCGCTCGCAACTGCTGTCCCAGCCAATAAAAATCTTCGGCCAACAAAGTGCCCGCGGCCAGCGGGTCCCGCGCATAAGCATCAAATCCGGCGGAGACCGCAATCAAGTCAGGGCTGAACTTCTTCATGTCGCTGATCGCCCGGGCAAGTGTGGCCATCCACGTCTCGCGTGGAGTGGATGGCGCAAGCGGATAGTTGAAGCAATTCTTTCCACGGTTCGCCGCTCCGGTGCCGGGATACGCCGGATATTGGTGGATGGAAAAAAACGCCGCACCTTCACGATCCAGTAAAATATCCTCCGTGCCGTTGCCGTGATGGACGTCAAAATCAAAAACGGCTACTCGTTTTGTTCCCGTTGCCAACGCTTCCAGGGCGGCGATGGCTACGTTGTTCAGGTAACAAAAGCCCATCTGTTGTTCGCGCGTCGCATGATGTCCCGGCGGGCGCATCAGGCTGAAACTGCTTTCCCCGGCGCGTGCCAGTTTTAAGGCATCCAGCGCCGCGGCGACGGACGCGTAGGCATAATCTGGAATGTTCTCATAATACGGCGTGTCCCCGTCGAAATCGTGCGGCATCTTCAATCGCGCGAGCATCTCCGGCGAATGTGCCCGCAGGATTTGTTTATCCGAAACGCTGGTCGGCGTCTGCCATTTGAGTGACAAATCATTCTGGCTTTTAAGGTGTTCGACCGTGGTGGTAATGCGTCCCGGCCGTTCTGGATGGCCGGTGCGGGAATAGCCCGTGCATTTGGTGTCAGTGATGATTGTCACCGGTTCATTTAAGCAGGATGAACACGGATGCACAAATGGACATGGAATTTATCTTCTGGTAAACTCCTCATAGGGTTTCGTTATGATTTTTAAACCATCCATTTTTGCAATGGCGTTTGCCGCGCTCTTGTCATTCAGTGCCCAAAACCTTTACGCGTGGGATTATGAAGGCCACCATGCCATCAATGAATTGGCGATTGATTCTTTACCCTCTGATTTTGGCATCGAGCTGAGTCCAGCGCTTAAGGAACGCATTGCGTACCTGGCCGGTGAACCGGACCGCTGGCGCAATAGTTCTGACCGGCCCTTCGAACAGGACAATGCCATCGACCACTACATTGATCTGGAAGATCTGAAACTTTACGATCTGACGCCGCAGACATTGCCACCCCTGCGGTACGATTTCGTCGCGGCCATCCTCAAAGCGCGCGCGGCGCACCCTGAACGTTTTGTGGCCGTCGGCTCTGGCAAAAATGCCTACGAGTTCGCCGGGTTCCTGCCCTGGGCCATCGCGGAAAATTACGAAAAGTTGAAGTCCGATTTCACCACGTTAAAAGTCCTCCGCAATCACGGGGGTACGCCGGTGGAGATCGCCAATGCCGAGGCGGACTGCGCTTATGTCATGGGTGTGATGGGCCATTACGTCGGCGACGGCTCCCAGCCATTGCACACGTCGAAATATTTCAACGGATGGGACCGCAACGATAATCCGAAACATTACACCACCCGAACGACGTTTCATGCGTGGATCGATGGCGGATACTTCAAGAAAATCGGCGGAATCAAGGTGGATGAGCTGTCCGGCAGAATCCAGCCGGCCAGCCATATTCCCGATGCCAACCATGCCAATGCCTTTTTCCAATACGTTGTCAATTATCTGGTTGAGCAGAATAAATACGTCGAGTCGCTCTACGAAATGGACAGGAATGGCCAGCTAACTGGCATCGGCGACCGAGGCATGGAAGGAAAAGAGTTTCTTGATGGCCAACTCGTCAAAGCCGGGCAAATGCTTGGAAATCTGTGGCTTACTGCATGGCAGGATTCTTCTGAAGACGACACTTACCTTGAACGCCAATTGCAACAACGCAACGCCGCCACCCCGGCCTATTGAAGATATTGAAGAACAATTGGTTTTACTGGGATACCCGCATTTTTACTCAATTCAGGCCATTTATCGGGCTTTTTGACTCGAAATCTGCAAATTCACACAATTGACACAAGATTGACACAAGATTGACACAGGGATTGGGAAAGGTGCATATTAGTATAGTTCAGACCTAACGATGCAGCCTGTTAAATTATTAATCAGTTCAGCTTCGCTTTACGCCGCGCGCATTGCGCAAAACGTAGAGGAAGTCCATGCCGCCCAGACCCTGCGCTTTGAAGTTTTCAATCTCGAACTGAAAGAAGGACTGGAACAATCGTACGCGACCGGCCGCGATGAAGACCCCTTTGATGCCGCCTGCGATCATTTGATCGTGGAACATCTTCCGACTGGCCAGGTGGTGGGCACGTATCGCCTGCAGACCGGCTTGAACGCGCGCAAAAGGATCGGCTATTACTGCGAGCAGGAATTTGATTTCGGAGTGTATGAGCATTTGCGCGATGAGATCGTGGAACTGGGACGCGCCTGTGTTCATGAACAACATCGCAATCTCATCGTCCTGGGTTTGCTGTGGAAAGGCATCGCGGATTACGCGCGCGCCCGTCATGGCCGCTATCTGTTCGGTTGCAGTTCCATCACGTCGCAGGACGCGGCGGTCGGCGCCTGGGCATACGCGGAACTGTGCCGCAAACATCTGGTGGATCCCGCGTACCGTACCCGGCCCAAGGCGGAGTATGACTGCTCGCTGAATTTTCTGGCGGATGAAGGCCAGAAGATCCCGAAATTGCTTCGCGCCTACCTGAGCATCGGCGCCAAGATCTGCGGGCCGCCGGCCCTGGACCGCCACTTTAAAACGATCGATTTCCTTACCATGCTCGACCTGGAGACGATGCCGGAACTGGCCCGCCGGCGTTTTCTGGGTTGACGCCGATGGTCGCTGCCGTTCAAATCTGCCCATGAATTTCGGGCGACTGTTTCGCATCATCAGCAGATTATTCCAATTTTTGGGCGTCGTCTTTGGCGCGATGGCGGATTATTGGATCCGTCTCGCATTCCGAACGAAAAAGTCCGGTCTATTGGCGCGGGAACTTTGGCTGCAACGCCATTCGCGCCGCATGTTAAAGATGTTTCAGTTGAAACCGCAGGTTTCGGGGGCCATTCCCACGCGTGGTCTGCTCATCTCCAATCATCTCAGCTATCTGGATATCGTGGTCATTTCCTCCGTTACCCCAGCGGTGTTTGTCGCAAAAAAAGAGGTCAGGTCGTGGCCGGCGCTGGGTCTGTGCGCGCAGATGGGGGGAACTTTGTTTGTGGACCGGCAGCGGCGGATGCAGGTGGGCGAGATGAACGATGAGATCCAAAAGGCCCTTGATGCCGGCGCCCTCGTGGTTTTGTTTCCCGAAGGCACCAGCTCGAACGGGCAGGGGGTATTGCCGTTTCGGTCGGCGCTGCTGGAACCGGCGGCGCAACACGTTCATTCGCTTCACGTCGGGTGCCTGCAATACTCGCTTGATGAAGGAGACGCCGGCAACGAAGTCTGTTATTGGGGCGACCATAGTTTTTTTTCGCACATGCTGAATCTGATGGGCCACCGGACTCTTCGCGCGAGCGTACGGTTTGCTCCGTTTGATTCGGATGTCACTGACCGCAAGGAACTGGCGAGGCAATTGCGGGAGGAGGTTTTGAAATTGAAGGGAGAAGTCATAGTTTAGTTAAACGTCAATTCGCATCAATTGGCGTCACGGCCTTGAACGGGAGGAAACAAAGATAACAGAGTTGAAACCACGGATGGACATGAATGAACACGGATTCCTGCGGACGACATGAACAGACACAGAAACGGTCCGGACGACGGGCAGGATGCCCGTGAAACTGGCCGGCTGGAAGCCCGCCCTACGACCCGAACATGTCAGAGCATTGCTCATGGGGCGATTTAAGCATGGAAATGTGGAAGTGGAATGTTTCCCGGAAACAAAATCGAAGCGAAAGAAAACGGCGATGAACCGTGCGAAGTAAGCCATTGTTTGTAATCGTTTTTCAAATTATTTGCCAAAAATAATCATTTTTCATGAGAAGTAATTGCTTTTCATAAGAACCTCGCCCAGTCCAGACGCTTCGCGATGTTTCAAGCGTGTCCGCCAATCACGAAGTGTGGGGAGTGTGATGCTTTAGCATCGCTTTTGAATGGAAAAGGCCCAAAGACGAAATCAGAGACTCCTTACGTCGTCTCCTACAATATCAGAAGGCGGCTCGCGAGTACGCTCGCCCCACCGGCGCGCAGAGGACTGCGCGCCCTACCTTCGCGCGCAAAAATTGCGCGGCACTCTTCTGAACTGAGCAGCAATTACGCAGGGGACTCTTCATTTTCCAAGGAAAAGCGCGGTTTTTGTGATTGGTATGTGAATTGCATCATGGGCAATCGCAGCATCAGGCACCCTGTGGTGTCCGGGCTTTAACGAAACAAACAACAACAAAATAAACTCATGAAAATACATAAAATGTTTGCGATGTGCGGTGCTGTCGCTGCTCTCTTTTTGAGCATCGGCAACGTTTCCGCTCAAAATGGCGGTGGTGGCGGCGGCGGTGGAGGCGGATTTGGTGGCGGCGGCGGCGGTGGTGGATTCCGCAATATGGATCCCGCGCAACGCCAGCAGTTCATGCTGAATCGCATCAAAGATAATCTCGGTTTTACCAACGACACCGATTGGAACGCGGTCCAGCCGCTGGTCCAAAAGGTAGTGGACGCGCAAACTGCGGCCCGCAGTAACATGGGCGGAATGTTCCGCAATCGTCGCAACAATAATAATGGCGACAACGGTGGTGGCAATGGCGGCGGCAACAACGGCGGCGGACGTGGCGGTTTCTTTGGAACCCCCAGCCCCGAAGCCCAGGCCCTGCAATCGGCTCTCGACAACAATGCGCCTGATGCCCAGGTCAAAGATTTGCTGGCTAAATACCAGGCCTCGCAAAAAGCCAAGCAGGATGCCTTGAAACAGGCGCAGGAAAATCTGCGCGCAGTCCTTACGCCACGGCAGGAAGCCGAGGCGTCTTTGATGGGATTGGTTGACTAACGACACCTCTCCCTGACCCTCTCCCCATCGCTCGCGGACTCGCGACGCGGAGAGGGAACAGGCTGCGGGCGCCAATAGCCGGCAAAACAATAGCAAAAAAACATAGAAGCTGACGTTCATGAGTGAAACAATTGCCCAGGATCCCCGGTCGTTGTTGGACCGCATGGTCGCCAACCGGCAATTGTCGGCGATCGACGCGGAGTCATTGCTCCGCGCGAAATCGAAGGTGTCGAGTGAGGACGAGGTACTGCGCTGGCTGGCGCAGGAATACGGCCTCACTTACACCACCCTCGATGACGTTGATCCCGACCGCCAGCTTCTCTCTCTCTTTCCCGCGCGCATCCTGCTTAAGGAAGAATTGCTTCCGCTGAAACGCGACAACGGCACGGTGGAAGTGGCCACCAGCCGCCTGTTTGCGACGCAGGGCCTGGATGCGCTCAAGACGATGACCGGTTTGAATCTCAAGCCGGTCATCGCTTCGTCCGAAGCGATCCAGCGCGAGATCAAGAAGCGCCTTGGTGTCGGCGCCGATACCATCGGCACGCTCGATGAAGAAAAAGGCTTCCAGGTTGTCGATGAAAACGCCGAGGACACGAACCTGGATGAGGCCGCCGAGGATGAGGCGTCCATCATCCGCTTCGTCAACCAGGTGTTGAAGGATGCCATTGAATTGCGCGCGTCGGACATCCACCTGGAACCGTTCGAAGATGAATTTCGCATCCGCTACCGCATTGACGGTGTGTTGCAGGACGTTCCGGTTCCAGCCCAGTTGAAACGCTTCCAGCCGGCTATCGTCTCGCGCATCAAGATTTTGAGCCATCTCAACATCGCGGAAAAGCGCCTGCCGCAGGACGGGCGCATCAAAGTGCGTATCGAAGACGCTGAGGTGGACATCCGCGTTTCCATCATCCCCATGCTTCACGGCGAGGCGGTGGTCATGCGTTTGTTGCGGCAGAATTCGACGCTGCGCGGCATGGAACAACTCGACATGGACGCGCGCGAACTGGATTGTTTCCGCCGGGTGCTCGAGTTGCCGCACGGAATCATCCTCGTCACCGGCCCGACCGGCAGTGGCAAAACTTCGACTCTTTATACCGCGCTCCACGAAATCAATGATTCTGTCCGCAAGATCATCACGATTGAAGACCCGGTGGAATACCAGCTCAAGGGCGTCAACCAGATCCAGGTGAACGAAAAATCGGGCCTGACGTTCGCGCGCGGTCTGCGCTCGATTTTACGCCATGACCCGGACGTGGTGCTGATCGGCGAAATCCGCGACCAGGAGACGGCGCAGATCGCCGTGCAGGCATCGCTGACCGGCCATTTGGTTTTCTCCACGCTGCACACCAACGACGCGCCGGGCGCGCTGACCCGGTTGGTGGACATGGGCGTGGAACCGTATCTCGTCGCCTCCTCGCTTGAAGCGGTGCTGGCGCAACGCCTTGTGCGCGTGCTTTGCCCGCATTGCAAGCAGACGGACAATTCGCCGACGGCCGGGGCGTTGAAAACACAACTGGGCATTCCGGCCAACATCACGATCTATAAATCGGTCGGCTGCCGCGAATGCCGCAATACAGGGTTTTTTGGCCGGCACGCCATTTTTGAATGGATGGACGCGGACAACGAGATCCGGCAATTGATTTTGAAGAGCGCTTCCACGGACCAGATTCGCGATGCCGCGCACCGGGCTGGAATGAAAACGCTGGCCGAGGACGGCTGGCGACTGGTGCGGAAAGGCGTGACGACCGTCGAAGAAGTTTTGAGTGTCACCACGGCCAAAGAAGTGGCGCGAACAACGAAGAATGCAACCCTGGACGCGGCGGCCGCGGCAACGCCGGCTTCGATCGCCGTTGGTCGCGCGTAAGCCATGCCCACCTTCCAATACAAAGCATTGCAGTCCGACGGCAGAATCGCCGAGGGTGTGCTGGATGCGCCCGGCCGGCCCGATGCCCTGCGCCAGATAGAGACGCTGGGTCTGCGCCCGGTCAATGTGGCGGAAAAGGCCGGCAGTTCCGCCGCCGCCAAAAACGGTTCGGCGCAGCCTCAAAATATTTCCTTCAAGTTCGGCTCCAATAAAGTCACTCCCAAAGCGCTCGAAAATTTCACGCGCCTGCTGTCCAGCCTGCTCGCTGCGGGTGTGCCCCTGAGCCGCGCGCTGGTCATCCTTCACAAGGAAGCGTCCACGCCCGTCGTTGCCGCCAAATGGAAAGAAGTCCACGACCTCGTGGTGGACGGCATGTCGCTGTCCGACGCCATGGCGCAATCGCCCCAAACTTTTCCCCGCGTTTATACGGCGATGGTTGAGGCTGGCGAAGCGGGCGGTTTTCTTGACGTGGTCCTGGCGCAGATCGCCGAGTTTCAAATGCGCGAGAAAGAGCTGAAATCAAAAGTCCTCACGGCGATGATCTATCCGTGTATCCTGTTTTGCCTGGCATCGATCATCCTGTCCGCCCTGTTGATTTTCTTCGTGCCCATGCTGCAAAAGGTGTTCGCCACCATCCACGGCACCTTGCCGTTGATCACCATCATGGTGATCGATGCGAGCCAGTTCATCCGCTCGTACGGGATATTTTTACTGATCGCGTTGGTGGTGGCCGGATTCTCGCTTCGGACGTGGTTCGCATCGCAAAAAGGACGCCGCATCTGGGAGGGATTCATTTTGCGCGCGCCGCTGATCGGCCCGCTGGTGGCGCAATTCGCCATGGCGCGGTTCTGCCGGATGCTGGGCACGCTCATCGGCGCGGGCGTGCCGCTCGTGCAAAGCCTGAATGTGGCCCGCCGTTCCATCGGCAACCAGATTTTGGTGGATGCGGTGGCCCAATCCATTGAGCGCGTGCAGCAGGGGGGGCGCCTGGGCCAGAGCCTGGCTGATTGCAAAACACTTTTTCCGGGTTCCGCTTTGGAAATGATTTCTGTCGCCGAGGAAAGCGGCCGGCTGGACGTTGAACTGGTGCGCCTGGCGGGCGTGACCGAAACCGACCTCAACCGAAATCTCCAGACGGCGGTTTCGTTCGCCGAGCCGTTGTTGTTGTTTTTCATCGCCGGATTCATCGGGATGATCTTTATCGGCATGTTGTTGCCGGTGCTGTCCATGAGCCAATACATCAAATAAGGATTCAAATATGAAAATCGAAATCAAAAAGAGTAATGTTCAAAGAACCCAAAATCGCCAAGCGTTCACCCTGGTGGAAATCATGCTCGTCGTTGCCATCATTGGCATTCTGGCGGCGCTGGTCATCCCCAGGATCGCCGGCAAAAGCGAGGAGGCCCGCGAGACCGCGGCCATGGCCGACATCAAAGGCGGCCTCAAATCCGCTATCGACCAGTACGAAGTGGACAACGGCCGCTATCCCGGCGGTTTGCAGGACCTGCTCACACAACCGCAAAACGCCAAAAGCTGGCACGGGCCCTATCTTGACCAGGTGCCCCTGGATCCGTGGCAAAACCCATATCTGTATCAATTTCCCGGCAAACATAACCCGACCGGTTACGATCTTTGGTCCGCCGGCCCGGACAGCAAATCCGGAACTGACGACGACATAGGGAATTGGGCTACGTCGAAATGAATTTACGATTTACGAATGACGATTTACGAATAAAACGCATGTGCCTAAGTCAGTTACATTTTGGCTGCTCATCGCTGCAATCCTCGCGGTCTGTTACGCGATTTGGCCGAACTATGGTGGTCCCGGGGCAGTGGAAGCACCTGAAACGGCGGCCATGGCGGACATCAAAGGCGGGCTCAAATCCGCCATTGACCAGTTTAAAGAGGGTACTGGCCGTTATCCAAATAGTTTGCAGGATTTGTTCCAACAGCCCGCGGATGTTCACAAATGGATTGGGCCATACGTTGAGCCGCCGCAATTGCCGATTGACCCATGGGGTGATCCATACCTTTACCAATTTCCCGGCAGGCATAACACAAACAGTTACGACCTTTGGTCTGCTGGACCGGATGGAAAATCGGATACTGAGGACGATATAAGTAATTGGTAGAAGAAAATGAAAATTGAAATGCCGATTGAAGGTTGCAGGCCTGCGCGAAACTATGTAGCGCAGGTTTCCAAACCTGCCGTATCGCCGACTTCCAAGTCGGCGGGGCTAAAGCAATCGGAAAGCTGGGCGGATTTGGAAATCCGCGATACAGCAGACTTGGAAGTCTGCGCTACGGCGGCTTTCACGCTGATTGAACTGATGCTGGTTTTGGCGCTGATCGTTGTAGCCGTATCAATCGTTATTCCGCGGATGGAAAATTTTATCCATGGCCGCGCGTTGGACCTGGAAGGGCGGCGACTGGAGGCTTTGATGCACGCGGGGCAGGCCCGGGCGGTTTCCGAGGGCATGCCGATGGTGCTTTGGTTCGACCAAAAGAGCGGTGAATACGGTCTCGAAACGGAGACTCCGCCCAAAGGCGGCGATGTGAATGCCGAAGAATTGCCGATGAACGAATATGTCCAGGTCTCGATGCAAAATGTGACAGGGTCCGGCACGACGACGTATAAAAGTTTGCCGGCCATCCGATTTTTGCCCGATGGCACGATTGACGATAACAGTCCGCAGACGTTGCAGTTGACCGAAGACAACAACGGATTGTTGTTCACCGAATTACAGAATCACACAGGCTATGAAGTTGGCGACAACACGAAACAATAAAGCGCTCCGCGATCGCTCGGCGTTCACGCTGGCCGAAGTGCTGGCGGCGCTGGTGTTTATGGCCATCGTCATCCCGGTGGCCATTCAGGTGTTGCACGTTTCGAGCCTGGCCGGTGAAGTGGCTGCCCGCAAAGGTGAAGCCGCCCGGGTTTGCGACCGGATCTTGAGCGAAGAGCTGGTCACGACGAATTGGAACGGCGGCGCGCAAAATGGGAACGTCACCGAAGGTTCGGACAGCTTTACCTGGACGGTGACCACGCAAACCTGGCCGCAGGACCAGATGGAACAGCTCACTGCCGAAGTGAAGTTCCAGGCGCAAGGGCATGATTATTCCGTGAAGATGAGCACGCTGGCGAACCAGCAAAACCAGACCACGCCGGCCTCAACGACCGTCACCGCGATGCGATGAAAATTGCGCCTAACAGATTAATGGACGCCAGCGCCTTCACCTTGATCGAAATGATCCTGGCGATTGGCGTTGCGGCCATTGTGATCATCACGATTTGCTCGGTGCTTTTTGCGGCGATCCGTTTGCGCGACGCCACGCAGGACCTCGTGGACAGCGAGACTCCGGTTGACCAGACCCTGGTCATCATGGGACGCGACCTGGAAGGCTCCATGACTCCCACGAACGGCACCACCAAGGTTTTATCGGGCGATTTTCGCATCGGCAACATCACGAGCCTGGGCATCAGCCAGCCGGTTTCGATCGAGATGTTCACTTCCACGGGCAACATCACTGACAGCAAGCCGTGGGGCGATATCCAACGGGTGACTTATGAATTGCGTGATCCGGTGAATCCGACCGGCCCGGGCAGGGATTTGGTCCGCACGGTCACGCGCAATCTCATGCCGGTGGCCACGCCGGACACGGAGGACCAGTGGATGATGAGCGGTGTGCAGAGCATCACCTTCTCCGGCTATGACGGCACGCAATGGTGGAACACGTGGGACACGACCGGCATGACGTCGGTGAACACTAATCTGCCGCTGGCGGTGAAAGTGGACATCCAATTTGCCGGCAACAACAATGCCGCGCCGATCGAATTTATCGTGCCAGTGGATTCTGTTTCGCGCACGAACCGGACGACGACGACGACGACGACTGGAACCGGAACTTAAAAATTTAAAACCACGAAATACATAAAAAACACGAAAACGAATTTTAAGATGGCGAATATGACTTACAAAACAGGTTTGTCCGCGCATCGGCAAGATGCTTTTGAGGGCGCGGTAGCGTCTTGGAGTGCGGTCCCGATTTATCGGGACCGCTTTCAAATGCGCTATGCGTTCCAAAAGCGCCAGAGGGCTGGCGCACTCCAAAACCTCGCGGAGTTAGTCAGCCAGTCCATGTTTCGTGGTTAAAAATGCAATTAGAACGATCCAAAACAAAGTTTGAGCGATGCCGCCAGCGCGGCACGGTGCTCATTCTCGTGTTGTGGATTGCCATCGGACTGGTCAGCATCGCGCTCTATTTTGCCAATTCCATGACTTACGAGTTGCGCGCGTCGGACAATCGCGCCTCCGGCCTGGCCAGTGACCAGGCGATCGAAGGCGCGGCGCGGTATATCAATTATGTGCTCACGGAATACGCCACCAATGGAGCCGTGCCGCAGACCACTCAATTCCAGTACCAGGCGGTGCCGGTGGGCGATGCTCATTTCTGGTTGATTGGCCGCGATAATTCGGGAACGCCAAGCACCGAGCCGGCGTTCGGATTGGTGGATGAAGCGTCCAAACTGAATGTTAACTACGCCAGCACCAACGCGCTTTATAATCTGCCGAACATGACCCTGGACCTGGCCGATGCCATCGTTGACTGGCGCAGCACCAATGACGTGGGTAACTATTCGATGGATTACTCCTCGTCCGGGTATGAGGACAAGCATGAACCATTTGAGACCGTGGGTGAGTTGCGTCTCGTCTATGGCATGACGACCGGCCTCCTTTACGGCAATGACCTGAACCGGAACGGCGTACTGGACACGAGCGAGCAGACGAACGGCGCCGTCTCGGAAATACAGCCGGGTCTTTCCGAATACGTCACGGTGTACACGCGCGAGCCGAATTTTGACATCAACGGCGATTCGTTCACGAACGTCAGCAACGCCGGCGCCGCCGAACTGCGAACATTGTTTCAGGAGAATGATATCGCCAATGCCACAACCGTGGCGCCCCGGGTCATTGCCACCCGTCCGGCCGCTGGTTATTCGGGCATGTTACAATTTTGCCTGGCATGCAAGAGGGTGGGCATTAGTTCGGCGGATTTTGCCAAAATCTATCCCTACATCACCACCAGCACGGCTTCGTATATCCGCGGACGGGTCAATATCAATACCGCCAGTGAGACAGTGCTGGAGGCGTTATTCATGGGGGCGGGTATTGACCAAAGCACGGCGGAGAGCGCTGCGCAAACGATGGTGACGTATCGCGAACAGAATCCCAGCGAAACCAATTCGCCCGCCTGGATGATCGATGCCCTGGGCACCACCAGCCAGGTAGTGGCGACGCTGGCCACCGCCGGTGATTATATCACCACGCGCAGTTATCAGTTCGCCGCGGACATCGCGGCGGTGGGGCCTTATGGCCGCGGTTATCGTCGTGTAAAATTTATTTTCGACACCAGTGACGGCACGCCCAAGATCATCTATCGCCAGGATCTGTCCGGCCTGGGCTGGGCGCTCGGCGATAAAGCGCGTGAGACCTGGGTCGTGAACGGTGGTTCCAGTACAGACAATCAAAATTTATAACCACGAAATACACTAAACACACGAAAACGAATTTTAAAATGACTGATGTAAAAATTTTGAGCCTGCAAGATGCTTTGGAAGTCGCGATAGCGTCTTGGAGTGCGGTCCCGATGAATCGGGACCGCTTTCAAATGTCCCATGCCTTCCAAAAGCGCCAGAGGACTGGCGCACTCCAAAACCTGGCGGAGTCAGGCAATCGGTCCATTGGAGAGAAAATTTCGAAAGTGTCGTTGCGGCCTATAACTATTTTATAAATTTCGTGGTTAAGCAAAAAATGAATAACGTTTTAAAACTTAATTTTGGAAAGAGCAAGCGGCTGACCAGCCTCCTGGGTTTGTCGCTGGATGGCAGCCGGCTTGACGGTGTGGTCCTGCGCCGCACCAACGGCTCGCTGCAACTCCAGCAGACGTTCTCGGCCACGCTGACGCTTGATCCTTTGACCGCCGCGCCGGAACTGGTCGGGCGCGAGATCCGCAATCATCTGGAAGCCGCCGGTGTGCGCGAACGCTGGTGCATCGTTGGCCTTCCGCTGAAATGGGTGCTGACGGCCAACACCGAACTGCCGCCCCTGCCGGAGGCCGATGCCGCCAGCCTGTTGCAGATCGAGGCCGAGCGCGGATTTCACTCCGACATCTCCACGCTGCAATTGGCCGATTCGCATTGCGCGCTGGCGGATGGCAAAAAGCACGTGACGCTGGCTGGAATCTCCAAAACGCAGATCGAGCCGCTCCTCAAAGTGTTGGAGGCGGCCAAATTGAAACCGGTCAGTTGCGCATTGGGACTCACTGCGTTGCAACTGCCGGGCAACGACGGCGTCCTGGCGCTGGCCATCGGCGAAACGAATGTCGGCTTGCAGATCACCTGCAAGGGCGGCATCGCGGCTTTGCGCGCGTTCGAAGGCGCGGTGCAGAACGAGGGCGCGCGCCGCGAATTGCAGGCCAAGTTGATCTCGCGCGAGACACGCATCACGCTCGGCCAACTTCCCGCTGAGTTGCGCGACACCGTCAAGCGAATCCGCATTTTTGGTCCGCGCGAACTCGCCCGCCAGCTCGCCGACGAAATGGAATTGAGCTTCGACTCCATGGGGCTGGTGGTGGAAGTGGTTGAAAAGTTTACGCCCGCCGACTTTGGCGTGGAATTGCCGGCGAACGCGCCTGTTTCCGCCGCATTCTGCCTGGCGGCGCGCCGGCTGGCGGAGCAACGTCTGCCGTTCGAGTTTCTGCCGCCTAAATTGAGCGTCCTGGAGCAATTTGCCGCCAAATATGCTTCCGGAAGACTTCGCAGCATCGGCATGACGGTCGCGGCCATCGTGGCGATTGTTGTCCTCATGTTTTTATACCAGGAAGTCCAGTTGATCATCCTGCGCTCACAATGGAGGAGCATGTCGGCGAAGGTTGACGACCTGAACACTATCCAGGGCAAGATCCAGGAATTCCAACCGTGGTACGACACTTCCTACACGGTGCTGACCATCCTGAAGCAACTGACGCTCGCGTTCCCGGAGACCGGCGCGGTCACCGTCAAAAGCATTGAGATCCACAACGGTAACATCGTCACCTGCACCGGCACGGCGACCGACAACACGGCCTGGTTGAGCACTTACGCCCGTTTGCAGTCGGTGCCGGGTTTCAATAATCTCACCGTCGAACAGGTTCGCGGCGGGTCGCCCATGCAGGTCACATTTGATTTTCAATGGGCCAACGGAACCGGAGGCGCACAATGAATGTGAATGTGAAAAATCGCGAACAATTTTTGATGGTCATCACCGGGATCGCCCTGGCGGTCCTGATCGGGAACTGGGTGGTCCTTGAGCCGCTGTCCAAACTATGGAAGACGCGCAGCGACGCTATTGTTCAACTGCGCGATCAGGTCAAGAATGGCCGGATGATGCTCCGGCGCGAGACTTCCATCCGCAATCGCTGGAGCCTAATGCAGACCAATGCGCTGCCCTCCACGGCTTCCTCTGCCGACTTGCAGATGTCGCAGGCGTTTGATCGGTGGTCGCAGTCGAGCGGCGTCAATATCGAGAGTCTCGCGCCGCAATGGGAGAATGACGCGACGAACTATGCCACACTCGATTGCCGCGTGGATGCCACGGGCAATCTCCAGACCTTGAGCCGGTTCCTTTACCAGATCGAGAGCGATCCCATGGCGGTGCAGGTGCAGTCCGTCGAATTGATGGCCCGCGATGACCAGGGCCAGCAGTTGAGCCTGGGCCTCGAACTCAGCGGCCTGGCAATCATTTCCAACCCACAATGAACTTTAAACTACATCCTAAAAAACTGATCTGGTGGGCCTGTTCGAAAATGTTGGGCAGGCTTCCAGCCTGCCGGTTCGGGCGGCCTCTGGCCGCCGAGGCGACGGGGCAAGGATGCCCCGCCAACCGGCAGACAAGATGTCTGCCCTACATTTTCAGACATGCTCTGTGGATGGCTCTGGCCTTCGTGGCGTTGACCGCGCGCGTCGGCATGGCGCAAACCAATGACAATTCCACGATCACGGATTTCAGCGCCTTCCAGTTGATACCGCAGCGAAATATTTTCAACCCCAGTCGCTTTCCGAACGAACAAGTCAATTATCGCCAGCAAAACCAGGCGCCGCCGGAGTTTACCCTCGTGGGCACGATGAGTTATCGCAAGGGCATGTTCGCGTTTTTCAACGGCAGCGATACTGAGTATCAAAAATCTGTGCAGGAAGGCGGCACCATCGCCGGTTTCACCGTCAAGAACATCAGCATGAACAGTGTGATGCTCCTCTCGACCAATCTGAGCACCAACATGATGGTGGGCCAGGCCATGCAGCAGGAGGGCGAAGGCTGGGCGCTCAATGACAACGGGATGACTTATAGCGAATCGTCCGGCGGATCGTCTTATCGGGAGAATGGCCGATATGGCAGGGGAGGAATGGATGGTGGTCGGAGGCGCCGGGGAAATTATGACGGGTCTTCCTCCAATCAACAGACGGCCCCGGCTGCCGAAGCGGCGCCCGCGCCCAGTTCCGATCTGAACAACAACGATGTTTTGAAACGATTGATGCAACAACGACAACAGCAAGAAAAATGAAAAACCTAATCCTAAAGATCATGGCCGTGTGCGTGTCGGGATTTCTCGTCCCGGCCTTCGCGCAAAACAGTCCGTCCAGCCTGGACCAGCCGCCGAATGTCCCTGCCGCTTCCCCGGCATCGCCAGGCGTGATGCCGGCCGAACTGACCACTAATCCGGCTGCCGGAGCAGCATTGAACGAAGCGGCGGCCAATGCCATGCCGGCGGAGGCGCCCCCTGACCAGAGTGCCGCGCCAAAGATTTGGGTCCAGAGCGCAGGTGATTCGTCCACGACGACGAATGATCTGTTGCGCCTGAATTTCCAGAATGTGCCGCTGCAAATGGTCCTCGAATATCTGAGCGACGCGGCGGGGTTTGTCATCATCATGGATACGCCGGTCCACGGCAACGTCAGTGTCATCAGCGGCCATCCCATGACGCGCGACCAGGCCGTTGATCTGTTGAATTCGGTCCTCAACCAGAACGGCTACGCGGCCATCCGCGGCGGAAGTGACAATCAAACGTTGACTATTGTGAGTACCAGCGATGCCAAGACGCGCAATATCCCGGTCAAAATCGGCTACGATCCGGCGGCCATTCCCAACAACGATGAGATTGTGACCCAGATCATTCCAATCCGTTACGTGGACGCCAGCCAGTTGGTGTCGGATTTGTCCTCCTTCGTTTCGCCCAATGCCACCGTGGTAGCCAACCAGGCGGGTAATTCCATCGTCATCACGGATACGCAGGAAAACATCAAGCACTACACTGAAATCATCGAGGCGATTGATTCCAGCGCCGCCGGCGAGACTGATATCCAAGTGTTCCCTCTCAAGTACGCGAGTCCGACCGATGTGGCCACTGAATTGGGGAATGTTTTCCCATCCAGCACGTCGGGCAATAACCAGTTGCCCATTCGTTTTGGCCGATTTGGCGGATTCGGCGGCGGTGGCTTTGGGGGTGGGGGTTTCGGTGGCGGAGGCGGCGCGGGTGGCAGCGGCAGTTCCAACAACGAGCGCGCCCAGAAACAATCGCAAGTGACTGCGGTCGCCGATGGGCGCACGCAATCAGTCATTGTCACGGCCTCAAAAGACCTGATGCCGGAGATCCAGGGAATGATCGAGAAGCTGGATATTCCTTCGTCACGCGACCAAAAGGTGTATGCCTACCATCTGGATAACGCGGACCCGAACCAGGTGTTGCAGGTGCTGCAAGGCATATTCCCGCAACCCAGCAACGCGCGTAACTCCACCACGACCAGTACGAGCGACGCGTTCCAATCACGCGCGCAGGGGAACGCGACGACGGTCCAAAACGTTCAATCAACACTTAGCCAGGGTTTGAACGGCGGTGGTGGCGGTGGTGGTCGTGGCGGCGCTGTTCCTTGATTTTAATCATTCAAATTTAACCCAAATAAAATTATGAAAACACAACATCTCAAAATAACGGCTGGCGTGCTGGCGTTTCTCCTATGCGCGACCTTTGGCCTTCAAGCCCAGTTTCGCGGTGGTGGCGGCGGTGGTGGCGGTGGCCGAGGTGGTTTCGGCGGCTTCGGTGGGTTTGGCGGGTTCGGCGGCGGCGCGAATAGCGCCAATAACAACAGCCAGTATAACAACAATGGCACCGTTGGCACCGCCACGTTTTCCGTTGATCCCGATACCCACACCATTACCTTCACCGCTGATGAGCAAACGAGGGCACAGATCGAAAGTATCCTTGCCAGCCTCGACAAACCCAAACCGCAGGCCCTCATCAAAGTAGTTTTCCTCGAGGTCCAGCATAATAACTCAGTCGATATCGGCGTCGAAGGTGGATGGACCGGCAATGCCGGCAACAATCAGGTGAGCGCGGCCAATATTTTCGGCCTCTCGGGCCTGAACGGCATCGCCACCAACTTCACGGCTCTCGGCCAGGCGATTCCGGCCGGCTTCCCGACCCCCACGGCCAATTCGCCGTTGAGTTCCGGCGGTCTCTATCAGATTCTCGGCAGTGATTTCCAGGCGACTCTTCGCGCCATCGCGCAGGCGGGCAAAGCGCAGATCCTCTCTCGCCCGTCCATCATGGCGCGCGATGGACAGCCCGCGACCATCCTGGTCGGCCAGGAAGTTCCGCTTGTCACGGGCATCAGCTATGAATCGGTTGGCAACACCACGGTGCCCATCAACAACATTCAGTATACGCCGGTGGGCATTCAGTTGAACGTCACGCCGTACATTTCGGACAAGTACGTGGAAATGATCGTGACCCCGCAGGATTCGGAGATCGACCCGACATTGACCGAGCCGATCGGCGGCGGCGTGAACGCCCCGGTCATTGATACCCGCAGCGCCGACACAGTCATCGTGACGCCCGACGCGCAGACCGCGGTCATCGGTGGTTTGATGGAAAACGACAAATCCATGAGCGAGAGCAAAATTCCCCTGCTGGGCGATATCCCGTTGATCGGCGCGGCGTTCCGCTCCAAGAGCAATGCGAACACGAAATCGGAATTGATGATTTTCATGACGCCGCACATTGTGCACGCGCCCTCTGAATTGGCCGGCTTGAGTCTGCCGGGGCAGGGCGATTACATCACCAATTCCGTCACCGAAGAGGAACTTGACCAGTACCTCGAGCGTGTGCCGACGAAAAAGAATTGAAGTCCGGATGGAATTCGCGCGCCGCAATACTGTTGTGTACGGGCTTCTTCTGGGAGTCTGGCTGTTGGTTGTCGGCTGGCAGTTGGGCAAGGAACATGCCCGTGTGGAAGCTGCCGCCAAAACCGACCTGCGCAATCGAGCGATGGAGATCACCGATACCCTGGGGGCAGAGGTCCATGCTTTGAGTTTTCGTGAGACGTTGATGGAGGACCGCCTTCAGTCCGTCCTGGATGAACTCGTCCGCACCAACCAATTCACCACGTCCACCGGCGTCATTGCCATTGTCCTGCTGAACACCGCCGGTGAGCCGCTCGTCACCGCCGGCAATACGAATGTTATTCCCCCGGGCATCCTGAGCGAAGGCGAACATTGGGCAAGCGATGGCGTCACGTTCGTCAACCCGGTTTGGGGCGCCAGTTTCACCAATCAAAACACGACTAATCCCGTGGTGGTGTTTTCCTTTCGCGATTTTTCCAATTCCATTCCGCGCACCAATTTTGAGTTCAACGGCTCTTCTTCTACCAATGGCATGATGCCTCCGCCGCCCCGGGAGAATGATCGCGAACGTCCCGGTGGTGGCCCGCGCCGTCCACCCTGGATGCGTAATATGAATCCGGACCAATTTCGCGCCCTGGCCGCCCGCCGCGAACTCCACGGTCTCGTCCTCTCCATGTCCACCGAAAACTTACGCACCCTGGCCACCGACGATTTATGGATGCGCGCCATCATCATCTTTTTTGCGGGTATCTCCGCCATTATCGCCGGTGTTGCGTGGCGCAACCTTGCCAAAACCTCCGAGTTGCAGATCCGCCTCATCCGGGCCAGCGAACTCAACTCGCATCTGAAAGAGATGAACCTCGCCGCCGCCGGCCTGGCGCATGAAACGCGCAATCCGCTCAATATCATCCGTGGCATGGCGCAGATGATCTCCAAATCCGATGCGCCGCCGGAGGCCCGCGAGAAATCCCGCGCCATTGTGGACGAGACCGACAAGGTCACGGCGCAATTGAATGAGTTCATCAATTACTCGCGCCCGCGCGAAGTGCGCCGCGCAAAGATCCAGCTCAACGCCGCCGTCGCCGAGGTCATCCGCGCCCTGGATTACGACATCGCCGAGAAAAAGATTCGCGTGGAAAATAAAGTGGCGTCCGTATCCATCGAGGCTGACGAACAATTGCTGCGGCAGGTCCTGTTCAACCTGCTGCTCAATGCCACTCAGGCCGTCGGCGAGAACGGGCAGATCCAGTTCTCGACGCAAAAGAACGGCGGGGCGGAGATTGCCCTCGACGTTCGTGACAATGGTCCCGGTGTTCCGCAGGCGCAGCGCCAGGAGATTTTTAAACCTTACTTTACCACCCACCAAAAAGGGACGGGACTGGGTCTGGCCGTCGTCCAACAGATTGTGCTCGCACACGGCTGGGAGATCCAATGCCTCGATAACGAGCCGAACGGTGCGGTTTTTCGCATTAGCCATCTTAAAGTTTCGGCTTGAAGAACTGGTAGGGCGCGCACTCCGTGCGCGCCGCCGCTTTTGAAAGCGGTGTCACAGCCATCGCATTCCAGGACGCGAGCGTTTGCGATGGCCAAACCAAATTTTGCGCCAGCTTTTGGAGTGCGGCAGTCCTCTGCCGCTTTTGCTTTCTATAATTATGTGACTCTCAATAGAAAGCCATGCTACCGATATCAAAGTGCCAGGGGACTGCCGCGCTCCAGGACGCAAGCGTTGGCGAGAGCCAGACCGGATCTTATGCCCGCTTTCGGGAAGAGATTGTATTAAGGATGTTGGGAAATTTCTTTTGACCACTCGTGCTCTCCGTTAAATTGAGGCATGGCGCTGGAAAACCACAAAAATGGAAAAACGATGCCGCGTATTCTGATCGTGGACGATGATCCCGGCCAGCGCAGCCTCCTGAATTCGTTTCTCCATGGCCAGGGTTTCGATACTGTCACCGCTGATTCCGGCGAGCGCGCATTGGAATTGTTGCGCGCCGGAAAATTCAACCTGATGATCTCCGACGTCCGGATGCCCGGGCTGACCGGCCTGGAAACTCTCCGTCTCGCTCGCAAGGAACACAGCACGCTTCCGGTGCTGCTCGTCACCGCCTATACCGACGTTCGCGATGCCGTCGCCGCCATGCGTGATGGCGCGGTGAATTATCTCGCCAAGCCCATTGACCTGGATGAATTGCTCGCTACTGTGCGCCAGGCCATCGGGATTTCTGAATCCAAACCGGCCGGCGCGGAAGCGGAATTGCCCGTGCCGGATTTTTTGGTCGCGCGCAGCCCGCTCATGCGCGCTGTGTTGCGCGATGCCTCGCTGATCGCGCCTTCCGAGACGCGCGTACTCATCACCGGCGAGAGCGGCGTGGGCAAGGAGATTTTGGCGGATGTCATCCACAAATGGAGCGCGCGCGCCAATGGGCCGTTGATCAAAGTCAATTGCGCCGCCATTCCCGAGACTCTTTTGGAAAGCGAACTGTTCGGGCACGAACGCGGCGCGTTCACTGGCGCGCATGAGCGGCGCATCGGCCGTTTTGAGGAAGCGGGTGAGGGCACGATTTTTCTGGATGAAGTCTCCGAGATGTCCACCGCGCTCCAGGCCAAACTCCTGCGCGTGACCCAGGGCGGCAGGTTCCAGCGCATCGGTTCCAATCGCGAGATCCAGACCAACGCCCGCCTGCTGGCTGCCACGAATCGCAACCTCGAAGATGAGGTGAAGAACGGACGTTTCCGCGAAGATCTTTTTTACCGTCTCAATGTCGTCGAACTGAACATCCCGCCGTTGCGCGAGCGGCGCGAGGATATTTTGCCGCTGGCGAGCCGGTTCATCGAGGAATTTGCCAAGGGCCGCGCCCGGTTTTCAGAAACCGTGGCTGCGTGCCTGGAAAATTATCCCTGGCCGGGCAATGTCCGCGAACTGCGCAACGCCATGGAACGCGCCGTCCTGCTCTCGCGCAGTGAATTGATCCTGCCCGAGCATTTGCCTAATCGCGTTCGTGAAGTCATCGGTCAGGCCGCGCCCGCCGCTGCTCCATCCGCCGCATTCGATTCCGCGCGCCTCGAAGAGATCGAGCGCCAGGCCATCATGCAGGCCCTGCGCCAGCACAATTTCAACCGCACCGAAACCGCCAAAGCCCTCGGCGTGAGCCGCCGCTCACTCATCTACAAATTGCAGCGGTTCCGGGAATTGGGGTATAAGGTGGATTAGCAGGCTTTTGAAAAACTTTTGGAAACGCCGCGTGAGGGCGCGCGGCCTACAGAATCCGTCCGTGAATTGCGCATTTTGTAGGCCCGGTGGCCTCACCGGGCGCGTTTTTCAAAAGTCTGTTAGAGCGGATCGAGAAAACGTTGGCCGCGCCTGATTTTTTGAGTCAGAGACCGGGTGAATCCAAAGCGGTGTCAGCCCCGTTCCCCGCCAGCCACCGCACTCCAAGACGCTATCGCGGTTATCGGGACATCATTGCGGTTCAGGATTCAATGCGTGAATTATTCGGCAGTTACTCTCAATACTCAAACACCAGCCGGTAATAACGCTGGGTGCTCTGCGAGCCGCTGTATTGCGCTTCCCATTCCTGCAAGCCGTTTCCGTCCGTGCCGGTGAGTTGCAGCGTGATGCCGTTGGTCGTCCAGTTGATGAGATCGGTGGAGATCTGCACCTGATAAACGACGTCGCTGATGCCTGCCGGATGTTTGAACGTCAGGACGCCATTGCCATTCGAGTATTGGAATTGGGTCAGTGAATTTGTGACTGCCACCAGCGGTTGCAGGCCCATCGCATATTTCACGAAGTTCGGCACGTTATCGCCCGCCGGGGTCGCGGTCGCGCCGCTGACGGTCGGATCGCTCAATTGCGTCTGCGTGAAATTCGTCTGGAGCCATGCTGCAAAACCCGCGCCCGGGGCATTCACGATCAGCGAGGCTATCGAGCTGGTGATCGAGCCGGCCGAGTTTGTGATCGCCACAGAATACGTTCCCGCATTCGTGCTTTGCACATCCGCAAGCGAAAGGATGGAATTGGTCGCGCCCGCAATGGCTGAGTTGGTGTCATAATACCATTGGTAGGTCAGATTCGCGCTGCCGCCCACCAACACAGTGAATAACGCCGTATCTCCCGGCGCGTTGGTTTCGTTCTGCACGTCGGTGACAATATACGGCGCGGTCGGCGCGTAGGTCGTCGCCAGCCAATTCGTTTTGTTCCAGGTCAAGATGCCCGCGCCGGCGCCGAATTGCGGGTCAGTGACGATGGCGGCCAATTGAGACGGGTCGTCCGTCGTGTAAGTGTAAGGCAACTGGTTGCCGGACAGGTTCCAGGAGAACGCGATGATCGGCGCCTGGAACGGCCCCATCGGATTTCCCGCATCCGTGCTGTTGCCGCGCACATCCGTAACGCTGCCGTCGGCGTTGTCCATGTGATAGATGGAATCAAGCGCCTCGATCTTGCCGGTATATTCAGGCTCGGATGGATCAGTCTGGTTGTTGCGTAGCGGCCAGAGGCAATCCTTATAGACCGATTTTTCCACGAGCAACGCGCCGCCTTCCGTGGAGATCGCGCCGTTGATGGGCGGATCGAAATCGTAGGTGTTGTTCAGCGTGTTCTGGTTCGCGGTGCTCATCGTGGCGGCGATGGATTCGCGCAGCCGTTTGGCGGCCAGCACCGAGGTGTCATCCACGTACAAATCGTAATCATGCACATTGCCGAGGCGCAGGCGCGGCACGCAACGATCCCAGACGCTGTTCAGCCACAAATGATGGAACGTCATCGTGATGGTTGCATTGTTCGAGTCCAGGTCGTTCTGGCCGGCCAGGTGCGTCTTATCATGGCCTTGCAGGATGGTCACGAGGTTGGTGGTGCTGAATCCATTATTGCGCAGGAAATTATACATCGTGTAAGCCGTTTTATTCGATTCCAGCGAATTGATCTGTTGCCACACCCAACTGTTCATGTTGGTGGCGCCGTCGTCGCCGGTGTAATGGCACCAGGAGATGGTGATCCCCGAGCAACCCGCCTTCGTGTCCACGATGCCGTCGTAAGCTTTGGTGAACGTGCAATGGTCGATCCAGATATTGCTCACGGCGCCGCCGTCGCCAAGCGTCATGAAATCCCAATCGTTCCGGTCATAATCTCCCTTGGTGGATTCATCCCATTCCCACAACTGGTCGAACTTGAGATTGCGGATGATGATGTTGCTGTCGCTCTTGATGTTCAACTTGGCGTGATAGATCGTCGAGCCGTTGGCTGAGAAAATGGTCAGGCCGTTTTTCTTCTGGATGTCGATATCGCTGACGCCCGTCTGGAGCAGGACCGGGTGGAGCAGGGGAGTCGCCGCCGAGCGGAACGGCTCGCTGGACGATTTGGCGGAGGCTTCGATCTCGTTGTAACCCAGGCTGAGGTTCGTCATGATCTCGATCACTTTCACGGTCTTGCTGATGAGTGCGTTCGCAAAGTCCGTCGCAGTATAAACTTTCGCGTAATTCGGGTCAGTGTCCGCCAAAATGCCGCCGCCGGTAGTGGCGTTTCCAAAGCCGGTCAGGTTGAATTCGCTATTGGCCACCGGTACTCGTGTGCTCACCACCAAAATGGCCGCCGTGCTCGTGACGGTGTTGACGCTGTTAGAAGCCGTCAGTGTGTAACTGCCATCGTCGGAAACCTGCGCATTCGTCACGTTCAAGATCGCGCCGGTTGCGCCGGAGATGGGGACGCCGTCCTTGTTCCATTGCAAGTAAATCGGCGCGGTGCCCGCCACGGTGGCGGAGAAGCTGGCCGTCCCATCCAGCAGGATGGTCTCCGATACCGGCTCGGTCGTGAATTGTGGCGCCGTTGGGTTGGTGTTGACGTTTAGGACGGCATTCGTGCTGGCGACCTCATCGACGTAATTGCTGACCATCACCGAATACGTGCCCGCCTCGCCCGGTTGAACATTCGTCAAGGTCAGCGTGGAACTCGTCGCGTTCGTGACCAGGGTGTTCGTGTCAAAATACCATTGATAATATAATGGCGTCGAACCGCCGGCCTCGACGTTGAAGGTCACGCTTTGGCCGGGCAAAACCGTCTGGCCCTGGGGTTGGGTCACGATGGATGGCGCCGTCGGCTCGCTGACAGACAGTTCAGCGGTGTCGCTGAGCACGCCACCAAACGCATTGGACACCACCACCGAATATCCGCCGATGTCCGAATCCTGTGCGTTTGTCACCATCAAAGTCGCATTCGTGGCCCCGTCGAGAGTTGTGTCCTCGTCGAAATACCATTGGTAGGTTAACGGCGATGTGCCGCTGGCGCTGACCGTGAACGTGGCGTTCTGGCCCGTGAGCACTGATTGGTCCTGCGGTTGGGTGCTGATCACCGGCGGTGCGGAGCCGGCCACGTAATCGATGCGCACTTCGTTAAAGGTGATGGTCGTGGCCGTGCTCGAGGCTTGCGATGGGCGGATGGCCAGCCCGTCAAAGTTGAAGTTGGAGGCATTCGTGTCCGTTTCGGTGGTTGAGATCGTATTGCCAGTGGACAAGTTTTTCCATGTCTCGGTGATCTGTATCGTTCCTGCGCCCGTTCGCAGTAACGAGATCTGTAGCGAATATTGTGTGCCGTTCGAAAAACCAGGGAAACCACTGATGTTGCCCGGACCGGTGCCCAGCGAGCTCCAATCACCGGAACTGCTCAACAGGTTGGAGTCCGTCGGGGTCGTTCGTTTCTCTACATTCATCGGCGAGCTATTATTGAAGGTCGTGCCCATCGATTGGAACAATGCGTAGGCCGGCACATTTGCGCCCTGCCCGCCGTTGCTGCTCAGATCCGCGCTGGCGCGCGTCGAGCCGAAGTCGCAGAGCGCGACCCGGAACCCGCCTGAGGTGTTCGGAGATGCCACGCCGTTGAACGTGTACGTGATCGTCGCCGTAAGCGTGTCCCCTACATTCAGGCTCACCTGGCTGCTGGCGTTCGTCGTGAAATAACTCACGCCCAGGATCGCGCCGGTTCCCATCGTCACCGTCATCGCGCCCGTGCTCGTGGCGATCGAACTGGCGCTCGAGAAATACCACGCCGCGTCCGTTGGCAGGTTTTCATTGTTGCGCGTGCCATCCGCCCACGTGTCGTCGAAGAGAACAGTGGCGCGCGCGGGCATGAGCGCGCAGGCAAATAAAATGGTTACGGCGGCGGCTTTGAAGGCAGCAATGGCCCTGTTTGTGAAAAGACGGAATATGATCATTTTGGTTCGTACTGATTTTGTCAAAGATACTTTATATGCGAATCTAATCCTGTCCACTCCAAGTATTTGCAAAGCGGTCTGAAAATTGAGCACTGAAAGAAACCCACCACTTTTGGTGGGTTCGAGGGCCTCTGGAAGCCTCAACCTATAAATGTACGCAGATTAAAGAATACTGGACAAATTTTTTCAACGCGCCCAAAGTTTTCCCATGAGCGACATCAGATGGCTCGATAAACCCGAAGACCATGATTATCCCGCGGCCCGTTCCTATCTGAATTTGATTTACGATGACAAACGCTGCGACCAATTCGTCGCCGCCCTCAAAACTGCGGCCGTCGTCCAATTCAAATCCAAAGACATCTTCCGCGCCTCGCGGCTGACACTGCTCGACAAATCCAACTCGCATGTCGCCAAAGACCGCGACAAGATCAAGGCTGGCGAAAAACTTTCCCCTATGCTCCTCGTGCGCGACAATGTTACGAGCAGAGTTGTGATCGCGGATGGCTACCATCGTCTTTGCGCCGTCTATTCCTTCGACGAAGACGCCGTCATCCCGTGTAAAATTGTTTGAAGCTCGTGACTTACTGCCTGGCAGGCGTCGATTGGCGTTCCAATATCTCAATGCCGAATTTCCCGCTCGTGAACGGTTCATCCCCGATCAATTGCACGGTGCGATAATTTGTCCGGACCCATTGCATCACGTCCGCGCCGAAACCCGGTGAACCGAAAGGGCCAACACCGAATTCCGAATCGTCCCGCTCGACCAGGTAAATATAATCCGGCGGGCTTTGTTCGAAGGCCGTGGTCATCTTTGCAGGGCCTAGCGCTGACATGATGACCGGTTCCCACGACTGGCACGGCGTCGGATTGGGCCGGCCCGTTAGAAAATTCAGCATCGCACCCTCCGGCAGCACGGCGACCGTGGCATTCGCCGGGATATTCTTTTTCGTCCACGCCAGCGTCGTGGAAATATCCGGTCCGATTTGCGATGGCGGACCAAACGCAAAAATTCCGTTCGCGCCCCGTCCGATCACCGTGGTTTTGTCCGCGTAAGTCAGTTCTGACTGATAAAACAGGCTCGCGAATCCGATGAATAACGGGATGGAGATGATTTTGCAAAACTGGCAGCGCGGCAGCGTAAACTTTTCTTCCAGCCAATTCGGCAGCAACCACAGCAACAAATAAACCGCGCTCACAAATGCCGGCATTCCCAACGCGAACCCGTAATGCCAGATGCGTGGAAACAGCCCCATCTTCAACAGCAAGATCAGTCCAAAAATGCTCCACAATAAAGGGAAGGCTGCTAGTTCCGATTGCTGCTGGTGATTCCGCCAGGCAAACAGGCACGCGCAGATGCCCAGCAGAGGAAGCGCCGCGCCGCATGAACGCCAGTCAAAGCACGCCGCACCCAATATCAACGGCGCGATCAGTATCAGGTTCAGAACCAGCGGCGAGCATTTCGATTCCAGGGTCTCTTTGCGTTTTAGAACGAAGGCGTACATAGCAACGATGAGAACAACGGCAATCGATTGCATGACGATCTGCCCGATGCGAACGCCCGGTTGGTCCAGTCCCAGGCACCATTGATAAAACGGGCTGTTGACGACGCCCTTTTGAAAAATCGGCGTCCAGCCAAAGACAACCGCCTGCAAACTGTCCTGCGGATTTTCAGAACGAAGAAAAAGAAAAAAGAAAAAGAGCAGTGGCAATAAAAAGGCCGCGATAAAAACTGCCAGCGATTTTATCGCGTGCGCAATGGGTTTTTGTTGCATTGCTCCAAGGACAAATCCGGCCGCCGTACAAATCGCCAGCGCAAAAAAAATGTCCGGCTTCGTCAGAAAAACCAGTCCCGCGCAAAAGCCGGCGGCGCCGGCGTACCAGAGCCTTTTCTTTGTGAGCCAATCAGCCAGGAACGCGATCGCAACGATTGAAAGCAGCAGCCCATGCAACGCTTCATGCGAATACGGGGTGATGTAATTGTAATTCCCCGTCAGCGTGTATTCGTTGAACGTAAAGACCAGCACGATCCCCAGGCAGATGGTCGTGGCGACGAACGCATTGGCCGCGGCCAGGAATCGTTGATAAACCAGCCCCAGGGTTGCCGCCACAAAAAATAGATTGGCGGTGACGAGCGTAAGGATCGATGCCCCAAAAATCTTGAAGAGCAGGGCGTTGAAATACTGGGAGAACGGCCCGCCGCCGATGTAAAATAAATCCCGGTATAAAACCGCGCCGTGGGAGATCCGCCACGGCATATATAATTGCGTGCCGAAATCGACGACGGGGTCCGGCCACTTGCCCCAGGTCAACGCGGCGGCGATGGCGAAGGCTGCCGCGACGACGGCCAGCCCGATATTGCGGGAACCGGCGGGATGGTTCTCAGGATTTTTGATAAAACTTTTTCTGCCAGGCCGACTGTTTCTTGCCCGCTTCGCGCAGGAACGGCGCGAGCGCGCCGATGTTTAAAAAGCGTTCGTTCACCCAATGCCACGGCTGCTTCAGCGGACGCGTGAAATCCACGAACAGCACCACGCGATAGCCTTCCGTGTCATTCCAGACTTCGTGGTTGTACGTGTCGTCGAAAATGAGCGACTTGCCTTCCGTCCAGTTGCGGAAATCGTTGCCGATGCGGATGCGCACTTTTTCGCGCGGCTCCGGCACCAGCAGGCCCAGGTGGAACCGCAGCACACCGTTGTACGCGCCGCGGTGCGCGGGGATGTGCTTGTGTGGTGACAGGATGGAAAAGAACGCCGTCTTCACGCCGGGAATCTTTCCGAGCAGCCGCATCGTCTCAGGACAGCGCTTCGCGTTCTCCGCGCAATCCATTCCGATGCCCAGCAGGAAGAAGGTCTTCCAATCATTATCCGTCTGGATGCTTTCGACTTCCTTCAAAATATCCTGGAAGCTCGGGATCTGGTCGCGGAACTTCATCACACTATCCAGTTCGGCGCGGATCTTTGTCCATTCCGCCTCCACCTCCGCCGCCCAGGGGAAGGTTTTCGAATCGTAGATCTGCGGGTCGCCATTGATGGACACGCCGGCTACAAAACTTTCGAGCTTATCCTGGAGCCACAGGCCGAAGCGGCCGGAAAGTGTTTTCGGCGGCGCGAGCCGATGTTTTCTGTCGGAAAAATTCGTGCCGGGCGTTGCCGTGGGATCCACACTCGTCTCCGTCATGAGTCAGACTGTAAACCAACCTGAAAATAATTCAATTTCGCAATTAGCGACGGACTTGCGTCAAAAATTTGCAAGTGCACCGCCGGATTTATTCAACGACATTTCCGGTGAGGGGATGCCGCCAGTTCAAACCAGGAAATTTTTTATAATCACGGTCGGTAGTGATCCACTCGCAGCCGGACTCAATGGCAAGGGCGGCAAGCCAGACATCGGGAATCAGATTGCCCGTGGCCAGAAGCGATTGGCACAGGCCGGTGAAAATTTGCCAGTGGCGGGGACCCGGCACGATGATCTGGCAGTTCGGTTGCTCCCGGATCTGCCGTGCGAAATCCAGCGCGGATGCAATCGGACTTGGAGTTGTGAAAACACGCGGATGGGTCACCACTCGAAGGAAACCACTCAAGACATGGTCGCTCATGCCATATGGCTGGCCACTTTGGATGATTTCTTCAAGCCACTGCCGATAACGAGCGTGATCCGCCGCGTCTTCACGATGGGCATAGACGAGGACGTTTACGTCGGGGAGAATCAGGCACCCTGTTCCATCAGGGCTAGCAAAGCGGCAGAGTTGTTCAAATCAACTCCCGGGCGAACGCCCTGTCCGCCCACAGTGGTCAGGCGAACAAACGGCTGCGGGACGCCGGTTGGCGCGGCTGCAATTTTGTCGCGCAAAGTTTCCTCAATAAGATGCGACAAGTCATAACCTTTGGCTTGTGCCAGTTTGGTGGCCTGGTCGAGCAAGGTTTTATCAAGTTGAATTGTCGTCTGCACTGGATAAAAAGGTCATCCCAAAAAGAGCCAACTGTCAAAGCAGCGCAGATAGCTTGCCCCCTACTTATCTTCCGGGTTGATAAATTTAAAAACCACCGCCGCGAGCGCCCCGCCGGCCAGATTGGCCACCAGATACACCCAGATATTCGCCACCTTTTCGAGTTGCATGACGGTGATGCCCGTCGCGACCGCTGGATTGAATGCGCCGCCGGAGATTCCACCGACCGCAAAGGCCATCGTCATGACCGTAAAGCCAATCGCCAGGCCATAATTCGAATTGCCCGCTGTGGCCTTGGCCGTGGCCACGTTCAACACCACATACGCCAGCGCGAAGGTGCCGACAAATTCCGCCAGGAGCGACGGGCCGATCTTTATGTCCGCCGGCGTCATGTGAGGATTGCCCTTGAGGAACATCACCAGGATCGCCGCGACGACTGCGCCGAGGATTTGCGAGACCCAATACGGCGCTACGTCTGCCGTGGGGCAACGCCCGCGCAACCACACTGCCAGCGTCACTGCCGGATTGTAATGGCCGCCCGACACATGCCCGCCCGCATAGACCATGACCATCAACGCCGCGCCGATGGCCAGCGGCGCCAACGCGCCCGCGCCCGGATCGATCACTGACATGCCGATCGTGAAAACGAGAAAGAACGTGCCGATAAACTCTGTGAGATATTTTTTCATTTGAATGCCTTGTGACAACAGGTTGGAAAAATTTGTGCGGAATGGCGAGAAAAAAGGCATGACAACGTCCGTCCTTTTGCTCCCTGGGATCATCACAATTCACTCTTGACCGTCCCCGGTGCTTTTGCCTTAATCGTCTGCCCGACAAAAGGCAATAATCAGTAAACCCCGTTAACGCGCACGTCCTGGCGTAAATTGCAACTAATAATCGTGAAAATCAGCCGCATCCTTTCCATACGAGTGCTGTCATCTATCGTCGACAGCCGGGCGTCCGCCGCGCGCTGGCCACACTTCGAGAATATGGCTGGGGCTTCGGTTGTCCGAACGGTTTTTCCGCGATGAGCGAATTCACGCAAGTTTTGGAGCGCGCCCGCCAGGGTGATGCACAGGCGGCGGCGGGATTGTTGCCGCTGGTGTATGAGGAGCTTCGGCGGCTCGCGGCGCAAAAAATGTCGGCGGAATCACTGACACAAACATTGCAGCCCACGGCGCTGGTCCATGAGGCCTGGTTGCGGCTGGTCGGCGGCAATGGCGAAAAAGAATTTGCCAATCGCTCCCATTTTTTTAGCGCGGCGGCTGAAGCCATGCGACGGATCTTGATCGAGCGCGCCCGCCGCCGGATGGCGGAAAAACGGGGTGGCGGCGCGAAATGCCTGCCGATGGACGAAGTTGAAATCATTTCCCCGATCAAAGATGACGACGCGCTGCTGCGTTTGGACGAGGCGCTCGAAAAGTACGCGGCCGTGGACGCGCGCAAAGCCGAACTGGTGAAATTGCGCTATTTCATTGGCATGAATTACGAGGAAGCCGCCGCCGCGCTCGGCATCGCCGTGCCAACGGCGAAGGAATGGTGGGCCTACGCGCGCGCGTGGCTGGCAGTGGAAATGCGTTCGGCGCAGCCATTATAACATTTCGGGCCGCAAAAAAATTTAGGGCATACGACCCCCGGGAGCGTCGTTTTTGGGTGATGGATGGAAAATCGACCATACTTTTGGGCCGGTTTCCGCGCATGGATAGAAAGAATAATGTGAGTCATCCCGACGAGCCAATATCGAAGCCGCCCCGGCGCGAAGAAGCACTCTTCACCGCCGCAGCCGGGCTTTCGCCGAAAGAACAAAAATCATTGTTGGACCGCGAATGCGCCGGAGATGATTCTTTGCGTCAGCGGCTCAACGCACTGTTGACGGCGCATGAGCAACCCGACGCGCTGCCCCCGCCACCCGAAGTTGAGCGTCCCGAACCCGCATTCGAAGACAAACTCCTGGGCCTGCTCATCGGGCGTTACCAGTTGCTGGAGCGGATCGGCGAAGGAGGTTGCGGCGTGGTGTACGTGGCCGAACAGACCGAGCCGGTCCGGCGGCGCGTGGCACTCAAGCTGATCAAACCGGGCATGGACACCAAACAGGTTGTTGCCCGGTTCGAAGCCGAACGGCAGGCCATGGCGATGATGGACCATCCGAATATCGCCAAGGCGCTGGACGCGGGCACGGCGGACACGGGCCGGCCCTACTTCGTCATGGAACTGGTGCGCGGCGTCAAGCTCACCGATTATTGCGATCAAAATCATTTGTCCACGCGCGAGAGGCTGGAGCTGTTCATCCAGGTCTGCCAGGCGGTCCAGGACGCGCATCAGAAGGGCATCATTCACCGCGACCTCAAGCCTTCCAACATCCTCGTGACGCTTCACAATGGCGCGCCGGCGCCAAAAATCATTGATTTCGGGATCGCCAAGGCGATCAACAATCAGGTGCTGACGGACAAAACGATCCACACTGCGTTTGAACAATTCATCGGCACGCCGGCCTACATGAGTCCAGAACAGGCGCAGATGAGCAACCCGGACGTGGACACGCGCACGGACATTTATTCGCTGGGGGTTTTGCTTTACGAATTGCTCACTGGCCGGACACCGTTCGATTCCAAAGAGTTGATTTCTCTGGGCCTTGACGCCATGCGCAAAACCATTTGCGAGAAGGAGCCGCCACGGCCCAGCACGCGGCTGGCCAGGCTCGAAAGAGACGAACTGACCACCACCGCCAAACGCCGTTCGGCGGAGGTTCCGAAATTGATCCGCCAGTTGAGCGGCGACCTGGACTGGATTTCCGTGAAGTGTTTGGAGAAGGACCGGGCACGGCGTTATGGTTCGGCGGAGGCGCTCGCGGCAGATCTCCGGCGGCATTTGAACACCGAGCCTGTGCTGGCGCGGCCACCCGGCAAATTTTATGAATTTCAAAAGACGGTGCGGCGCCACAAGGTTGGTTTTGCCGCCGCTACGGCCATCATCATTGTGTTGTTTGCGGGCATTTTAGTGAGCACGTGGCAGGCGGTGCGGGCCACGCGGGCCCAGCGCGCAGCGATGTTGGCGCAGCTTCAGGCGGATACAGCGCGTGACAATGAGGCGAAATTGCGGGAACAGGCGCAGACCGAGGCAGCCCGCAGCGCGCAAGTGGCGACGTTCATGAAGGACATGCTCAAAGGCGCCGGACCGTCGGTGGCGTTGGGACGTGACACAACATTATTGCGCGAAATTCTGGACCAGACCGCACGACGATTGGATACGCTGAAGGACCAGCCCGATGTAGAAGCAGACCTGCGCGAAACGATCGGCGTGGTCTATCAGGAGTTGAGTGATTTTCCCCAGGCGGAAGCAATGCTGCAAAAGTCGCTGGCCTTGCGGCGCCAACTGTATGGGAACGAGAACGCGCCGGTAGCCAATGCCTTGAACGATCTGGCTGAAACGGACCGCCTGCAAAAACGATACGTCGAAGCGGGGGCAAACTTTCGAGCGGCCTTGGCAATGCGGCGGAAACTATTCGGGGAGGAGAACCTGGATGTAGCAGCCTCACTTTATGGCCTGGCCAATACCTTGCGCGGTCAAAAAAACCAGGGTGTGTACGCGTCCTCTCCGGATGAAATCGAAAAGGACTTTCGTGAAGCCCTGGCGGTCCGGCGCAAACTGCTTGGCGAAGAAAACCTTGACGTGGCAACCTCACTGGTCGGATTGGGTGTTTTTCTCAAGGACATTGATGGACATCGCCCTGAAGCTGCCGCACTTCTCCGCGAGGCCTTGCCGATTCAGCGCCATCTGTTGGGCAATGAGAATCCCATTGTGGCCAACACCTTGCAAAATCTCGGTTTTATTCTTTCGGCCCTGCCTGGGGGCCGGCCAGAGGGCGAGGCCTTGCTTCGTGAAGCGGTCGCGATGGATAAAAAGCTCTTGGGCAATTCACGCGATACGGTCATTGCCCTTTTGCAATTGTCCGCGACGGTGACCAATCTGTCGGAAACCATCATGCTGGACCGCGAAGCGGAGGCGATGAGCGAGAGAGTGGTTGGCGTCACAAACCTGCAAACGATCGAAGCACAAAGATACCTGGCCAGCGCATTGCTCCTGCAGGACAAATTCGCTGAAGCCGAGGCCCTGACCCATGAACCGCCTGCAACACGAACTGCACCAGCCCTCAACGCGGCCGCGTGGGCTTTGACCACATCCCCCTACCCGGAACTACGCGATGGCTCGAATGCCGTTATATTCGCAGAAAATGCGGTCGTGGCAACCGGGCGCACGAATGCGACTTTTCTCGACACATTGGCGACCGCATACGCCGAGACCGGACGGTTCGACATGGCTCTCGCGATTGAAAAAGAAGCCATTTCACGCCTGCCCGGCTATACCGATGGTGATTTCGCGCAACGGCTCTCACTTTACGAATCTTCCCTGCCGTATCACAATCAGGATCTACTGGCTCAGACTGTTTATTTCTTTGCGCTGTCTGAGAAAGCTTATGCGTTCCTCCAGGCGGGCAGGTTTGCTGAGGCCGAACCGCCGGCACAGGACTGTCTGGGCCTGGGCGAAAAGCTAATTCCCAATGATTGGCGCATTTTCGATGCGCAATCAATGTTGGGTGGTAGCCTGTTGGGCCAGAAGAAGTACACCGAGGCCCGGCCTCTGTTGCTTTCCGGTTACGAAGGACTGAAACAAAGTGTAGACCAAACCCCCGACGAGGTTCGTCAGGCCCGCTTGAAGGAAGCGCTCGAAAGGCTCGCGCAATTTTATCAGACTACCGGACAGCCGGAGAAAGCCGCCTCATTGCTCCGCTAACCCGCCGGGTCTGAAACCACCCCCAACCGACACCGGTGTGTCTCGTCGCAAAAGAACATCGCTGTTTTTTCATTTTCCGACCTACTTTTTTCCCGCCGTTTGCGCATGTAAGGAGGAAAAGGCAAAACCCTTAAAACGACACCCATGAAAAACACGATAAAAACCATATTCACGGCGGTCGCTCTTGGCGCAGCCGTTGTTTCTGTTCGCGCCCAGGGCACGGCTTTTGAGTACCAGGGCAAACTCAACGATGGCGGCAGTCCTGCCACCGGCCTTTACGACCTCACCTTTTCGCTTTACGACTCCGCCACCGGAGGCGCGCAGCAGGGCAACACCCTCACCAATGCCGCCACGCCGGTGACCAACGGACTTTTCAGCGTCACATTAGATTTTGGCAACCAGTTTCCCGGCGCGGCGCGCTGGCTGGCATTGGGCGCGCGCACCAATGGCGCCGCCACTTTTGTGAATCTCGCCCCGCGCGAGCAACTCCTCTCAATGCCCTACGCGATCCAATCGTTGAACGCAGCAACGGCGGCCAGCGCCAGTTCCGTTTCGGCAGGGAGCATTTCCGGCACCATCGGATTGGGCAGTTTGCCGTCAACTCTCGTGACCAACGGCGCAAGCGGAGTGAACATTTCCGGCGCGTTTAGCGGCAGCGGCAGCGGATTGACGGGCGTGGCCCTGCTCACCGGCGGCAATACCTTGAACGGAACGCAAATCATCACCAATGGCAACGTGGGTATTGGCACCACCACACCGGCGATGGCACTGGACATCAGCAGTCCGCAAGGCCAGCAACTGGAACTGGATGGCACCAATGTGGTCACCGTGCACTTCAGCAATCCGGCCTCGCAATTTAACTGGGATGTGATCAATGACAATTTAGGCTGGTCTGTGAGCCGTTCGGGTTTCGACTATCCACTCAGCATTCTGGAGAATGGAGCGGTCGCCATCGGCACTGGACGCACCGTGGCGGCGGGCAATTTGATGGAAGTGGGCGGCAATGCCAAAATTGATGGCACCGTCACAGCCACGGCCTTTGTCGGCGATGGCAGTGGATTGAGCAACCTGCCCATCCCAGCCAGTTCCACCAACGTGGCTTTGTTGACGGGAACCAATATATTTAACGGAACAGAAATCATTACCAATGGCAACGTGGACATCAGCAGTTCGCAGGGTCATCAACTGGAACTGGACGGCACCAACGTGGTTGCCGTGCATTTCAGTAACACGGCCTCGCAATTTAACTGGGATGTGATCAATGATAATTTAGGCTGGTCTGTGAGCCGTTCTGGTTTCGACTATCCGCTTGGCATCCTGGAGAATGGAGCCGTCGCCATCGGTACCGGACGCACCGTGGCGGCGGGCAACTTGATGGAGGTCGGCGGCAACGCTAAAGTGGATGGCACCGTC
>DASXYX010000091.1:0-65174 GCA_036502245.1 Verrucomicrobiia bacterium
AAAAGAAATTACGAGAAGATCATCCTGAGCATCGTGCTGCTCGGCCTGGTGGGGGTGGCAGGTTTCCTTCCGGTACTGATCGGCAGCGATCAGGACACAATGAAAAATTTCGTGTATATGTTGACAAATCCCCGGGTAGTACAGTTGCCTGATCTGGATACATCCAATCAGGATGCTGTCATCTCCAGGATCAAGAGCACCAATACATTGGATCTTTCCACAACGAACCGGTTGTTCAATCCGGTGATCTGGCAAAAGAACAAAGAGGGCGGGTTGATCAAAGTTGTCTCCGGAAACGAAGTTGGTGGCGGCGCTGTGGTGGTCAGCAAAATCACGCCACTTTACTTTGAGGTCACCCTGCTGGCAGTCATTACGAACGAAGCGACTCCCACATATCAAATATCAGTGGAAAATCAGGCGTCGGACGTCCCAGCCAAGCGGCGCGCTCAGTCTCACTATATTTCTTTAGAGGAAAAGACCGGCGGACTCCAACTGAAAAATGTGAAGGGACCGGCGACAAATCCCACGGAGTTGGATATTCATCTGACTGACAGCGGCCAGAATATTACGGTTGCCCCTGGAACTTCCTACCGCAGGGTGGATGGGTACGTGGTTGACCTGAAATACCCTCCAGAAAATCTTACATTCAATGGACAAAGGGTGGGCGCCCAATTAAATTTTGCGGGCGACCAATACAATATCATTGCCATAGACGAAAATGACGTGATACTCTTGGCGCAATCAAATCAAAAAAAATTCGTTCGCCCGTATGCGCCTTGATGATTAATATAGCGTCGATTTGCAAAACTGATTTTTAACATGACAAAAGTAGTATCTCTCTCTCTCGGAATCCTTTTCCTCGTGGCCACGGCTGTCACACTGCCGGCGCAGCAAATGTCGCCATCGACCGAAGCGGTCAATGAAGCGGTCTTGCGCCAGGCCAATACGATCGTCCTGCGCCAAAAGCTGGAAGATGCCCGCGGTGCCCAGGCCCGCGGTGATCTGCAGGCGGCGGTAAAACTTTATGAAGAGGCTTACGGCCTGGTGCAGAGCATCGGTTCAGGGATTGATTCCGAAACGGCCGAGACCATCGCGGGTTTGGATGCCACCCATATGGAATCAGCGCGGCTGGCGCAGAAGGCGGGAGATTTCAGTGAGGCTGACCGGCAGGTGACCCGGGTTTTAAAGGTCGATCCGCACAACCCGGAAGCGATCGCCTTCAAAAAACAAAATGACGATTTGATCGTGGCCATGAAAGGCAAGATGCCTGACCAGGAAACCATCGATACGATTCCAGGCATCATCAATGACAAGACCGAAGCCGACACGCTGGTACGGGATGGAAAACTCCTTTATGAATCGGGAAAATTTGACGATGCGGAAGTCAAATTCAAGCAAGCACTGGAGCTTGATCCGGACAATTCCGGAGCGTTCTATTATGTCAACCTCTTAAAGCAGGCTGAGTATTCCCGCGAGCAACATGCGAGCACGACCCTGTTTCAGGACAAAATGGTGCAGGTGTCAAAGGCCTGGAATCCCAAAGTGGGGATAGGATTGCCGGTCCCTAATCCGTATGTGACCAATACGGATATTCATACGAGCGCCGGACGCGAAGATATCTATAACAAACTGAATAAAATTCAGATAGATGCGGTTTCGTGGCCGGACGGCTTGCCGTTGAGTGAGGTGATCAATTATCTGACTGCGCAATCGAAGATCCGTGATCCGGATAAACAGGGCATTAACTTTATATTCAATCCGAATGTGGAAAGCAGCACGGACACGAGCGGCGGACTGGGCGGAGAGGGAGCGCCGGGAGCGCCTGTGCCCCTGGGCGCGAATGGCTTGCCCCAGACCGCCAGCGCTGCGCCGACTGAAACAACGGTGGATCCGACGTCTGTCAATATCAAGCTGACACTCAACCACGTGAGTTTGCAGGACCTTTTGGATGCCATCGTATTGGTTTCGGACCATCCGATAAAATATTCGGTTGAAAACTATGCGATCGTCTTTTCGGGCAAACCCAGTGGTCCCGAACCGCCTACTTTGGAGATGCGGGTTTTCAATGTTGATCCGAACACTTTTTACCAGGGGTTGCAAAGTGTGAGCGCATTTACTTTCGGAAGCGCCAATAACAGCAGCAGTGGCAGTGGTGGCAGTGGTGGTGGCGGTGGTAGTAGTGGCGGTGGTGGTAGTGGTGGTAGTGGTGGTGGTCAAAGCACCATAAGCGGCGCAGTTGTGCCGGTGATCGATATGGCTCCGGGAGGCAGTAGTTTGCGGAGTTCGGGTGGCGGAAACGGCGGGGCTGGCGGTGGTGGCGGTGGTGGCGGTGGTGGTGCGACCAGTGCGGCAAATGGGGTTATTCCCGGTGCGGGCGGTCTTGCCGGCAGCGCGACTGGCGCCGGTACAGGTGGTGCTGGCGGCGGTGGCGGGGCAGTTTTCGCTTCGGGTGGTGGCGTGAATTTCATTACCATACCCAACTACATGCAGAATGTCAGTCTGGCAGCCATGGCGTTTTTCAGGTCTGTGGGTGTGGATCTGACTGCCAGAGGCAGGAGTATTGCTTTCAATGATCGTCTTGGATTGTTATTTGTGCGAGCCACGCCGGAAGAATTGGATACGATTGAGCGCGTTATCCAGGCCATGAACCAGGTGGCCCCGGAAGTCCATATCAAGTCCAGGTTCATTGAAATCACTGAAAGTGATAATACAGCCCTGGGTTTTGACTGGTATTTGGGCAATTTCATCAATGGGACGGTTGTGGCCAATGGCGGCAGCGCCCCTTCATTAAACGTGCCTGTTTCGGCGGCCAACCCGGCGGGTTCGTTCCCGGGGAACCCAGCGAATCCTGTAACCGGCGCGGCTTCCACCTTGCTTCCGCAAGCAGCGAGCGACCAATTGCTTACTTCAGGGCTTGGCTATGTGAGTTCAGCCACGCCGCCGGCATTGGCCACGGTCACCGGCATTATGACTGATCCCAATTTCCGCGTGGTTTTGCGCGCGTTGGAACAACGCGCGGGAACGCAAACGCTGGCCGAACCGGAAGTCGTCACTACCAGCGGACGGCAAACTCAAATGCGCGCGACAGACATTCAATATATTTTGACCGGTTTCAGTTTCCAATCCGGCAGCACCGGAGTCAGCGGCGGCACCGGAATACCCTAAATTTTAATCTAAATTCCCATGAAAAAGAAATTGCAGATCAGTTTATGCGTCCTGGCGATATTGCTTTCGGCTGCCGCGGCAAGAGCCCAAGTGGTCAACACTACCCCAACGCCCTCCGCGGTGACGGCGACGACGCAACAATTTGAGATCGGGCCGACTCTCGATGTTGTCCCCTATGTGTTGGCCGACGGTTATACCATCAATTTGACCCTGGTTCCTGAATTGTTGCAGTTTGACCAGTATGATACGCCACCGGCAGTCCCCGTAACTGGTGTGGCCAATGTCGTGCAGTTGCCTATCGTTCTGCCGCACTTCACCGTGCGTGAAGTCGTCACCACAGTGAATATTTGGGACAATCAAACCGTTGTTCTGGGAGGACTGATCTCCTCGACCATCAATACCGAAAATGACAAAGTGCCATTTTTGGGTGATTTACCGTTGTTTGGACGGTTGTTTCAGAGCCAATCGAAATCATCGGTGAAAAAGAACCTGATGATTTTTGTGACGGCCACGGTGGTTGATCCCGCGGGAAACCGCGTACATAGCGACGATGAATTGCCGTTTAATCCGACGACGATACCAACGCAGCCCGCGCAGGAAAATCAGACATTCCAGTCGAATCCCGCGGCAACCTCATCTGCGGCGCCAGCATCCGCAACGGCACCCTGATTTAAATCCAAAGTTTTGTGGATCGGTTGTTGATTGTTGATGGACACGCTTACGCTTATCGCGCATTTCATGCGATACGCGAATTGCGGTCGCCGGCGGGAAGGCCGACGAATGCCATTTACGGCTTCGTCAAGATGATTGAAAAGATGCGGGCCACGGTGGCGCCAACGCATCTGATGGTGGTGTGGGATGGCGGATTGAGCGCGGAGCGCATGGCGGTGTTGCCGGAATATAAGGCGCAACGGCCGGAAATGCCGGATGATTTGAGGCCGCAACTGGATGAAATAGTTGCCTATTTAAATGCGGCCGGGATTGCATCTTATTGCAGTCCCGGGATTGAGGCGGACGATTATATCGCCTGCCTGGCCTGGCGGGCGGCAGATGCGGGCATGAACGTGGTGATTGCCAGTTCGGATAAGGATTTTATGCAGTTGGTTTCGGCGCGAATCGGGTTGTTGAATCCGAACGATAAGAGCGAAGCGATTTGGACGGATGAGCAGGTGCGCGCCAAAACCGGCGTAGAGCCGTCGCAAATTGTGGATTGGTTAAGTTTGATGGGTGATAGCGTGGATAATATTCGCGGAGTTCCCGGTGTGGGGACGAAGACCGCGGCCGATCTGCTGAAGCAATTTGGGTCCGTTGAAGAATTATATCGCCGGTTGGACGATGTGAAGTCGGAAAGATTGCGCGGCGCTTTGCGTGAATCGCAAGGCATTGTCCGTCGTAATCATGAGTTAGTGCGGCTGCACCAGGTCGCCTGCGAGTATTCGGCCGGGCTTTTGAAGCCCGGGCAGGTGAATGTGGCGCGGTTGCGCGAATTATTTGAGCAGTGGGGATTTAAACGAATGTTGGCGGAATTATCGCCGGAGAGACAGGCTGTTTTGATATAAGAAATAATGAAAATGCGAATTTGGAACGACGTTGTTTGCAAACTGCAAATGTTTTTGCGGTATTCGTCGCATTTTTTTCAATTAATTTTTGGACAAAAGAATAAAGCTCATTTAGAATCTCCAGAATCAATTTGTATGTCGTTGCAGTTGCCGTTTGCCGTTCAGTGCGCCCGCCTTTTCAGTTTGGGGATACTCCTCGTGCTTGCCACAACGGTTTCAGCCCAAACCAATTACTACGCCACCAATGGAACAGAATATGCCATTACCGGTTCATTGCCCGGCGACAATGTTTTTCCTGATGCTGCGCTCAACAGCCAGGGCGGTTTCCTTGTCTGGCAGGACAATGCCGTGGACGGCAGCGGTTGGGGAGTCAGCGCGATGCGGGTTGACAGCACATTGTCAGGCACATTGAGTCCGTTTCGGGTCAATGTTACCGGAACCAATGACCAGGAAAATGCGCGTGTGGCCTTGTTAAAGGGTGGGGGAGCAGTTTTTGTCTGGCAGGGTGGGGTTGAGGGATATCAGCACGTATATGCGCGATTCTTGAGTTCCACCAACACTTTTCTGACCACCACTGATGTTCTGGTGAGCACTTTTACCAATGCCATTGGTTTTCAGGCCAATCCTGCGGTAGCGGTGTTGAATAACAGTAATGTTGTCGTGGTTTGGGGCAGCTATGACCAGGCCGACTCGAACAGCTTGCAGGATGTTTATGGACAAATTCTCTCTCCAAAAGGCCAAGCCATTGGAACCAATTTCCTAATCAACCAATTTACTACTTATAACCAGCGCACTCCTGCGGTAGCGGCGCTGGCTGGCGGAGGTTTTGCCGTGGCCTGGGTTTCTGAACAGGAACGCGCTGTTGCGTTGGCCAATTCGACCGCGACGTTGTCCGGACAACAAATCACCGGAACGGCTAGTTCGACCACGATTGTGACCGGTCAGGAAGTGTATCCCAGCGTGGATATTTATGCCCGGCTTTACAACAGCAATGCGGTGGCGGCTACTAATGAATTCCTTGTCGATGCCGGTTCCAATCCCTGCGCCGATCCGGATATTGCCGCCGGTTCGGATGGCGGGTTTATGATTGCGTGGTGCGCTCATGACATGCTGGATGTCACTAATGGTTGGGATATATTTGCGTGTCCATTCTCCGCCGCAGGTGTTGCCGGTGCGGTCTCGCATGTTAATTCCTACACTTATGGGGATCAATATGCTCCGCGTCTCACCGTCTTGGGAACAAGCTATCTGGCCGTATGGACCAGCCTTGCCCAGGATGGTTCCCTTCAGGGTGTGTTCGGGCAATTCCTGACCTCCTCTGCCGCGCCTGTCGGCAACGAATTTCAGGTTAATACCACGTGGATGGGCAGACAGATGCAGCCAACGATTGCTTCCGATGGGCTAGGCCAGTTTTTGGCGGTATGGACATCGAGCGAAGGTCTTTCGGGTGCGAATCCGAATCCGAATTTTAATTTATACGCGCAACGTTATGTGAACGTTGCTGATGTTTTGATCACGATGAGCGCGCCGAATGTCTGGGCGCCGTTCACGCTGAGCAACAATGTTTACCAGCCGCAATTGGTCGTATCCTGGTCGCCATTGCAATTGCAGGGCATTAGCGTCTCCAATTTTGAAGTCTATGTGGATGGCGCGACTTCACCTATGGGAGTGACCGCCAGCAATTGCTGGGTCATGACGTCGGCCAATGGATTGAGCACCAACAGCACGCATTCATTTACCGTGGATTATGTCACGGCGGCTGGAGGGCATTCCCCGCAATCCTCTTCAACCAGTGGAGCGACCTGGAGTGGCTTGAATTGGGGAGGGATTCCCTACGAATGGATGGCGGAATATTTTGGAGGATATAATCCTGCAACCCACAAGTATACGACGACTTTCTGGCCCTCTGCAACGCAGTCAATGGCTCCCAACCTTACCTTGTTGGGAATCTTTATGACTGGCGGCAATCCTCTCGACTCAACGACATGGCTGGTCAGCAACGTTGCGAACACTTCGCAGGGGATATTCCTGAGCTGGAACACGCAGCCAGGGTTGACCTATCAAGTGCAGGCTTCAACCAATTTGAATTCATGGGCCAATTTTGGCGCCCAGAGATATGCCGCGGGCACAAACGATTCAATCAATATCGGAACCAATGCAGCGGCCTATTACCGCATCCAGTGGGTCAATCAATGAACATGTTGCGAACCATTAAACATTTTTGGTGGGTGGCGGCGCTGATTTTATGCGCGCCCTCAGCGTGGGGATTTGCCTTGTTAGGTCCTCTTGCCAATGGCGGGGACTCCTGGCAAACGACGACGATTGGCTATGGTTTGGTCTATACAGAAGTCGGGACGGGTTTCTCACCTCTTGGCGGGGCGGACGAGTTAGGGGACATCGGCGGTCCTAAAAACCTTAGCGAAGGTTATCGTCGTAATACGCCGACCATTTTTTACGCTTACGATGCAAATTTTCTCGATTATTTCGGCTCCAACGGTGTGGTTGCCTGTGATAGCGCGGCGAACCTCATGAATTTTAGCATGACCAATAATAGCCTGGAGAATTTGGATGGTTATAGCACTGCGCTATCGGAGTTCCCGCCGGAATCTTTGCATCTTAATTATGAGGCGCTATCGCTTTCACTCACGGATTTGAAATCTGTTACTCTGCATTTGCTTTTGGAACAGATGGGCCTGGCAGAACCAGAGCGTTTCACCTGGACGCTGGCTGAGCGAGTTTTGCCCCCTGGAGGCAAATGTCCATTGAACGAGGAATATCTGGTGATCCAGAGGAATTATGCTGACAGCCCCACGGGTCTTGACCAGCTCCAGTATTCGTCTTACGTCAACGATACGCTTTATACTTATGAGATCGAGGAATTCTGTACTGGAAGTCCCCTGGCGGTGACCGTGCCGTTTAGTGTGGATCCCAATGCCGATGAATTTACCGCGGTGGCAGCCAATAATGCGGATGGGTTGGGCATTGGAGGTTATTATACCAGCTTGACGCGTGATGACGTGGGTGGATTGCGTTATCTATACACCTCAAACAATATTGTCAGGGAAACTCCGGCCTTTGCTGGAACGACGGCCGGTGGCGGAACGGAACCGGCTAATCTGGAGATCACCAATGTAGGTTCCTTTACAACCATTACCACTTCCAACCTGTCCACCTTGTTGCTATTTGCGCAGACAAACCCGCCTGCACTCGTTCAAAGCACTTTTGGTGTGACTGTCATTGCGAGTAATTTAATCCCAGACGTCATCGTCACCAATTGGACATTTACCGCCACAGTAAGCTCGCCTTTGGGTGCGCAGTATGGCACGCAGATCGCCACCGTTACTTCCAATGCGGTTCTTTCCTTTGTTACAGAATTTGTCGATGTCTTTGGCAACGTTATCACCAATGGCAACCTGAATTCAACGCCGGGAATCATTCAGATTTGCAGCAACACCATCGCCCTGAATTATTCACCTGTGACCACGGCTTATTTAGCCAATAGTTCCGTCACCACCTCCTCGGGTCAAAACGGGGGGGGATTTGGCGATGGAGGCACGCTGACAACCAATACCACGTTGACCCCGTTCACCCTGAATGTGCCTTCCGGCGAATACATCACCCTTCCCAATATACCCAATGGTTGCGGTTGGGTGGTCCAGTGCAGGTCGATTGCCAACGTCGTTGCCACCACCAATTTAATCGTTTCGGGGACCAATTCCTCCGGTTTTGTCGCCACTGAAAGCATTGTCACCTTCTTCACGAATCATACTTATCAGGTTCAACCCATCATTTGTACTCCCACTCCTTTTGCCACCTCGTTGTATGAAGGCATCCAAAAGGTCCAGTTTGTGAGGGCGGATTTTGATTCTCTGGTCGGCCAATTCTTCCAGCCCGTCACAAATAATTATACGATGGTGACCATCACCAACAGCCAGGCGAGTGTTGTCAGTTTCCAGCGGGTGGTGGTGCAGCCCGATATTTTGATCAGCGCCGAGGATGAAATCGCTGCAAACACTTTTGATGGCACGGCAACACGGAATATCACTTTTGACCAGGATAATATCGGAGCGGGTCTGGCTGGTCCGGGAACGATCAATCCTGTGACGACGATTGAATTCAATAAAGTGGGCGATGCTTTTGAGAACAGCGAAGATTTTACTCCATTTGGCACGAATGCATTCACCAGTGAACTATACCAGATTCCGGTAGTGCAGTGGGCTTCATTCGATGCCTCCACCAATCTGCCGGTACTTTATCCCAATGGGACCAGCATTCTGAATCTTCAAAATCAGATCCTGGTGCAGGTTTCGCCGGCTCCGCCCGCTCTGGCGAACGGCACGCATGGGGTGCCGTATGGGCCGATCACATTTAGCGCCACCGGTGGTGCATTTAATTATTCGTCTGTGAGCTGGCAGGTTGTATCCGGCCTGGGCAATCTTCCCTCCGGCCTTACTCTTTCCAGCAGCGGCGTGTTGTCAGGAACCACGACACAAACCGGGACATTTGATTTTACCGTGCAAATGACCGATTCTTTAGGGCGCACTGTAAGTTGGTTTTATACTCTTATCATCAATTGAACTGTATGACGCATCAGAAGAATCTATCGCTAAATCCGCTCAAGGCTCTTAAATGGCCGTGGTTGTGCGGGTTGCTGGCGCTGGCACTCGTGCAGGCCGCCTGCGCGGCTGACGCGTTGTACGAGAACGACGGTGTGGTCGATGTCACGATCCCACCCGACCTTTTCGCAATCCCTGATGCGACCAATTTCGTCAACACGGACTGGTTCGAGATCAACTTTGGCAACGTAAAAGGCAGTGTTAATGTCGATACTTTCGAATCTGAAGATACTCTCAATTACACCAATGAAGGGGTCATGGTGATGGAAAGCACTATCGATGAGAATCCTGATGGATTGATTCTTGCCATAAGTCCCGGTTGTGGATACGACTTTGATCATTATAACACCCAGTCAGGCCTGGTAGGAATGGCTGCCAGTTTCTACAACAACGGCAGCATCCGCGCCAATTCCCAGGTGGATTTTGGGGTTAATTCTCTCATTGCTTCCACCGTCGGCAAGTGTGCGGTGAACGCGACCAACATCGTGAATCCTGGCACGATTGATCTGGGAGAGGACAGCTTAATGACGCTAACGGGGCAGAATATTGACCTGACCCGCGGCACGCTGACGATAGAAAACACTACGACAAATCTCTATGGCCTCGGCGCTTTTGGAGTGGACACCAATAAAGATTGGGATCCTGCATTTGATTTGGGACCCAACTCCGCGGTTTCCTCCCTGCCATTTATTATTGATCTTACTAACTCGACGCCGTTCTTCCAGGTAGATGTTCTCAATAACGGCACCAATGTGGTATATCGCAGTGCTTTTGTGGAGGATTACAGCACTCCGTCGGTTCCCTTCAATGTGTATTTTGACAGCGCCTCAACCTTTGGTGGCGGGGCAGTCACAGTCGAATGGATCGCCAGCTATATCAACTATGCCACCGGCACAACTTTTTCAAATTATCTCTATTTGAACGATGATTATGTATTGGGCGCCAGCACGAATGTCGCCTTGATCGGCACACCGGGGTATCCGGATAACTTTATCTTCACCGAAAGCCCGGTGAAACGAAATCCCGGCACCCAGGCCTCACCAGGTTTTATAAACGTTTTTCCCGACATCATTAACACTAATGCTTACGCCTATGTGCAGTCCCAGTTGATTTCTGCCAGCACCCCGACCAATGCAAGCTCGACGAATCCCAGCGGCGCTTTGACCAACCTGCCGGCGCGCATCCAGATTAATGCCAGCCAGGATTTGAATTTAAGCTATGTCAATATCAACCAGCCCAACTACCTGTCGTTGAATGCCACGAGTCAGTTCGATGGCAATGTGGGTTCAAGCATCGTTACCTCCTATGCGGATTTTAATCTGGGCGTGACCAACGGTTTCCTGGTCATCAGCAATTTGATGGCCCCCTATGTGCCGGTCTGGAGTGGCCTGGTCGATGCCTGGAGTACGCGGTTTCTGGTTGCCGATACGAACGCTATGATAGGAACCAATATCGTAACGATAACCAACGACTATCGTGTTTTGATTGTAGGCAGCCAATTAAATCCTATTGCCCCGACTTATGTGGCAAACCTGGTTCTGCACAGCACCAATGTGGTGTTGAGTGATACCATCAACCTGTTGACCAAATTGTCGATTGACGCCCAAAATTTCACATTGACCACCAATCCGATCGGCACGGGCGCTGAGTCGCCGGCTGGCGAATTGAACTGGCAAAATATTGCCATCTTGTTTTCCAATTCGTTGCCAAATCTGGTGAATCTCACTAATAACGGCGTCATCTCGGCCAATAACCTTGTTAGTCTTGGTAAATATAAAACCTTGGGCAATATCATCAATAATGGAACGCTGATCGACAACGGCACGGCGTTTTGGGTCACCAATTTTCAATCCAGCGGCAACATTCAGGACGGTGTTGGCGCGTTCCAATTGAACGCCTCGATGGTAAATCTGACCAACGGCATCATTAACGCCGTCAGCAATAATATTTCCATTGCCGCCACGATCGTCAACGTAAGCAACGCGACGTTGAATGCGGGAAGCGCCTTGACGCTGAACTGCGCTGTCTTATCGGACGGATTTCCCAATGGCACGACTGGCCTGACGAATGCGAATAACTGGTCGGTGGGCGCGGACGCACTTTCAGGATTCCATGGGATCTATTTGCAAAACGGTATTAACCTGCAGTTTCCGTCCATTGGCAGCGGCTTGCTGGGCACGAGCATCACCAGCACCGCTCAAACAAATAAATTGATCAATAACGTTTGGGCTGCCCAGGATTACGGTGCGGTCAATGCCGGGTTCACCAACAACGCCGCCATTGGCCAGTTGATTTTAAATGCACAGTCCCCGGGGCCGGGCGCACAATTTTATTTCACCGGCACGGGAGTGAGCAACGCAATCTATGTGGACCATCTGGTATTGGATGGTTATGCCAGTTATCTCTTCCATTCCAGCACCAATAGTATTCCGGCACTGGCCTTCAATACGAACATTGTCATTTATTATGCCGATGCCACCGCCGCCGGCGTGGGCGACGTCTCGTTCCTGCTTAACGGTTTCAACCATGATGCCAACTATCCCGCTGGACATCTTCGCTGGGTGCCGTCCTATCTGGGCTATTACAGTTCCACTAACGTTGTCAATGCCGGCACCACCAATGTCGAGAATATCGGGCTGATGCAGAATGGGTATTACACATATTTTACGTCCATTGAGCCGAGTCAAATGGACTTTATGAATTTTATGACGAATAATCCGCCGAACACCATGGTTCTCAGTTGGACCACAGTTCCTTTGGCCAATAACTTCGTCTATTATTCCACCAACATGGTGAATTGGCAGTTGTTGACCAACGCATATCTTATGACCAATCCATTTGTTTCGCCAGGCATCTGGCCGGGAGTGGCAACGAATGTGATGGTATTGGATCCGATAATTATCGGACAGAATCGGTTTTATAAGGTAAATGTCACTCCGGACGAATCGTCTCCGTGAGTTGCGTAAAAAATTTCGGGCCGGGATGGATGTCTGTTGTGCAGTGACACTGGCAGGTCCTCCTGTGGAAGTGCAAGTCAGTGAGAGAAAGTCTGTGAAAACGAATATGCAAAAATGTGCAAGTCGGGGGCGGTTGCCCTGTCTCCGGGCGAATTATTTGGCGAAGCTGTGCTTTGCGGTTTTGATCGGCATGGCGGCGGGCATTTGCCGCAGCCAAACCTTTGAGAGTCCTCTTCCCATTTCAGGCGTCTGGGGCGCTACCACCGCGGACAACTCTTCAGCTTCCACGGAAAACGGTGATCCAAATGTTGCCGGATATCCGCCCAACGCGCCTGTCTGGTTCCAATGGACCGCCCCGCAGAGTGGTGTGGTCACCGTGGATACGATTGGCACTGGCTCCACCTATTTCGGTCCGGACACAGTTTTGGGAGTGTATAGCGGGACCAGCCTCAAGTCGCTGACGCAGATTGCGGCTAATGACGATCTCTTTCCAGTGAATAGATCTGTGGGGGACAATGTGGGGCTTGGTAATACTAAGGGAACCGTTCTCACTGAAAGCGCAAATGTGGATTTTGCTCAATATGAGGGGAACTTTTTTTCTGGCTTATGGATGCCTGGTGTAGAGCCTGTTATTGGCTTTGTATCGCCTTATTACGGTCCCAGCGCGCTGCGCTTCAATGCCGTTGCCAACCAGACTTATTATTTTGTTGCGGATACGAAATCGTCTAAAGGTCTTATATCATTGAATTGGGCCTACCAGCCGTCTGGTGTTTTTCGTTTTGCCAGCGAAGACATAGATCAATTCACTGCTCTTCCGCTTTATCAAACTTCCGAGACAGAAAGCTCTTCCACCCTGGGCGCATTTATTGACTCGGATTCTGCGATTAATACCTACTATACCTACAATGCGCCGGGCGTGCTCGTCACTGTTACACGTGTCGGGGGCGCCACCGGCCGCGCCAGCGTGCAGTATCAGACCGTTGATGGAACCAGTCTGTCATATGTCCCGCCGAATGACATGCCTGGAATTGCCGGGGTGGATTATGTGGGAATGGCGGGCACGCTTATTTTTGATGATAATGAGATGAGCAAGACCATCCTCATTCCTATAGAAAATAACGGACTTATGCCGTACGATCAAAGCAACCGGGTCTTTGGCGTTGAATTGTCCAATCCCCAGCCTGACGGGAATGAATCGTCAACCGTTTCCCTGCCGCGGATAGATCCCGCTTTTAGCACGGCGATAGTCAAGATTTTGAACGTCAATGCCGATCCCTATGGGCAGGATATGATCCCAATGGTATCAACGAACATCCTGGATCCCAGTGATACCCCCCCCACGAACTTCATGTACGTCACTAACTACGTCCCGGCGGTCTATCCCACTAATACGATATTCAATTTCGTAAAGGCCGATTTCCGTTTGCCGCAGGACGTCAACAACACGGCCGTGAGCGAGTGGCCGACAGTGACGATTTACGTGGAGCGCTTTGGCACGAACACCGCTGCTGCTACGATCAGTTATCGGGTCAATAACTATCTCGGAAACGACCAGGATTCATCTGAGGAATGGAATAACCATTATCCACTGCAGCCGGGTTCCGATTATGCCGTGCCAACTCCGCCGACTGGTGGGACCCCGCTCCGGGCCACCAATTCCGAGTTTACCCTCACTAAGGGCACTCTTCCTTTTGCGGCGGGGAACAGCATAGCTGCCACCTGGCAATCCTTCACCTTCACCGTTACCAATTATGGAACGCCCAAATTTAACAAAGATTTCAAAATCCAGCTCTATGAGGACGTCACTGTTAATGGACGAACGGTTGCACGGCTTCCTGGTATGGTCAGTGAAGCTACTGTGACCATTCTCGCCAACGATCAAAATCCGCCTGCCGGCTCGGTGGATGAGTTATATAATGCGGATTTTGCGGAAGACCTTGCATTGTATCCCTCCCAACGGCCGGTGACAACTCCCACAGCGCAGAATGCCAATCCGGGCATTGATCTGTTTGGAGAGGTCAACGGTATTGCAATGTTGCCGAATAACGAATCTCTGATCGGCGGCGATTTTGAATCCTATGACGACACTCCGGAAGGGTGCCTGGCTCTCGTCACGACGAACGGGCTTTTGGATTCTTCGTTCAGTGCGGGATTTCAAAGCGGAGGAGCCAATGGGCCGGTCGATGCTGTGGCCGTGTCCGGTACTGGCAATCAATTCGTGGTCGGCGGCAGTTTCACTGCCATGAGCGGTAAAACAGCGAAATATGTCGCCCGTTTGAATGCCAATGGGACAGTGGATACGTCATTCAATTCAGGTGGCGCTGGTGCCAACAACACCGTTCGGGCAGTCCTGGTGGAAACCAACGGCGAAACATTGATTGGCGGCGACTTCACCAATTTCAACGGGCATGCGGCCTATTATGTCGCTCTGCTCAATACTAATGGCGCTTTGGACACCAATTTTAGCGCCACGGCCATTAATGGCTCGGTCTATTCGCTGGCAATCGCTCCAACTCTCCTTTGGATCACCAACGTTTCCCAGACTGTCAGTGGCCTGGAGAATGACGATGCTATCAATCTTGGTTCGTTCAACAGCGGTACCCTCACGGTGAATTACAACATGCTTGCCGGACCCGACGACCTGCGCGTTTATTACGGCACTACGAATGTGAACGGAAACACTGGTGTGTTGATTTATGATTCTACGGCGACCACCGGCACGAACACGGTCAATATTCCATTTGGCCCAACCCAGGCTCTCAATGGCAGTTTATTGACTGCCAATGCGTTGACGATCGTAGTAAACCAGGCTGGTAGTGGCGGTGGTGGTGCAAACGACACCTGGAAATATCGCGGCACGGTGAATATTCTCCAAACCTCGAGCGGCATCCTTGTGGGCGGTGATTTTTCCGTATCCGGCCAATCTTACGCCGATGTCGCCCGCCTGAATGCCAATGGTTCTCTCGATACGAGTTTTAACCCGGGTACCGGACCCAATGGCACTGTCCACTCGTTGGGATGGCAATTGAACAATCAAATCGTCGCTGGCGGTGAATTTACGGCTGTCAACGGCACTGGTTACAATTATCTGGCCCGTTTCAATGGGGACGGCTCATTGGATATAACGAACTTCTTCATTGGCTCAGGCGCGGACAATAACGTTTACGCCGTCGATGCCAACTGGGACGGCAATATCTATATCGGCGGTTCCTTCAGCATGATCAATGGCACGCATCGCCTGGGATATGCAAGATTGTATTCCGATGGCGTCGTGGATACGACGTTCATGGATACGGCCTATAACCAGTTTGCCGGTTTGAAACGGGTTTACTCCTTCGATGCGCCCGCGGTCTTTGCCACCGCAGTCCAGTACGATAATAATGACGATAGTAATTACGGGCTTCTGATTGGTGGTTCCTTTTATCAGGTCGGTGGCGGCCAGGCAGATACCAATGTATGCGATACCCTGGATGAAGAGCTTACGGCAGAGTATTATGATGAAGGTTATTACTCAGAACCCGTTGCGAATAGCTTTGACGATAACAATCTCTGGGTTGAACCCAAGACTCGTGATGGTGTCCGCAACCGCAGCAACTTTGCGCGTTTGATTGGCGGGGCCACACCTGGCCCGGGCAATATTGGACTGAACCAGGCGAGCTATGCGGTGGATAAGAGCTTAAGCACGTATAATGTAAGCCTGGTGCGTACCAACGGTTCTCTGGGGCCTGGCTTCGCCAATTTCTCAGTACAAAATGGCACTGCTTTAAGCGGCTCGGATTTTACGTACGACAGCGCGCCGCCATTATTCTGGGTCGCCTACTGGTATTTGTCAAATCCCACGCGCCAACACAGCGACGGTTTGTTTGGGTTGAGCGGTGAGTTGCAGGATCCGTTGGGTCTGTATCTGGGATCTTCAGACCAGCTCATCAACAAGTTGTCCAATGTCAATATTACCGTCATCAGGAATAAAAACAATCCCGGCAACCTGAATGCTCAATTCACTTTGGCGAACCCAAGCGAATCCGATGCATTTTACTTGGGCGGTGAGGAGATTCCGTTGGGCACGGCCCTGGGCATTTCATCGGCGCCATTCACTTTGATCGATGACATCTCGTCTCCCAGCGTGGTGGGCTATAGCACCAATGTATATATTGCCACCAATTTGTCAGTAACCCTCCCTGTCTTGCGGGCCAATAATATTGGCACTGTCGTTACGGTCCACTCAGTGACCGGTGGCGGCACAGCTATACCTGGCACTGATTATATCTCCACCAATCAAGCGGTGAATTTCAATCAAAATGTTGTCAGCAACCATGCGACTATTACCATTAAAGGAGATGCTTATATTAGCAATGTGGAAAAGACGATTGGGGTATCGCTTGCCCAGGCTAGCGGGGGCACAATCAGCCAGTATCCCTCCACGACCGTGCGTATCATTAATCCACTATTCAACGGTTATGTGAGTCTGGCCGCGAATAGTTTCTCCGCCAACCTCAGTGCCGGCGTCTTGAATTTCACAGTGAACCGCCTCACTGGCAGTGCGGGAACGCTAACTGTTTTGTACACCACTACCAATAATACAGCGTTCAGTGGAACCAATTATGTCGGTGAAACGAATACGCTCACCTGGGTTGACGGCGATGTGTCTCCCAAGGTGGTTTCTGTGCCTCTTATCAATGCCGGCGTGGTGGGGGGCAATCTTTTATTCGGTGTCGCTCTATCCAATCCAACACTGAACCGCACCAACGATCCGGCCATTATGGGGATCATTTCCAATGCAGTGCTGGTGATCGCAAATGACAATAGCTATGGAGCGTTGCAATTCTTTCCGACAAATTATGTGGTGAATGAAAATGGGGGTTACGCTACTTTGACAGTGGTTCGCACGGGCGGCTCCGCCGGAAATGTATCGGTTGATTATAAGACGATCGATGGCACTGCCACCAGCCTGGGCGGGACACCCAATTATATTTCCACCAACGGTGTCCTTACCTTTGCTCCCAACCAGACCGCTGCCAGCTTCCAGGTTCCGGTGCTGAACGATGGGATTGTGGACCCGGCCAACTTCTATTTCATGGCCAATCTCTACAGTCCTACCAATGCGATAGTGGCTTCTTCATCTATTGCCTGGGTGCATATGCTGGATGTCCAGTCTTATGGCGAGCCGCCGGGGTCGCCGGACGTTTATTTCAGCACTCCTGGTTTCAATGGCAGCGTCTTTTCATTGGCGCTGCAGACCAATGCGCAGATCCTGGTTGCTGGTGATTTTACTGCCGTGGGTACCACTCCGGAAGGTTATGTTGCCCGTCTCAATGCCGACGGCTCGCTTGATGGAAGTTTCCTTGGCGGTTCGGTTGGAAGCGGTCGGGACGGCGCATTTGGACCTGTCAATTCCGTTATCTGCCAGACCGACAACCGAATCATGGTCGGTGGCTCCTTCTCGACCTTTGATGATGTTAACAGGAATAACATTGCGCGATTGATGACAGATGGTTCGCTTGACACCAGCTTCAATCCGGGTGACGGAGCGGATAATACTGTCAATGCGCTTGCTGAAACCTTTATCAACGGCTTGCGCCGGGTATATGTGGCCGGCGCCTTTAACAATATTTCCGGTGTTTCAAGCCCGGGAATCGCCCGCCTTGAAGCCGATAATTTGGATGGTCTAAGCCAGGGCACGGTGGACAGCAGCTTTGCTGTCGGCAATGGTGTCGACGGCCCGGTTTACACCATCGCGGTTTATCCAACCAATTCAGTCTATGCCGGAAAACTTCTCATCGGCGGTTCCTTCCAGCATTATAACGGTTTTGGGATCACTAATCTTGCGCGCTTGAATGTCGATGGCTCTTTGGATGCCAGTTTCAACAATAATCTGGGAATCGGACCGAATGGGATCGTTCGTTCGCTTGCTATCCAGGCGGATGGAAATATTCTGGTCGGCGGCGCCTTCGTCAATTTCAACGGCACGAGTGCGAGTAATATCATTCGCCTGCAGTACAACGGGACTATCGATACAAACTTTGTCGGCAACGCTGATGGTTCCATCGAAGGAATTTCAGTCCAGGCTGATAACCGTATCATGGTCGTCGGCCAGTTTTCTGAGACGGATGGATTCATCCGCAGCCACGTGAGTCGCCTGCTGCCGACTGGTGCGGTTGATCCGACCATTAATTTTGGTTACGGCGCGAATGGCGATGTGGATGCCCTTGTCATCCAGCCTACCAATAACGCGATAATCATTGGCGGCACCTTTAGCCTGTACGACAATCAGGCTGCGGAAAATATCGCCGAGATTTACGGCAGCTCGGAAACGGGTTCCGGCGAATTTTCATTCACCACCGCAAATTATTACGTCCATGAAACCGGCAGCTTTGCCGTGGTTACCCTGGAGCGTACCGGCGGCACCAGTGGGACTAATAGCGACGGCAGCGGCAATGATCTGGTTGATTTTTACACAACGAATTTGCCGGCAATCAACGCTGCCACTAACGGAATCAATTATGTAGGAACGAATGAAATCGTTGCCTTCCCGCCCGGCGCGGTTTTTGAATCCGTCACCATCCCTGTTTATGATGACGGCGTCGTTGAGATGACAAACCTTCTCGTAGGATTGGATCTGTCGGGTGCGCCTCTGGGTAATCAGCCGATTGCAACTCTTAACATTATCAATGACGATAGCGGCATCAGCTTCACTAATCCGCCGCAGTATTTTGTGGATAAGAATGATGTAAGCGGCATGGCTAATATTGATGTCATCCGCCAGGGTGGCACAAATGGAACCGTGAGTGTTGATTTCTACACCAGCACTAATGGCACAGCAGTTGCCGGACTGGATTACACGCCTACCAATGAAGTGGTTACTTTCCCGCCGGGCGTTTCCGACGTGCAGGTGCAGGTGGCGATCACCAACAATAACATTTATGAAGGAAACCGGACGATTGATCTGGTGTTGACCAATGCCATTGGCACCGGCTTGCTTTCTCCCACCAATGGTACATTAACGATTATTGAAACCACGCCTGCGCCCGGCCAGGTGAGCTTCAGTACCAATGCATATTATGCCAATAAGACGGATGCGAGCGCGTTTTTCACCGTCATTCGGACCAATGGAACCAAAGGAGATGTGACTCTTGGTGTCGAGGTCTTGCCTGCCACAGCCGTGCCGGGTCTCAATTACATCAACCCCTCAACCAATCCTATCTCAGTACATTTCAAGGATGGTGACGCCACTCCTCAAACCTTCTCAGTATCGTTGCAGCCGAATAATTTGGTGCAGGGGACGGTCTACTTCACGGTTTCCCTTACGAATCTATCCGGGGCATTTGGGCCTGCCTATGGAGCGCCCACAAATGCCACTGTCTCGATCGTTAATAATATCAATACCGGCGTAAACTTCCTGCAAGGGACCAATGTTTATAGCGAATCCAACAGCCCCGCCGTTATCCTGGTTGAACGCCTCGGCAACGTCAGCAATTCTTTCACAGTTAACTATGCGACCACCAATGGCACAGCCATCGCTGGTAACAATTATCTTGCCACAAGTGGCACCCTGACGTTTGCCACTAATACGCTTGTCCAGGGCATTCCGGTGACGCTGATCAACCAGCAAATGACTACCAATCTGGCCTTTGGTATCAATCTTTCCAGTCCGAGTGGCGCCCAATTGCTTGCGCCCAGCAATACTTTGGTCGTGATCCAGGGCAGCCAGGCGGGATTATACTTTACTAATTCGTTTGCGAATGTCTTCAAGAACGCAGGCGTCATTCAAATCCCGGTTATTTGCAATAACACGAACCTCGAACCAGTTGTGGTGAGCACGAATGTGACGCCTCTGATGGTCAGTTATTTCACCGCCGATGGAACCGCGATCGCCAGTCAGGATTATAGTGCCGCCAGCGGTACATTGACCTTTACCAACGGTATCGGCACCAACTACATCAATATTACCGTCCTGAACAACAGCTTAATTACCGGAACGCGCACGTTCACAATATCCCTGACGAATGCGACGGCCCCCGGCAAAATCATTTATCCGGGCACACAGGCCATTAATATTATCGATAGCAACTCGGGCCTGAGTTTCTCACAGCCTGCTTACAGCGCCGTGAGAAATAATGGGGCCGTCACCATTAATGTCGTTCGCACCGACAACACCAATGTTGTTTCGACGGTTTTGTTCTCCACGGCCAACGGCACGGCCATGACTAATGTGGATTATTTTCCGACGAACGGGGTGTTGACCTTTACCAATGGTGTGACCTCGGAGAGTTTCTCTGTGGGATTGATTTCCGCAACCACCGTGCAACCGGATAAGACTGTGTTGCTGCAATTGTCCAGCCCCACCAATGGTTTGTTGGCCCCGCCCAGCGCCGCCACCTTGACCATTCATGATAACAGCGGCAGCCTTGTGGTGCCGGCTGGTTCCACCTTCGCTGCTGGCGGCAATCCAAACAATGACGGTCTGATTGATCCGGGTGAAACGGTGACCATCCTCTTCGCCTTCCGTGCTGAAGGTGGCAATAACATCACGAATCTTTACGCCACTTTATTGGTTACCAATGGTGTCACTGCTCCGACTACGCCCGCGCCCAACGGCACACCCACGCAAGTCTATAGCAATCTCTTCGTAGATGGTCCTTCGGAATCGCAGCCGTATACGTTCACTGCCAGCGGAAGCTACACGAATGGTCAACAGCTCATCGCCCGGTTCGCCTTAATGGAGAAATATGGCGGTGTCACCAATAATCTGGGCACCAATCTGTTCACCTATACTTTGGGAACCTGGAACATGTCCTTTACCAATACCAATGCCATCATTATTAATCCGGCTCCTGCGAACGGCAGCCAGCCCGGAATGGCCTCGAATTATCCCGCGGTCATCAGCATCAGCAATATCATTGGAACAGTATTTAAGACTACGGTTACCCTGACCAATCTGACCCATTCTTCGGAATATAACGTCAACGCTCTGTTAGTCGCTCCTAATGCTGCGGATACGCTGTTCCTGTCGCACGCGGGAACACCGGCCATTGGTGTCAATGGTGTCACGTTGACATTCTCGGATACCGCCACCAATACGCTGCCTTACTTTAATAATCAGTCGTTTACTAATGGAGTGTACAAACCCGCGGCTAATGGGGCCACCCCTGTATTTCCCTGACCCCATATGACCCATTTCAATCTCATAGTTTTTATGCGGAACAGTTTTTCGAAAATCGGAGTGGCGTTGGCAATTTGCGGCGCGGCAGCAATATCGGGTCTCGCGGCGGGAACCGGAACGGTTACGTTGCATGGACACATTCCGGCGGCGATTTCGGCGCTCAAGCTGCAGCCCAAAGGGGAATTGCCTGCGACCAATCAGTTGACCCTGGCCATTGGATTGCCTTTGCACAATACGCAGGAGATGTCCAACCTCCTCGCCCGTATGTATGATCCTTCCACCACGGATTACCATCAGTATCTTACTCCGGATCAATTTATCGCCAAATTCGGTCCTACGGAACAGGACTACACTTCCGTGAGCAATTTTGCAAAGATCAACGGCTTGACCATCATTGGCCAGCATCGAAGCCGCATGCTTCTGGATGTCAGCGGAAAGGTTTCTGACGTCGAAAATGCCTTCCATGTGAAGATGTACGCGTACCGGCACCCGACCGAGAATCGTGATTTTTACGCACCGGACTCTGATCCTTCTGTCCCGGCGTCATTACCCGTTCTTCATGTCAGCGGACTGGATAATTATTCAGTACCCAAACAGATGCTTCATCCAGAGCCGCTCAACAGCAAGTCTGGTGCTTCTCCCCATACCGGCTCGGGTCCAACAGGCGCGTATATTGGCAATGATTTCCGGAACGCCTATGTCCCCGGCACAACGCTGACCGGCTTGGGTCAAAGCGTAGGTTTGGTGGAGTTCGATGGATTTTATGCCAGCGATATCGCCGCCTACGAAAATCTGATTGGACTCACGGGCACCGCCCCCAGGCTGATCATTGTTCCCGTTGATGGAGGTATCGGCACACCTGGATTCAACTCGGATGAAGTTTCCCTGGATATTGAAATGGTGCTCTCTATGTCTCCGGGAGTTTCCGCCATTTACGTTTATGAAACACCGCCGAATACTTCACTCTGGGTGGACATGTTGAGCCGGATGGCCGATGACGATTTGTCGTCGCAACTGAGCAGTTCATGGGGTGGAGGAGAACAGCCGAACCCTTCCGCAGAATTGATTTTTGAGCAAATGGCCCTGCAAGGGCAGTCATTCTTCCAGGCTTCAGGTGATTCCTGTGCTTATAACAACGCAAACAATCCAATACCATTTCCCAGCGACAGTCCGCACATCACTCTGGTAGGTGGAACAACGTTAACGATGACTGGCAATGCTGCCTCCTACGCGTCAGAAACAGTATGGAATTGGGGCACTGAATTTGGAATCGACGGCGAAGGCAGCAGCGGTGGAATCAGTTCCCTTTACTCCATACCCAGTTGGCAGACGAACATTAATATGACGGCTCGCGGCGGTTCCCAAACCGCGCGTAATGTTCCGGATGTCGCGCTGACGGGTGATAATATTTGGGTCATTTTCGGTGGAGGCCAATCGGGGTCCTTTGGTGGCACCAGTTGCGCCGCGCCGTTATGGGCTGCGTTCACCGCATTGGTCAACCAGCAGGGAGCGGGCTTTGCCAAAGCTCCGGTTGGTTTCCTCAATCCTGCTCTTTATAGCATCGCCAACGGCGCCAATTATGCCACCGACTTTCACGATGTCACCACGGGCAACAACGAATGGAGCGGCAGCCCGAACGCTTTCGCTGCTCATGTCAACTATGACCTGGCAACAGGTCTGGGCTCTCCGAATGGCACCAACATGATCAATGCGCTGGCCTCGGCTACCAATGCGCTGACGCATCTTTCTCCGCCTGTGTCTCCGTATGGAACCACACTTGCAAAGCTGAACGGTTCCAATCCAAACGGCAATTGGGACCTGTTTATTGTAAATGATAGTGCCGGTGACTCCGGTGAGATTACAAACGGCTGGTCGATTACTCTTAGCCTCGCCGATCCCGTTGGCTATGCTGCGGACAATTATCTCACCATGACTGGTTCTACTAATCTTGTGGCAACGAATAGTTATGGTTCATATATTCTCACAGTGACCAACTATGGCCCGTCCACTTCCAGCAATGTCGTCGTGGCCGATACGTTGCCGTTTGGTTTGACCGTGATTTCAACTAATGCCACCGCCGGGACTGTTAATCGCGTGGGCGTGGCTTTGACATGGACTCTGGGCACTCTGACTAATAGCGCTGGAGGTCAATTGACCATCACGGTCCAACCGCAGACCAGCGGTAGCTTCCTCAATGTAGCTACTGTCGGCGCCAATACCCCGGACCCGAATTCGGATGATGATTCTGCCTTTTGGACCATTAATTCGGCTGGCGGCATTCCCGCCCCTGTGTTGTCCTCGGTTCTTTCTGGTGGAAACAGCGGACCCTTCGAGTTTTATGTCGGCGTTTCCGCCGGGGAAACCAACGTTGTGCAGGGTACAACCAACCTGATTACTGGCCCATGGATACCGCTTATCACCAACAATGGCACCGGGCCATTTACCTTCACCAATACCTATATCACGAATTCAACGGTGTTCTTCCGCGATGTTATCCAGCCATAGGCTTGTCTCGCGGCTGCGTTGATCGGTCGCCGGAAGTTGCAATGCGATGAGGGTTTTGCTTAAACAACCTCATTGAAAAAAGCGCTTCGTTGCGCCATAACTACGCCATGAAACTTTGCGGATTGACCGGCGGCATTGGCATGGGTAAATCCACGGCTGCCAATCTGTTGCGAGAACGGCAAATTCCCTTCGTGGATACGGATGAGCTGGCGCGCGAAATCGTTCAGCCCGGCCAACCCGCCCTTGCCGAAATCCAGAATGCTTTTGGACAAAATATTATTTCCGATAAAGGCCAACTGCACCGCGACGAACTGGCAAAAATTGTCTTTGCCGATCCGGCGGCGCGGAAAAAACTGGAAAGTGTTCTCCATCCCAAAATCCGCGAACTTTGGCTTGCCCGGGTTGAAGAGTGGAAGATGGCAGATTACCCTCTCGCCTTCGTGGTCATCCCGCTCTTGTTTGAAACGAAGGCGCAGTCGCATTTCAATAAGATTATCTGCGTCGGGTGCTCCGCAAATTCCCAGCGCGATCGGTTGGCCGCCCGCGGCTGGACCCCGGAACAAATCCACCAGCGCATCGCGGCTCAAATGCCTGTTGATGACAAGATTGCTCGTTCCGATTTCGTGATTTGGACCGAAGGCGACATCAGCAATCATTCCCTTCAATTAGAACGCATTCTCGCAAGGTTGTAGCATTCTGCGAATTTTCTGCTAAATTTCCGGCAATGATATTGACACCGGACGAACTCCGCAGCCTCGTCGAACTGAAGCACCAGTCTCCCCACACACTTTTAGGCATGCATCCACTGGGAAATAAGGGCGGCCTTGTCGTTCGGGCCTGCCTGCCGGATGCTGCCAGGGTGGAAGTCCGTCCCGTCCATGAAAAGAGCAAACCCGCCTTCGAATTACATCGGATTCCCAACACTGATATTTTTGAAGGCGTTTCCAGGTCCGCCAACAAAGTTTATGCGTATGACCTGCTTGTCACCACCCATGATGGAAAGACGCGGCAAACGCGTGACGCGTATTCCTTTCTGCCGACCCTTGGCGAAAGTGATCTGTACCTGTTTGGCAAAGGCGATGAGCGAAAAATTTATGAAAAGCTCGGAGCGCAATTGCGGGTGATTGATGGCGTTCCGGGAACCAGCTTTGCGGTATGGGCGCCAAATGCGCAGCGCATCAGTGTGGTTGGTGACTTTAACAATTGGGATGGCCGCTTCCACTCCATGCGCCTCCTGGGTGGATCGGGCGTCTGGGAAATTTTTATCCCGGGTGTGGGAGAGGGCGCTCATTACAAATACGAAATCCGCGATGCTCACGATAAGATTACGCTTAAAACGGATCCCTTTGGGTTCTTCTTCGAAGTGGCCCCAAAGAATGCCGCGATTGTCTGGAATACAAACAAAATCAAATGGACCGACAATGCCTGGATGAAAGCGCGAGCTGAACGTGATGTCTTGCGTTCACCCATCAGCATTTATGAAATGCACATCGCCTCGTGGCGGAAAAAGACCGCCACTGAATCATGGAGCTACCGCGAACTGGCTGAACCGCTGATTCTCTACCTGAAACGCATGGGTTTTACGCACGTCGAATTTCTTCCCGTTGCCGAACACGCCTATTTTCCTTCCTGGGGTTATCAAGTCACTGGATTCTTTGCCCCTACCAGTCGATATGGCACGCCGGATGACTTCCAATTTCTTGTCAATGCCCTTCATGAAGCGGGCATCGGCGTTATCATCGACTGGGTTCCTGCCCATTTTCCGCGTGATGAGTGGGCGTTGGCAAAATTTGATGGGACCGCGCTCTTTGAGCACGAGGACCCTCGCCGTGGTGCGCACCAGGATTGGGGGACTCTGATTTTCAATTACGGACGCCATGAGGTCTCCAATTATCTGCTCGCCAATGCCTTGTATTGGTGCGAGCGCTTTCATGTGGACGGCCTGCGCGTGGATGCCGTCGCCTCGATGCTCTACCTGGACTATTCCCGCAAGGCGGGTGAATGGCTGCCCAATCAATATGGTGGCCGCGAAAATTTGGAAGCCATCGAGTTTTTGCGCAAATTTAATCATATTAGCCATGTGGAATTCCCTGGCATCCTCACCATTGCCGAAGAATCCACTGCCTGGCCGCAAGTCACCCGTCCACCACACCTTGGCGGGTTGGGATTTTCGTTCAAATGGAACATGGGCTGGATGCATGACACGCTGAATTATTTCAGCCTGGACCCTGTCTATCGCAAATATCACCAAAACGATTTGACCTTTGGGATGCTGTACCATTTCCATGAAAATTTCATTTTGCCGTTGTCGCACGACGAAGTCGTGCATGGGAAGGGGTCGTTGAGCCGGCGGATGCCGGGGGATGACTGGCAAAAGTACGCAAACGTGCGCACGTTATTGGGGTATCAATGGCTGTTTCCGGGGAAAAAGCTCCTGTTTATGGGGGGGGAGATCGGGCAGGTCAATGAATGGAATGAAAACGGCCAGATCGACTGGTGGTTGCTGGAGGCGGGGCCGTTCCACAAGGGGTTGCAGAAGTTCGTGGAGGACTTGAACCATCTGTACCGGAAAACGCCATCGCTGTGGCAGGCGGATTATGATCACAGCGGGTTTTATTGGATCGATTGCACTGACAGTGAGAACAGTGTCCTGTCATTTGTGCGTCAAAAGACCGACGGAGCGGATCCGGTGGCAGTGATCCTGAACCTTACACCGGTGGCGCGGCCGAATTACCGCCTGGGCTTACCGCGTCCGGGAAAATGGAAAGAGATTTTGAACAGTGATGCGGGGATTTACGGAGGCAGCAACAAAGGGAATTTCGGCGAGGTTCACGCGCATGACCACAAGTGGCATAACCAACATTATTCGGCAGAAATTTACCTGCCACCGATGAGCATCATGGCTTTTACGCCGCAGACGTAAACGCCCGTCAATGGAAAGGGGAGTATTCCAGTTTCGGTGGAGGTCCTTGACGAACATCAGGCACAAAATCAGCGGTCAGCCAATTGACGGTAAAGGTCGTTTTACCGGCCAGGGCCAGGGCTTCGAGCATCTCCCAATCCGACAAGCTGCCGGCGGCAAAGCTGTGCCGATAAAAATGCCACGAGTCAGGCGAACCGGGTCGCGGACGCAATCCAATGTCCATATGTTTTCCAATCGCTCGAACAACGCCATCCCAATCCGTGTCATTGAAAACGATCCGGCCAGGCAGGGTGTCCTGATGCAACTTCGCTGCGGATGATTGGTTTTTGATCGTGCCGATGACATCCAGCGAATCTTCAGTGGTATGGAGGATGAGGAATGGCGGGCGAAAATCGGCCTGGATATAGGTTTGATTGGTCAGCGCCACGATGGCTTCGAGCAGGGTGGGGTTCGGGAAATTGAGGGCCACGTGGACGCGATGGAAAAAATAGACTTCATCCGTTGCGCCAGGCATCAAGATCAGGGCTTTGACTTTATCATCCGGCTGAAAGGAATTGAGGAGCAGCGACACGCAATTGGTGCGGTTCAGTTCTGTCGCGGGGGAAACGAGGGGCATGCGGCTCAGGGCGGTTTGCCAATCATCGGCGCGGACACCGGTGCTCGCGCCGAGGACGCCGGCCAACAGTATGAGGCGAATCAATTTCATAAAGCGAGTTGTACGATCCGTTCCTGGACCTGGTTGTTCCAGCGGTTAAAGTAACTGAACAGCCGGTAAAGCCTTTCGATTTCCGGCAATAGTTTTGGCCGGGCGGCAGTGTCTGAACCCATCCATGTCGCATCCAGTGATCTCAATTCATCATCCAATCGCTGGCGCAAAACGCCAAGTTTATTTTTAAGGGCGTCGAGGCGGCTGATCCACTCCTGGGCGTGTTCAAAGAATTGGACGGCGAGCAGCGGCGAGGTGTTGGCGTTTTTCTCAGCCAGGAACGAATCGGCTTGTTTGCAGAGGGTCGCGACTTTGGCAAACAACTCAACGAGGCTGTTGGGGATTTGCTGGAGGTTGGGAGGAGGTGTGCCGGTTTCCAATTCAAGGAGGTGCAGGAGACGCGATTTGGGTTCAGACAGGCAGGCATGGGCAGCATTGAGATTGGAAAATTGTTTAGCGGCAGTGACTCTATCGGTCTCGGGCGCGGAATGGAGTTTATCCGGATGGATGGGGGCAGAAAGGGCGAGGAATCTTTGTTTGATGGCGGCGGAGTCCAACCAGGGGCGGCGGGGTTGCTCTAACAAGGCAAAGTAGTCGGTCACGCAATAAGTTTAAGACGGGAAACATTCAACATTCAACGCCCAACATTCAATGTCGAAGAGGGAAAATCAGGGATCGACACCGGTCTTCGCTGAAGCTGCGACCCGGCAAGGGAGTCTCGCCTCACCAGAAAGAGGCGGATAGCAAAGGAAGGGAGGAGGTGAAATGTTTCCAGGCAATATTACAGCTCCAAAAAGAGCTTATACAGCCGGATATTAAGAGCTTTGGACATCCTGAGCAGGATTTCAAGAGTGGGCGAACATTCCCCCCGCTCGATCCGGCCGACGTAATTGGGATGAATATCGGCTTTTTCCGCAAGGGCCTCCTGGCTCAAATGGGCCTTTTCGCGATATTTCAATATAGCTTGCCCGACGACGATGCGTTGATTTTTTTTGAGCACGCAACCTCACAAAAACAAAAATCAGGGGCATTTACCACACACGCTCCGTGTAGATTTTAATTTTGCTGTTGACGGCATTCGGGAAACCGTTAAAGTCCGGGCGGGATGAATCGGAAGGCAACAGGCGGGACGGCATTCGCGGAAAATCCTTTTCCACGGACAGGGGTTGTCTTGTCCCATCACGTAGCGACATTTCCGGGGACAAACATAGAACTGCTAAAAGCGAAATGGGGTTGTTTCTTTCTTTTCCTCTGCCTGTTCTTCCTGACGACCCGTGCGTACAGTCAGGAATTGCCCGGCACCAATGATTTTCTGCCCTATCCGCTGGATTCCTGGTCGTTCGACGACACCACCAATTGGACGAGCGATGATGGTTTTGCTCCCGTCTCTTTCACCAATATCACCTCGTCGTTATTCGGGGATTACACAAGCCTCATCATTGACACCAACATTCCAGCCTCGCTGCAATTCAATACCACCGAAGCGGACGGCACAAATGAGATAGCCGTCAGCACTGGCACGGTAGCCTTTTGGTTTGCGCCGGATTGGGACAGCGTGGGAGACGATTATGGCGGCAATGGCCCGGGTGAATGGGGGCGGTTCGTCGAGATCGGCAGTTACACCACCAATGCCAGTTACGGCTGGTGGAGCATCCTGACAGATCCAGGAGGAACCAACCTCTATTTCATGGCGCAGACCAATAACGGGACCGCTTACACCCTATCCGCCCCAATTGATCTCGAAACCAACGAATGGGATTTTTATGCCCTGACCTATTCGCCAACGAATGTTTCACTATACGTTGACGGGCAGTTGTTGACGAACGATCCGGGAGGATTAAGCATTTGGCCGGGCACCAATGTTCTTGCCCATGGCTTTTACATCGGGAGTGACACCAGCGGGGTCTATCAGGCGCACGGAGCGATGGACGATGTGCAGACCTATAATGTGGTCTTATCGGCCAATGACGTGCAAGAAATCTATAACGGCTTCTGGCCCTATTACCATTTGATGCCCTGGAACGTCCCGGCCATCAGTTCCGCGCCGTCCAACCCCTCTGACACGCCAACCTACTATGAAGCAATTACCGGAACGGGTGATTTGCAACCCGATGGATTCGTTAGTGGCGGCTACAATGGCACGAATTCCTACAATGTTTGGCTAACGAATGTCACGGCGAGCGTAGCGAACAACGGAACCATCACCTTTACAATCGCGGGCGGTTCCAATGGTGTGCCGTATGATGTGTTCGCCAATTCAGTGCTGTCGTTTGGTCCCACTGGTTATCCCTGGTCATGGATGGGGCAAGGGTATCAATGGAACACCTATACCATCACCAACATCGGCGCTTCGATTTGCTTCATCATTTTAGGAACGCCGCAGGATTCGGACAATAACGGTTTGACCGATGCCTATGAATTTTTGGTCAGCCAAACAGACCCTTATGTCGACGATCAGGACGGTTCGGGGTTGTCGGATAGCTGGCAAGTGTTGCTTGGGCTGAATCCCCTGGTAAACCAAGTAGCGCAGCCGAGTACCAGGTCGAATTACTCGTATAATCCAGTCGATTGGTGGAGCGGAGTGTCAGGCATAAGAACTGGCACAAACAGTACGGACGCCGAGGGGAATATCTTAACGGTATCGGAATAATCAGGAGGGACTATGAAAATTTACGATTTACGATTTACGAAGTTAGAGACTCCTTACGTCGTCTCCTACAAATACAAGAAAAGGCGCGCCGATTTGCATGGATTAAGGGTGACATTAGAGCGGACTTACGCCCGCTGCTACGATTAAGTTTGATTTTTGGGTTGCTGGCAATGGCGGGCGTTTGTTCTGCGCAAAACAATAGTCCCGGTTGGTTTGTGGCTCCCGATGGCAACATGGATTTATCGGCATCGGTGGATTGGGATGGGGGAACTACCAATGAATATCAATCCGGCGTATCTCAACCCGCCTCACCGGCCATAGCCGAGGCGATCACACCGGACATTCAGGCGCTGGCGAATAATCTTCAGGACAATTGGCAAAACATCATTGGCTACGTCAACAGCAACATTCGTTATGTCCATTATTTTGGCTCAAAAAAGGGCGCGGAACTGACCTATTTGGAAAAAAGCGGCAACGATTTTGACCAAAGCGCCTTGCTGGTGTCCCTGCTGCGGGCGGCCGGTTACACCAATGTCGGCTATAACTTCGGCTGGGAAGCCGTACCTTTTGACGACCCGACCGGGCATACCAATGACCTCCATCATTGGCTGGGCCTGGGCTTTTCCAACACTAATTGGACGTACACCTCCAATTATGTCGCGCATCTCTTTACCCGGCGCGGGTACCACAACCTTGCCTTGACTGGAGACAATAACACCTTTGTCTTTCAGAGAGTATGGGTGGTGTTGACCAACGGCTTTTTCATTTATGACCTGGACCCGGCATTCAAGACGACGCAAACCCTCCAGGGTATTAATCTGACCAACGCGATGAGCTTCAGTGGCGGCGCGCTTTTGTCCGCGGCTGGTGGCACGGACATGGGCAGCTACGTCACCAACTTGAACGAAGCCAACCTTCGCAATTCGCTGACGGCCAACGCTACTAATCTTCTAAATTATATCCAAACCAACAATCCCAATGTGAGCGTAACTCAAATTCTTGGCGGGCCGCAAACCGTTGCCGCCGGCTGGCCGGGGTTTGCCAATTATCCGGTGGGCGCCAATGGATACACGAATGGCACGGTCAGTTGGAGCTATATCCCCACGAACCTGATGTCGGGCCTGACCGTGACGTTCGCCGGCACGAACTGGCAATGCTGGATGCCCCAACTCCAGGGCCAGCGCCTGTCGCTCACTTACAGCAACAACGGCGTGGCGCAATTGTGGCTAAACGATTCCAATGTGGTGCAAGGGCAGGTCGCCACCTCTCCCGGCACCAACAACGTGACCATCGACATCAATCATCCTTTCGGACTCTGGAATTTTACCAACAACACGATCACCCGTGTGCCTTCGGTGGCGGATTTCAATGTGACCAATGTTTATCAAAGCACCAACGCCACCTACGCATTGGTGTATGCCTTTGAGCCGGATTGGGGCTGGCTGCAGGAACGGCAAAATCAATTAAATGCATACATGCGGGAAGGATTCACCAACACCTCGCGGCAGGTCGTCAGCGAGACCTTGAACGTGATGGGGCTGGACTGGATGCTGCAAACCGAAGCCGCCGAGCAAATGCTGGCCGACCAGCAGGGGATCATCCCGCAGTTTCATCATCGTTTTGGGCGCATGGGGCAGGAGAACGGCCGCGGTTATTACATCGATATTTACATGCAGGATTCCGGCGAAGCCTCCGCCAATGGCGCGGACACCAATAACCTTGATATAGAATATCGTCACGCCGACCTGTGGAGCTATTTTTTCAGCGCCTTCGAGAGCGGTTTGATTGAGCAATTGCAAAACTCCAACCTGGTCGCGGCTTCCACCGTGAAGATGCTCGAGATTGCCAACACCAACGGCCAGGCCGTATATCTGGCCAGCAACGGCAACTGGTCGGCCATTTCCGGCAACCTATCCGGCTACGATAACGGAATGCTCGACAAAAGTTACATTCTCTCCGGTTATTACCTATTGCTGCCGCAATGCGGCACAAATCCGGTGGCCGGGCCGGGAACGTGGGCCGGCTATGGCGTTGCCGCGAGGTCATTAACGAGCACCAATTATTCAATGTCCATGCTGATCTCAGGAGGTTATAACGGCGCGTATATCTCCATTTCACACGGGGATTTGGATTCAGAATACATTGTTGAAAACATGGATGGCCAGCCCGGGTCCGATACTGCGGCTTCCGCCGGCACTGCTGGCAACAATCTCACTATTGCCGACCCTGTGGATACCGCCGATGGCACGTTCCAGGTCGAGCACACCGATTTGAGTTTGGGTCAAACCGAGCCGAAGGGAGTCACCTTATCTCGTTATTACAACGGCATGCGCCGCTTTGCCAATCCTGCCGGCATGGCCCCCGGCTGGATCAATAATTATTACGTCACCGCCGATACCATTGCCGCGCCCCAGGCCGCCCTGGGCGGCACGACTCCGGCCCAGGCTGCGGCCATGATCGCGGCCACCTGCGCCGCCATCAATACCTACAATGACACTCCCGATCCCAAAAATTGGTTGGCCACCGCGTTGATCGCCAAATGGGGCGCGGACCAGTTGACGGCAGGCGGCGTCTCCGTGAACCTGGGCAAGGACGTTTATCAATTCATCCGCCAACCCAATGGCGTTTACACGCCACCGGCCAATTGCACGATGACATTGACCCAAAATGGCTCGTCTTATTCTCTCCAGGAACGCCACGGGCGGACCTTCAATTTTAACCCTGCCGGACTTCTTACCAACATTGTGGACCAATATGGCAATGCGCTCACGGTGGCCTACACCAACAATCTGGTCAGCACGGTGACAGACTGGAAGAACCGCGTATTGACCTTTGGTTACAGTGCCGGTGGCCAACTGACTTCGGTTTCAGACAACAGCACACCCTCGCGCTCTATTTCCTATGGTTATAGCGCCGGCGGCGATTTGACCAATTACACGGACCCCGAAGGCAAAATCACGGCTTACACCTACGACACCAACCATGAAATCATCACGACCACGGACGCCAAAAACCAGTTGGTGGTGAGCAATGCCTATGACGGCACAGGCCGTGTGGCCCGGCAATACTCCGAGGGGCTTACGAATAAGATGTGGCAGGTGTTCTGGACGGGAGGGGAGACCATTGAAGAAGACCCCGTCGGCGGCCAGCGCGCTTTCCTTTATGACAACCAGGGGCGGCTCACCGGATCGATTGACCAGCTTCATCGCACCACGCAGATGTTTTACGACGGCCAGAACCACGTCATCCAATCCGTTTCTCCCGCAGGCGAAACCAATCTGTTTGCATACGATGGCAACAACAACCTGACGCAGGCCATTGACCCGCTCAGATTTACCAACCGGTTCATTTACGACGGGAACAACGATTTGATCCAGGCGATTGACGCGCGTGGCGACACCAATTCCTATGGTTACAACGCCGAATTTTCCCTGACCGGCCAGACCAACGGCGCGGGTGATTGGGTCAATTATGCCTACAACCCGGATGGCACCTTGCACACCCGAACCGATTCCGGCGGCACGACGACCAGCGGCTACGACAGCTTTGGCCAATTGAACAGCATCACTTGTCCCAATGGCGATCAGGAAACGTTTGCCAACAATTCTTTAGGAGACCTCACCAACCATGTCAACGGGCGCGGCTTTGCCTCGGCTTTCCAATATGACAACCGCCGGGAACTGACCAATTCCATCGGCCCGACCAATCTCACGATAAAGATCGCCTTCGATTCCGTGGGCAACAAGCTCAGCGCCACGGATGCGCGTGGTTTCACCAGCACCAATTCATGGAGCGCCTCCCGCATGCTACAGTCCACCACGCTGCCCGTCACGGCCCTGGGCGCGCCGGTGCTCACCAACATCTATGACAACCGTGATTGGCTCACCACTTCGCTCGACCCGCTCCAGCACAAAACCGTTTATACGAATGACGCCACGGGAAGGGCTGTCTCCCAAACCGACCCCCTCTTGCGGACAACAAAATTCACCTTTGACAATGACGGACGATTGCTGACCGCCGTCAGTCCCGCCAACGAAACCATGCATCAGACCTGGAATGCCGATAGCCAACTGACCGTGGTCCTGGACAACGCCTCCCATGCCGTCACGCGCGGGTACGATGCCGCGGGCAACCAGACCAACCTGCTCAATCGCAATTTCAAGACGTGGCAATTCCAATACGACGCGGTCAACCGGCTCACGAACACCATCAGCCCGCTCGGTTATTCCACCGGGATTGCCTTCAATCACCAGGGCTTGCCGGTTCTTGTCACCGACCCCAAAGGCCAGGTCACCACCAACACTTACGACGGCAAAGGCCGGTTGACCAGTCGTGGGGATGGCTTCGGCGCTACTGCATACAGTTACGATGCCGATAACAATCTGACGAACCTTGCCGACAGCGGCCTGACCAATTCATGGACGTATGATGCTTATGATCGCATCTCCAGCTATCGCGACGCTTTGGGAAATCTCCTCCAGTATAAATACGACCTCAACGGCAACCTGACCAACCTCATTTATCCCGGTGGCAGAAATGTTTATTACGCCTACGACAGCAACAATCATTTGACCAATGTGCTGGATTGGTCAGGCCGCAAAACCAGCCTCGCATACGATCTGGATGGACGGTTGACCAGCCTCACCCGTCCGAATGGCACCAGGCGCACCATCAGCTACGATGTCGCGGGACAAACCACGAACATCCTTGAAGCCAATGCCCTGGGCTTTCCTCTGGCCCTCTTTGAATTTGCCTGGAACGTAAATTCCACCGCCCAATGGGAATTTGCCGCGCCTTTGCCGCACACGAACGCTCCGCCATCGCGGACGATGACCTACGATGCTGACAACCGGCTTTTTAGTGTGAATGGCAATAATGTGACCGTGGATAACAATGGCAATTTAACCTCGGGGCCGGTCACAAATTCCGTGTTCACTAATTATATTTACGATGCCCGGAATCGGCTTTTCATTGCCGGAGGGGCAAGCTCCGCTAGCCCCACGACCAACTTCTACGATGGAATGAACAATCGTATCCTGCAAACACAGGGAACGAACCTCACGGAATACGTCATCAATCCCAACGCCAAACTGCCCCAAGTCCTCATGCGGATTAAAAATGGCGTCGCCACATACTACATCTACGGCGCGGGTTTGTTGTATCAGATCACGGAAACCCCAACTGCCACAAACACTTTGACTTACCACTATGATTATCGCGGCAGCACCATTGCGCTAAGCGATGACAATGGTCGGGTTACAGACAGGATGGAATATTCGCTTTACGCCACCATGACATACCGGGTAGGCACGAATGATACGCCGTTCCTGTTCAACGGCAGGTATGGAATTCAAACTGACGGTAACGGTTTGCTTTACATGCGGTCGCGATATTACAGCCCTTATCTGTGCAGGTTTATCAATCCCGACCCGTCAGGCTTCGGTGGAGGATTGAATTTTTACGCGTACGCGAATGGTAATCCTGTAAGCTACCTGGACCCGTTTGGATTAAGCAGTCAGGCGACGGATGATACAACCGTTGATTGGACATCAAACGACCCATTGGGACTAAATAGCGCGCTCGACAAATGGAATGCCTCGCATTCCGTGGATTTAACGCTCGCGGAAGATTATCAGGATGGCTCGATTGATAAAGCGGTGGATGAGGAGACAAAAATCTTCAACGACCTGTTTCCATCACCAGCGGTCGAGGCAGCGAAACCACAATGGATGCAAATAGAAGATACACTAGCTGGATTGTATTTTCCAGAAGGTGGAGCACTGGAAATGGGATCAATAGGAGGAACAACAATAAAAATCGCCGAAGGCGCGGGCTACGAATCCGAAACTGCTGGTGGAACAGTATATACGGGAGGATATGATCCAGACGCTGACACCCTTTATTTAGGTGATGGCGGTCACGCAAACGGAATGGCCACTGCTGGCGGAACGCCTATAACGGGCACGACGCCAGGAATCACTGTCGTTGTTACGCCAACAACGGTTAGCTGGTCGGCTGACTCGATGAGTTTGGCGGAACCATTGTTAACACCTGAACAAATAAATCAAATTCAAAACGGCCTAGCTCAACAATTTCCAGGACTATCAATTATCCAATCACAATAATGAAAATTAATGATGTAGAAGTCCAATGCCATTATGACAGAACAATTTCTGTTATGAAAGACATCCCCGAAAACCTATTACCAATTTTTGGGCTAATGGACGCGTATGGATGGTTCAAATTAACCGAGGGACAGGATTCCGCCCGTGTACGAGAAATAACGAGATTGCTTACATCTCCAGAATTAAGAGGAGCACTAAAAACTTGGTATTTACGCCACGACAAGATGAATGCTGCTGCCGAGGAATTTCGACATGTTCTTGAACGTTTGATTGGTGAAAAACTGCCACTGGGAATAAAATGAACTCAACGAGCCAACTAGGACAGGGAAAGTGAGAATGCAGAATGAAGAAATTTTAACGCGCGGCTCAAATAACTTTAATCCCGAAATTTCCCCTCAATTACAAACATTGCTACAACAAACATATCAAGCACAATGAGCAATATCGAAAAAAGGCGTGAATTATTGAAAGCAGTTTGGAAATTCCATTCTGTGTTGAACATAATTTGGCCTAAACCTGGCGTCCCTGTGATGGCAGGATCGTCAACATTCATAGGAACTGGCTTTTTCAGATCTCTCGAAACAGGGATTAAGGAAATTGATAGGATGCTAATTTCTTTTGGCCTGGACCAGGAAATACAAAAAGAACTATGTGATTTTTGGCATGTTGTTTATCTTTTATATCTTCGATTAAAGGTACAAAAAAGGCTTGAAAAAAGTGTACAGGTTGATGACGCCATCAATCTTTTATACTTAGCATCTGGCGTGTTATACAATCGGATTAAAGAAATTTCTTTCATCACAATTGAGTTGGCACCTGGTTTGTCAGATGTTGAGGATATCGAAAAACTGCTATATGTGTGTAATTGGGGACAGAAAAAGGGCGCAATCAAAGAAATTGAAAATAATATTATGTCTGAAATGCGTGCATTGTTGGAGAAAAACCTCACAAGCCAACCATAGATTTCCTCCAAAAAGATTTGGGGCGTTGAAGCCCCGAACCTGATAGGGTTGGCGGCGTCAGCCGTTGGACGCAGCGTGGCCGTCGTGTGCTTTGGCGCGTTCTGAGTTTTTTGGATTGCCCGCACCATAGACTGGTTCCGCCTGCCGACACACGTGTTGTTTGGTGACGCCGTTTTGTGACGGTGTTCCCGCTGGGGAGCCTTGATAAGTCGGCAACCAATGGCATGACGAACGTCATCCATTTGAAAGTCAATACTGAATGAGCTTCTTCGAGTTCAAGGCCTTGCCTGAGGCAGGTGCTTCATCTCCTGTTATTCATCCGAACGTTTCAAGACATGGGCCACCCACATCCAGTCCTGTCCAGGTCAACCCCGTAAAATTTTTATTGGTTCTTTCACCTAAAATTTCCGGCTCAACCGAGTGAGAAACGCGACCGCTCCAGCTATGTGGATTTCAGGTTAACGGCGGGCAGGGGTGGCGTCAACGCGTAGCGCGGAGTGATGGAGTTTAAGATGGGGAACCTTCAACATTCAACGCCCAACATTGTTCAGATGGATGGTCTTTTTGATTGTAATTGCTGAAATTTTCGGTTAAAAAAATGCGATAAGCAGGGCAAGCCCTCTAAAAAAGTTATGAAATATCGTTGTGCCATCTTTTTGTCGTTTGTTCTTTCCGCCGTTGGGTTTTCCCTGCGGGCGCAGGAGACGACTTTTTTCTCAAATCTGGCCGATACCACCTCGGTCAGTTATCAAGTGGCGTCTTTCGAGTGGTTTGCCGAACAATTCAGCACTGGCAACAATCCCGCCGGTTACATACTGGATACGGTGGGAATGGATCTGGGCGGGGGAGGCTACGGTGGCGGATTTCAAGTGAGCATTTACACAGACAATGGCGGCAATCCCGGAACGTTGGTGCAGGTTTTGAACGGGCCTGACGATCCGGAAGCGACCGGGGTGACGAATTACACAGGCTCCAACCTTACGCTGGCGCCATCAACCTCATATTGGGTGGTGGCCACGGATTCAAACGACGGCGGTTATCTCTGGGACATGGGAAATGATTACCCCACTACCGTTGACGGCTGGAGCCGGGGAAATAGCTTGAGTTCCAGTGGCGCTGGACAACCCTGGGTGTACAATGGTTACTACCCCCAAATGTCCATCACGGGCAGGTTGGTGGAGACGAATACGGCCTTTGCGCAAATGGGCCGCTATTTTCAGGATTTCACAGGATTCAGCGTGGGGACGACCAATTTCAATGACGGCTCGCAATTGTTCAGCACGGCGTTGGGCATGACGGGCGGAGGGGAAATTGCCGACAGCTCGTATGGCGAATTGGGGCTGACGGAAGAGAATTATTCGGGTGTGACGAGCGCTTTTGAACTGCCGGATTTGAATGCCGGCACGCCGGCTTATGCCTTCTCCACCAAATGGAATTCACAGGTCTATGGCAATTTTATCAACGATGGCGCGGACGGGTTCTCCCTGAACTTCGGGCAATTGAATTCCTCCAACCTGATTAGCGGCAGCGTTGAGTCAGGTTATGGCACGGGACTTTCTTTTGATGTCCAGACTTACTCCGGCAACGCTCCCGGCTTTTACCTTCGCGCCAACGGAAATATTATCGCCTACCATCCTTTTTTAGGAGGCCCATTGGCCCAGTGGGGTTACAACAACCCCATGCGTCATTTGTTTGAAGTGGATTGGAATTATTACAAGGGCATGAGTGTTTCCATGGACGGCCAGGGCATTTTTACCAACGTCTCCACGCGGGGTTTTGTGCCACAGGCCGGCGACCGGTTTGTCTGGGCCGCGCGTTGCGGCAGTGACACCGAACAAGTCCGGCTGGACAACGTCGCGATGGTGACCGGCGGCAATTTAGCGCAGGCGGGCACGGCCAGTCCATATTTTGGCGATAGTGGCACGGTCAGCACCAATCCCGCGTCGGCGGCTTTTGACAACAATTATTCCACTTACTGGGCCAGCAGCGCGAGCAGCGGATGGTATCTAGGCGCCACGCTGGTGAATTCAAATCTGCCCGTGGCCGCTTACGTGTTGACTGCCGGCCCGGGGCAGGCGCTTCCGCAATTGTGGGCGATTCAGGGCAGCGACGATGGCGGCAACACGTGGGCCAGTATCAACAGCCAGACCGTCAATTTTCTGAATGCCAACGAATCGCGGACGTTCCTTCAACAAAGTAATATGCCGGCCTTTGGCGCCGGCCGCCTGAATATCATTGCAAATAATAACGGCGGAGCTGAAACCACCGTGGATGAATTGAAGTTTTACAATTTTATTGCCGTGCCTCCGCCGTTGGCCGCTTCGGTGTCGGCCGCCAATCTCCTGATCACCTGGCCCACGAACCAGTTCAATTGGGTGGTGCAAAAAAATACCAATCTGGCCACCACCAACTGGGTTTCGGTCCCCAACACGGTCAATTACATCAACGGCCAAAACCAACTGACGTTGCCGCATACCAACGCCAGTGCGTTTTTCCGGCTGGCTGCGCCGTAATCCGCCGATGGCGCTCAGGCGCTGAAGCTTTCGCCGCAGGAGCAGGTGGTGGCGGCGTTGGGGTTGGTGACTTTGAAGCCGCCGTCGAGGGTTTCGAGATAATCGAGTTCGCTGCCGGTGACATAGAGGGCGCTCTTGGGGTCCACCACGACGCGGACGCCGGCGCTTTCGACGAGGATATCGCGATTGGCAGGGGCATCCTGGAGGTCCATTTTGTATTGGAGGCCGCTGCAACCGCCGCCGACGACGGCCACGCGCAAAACGCCATTGGGGCGGCCTTGTTTCGTCAAGAGGGTGGTGACTTTTTGGGCGGCGCCGGAGGTCAATTTGACAAGGCGCTCATCGCCGACGCGAAAGGTTGGCTGGGCGGAATTTGATTTGGCGATGCTCGCAATCATTCGATTGATATAAGTTAACCGCGGGTGGTTGCGACGTCAATTCGCGTCAGGAGGCGTCGATTGACGTCTTGAAAGTGTAAAAAAGGTTCAAAATGGCCCGCTTTTTTCGGTTGATTGTTTCCGGGAAACAATTCGTTTTGGAAAAAGAGTGGTTTAGTCCGGTTAAGTTTGAGGCAGCAGTTGAGAGCAAATCAACAACGAAGGAACAAAGGAACGAAGGGAAAAGCTGTAAAAGAATAACATTTTAGAGGGAATAACAACAAAGGAACGAAGAAACCAGACGGGGAAAGCTTTCTTGTCACCTTCGTTTAGCGCGAGCATCGCAAGGGTATGAGTACGTTGACGATTCAATTGCCGGATGATTTAAAGGGCGAGTTGACCATGGCCGCGCGCCGGTCCGGGAAGACGCCCGCGCGGTTTGTGCGCGATACGCTGGAACTTCGCCTGAAGCCAGGTCGCACCCCGCGCACGTGTCCGCGCCTCGCTTTACGAATTGAGCCGTGACCTGTGTGGGAGTGTAACGGGAGGCCCGCCGGATCTCGCGCGGAATAAAAAATATCTGACGGGTTATGGCTCATGGAAACAGCAATCGCGGATGACGGCCCGTTAGTCGCTTAATGAGCATGATTGACGTGAACTGGATTTGGGATAGAGTTTAAACATGACGGTGACACTGACATCCGAACAGGAACAGTTTATCTCACAACAACTACAGAGCGGCCATTATCGTTCAGTTGACGACGTGATCGCCCAGAGCCTTGCTGTTTTGCGAACACAGGAAGAATTCATCCGCGACAATGTTTCGGAACTTCGTGAGAAAATTGCTGTTGGCCTCCAACAGATCGGGCGCGGAGAAACGGTTGACGGGCGCAAAGCCATCCAAGACCTTCGCAAAAAATTGTATGGGCGGGAAAAGTCGTAAGAGATGAAAGCCCTCCGTTTCTCGACGGAAGCCAATCTCGGTTAAAGCCCCACCAATGAATTAACAACAAAGGAACGAAGGAACAAAGACAAGACGACGAAGATGGATGATGGCCGCGGGAATTGGCGATTTACGAATGCTTTGGCTCAGGAGCAACATGAACTCATGGCGCACAAGCATTTGCTATATTGGCAATGAAATGAAAAATTAAACCCCGAAATACTATAATACCAGGACTCCTTTAGCAGGTTTCAAAGCAGCGCGACGGGCTATTTCCGTACAAGCGGGTCGGACGATGCAAGCGTCAGACCATTAGCTTTTGCCTGACAGACCAGCATACGGTCAAAAGGATCGCGATGCAGCCCTGGCAACCCGCTCAACTGCGCAACCGCGGTTTCATCGAGTACCAGCGGCGCAATCAAGTGCTTTTCGCGTTGCAACGAAACAAATTGCGCCGGTGGTTGCGGCAATGGCAGCTTGCCCAAGCTGTGTTTCAGAGAAATCTCCCAAAACGAAACGACGCTCAAAAACACCTCGTTTTGCGGGTCACGCACAGCAGAGGCGATTTGTGGGGATAGTTTGGCGTCACCGGCCACGAGCCAAAGAAACTCGCAGGTGTCCAGCAGAATCCTCATTTGCCCTCAAAAGCTTGTAATACCTCTTCCGGCAACGGGGCGTTAAAATCATCCGGCACAGTGAATTGGCCTTTGGCCAAACCGATAGGGCGCGGCTGTGAGAGCGATGGATTCAAAATTGTGAGCAGGCCGGATGCCTTCTCCGGCAATGCTTCCGCACCTTTGGACACAACATGACCGTGGTCAATTTCAACTTCAAGAGTCCGATAACTCATGTTCAAAATTATAGCATAGATTGGGCATTCAGGGCAAGTTTGGATTACCCATTTACGAATGGAATTTAGAGCAGGCTTACGCCTGCTGCTACGAAGTGAAGACGGCTTGGGGGTACGCTCGCCCCACCGGAGGAAAGGATGAAGGAAGAGTGCAGAATGAAGAGTTTTGGGTCTCGCGGTAGCTCGACCCTCTGATAAAAGATGCAGGCGAGCCGCCTGCGCTACGATTAAGCCACGGCTCGACAGAGTCTCGCCCCACCGTTTAGGAGGGGAGAGCCTTGCCCTGCCCGCCACAATTCGTTTTCATTATGTTTGACCTGACCGGCCTGCCGACATACACTGATTTTTCTTTTGAACATGAAAATTGTTGTTTGTGACCCAATTTCGCCCAAGGGAATTTCGCTCTTGCAGCAGCGTCCTGAATTCAACGTCGTCGTCCTGTCCAAACGCCTCCCGGAAGCCGAGTTGCTCCCGGTGGTCGCAGACGCAGTGGCTTTGGTGGTGCGTTCCGAAACCAAAGTGACCGCCAAGGTCATCGCCGCCGCGCCGAAGTTGCGCGTGGTGGGCCGCGCCGGTGTGGGGGTGGACAATGTCGATATCGAAGCCGCCACCAAAAACGGCACGGTGGTCATGAACACGCCCGGTGGCAATACCGTGACCACGGCGGAGTTGAGTTTCGCCATGTTACTTTCGCTGGCCCGCAAGGTGCCGCAAGCCCACGCCACGATGGTGGCCGGGAAATGGGACCGCAAGTTGTTCCAGGGCGTGGAACTCGCGGGCAAGACCCTCGGTGTTTTGGGCATGGGCCGCATCGGGACGGAAGTGGCCAAGCGCGCCATCGCCTTTGGGATGCGCGTCATCGCCTACGATCCTTATTTGACTGAAGACCGCGCCCGGGCCATCGGCGCTGAATATGCCGATAGCCTGGATAAAGTATATATGGCGGCCGATTTCATCACCGTCCACATGCCGGTGACCAAGGAGACGAAGGAAATGCTCAATGGGGCGGCGTTCGCGAAAATGAAGCCGGGTGTGCGCATCGTGAATTGCGCGCGCGGCGAGATCATCAATGAGGCCGACCTTGTCGCGGCATTGGAATCGGGCAAAGTTGGGGGAGCAGCGCTGGATGTTTTTGCCGTGGAACCGTTGCCCGCCGACCATCCTTATCGCAAGCAGGCGAACTTGATTTTGACCCCTCATTTGGGCGCGAGCACGGATGAAGCGCAGGAAAAATGCGGCATTGAAGTGGCGGAGGTCATCGCCGGTTATCTGTTGACGGGGGAAGTCCGCAACGGCGTCAACCTGCCGTTCCTCGACGCGAAAACGTACGAGTTGGTGAAGCCGTATCTGCCGCTGGGCAACGCGCTGGGCAAATTGCTGGCGCAGCTTTCGCCCGCGGGAGCGAACCGGATTTATATCACTTACGGCGGCAGCGCCCGTCAATTGCCGAACACCGACCCGGTTACGCGCGCGATTTTGCTCGGGTTTGTTTCCAGTGGAAACGTCAAGGACGTGAACAACGTCAACGTCCGCAGCGTGGCCCAGAGCCTGGGCATCACGGTGGAAGAGAAGAAATCCGAGGAGCCGGTCACCTACAATGAATGGGTCCACGTGCAGGTCTTTAATGGCGACAAGAAATTGATTTCCGCGGGCGGCACCTTCTTTGGTTCGCCCAGCAACCCGCGCATCGTGCGGTTGTACAGCCAGCCGGTGGAGATCCCGGTCTCGGGCACTTTGCTGTTGTTGAACAACAAAGACCGGCCGGGCATTGTGGGTCATCTCGGAACATTGCTGGCAAAGCATGGCGTCAATATCGGGAACATGAGCCTCTCGCGCGACACGGCTGGCGGGTCGGCGTTGACGGTGCTGCACGTGGATAGCGTGCCGCCGCAGGCCGTCCTGGATGACCTCCAAAAAGACCATGACATCAGCAATGTAAAAGTGATAAAGTTGTGAACGGTTTCCCAGAAATAACATCTAACAACACATGAAAAATACGACCAAATTAATCATTTCCGGCACGCTGGGTATGGCGTTGCTGGCAGGGTGGGGCATGCATGCGGCAACCGCCAGCGCCCCGATGGCACCCGCCGCCTCAGATGCTGCTCCCGCCGCCGCCGCGGATACCAATAATCCGAGCGCCGCCATGGCGTCTCTGTTTGGAGATCCCGTGATCGCCAAAGGCAAGGGCGTTGAGATCAAGCAAAGCCGGCTGGATGAAGTGGCCGCGGCCGTCAAGGCCAACGCCGGCGCGCAGGGCCAACCGGTGTCTGACGAGGATTTGACCCGGGTCGAGGCCATGGCTTTGAACGAATTTATTTGCACGGCGCTTTTGCTGCAAAAGGCAACCGAGGCCGACCGCGCGCAGGGCAAGGTGCAGGCGGACAAGGCGATCGCGGCTTTGGTCAAAGAAGCTGGTTCGATGGACGCGCTGCAATTGCGGCTCAAAGGCGCCGGCAAAACGCTGGATGGCTATCGCTCGGATTTGAATGACAGCATGACAGCCAACGCGGTGTTGGTGCGGGACCTCGGCGTTTCGGTTTCGGACGCGGACATCAAAAAATTCTACGATGATCATCCGACCGATTTTGAGCAACCGGAGCAGGCGCACGTCCGGCATATCCTTTTCGCCACGGAAGACATCACGACCCGCCAGCCGCTGTCGGACGATGCAAAACAGGCCAAGTTGAAACAGGCGCAGAGTGTTCTCAAGCAGCTCCGCGGCGGCGCGGATTTTGCGGCGCTGGCCAAGCAGTATTCCGACGATCCGGGCAGCAAAGACAATGGCGGAGAGTTGCAGCCGTTCGGCCATGGAGAGATGGTGCCGGAATTCGATACCGCGGCGTTTTCACTGACCAACAACCAGATCAGCGACATCGTGACCAGCCAATACGGCTATCATATCATCCAATTGCTGGACAAAACAGCGGCGCAAAAAGTGGACCTCTCCAAGGTGACCGACGGCATCAAGGCGTATCTGCTGCGCCAGAAACTGGCCCCGGTGGAACCGGCTTATTTGCAAAAATTGAAGAAGGATGCGGACGTCCAGATTCTGGACAACAACTTGAAAGCGGAAGTCACCACGCTGGATGAGCAGCAGGCTAATACCAATACACCGCCGGCTTCAGCAACCACGCCCTAAAAACAAAACCACTAAAATGAAATTGAAACAAATCGTCATCACTCTTTGCGCGTTGATCGCCGCCGGTCCGGTTCTGGCGCAAAATGCGGCTTCCGTGGCTGCGGCCAGCAATCCGGTGATCGCCAGCGGCACCGGGATCACCATCACGCGCGGCGACCTGGATGAGGCGTTGTCCGGATACCGGGCGCAGATCCGCACATTGTCCCCGGCGGATTTGGTGGTCCTGCAAAAACAGATGCTGACGAATTTGATCAACGAAAAACTCGTGTTGACCAAGGCCAGCGATGCCGACAAGACGGCTGGTCAAAAAGCGGCAGATTTGCGCATCACCGCTGACATCGAGAATCTCGGATCGCAACAGGCGTTCGACGGGGCATTAAGGACCAACGGATTTACGCAAGCGCAGTACCGCAGCAAAATCGCCGATGAAGAGACGGTGAGTGTGGCCTTGAAACGCCTGCTCAACATCACGGTTTCAGACCAGGAGGTTCAAAGTTATTATGATGCCCATACCGCGAATTTTGAGCAGCCGGAAATGGCGCATGTCAGCCATATCCTGATCTTTACCGTGGATCCCGTCACCCAGGCGGCGTTGCCGGACATCCAATTGTTGCAGCGCCGGCGCCTGGCGGAACAGATCGTCAAGGCTTCGCGTTCAGGTGCGGATTTTGAAGCCCTGGCAAAACAGGCCTCCGAGGACCCGGGTACTCGCGCCAGTGGCGGGGAGTTGCTTCCATTCCCGCGCGGGGTCATGTCTTCGGCAATCGATTCCGCGGCGTTCTCGATGACCAATAACCAGGTCAGTGATGTCATTACGACGAGCGATGGATACGAAATCGTCAAGCTGCTCGATCGCGTTCCGGCCAAGAAGACAAGCTATTTGACCGCTGCGGAACAAGTCCGGCAGATCCTGACGCGTCAAAAATTCCAGCAGACTGCGGTGCCTTATTTGGATGGACTCCAAAGGGCCGCAAACGTGCAGATCCTTGATCCGACCCTGGCAGCGCCGACGCCCTCCAAGTAACCGGGGGCGGCATATGACGCGCTTGTCAAAACGCGAATCAGCGTCCATCTTAAGCGTGTATGAATAAAAAGACCGCGATAGCCATCCTGATTGTTGCGACCGTGGGGTTGGCAGTGGCGTTGATCATTGTTTGCCATCAGTGGAACAGTGAACAAGGCACCTCTGTCAGCGCGATCCTGCAGTTCTCAAATCAACTCGATGAGGCGACCGCCAATCTCAACGATGAAAAGCAGGTCAATCTGCAATTGAACACGGATTTGGCCACCAACCGTGCTTTGGCGGTGACGCTTTCCAACCAGTTGGACAACGCTTCACAGCAGATTGCGAATGCGCAATCCACGCTGCAAACCGCGCAACAACAGATCACCAACCTGAATCAGAGCGTCTCCGACCTGGAAGCGCAAAACCAGGTGCTCGACCAGCGGGCTAATGTCCTTTCCAATACCATTGCTCAGTTGAACACCACCATTACGGATACGCAGATGAAATTGGCCGTGTCGCAGACGAACAATACGTACCTGGAAGGTGAATTGCAAAAGCAGGTGGCGGAAAAGGATGAGTTGCAGCATAAATTCAATGACCTGAACGAAGTCCGCCAGCAGGTCAAAAAATTGAAGACGGATGCCCTGGTGGAGCGGCGCCTGGAATGGATCCGCGAAGGGATTGATCCCACCAAGCAGGAAAAGAATGGGACGATCCTGATGAACCACCAGACGCCTGCCAGTGCGGCGCCCGTGCGGCCCAATTTTAATCTTAACGTCGAAGTGGGAGCGGACGGCACGGTGCGCGTGCTGACCAATGCCCCGCCGCCAGCGCAGTGAGCCTGAGTGAGGCTGAAATGGCCCGGTGATTCTCCATGCCGACTTACGAATATATCTGCGAGAAATGCGGCCACGAATTTGAGTCGTTCCAATCGATCTCCGCCAATCCCTTCAAGACCTGTCCCGAAGAGCTTTGCGCCAAAAAGAAATGGGGGCGCGGTCGTGTCAAAAAGAAGATCGGCGCCGGGGCGGGTTTGATTTTTAAAGGAAGCGGTTTTTACATCACGGATTATCGCAGTAAAAATTACACGGAATCGGCCAAAAAAGAATCCGCCCCGGCAAAGACTGAGACCAAGCCGGAAACCAAGCCGGCCGCCAAGGCCCCGGCCAAACCCACTGCGCCAGCCAAATGAACTTCTTGATGGAACGCCTCCACCGACTGTCCGGTTTCCGGACCGCAGCGTTCCTCCTTGCAGGCGTCCTGCTTCCAATGGTTTGTCGCGCGGACTTCCAACTGCCGGGCATGGTTTCTACGCGCAGCAACTCCGGTGAGTTCGCCATCGTCAGCGCCCGACAGGTTTCCCCGCTGGCCCGCTCGCTGGCGGTCAAGACGAACCTTGCTCTTGTGACCCTCGAGCCTGCATTACTTGCCGTTTCCGCCGAGCATATCAGGGATTCCGTTTATCAGGAGCTGGGGATCGACGATATCAACTGGCGCGGGCAGGTTTTCCTGGCGCTACGACCGGCGCGATCGCTGGATGAAGATGTCACGATTGTTTCTTCACGCTTCAACAATGCCTGGATGTACCGCGTTGAATTGCCCGACGTGGTTTCCCGCGCGCGCCTGACCCACGCGCTGGCGGCAGTCATATTGTTGGAATATGCCAACCGGACGGCCGGGGATCATTCAGCCGAGGTGCCTGGATGGCTGGCGGAAGGCGTGTCCCAGCAGTTGCTCGAAAGCGTCAGCCCGGAAATCGTTTCGATCGGCCCGGGCCAGGCCGTCAACGGCTACGCTGAAAGCCGGATCGTGGCAAATGATTTCAGCATGGGCCGGCTAACGCTTGCCCACATGGTTTTGAAAAATACCGAACCGTTGACGGTGGAACAATTGAGCTGGCCCACGGACAAGCAATTGAGCGGCGCGGACGGCGGCGTGTATCGTGCCAGCGCCCAGTTGTTCCTGAGTGATTTGCTGGCGTTGAAGGGCGGCCCGGCGGACGTCCGCGCGATGCTCCAGGCGCTGCCGCAGTTTTATAACTGGCAACTGGCTTTTCACGCGGCCTTTCAGGCGCAATTTCCCTCTTCGCTGGACGTGGACAAGTGGTGGGCGCTGCAATCCGTTGACTTCATTTCGCGCGATGCGGGTCCGCAATGGTCGCCGGAGATCAGCCGGGTAAAAATGGATGAGATCCTGGCCGTTCCGATGGATTTTCGTTCGGCCTCAAACAACCTTCCTTTGCGCGCGGAGATTTCGCTCCAGAACGCTATCAACAATGTCGAAGCCCAACGGCAGGTGGCCATCCTGCAACAAAAAGTGCGCGAACTGGACCTGGCTCAATTGCAGATGGCGCCGCAGTTTGCGGTTTTGAACGAGCAATACCGCCGCGCCCTGGCGGATTATCTCAATGAGGACCCGGCAGCGTCCGTTTCGCGCTGGATCAAGCACCCGCCGGCCCGGCCCGGCTCGCGCAAGACCATCGAGCGATTGGATGCCCTGGATGCCCAAAGACGCGCCCTGGAGAATGCCCTGGATGGGGTGGCACAACCCGCCTTGACAGAAAACAGTCCCCATTTATAGTAATCATACCTAAAATGCAGACTGATAATTTAGCCGCGGGTGGTAAGGAGCCGCCAGGGGATCACCGGCTCCAGAACTTAAAACAATTTCATTCCGCGGGGCGCGGTCCCTGGCAAGAGGTCTCCGATGCCGATTGGAATGATTGGCGCTGGCAATTGAAGAACCGCATCACGACCGCGGACCAATTGCAGAAGTTGCTGCCGTCGTTGACGCCGGAGGAATTTGAGGGCGCCAAGCTCGCCAACCACAAGCTGGCGCTTGCCATCACGCCGTACTTTTTCAATCTGATCGACCCGGCGGACAATAACTGTCCCGTGCGGCTCCAGGTCATTCCTAAGATCGCCGAGACGCATACCGCTTCCTGGGAGCTGAGTGATCCGTGCGGCGAGGACTCGCACTCGCCGGTGCCGGGGCTGGTGCATCGATATCCCGACCGCGTGTTGTTCCTGGTCACCGATCGCTGTGCCGCCTACTGCCGTTATTGCACGCGTTCGCGGCTGGTCAGCAACGCCAGTGGTTACGATTTCCATCCTGAATACGACAAACAGATAGAGTATATCGCAAAGCACCCGGAGATCCGCGACGTGCTCTTGAGCGGCGGGGATCCGTTGCTTCTGAGCGACGACAAGCTGGAAAATCTGTTGAGCCGTCTGCGCGCGATTCCGCACGTGGAATTTTTGCGGATTGGGTCGCGCATCCCGACGTTTTTGCCGCAACGCATAACCCCGCAACTGTGCGCCATGCTCAGGAAGTATCATCCGTTGTTCATGAGCGTACACTCGAACCATCCCCGCGAATTGACGACGGAGGTGCGCGAGGCATTGGGGCGGCTGGCCGACGCCGGCATCCCGCTCGGCAACCAAAGCGTGCTGCTCAAGCACGTCAACGATGATGTGACGGTGATGAAGGCGCACGTGCAGAAATTGCTCATGTGCCGGGTGAAGCCATATTATATCTATCAGTGCGATCTTATTTCCGGTTCGGCGCACCTGCGCACGAGCGTGAGCAAAGGGCTGGAGATCATGGAACAACTGCGCGGCCATACGACGGGGTATGCCGTTCCGACTTACGTGATTGACGCCCCCGGCGGCGGCGGCAAGGTGCCGGTTTCGCCGGAATACGTCCTTTGTCGCAATGCAGGACGCGTGTTGATCCGTAATTACGAGGGCAAGATTTTTGAATATCCCGAGGCAGAAGACGGCACGCCGACCGGCCAGCCGCCAAAGAAGATTGAAGCCCGGGAACTTTGCGAATGCCGATGACGGCAATAATGGACAAATGCGAATTAAAATTTACTCGGTTGATTTTTCTGCCAGATTAATTGCATGAGTGGAATTGCTTTCATGGTGGATGAACGCGGGCGAAAGACGGCCGCCGTTATTGACCTGCAACGGCATGGGCGCGCATGGGAGGATTTTTACGATACCTTGCTCGTTGAATCGCGGCGGAAAGAGCCGCGGGAAAGCTTTGAATCCGTCAAGCTCTGGTTGAACCCCCGAGAAAAGGCCAATGGCTGAATATGCCATAACATTTGCGCGTTCAGCTCGCGAGGAATTGGAAAATTTGTCCATAAATGTAGCGGTCCGAGCCCTGGGAAAAATTGAAGCGTTGGCGGCAAATCCACGCTTGCCGGGAACAATCAAACTTCATGGCCACAGGAATCTCCGGCGGATGCGCGCCGGCGATTATTGGGTAATTTATTCAATCAACGATTTATCCAAAATGGTTGATATCTCGATTGTTCGCCATCGCCGGGATGTATATCGCGATTTGTAGTTCCTTGAATCTAGAGCATTTCGATCAAATAAGCAGCGCTTAGTTGGGAATCCATGGGACCGCGGTCTTTTTGGCGTTTGGCGGCGTTTCGGCTTCCGCCGTCGCCAAAGGGGCGTGTTGCCCAAACGAGATCGCGTCGTATTTTTGGAAGGACGAGTTATAGGAATCCCCGTTTTTCCACAGAAAACACGAGTTTAAGTCAGGGACTCGTATAACTCGTCCCTCCGAAATGGATTTGGGCAACACGCCCCAAAGGCTATGGCGGGACAAGCAGTCACAGGGTTTTCAAACATGCTGCTTTGCCGAAGCCTCGCCAAAACACAAAAAATCCTCGCGGCTCAGCGCTACATCTTTTCTGTCAATGCTCTAATCCTGGATCAACGGGTTTATCCGGATTTCCCGGATCTCAAAGTCCGCGCCTTCGCTTTGGATGCCGATAAAGCCGTTCGTGACGGTGCATCCCGAGATTTTGTTCAGTGACTTTCCATTGATGATGGCCTCCACGTCCGGCCCGGCGCAGACAGTCACATTCGTGTCCCATTGGCCGATGGGATTCTCGTTCGGTCCGTCATGATAGGGCACGGGTGTGGCTGAATTAGTATGCATGGCCAGATGTTCATTGCATTCCGCGCCACTCATCACGAACAGGTCTCCCTGGTGCCCGGATTTGCCCTGGTTTTGCACGCACATCGGCCAGACGGCATCCGGCTTTTGCATATACACCAGCACGCCGGTATTGTTCGCCTTGGGTGTGACCTTCACAAATCGCCAGACGACGGTGACGACCTCATTGCTATAGGTCTGCGTCGTCCGCATGTATCCGATCGCCGAGCCGTTGCAATGGATGAGGCCGTTGGTGATGCTCCACGTGTTTGTGGGGTTGGCATCGTTTCTCATGTAAAAAGTCCAACCGGAAAAATCTTTGCCGTTGAAAAGACTCGTGGACCCCATGGCATCCTGGGCCATCGCCGGTTTGGCCCACGCCAATACTATGAAGAGAAATAAAGCGGATATTATTCTAAGACCTTTACCAATCGTTTCAGTTGTAGCGCAGACTTTCAAATCCGCTGATTTTCCAACTTTTTGGCGTCCTGCCGACTTTGAAGTCGGCGATACAGCAGGTAGGGAAACTTGTGCTACGTTGCATTGTAAATTTCTCGTTTTCATAAAGACCCTTATTTTTCCAGGGCAGCCTTTGTCTGCTCCTGCAATTCGTCTAATTCAGGTTTTAGTTCGCGTTTTTCCGCCGCCGTCATGCGGTCAATGAACAGGATGCCGTTCAAATGGTCCACTTCGTGTTGCACGGCACGCGATAAAAGGCCGCCCGCGCGAAATTCGACCGGCTTGCCTTTCTCATTCAGCGCTTTTACGTCCACAAAAGCCGGGCGTGAGATCTCGGAATAGATTTTTGGAAAACTCAAACAACCTTCGCCGGACGTGACCGCGTCGCCGGTCGGGGTGATTTCCGGGTTGATGAGAACCAGTGGCATGAACTTATCGACGTCAGCGGGTTCGCCCTTGAGTTCGAGGGTGGAAGGGCGGTCGGTGGCCTCGCGCACGTCGATCACCGTCAATTGCAATGCCTGTCCGATTTGTTGGGCCGCCAGGCCGACGCCGTGGTTGGCCTGCATCGTCTCAAGCATGTCCGCGATGAGTTTTTTGATCTCAGGTGTGATGCGCTCAATGCGCGCGCCCTTTTGCCGGAGAACAGGATTTCCGTATTTAACTATTTCCAATGTCATGGTGATATATTACATGCCACCCGTTACCCCAAGGATTTGCAGAATTCGTTCCAATTCGGCATCGCTGAAAAAAGAGATCTCCAATGTGCCTTTGCCCTGGTTGTAATTGAGTTGAACTTTGGTGGCAAAGACCTCGCGCAATTTGGATTCCAGGTCCGCCACGTGCGGATCGCCTGCGGGCGCGGAAATGGTCTCGGGCTGCGTAGTCTTTCGTTCGCCGCGTTTGGACAACTTGGCGACCATCCCCTCAGTTTGCCGGACATTCAATCCTTCCTTGATGACCCGTTCGGCGGCAAGTTTTTGGTCCTTCTCATTGGTGATGCCAAGGATCACTTTGGCGTGGCCCACGGAAATCCGGCCTTCGCGGAGAAATTCCTGGACGGGCGCGGGCAGCTTCAACAATCGCGTCGCGTTGGCGACCACGGCCCGGCTTTTTCCGACCTTTGCGGAGATTTCTTCCTGCGTCAGTTGGAACTGCTGCGCCAATTGCGCGTAGCCCTGCGCCTCTTCGATGGCGTTGAGGTTCTCGCGTTGCAGGTTTTCGATGAGGGCCAACTCGAGGACAGTGCGATCGTCCGCTTCGCGTGTGATGATGGGAACTTCCGTCAGGTTCAGCAACTGGGCCGCGCGCCAGCGGCGCTCGCCGGCGATCAATTCAAACAAACCATCGCGCTCGCGCACGATCAACGGCTGGACAATGCCTTGTTCGCGGATGGAATCGGCCAGTTCGCGCAGGGATTCTTCGGAAAACTGTTTGCGCGGTTGCAGGGGAGAAGGGCGGATTTTGTTCAGCGGCACCCGCTGCACCCGTTCACGGTTGTCCGGCGCTGAAGCCGGAACTGGTGAAGGCTGGGCGTCTGGCAGCGTCGCGGGTTTGGCAGGCGGATTTCCGCCCAGCAAAGCCCCCAGACCGCGTCCCAAAGCTGGTTTTGACATGCGGGCAGAGTGTCAAAACACGCACAAGCTCTCAAGCCCAATGTCCCAGTTTGGGTCGAAGATTTTCACTTCCAACCTTCGTATTTGTCAACCCACCTCAAGGAATACCAATACCACAAAGCAGCTATCAGAAACAGCAATCCAAACCAAAATCTGAAAATAACCGAGACAACAGAAAGAACGATACAAAGCCACATAAAACCCAACGCCAATTGGCGTGTCTTAATACCCCAAAGGCCAAGGCTGACAAGAAGCGGCCTTTTGGGTGAGTCTTTTGAACCACTCATAAATCGTTAGGTCCGATCATCCTGCAATGCCATAATCAATCACGACCTTTGATGGCCCCAAGGCTTCAACAGCCCGGTAGGCATCGCTGTTCACTATAAATGCCTCAAAATCTGCCAACTCATCAGGTGTTTTACACCAGTGATTGCCGCTCTTGATGACATTGAGTGCAGTCGATGGCAAAAAGTGGAACTTGAATGAAAGCTGTGAAATCGCATTGTCCTCATCTTCATCTTCTGTATCGATAAATTGTCGGGTGATATCAACCTGGAATGTTAGACCTTCACCCCAATCATAAGCGCCCCATTGAAAAAGAAGCATGTCACCTCTTTGATCCAACTCACAACGTTCAGCGCGAATACCTCGATAAAAATCAAGCATCAACGGAATGCCCTGCGCAGGCGTCAGTGCATTGGCAGTTGTGCCGGCTTGCCTGATGCGCTTCTCCAATTCGGTCTTTGCGCCTTCGGGTCTCATGATATGACGGTCGAAAGGCCAAAGAAGACGTGGATGGAAACTAGGTTTGACCTGGTTCCTTGTGATTTCATTCTCCGAGTTTAGTGTTTCAGATGGAATTGTCAAAGAAGTCGCCAAACGTTCGGCACTCAGGCTTGGGTGATCACGACTCACAGGCATTGACAGACAGGCATGTGTGATGTATAACTTCCTTGTTAAACATGAAAACAGCGAATGTCAGACAACTGCGGCACGCCTTTGGCGACGTGATGGAATGGGTTGCTGAAGGGCAACAGGTCAAAATCGTCAAGAAAGGCAAAACTATAGCGCTTTTGTCTCCGCCGCCCCCTGCCGCCAGGCCGAAAAAATTCAAGCTGCCGGATTTTGAGGCACGGCAAAGGCGTATCTTTGGTGACAAGGTTTTGCCGGGCAACATCGTCGCTGAGGAGCGCGACAGCTACGAATGGTAGCCTTTGCTGACACCGGCTTCATCGCCTCGCTCTATTTGAAAGAAAGCACGTCGACACAGGCACGTGCAGCGATTCAAGCCGCGTTGGTTACGCTACCGTTCACACCGCTGGCAATGCTGGAACTTCGCAACGCTTTCAATCGTGCCATCCAACGCCAGCGTATTACAACGGTGCAACGTGATGCCTTATGGCGGGATATTGAAGCCGACATTACCAGCGGTTTTCTTATTCCCACACCTATTGCATCTGAGCAGTTGCACGATAAAGCGCGACAGTTGAGCGATCACTACACGCCTGCGCTCGGCACGCGGAGTTTGGATTTATTGCATATTGCGGCGGCGTTGATTTTGAAATCTGAGGTTTTTTTCAGTTTTGACGACCGCCAGCGAAGAGCGGCTGCTGGCGAGGGTTTGAAAGTCAAACCATAAGGTCCAACTTTCCTACCTGAATGGCTATTGTTTTTATCTTTAGACTTTTCCGCAAGGACTTTACTTTGAGTCCGTGAGCAACAAGGGTAAACGCATCGCCGCCATGGCCGAACAATATCGGACCAGCCATCTCGATCCCCATTACACCGGCTATTTTGAATTGTTCAACGAACAGAAGTTCTACGAAGCGCACGATGTGCTGGAACATATCTGGCTAAAAGACAAGCACGGTCCCAACGGAGCCTTTTATAAAGGGTTGATCCAATTGGCCGGCGCGTTTGTACATTTGCAAAAGCAGCGGCTAAAGCCGTCGGCGGCCCTCTTCAAGTTGGCGCAAACAAATATTGGCAAATATCCTAATCAGCACGAACATTTGAATCTGACGACGGTCATGAATCTGATCAATGCGTGGCTTCACGACCTGGAGGCGGCGAATTTTGAACGCAACCCTCTGTCGCATCGCCACGCACCCAAACTGAATTTGCACCTGTGAACGAAATTAAAAAGCGCATTGTGATAGCCGGCGGCAGCGGTTTCATCGGTCAGGCCCTGGCGCTCGACCTGGCTGCCAAATACGACGTGGTCGTGCTCTCCCGCATGCCGAAGGCCCGGAACGACGGTGTCCGAGAAGTCGAATGGGATGGCGTTCACCTCGGCGAGTGGATCGCGCTTCTAAATGGCGCGGAAGCCGTCGTGAATTTGACGGGAAAAAACATCAATTGCCTGCATACACCCGAAAATATCCGCGAGCTGATGGCCTCGCGCATTGACTCCGTATCTGCGATTGACGCCGCACTGGAACATATCAAAGAACCGCCGCGGGTTTGGGTGCAAGCGAGTGCCACGGGCTTTTACGGCAATTCCGGCGAGGTTATTCGTGACGAATTCTCACCCGGCGGAGACAACATACTGGCGGAGATCTGCAAGCACTGGGAAAAAACGTTTCAGGAGGCAAAAGCGGAGAAGACGAAAAAGATCCTGTTGCGAGTAGGTTTTGTGTTGGGCCGCGATGGCGGGGCGCTGCCAGTCCTGGAACAATTCACACGCCGCTATCTGGGTGGCCGGGCAGGGAGCGGCAAGCAATGCATCAGTTGGATCCATATGTTTGACCTGGTGAAGATGTTCCGCTACGCGATTGAAGACGAAAAATTGAGCGGGATTTATAATGCCGTGGGATACGAGCCGGTAACGAACAAGGATTTTATGCGTGAATTGCGGCATATCCTGCGCCGCCCATGGAGTCCACCGGTGCCGGGGTTTATCATAAGGCTTGTCGCGCGCCGGATGAAAAGTGAACCGTCCCTGGCGCTGGAGGGGTGTCATGCCATCCCCATACGATTTTTAGAAGCAGGATTTGAATTCCGGTTCAGCACGTTAAAGGACGCGTTGGCCGATCTGTATAAAAAGCCGTGAACGCCGACTCCCAGAAGCGTTCTGCTGAATTCCTCAAGATCGCCGGGCAATACAAGCTTGGCGCACTGGTCACCGAATCCATACATCCCGTCACTGCGAATTTGAGCGAGGTCGCGCGGCAGGACACGAGCGCCGGACTTAAATTGCTGTTTGATGTGGATGATGATGTGATCCGCAAATTTCGTGAATTTGTCGGAACGGGCCGTGCAGTGGAGATCGCGGGTGTGATTTTGGACGCCGTTGAGAAGGGGGGGCGAATTTTTTTCACCGGTTGCGGCGCGACCGGTCGTTTGAGCATCCTGCTTGATTCGGTCTGGCGCGATTTTTGGCAACGGCAGGGAAAACCTGATTTGGAGAACCGGACCTTTAGCGTCATGTCCGGCGGTGACTTTGCGCTGATCAAATCAGTTGAGGGATTTGAAGATTTTGCGGCGTTCGGAAAAAAACAAGTCAACGACCTGGGAGTGTCGGGTCGCGATATTGTCTTTGCCATCACGGAGGGGGGCGAGACTTCGTTTGTCATCGGTACGGCATGGGCCGGGGTTGAGGCCGGCGCAAAAGTTTATTTCGTTTATAACAATCCCGACGAGCTTCTGTGCGAACACGTGGAACGCAGCCGGGAAGTGATTGAGGACCCGTGCGTCGAGAAAATCAACCTTACTACCGGCCCGATGGCCATTGCCGGGTCCACCCGGATGCAGGCGACGAGCATTCAGCTTTGCGTGATGCTGACGATTTTAGAAATGGTGGTCTGGAAATTGATGAGACGGGCAGGGGATACCGTTCCACAGGAATTTCTTCAAATGCTGGCAGCGGCCCATGCGGGTTTGAAATCACCTGAAACGCTGGCGCAGTTGGCAAAGATCGTTGAATTGGAAGAGTCGGTTTATCGCCGCAGGGGCAGGAATAATTATTTCGCGGGCCAATTCGGCATCGATGTGCTGACTGACACAACTGAGCGTTCACCGACGTTTTGCACGCCGCCGTTCCGTAAATTCGATGACGCTGCGGCGGCGGAATCATGGGCATTTTTATTCTTACCCGAAGAAAAGACCCTGGACGCCTGGCAGCATATCTTGAAACGTTCTCCGCGATGCCTCGAATGGGGTGGAGATGAGATCAGCCATTTAGTTCCAAAAGAAAATTTGCCGCGGACAGTCGAGACCCTCCAAAAGATCAGCCGCGAAGAATTGATGCGATTCCGGATCGGGCTGGATGGATTGCCGGGCCGGTCTTTGAAGGAGAGCGATTGTGCGGTCGCCGTCCTTTCTGATATGGATAAGCCTTTGCTCTCCAAAAACGGCGCATTCGAAATTCAGCTCCAAAAAGCCAGAGAAGGCGGAGCCAAAACCGTGACGATTTATTTCTGCCATCATAGCCGCCAATCGCAGACGGCGGGAGATATTATCTCCATTAACATATCTGTTCCGCCGACAGATTTTCTCCTCGATGGCGTGGCCCGCGTGATGGTGAAGCTGGTGATGAACGCGATCTCCACCTGCACCATGGTTCGGTTGGGCCGGGTGATGGGGAACATGATGGTCTATGTCGTGCCGAGCAATTTGAAATTGATCGATCGCGCGACCCGTTACATCGGCCGTTTGACCGGACTGCCTTATGAACGCGCCAACGAGTTGTTGTTTGAAGTGATCGAATACGTTGAACCGAGGATGAAAGCGGACCGCGCCTATCCTCCCGTGGTCGGCATGGCGGTGATTAGGGCGCGGGAAAACTGCTCGAACGAGGCTGCGGAAACTTTTTTACAGAGCCGTTAAGATTGGTTAACCTTCGTGATTATGTCACCCGATGATATTTTGCTCGAAGCGGAAGATAAGATGATCAAAACGGACCAGGTGGTCACAAACGAATTTGCGGGCGTGCGCACCGGCAAGGCCTCGCCGTCTTTGGTTGAGAATATTATGGTGGAAGTTTACGGTTCGCAGATGCGCGTGCGGGAACTGGCCGGCATCACGACCCCGGAGCCGCGCCAACTGGTGATCCAGCCATGGGACGCGACTTCATTGCAGCCAATCGAAAAAGCGATCCAGAAAGCGAACCTCGGGCTTTCCCCGGCCGTCCAGGGCAAATTCATCCGCCTTTCCTTCCCGGAATTGAGTGAAGAGCGCCGGCATGAATTTGTCAAGATCACCAAAAAAATGGCGGAAGACGGCCGCGTGGCTGTCCGCCACGTCCGGCGCGACGCGCTCGAACTTTTGAAAAAAGCGAAAACGGCGGGCGGTATCGGTGAAGAAGAAATTGAAAGCGCGGAGAAGGAGATCCAAAAATTGACGGATCAATATATCGCCAAAATCGACGAACAGGTGACGGCGAAAGAAAAAGAAATCATGACGGTATAAGGGTTTAGGCTCATACAGGTTTGATACAGGTGATGAAACTCCGGTTATTTTGCCAATAATTCATGCGCGCAGTCCTTTTTTTTCTGTTTTTTGTGTCCGGTTTTGCCGGCCTGGTTTACCAGGTGGTCTGGACGCGGCTGGCTTTTGCGTCCTTTGGGATCATTACGCCGGTGTTATCGGTTGTGTTGTCGGTCTTCATGTTGGGACTTTCGCTCGGCGCCGTCGCGGGAGGCAGGTGGATTTCCCGGCTCACGAAAAAAACGCGCGTCTCGGCGATCTGGTTTTACGCGCTGGCTGAATTCTTGATCGGGTTGGGCGCCTTTATCGTTCCTGCCTTATTCGACTCCGGAGAGCGCGTATTGCTTGTGGCGGGACAGATGAATTCGTTCGGTTATCTTTTTCTCTCGGCATTGGTGTTGGGATTCTCGATTTTACCCTGGTGTTTCCTCATGGGGACGACATTCCCGTTCATGATGGCTTTCATCCGGGAGCAGCAGGCCTCCGAACAGACCAGTTTCAGTTTTCTCTACGTGGCCAATGTGTTTGGGGCCATGTGCGGAACATTTCTGACAGCAATCGCATTTATCGAGCTGTTTGGCTTCCGTTATACGCTGCATATCGCCGCCGCCGGCAATTTTCTCATCGCGCTAATCTGTATTTTCCTGGCTTCCCGGCAAAGAAACTCGTTGGCTGGCGACTCGCCTCAACAGCAAACGGCCGCGCCGGCTGCCAGCGGGATGCCGCTGAACGGATGGCAGGACGAGCCGGGCATGTGGATTTTGTTTTCGACCGGTTTTTGCGCGATGGCAATGGAAGTCGTCTGGTATCGGGCCTTCACGCCGGTTTTGAAAACCCAGGTCTATTCATTTGCTTTAATCGTTTTTGCCTACCTGGGCGCGACATTTATCGGCTCCCTGTGGTATCGGCTGCATCTTCAAAAAGGCTCGATCTGGCCGGTTTCGAAACTGATGGCGTTATTGGTCATCGCGGCCCTGTTGCCGGTGGCCGTTTGTGACCCGCGATTGGTGAAAATGGATGCGGGCCCCGTCATTTACGGTTATAGCGCCATCTGGACGTTGGCAAGCATCTGCCCGTTTTGTGCGATCCTCGGCTATTTGACACCTTGCCTGATCGACCGTTATTCGGCGGGGGACCCTGCCCGGGCTGGTAAAGCCTATGCCATCAACGTCCTGGGTTGTATCCTGGGGCCGCTGGTCGCCTCATACCTTCTCCTGCCTCGATTGGCTGAACGATATGCCATCGTCTTGCTCTGTGTGCCGTTCTTTTTGTTCTATTTTGACGGATGGAAAAGATTATCGCGCCCGATGCGATTATTCACGGGGCCGGTTGCCGGGGCCATTGTCGTTTATGCGCTGTTTTTTTCCCAGGATTTCGATGATCTGCTCTCGCGCAGTTCGGTGCGCATGGATGTTCGGCGGGACTATGCCGCTTCGGTCGTTGCCCTGCAATCGCCTACCGAAGGAAAGTTGCTTTTTGTGAACAGCATCGGAATGACCATCCTGACGCCGGTCACCAAAATGATGGCGGATCTGCCATTGGCTTTTCACAAAGGAGATCCGCAGTCGGCCTTGATCATCTGTTTTGGGATGGGCACTTCCTATCGGTCGGCCTTGAGCTGGGGCATCAAAGCCACGGTGGTGGAACTGGTGCCGGACGTCCCGAAAGAGTTTGGGTTTTATCATGATGACGCGCAAAAGGTGTTGAACGACCCCCATGGCCGGGTCGTGATAGATGACGGAAGGCGATTTTTGCGACGCACCCAGGAAAAATACGATGTCATTGTGACCGATCCGCCGCCGCCGCCCGAAACGGCTGGCTCCAGCCTTCTTTACACCCCGCAGTTTTACGATTTGATCAAACAACATCTGAATCCCGGCGGGATCCTCCAGGTCTGGTATCCGGGTGGAGAAAAAGTCACCCAGCAGGCGGTGGTGCGTTCCGTGGTTGACTCCTTTCCTTATGTGCGATGCTTCCCGGCGATCGACGGCACCCTGGGCATCCATCTGCTTGCTTCGATGCAGCCGATTGAAAAATTCACGCCCGCCCAACTGGCGGCGCACATGCCGAAAAGCGCGCAGGCAGATATGCTGGAATGGTCCTCGATCAAAGCGCCCGCGATCTATTTGGGGAGCGTCGTCATGCGTGAGATCCCCCTGGACAATGTCCTCAGTACGAACAGTGATATTCCGCTCACTGATGACGATCCCATCAATGAATATTTTCTCCTGCGGCAAATAGGATGGTTTTGATTTCGCGGCTCAGCGCTACATCTTTTCCGTCAATGCTCTACTGCCCGGCGGCATTGGTCGGGGGAGCATCAAAATGAACGACTGTTTCGTCCGGTTTGGCGTAGCCTAATTTCTCACGCGCCAGGCGTTCCACGGTTTTTGGGTCATGCGAAATGGCGTCGATCTCCGCCTCGAGTTGCTTTGATTTGTCCTGCTCCACCTGGATCTGTTGCTGCATTTCCAGGATTTGCCGTTGCATCCGTTCGTTTTCCTGGATGACCGGCAGATAACAGATTCCCATCAGCAACAAAACGGCAACAACAACAAGGCCGACGACAACTTTCGTCAGCGTGCTCCAGATTCCCAGGTCAACGTTCACCCGGCGAGTTAACCATGTGCCTGCGATTCGTTAAAGCAAAATGCTTTATCGCATGACGTCTTTGTAGCTCTCCAGCAATCCGTCCGGCGCGAAGGTGAGCCGCATATAATAATTCGGCGCATAAACCTCCCCATAGGCCGTCGGCGGCAGCGGTCCGCCAGGCCCGTACGGTCCCGGATAAAATGGCTGGCTCTGGACAAGGATCGGCCCGCGGTGGGTCAACCATTCGGCAACGATGGTCCCATCCGTCAATTTGGCATAGCGATCCGGTGGCCCAAAGTCTTTGACGGCCTGGTCATACGGATAATGGCCCATCCGGACCGTCCAATCGATCCGCGGCGTAGCGCAGCCGGCCAGTATGAAGGCGGCCAATAGGGCACATTTTGACCACCCGTTCATTTTCATAGTTTAATTTACACCGCCAGGTTTTTAGTGCAAATTAGACGACTTTCGGTGTCGTACGATGCTGAAACTGATTTCAATATTTGGGCATGATTAAAGCGCTATTTTTGATTTTTGAACCAGTGGGAACCTGGGAGAGCGTTGCCTCCGCGCGACGAAGCATCTCCTCCATCATTGCGCTTTATCTCGTGCCCATGATGCTCATCGTGGCGCTGGTAGAGGGCTATGGCCTTGTTCATTGGGGCAGGACGCGGCCTCCGCTGGGCGAAATCCGTTTGTACTCTGTTCAGGAGGCATTCGCCTTTGAAATATCGCAGATGATCTTGATGGTGGGTGTCATCGTTCTCTCGGCATATTTCATCAAGAGCTTCGGCGAGACCTTTCATGCCCGCAATAATTATACTCAAACGTTTACCGTGGTGGTTTATGGTTTGGGACCAATTTTTTTGCTCCGCCTTTTGGACGCCGTCCCGGCCCTCAATCTCTGGATCACCTGGGCCGTGGGGGCCGTGCTCATGATGAAGATCCTCTACCTCGGCGTGCCGCGCATCATGGAGCCGGACCCCCCGCATGCCTTCGGCCTCTATGTGATGAGCGCGCTGCTCTTGACCATGACGACTGCCGCGGAACGCTTCATTTCCATCGGCTATTTGGCTGGAAGATATAAGCCGCTTTATGAAGTGATGACTGAAGTCTTGAAAAAAATTCACCTGTCCCATTGAGCGCCACCATCGAAAAAGAATTGCTGTATGCGTTGGCCGATCTGGAGAACGCAGTGAAAGCGATGCCGACAGCCAATCCTAAACCGAACCTCCTCCCGCTCTTTTCGCGCATTGACGAATTGACGAAACAATTGCCTCGCGATACCGACCCCTCACTGCTTCATTATCTCCACAAGAAAAGCTATGAGAAAGCGCGCCTCCATTTGCAGGGTCGCGACGCCGAAAACCAGGCCGGCAATTGCCGGCATGTTTAACAACTTCGGTGGGGCGAGACTCCGTCGAGCCCTGACTTATAGGTAGGGCGCGCAGTCCCGTGCGCGCCGGTGTTCTGTTCCGAACGAATGATTCGACATTCGCCATTCGGCACCCATAATTTCCGCTATGTTCGATACCATCGCCGCCATTGCCACGCCCCTGGGCGAAGGCGGTCTTGCTGTTATCAGGATTTCCGGCGACCAGGCCTTGGCCGTGGCCGACAAAATATTTCTGCCGGTCGGAAAAGGTTCTTCCAAACCGTCGCAGGCAACCTCCCATACTATTCAATACGGCAAAGTAGTTCGTGGTGATGATGTGATCGACGAGGTGCTGCTGGCCGTGTTGCGTGCGCCGCGCACGTTCACACGCGAAGATACCGTCGAGATTTCCTGTCACGGGGGAATCCTCCCGGCGAAGCTCGTACTGGATGCTATCCTGGCCGCTGGCGCGCGACTTGCCGAGCCGGGCGAATTCACTCGCCGCGCCTTCCTCAATGGCCGCATTGATCTCGCACAAGCCGAGGCCGTTGCCGATCTGATCCATTCCCGCACGGAACTGGCGCTGGCCGCCGCCAACGAACAGCTCGCGGGGAAACTTTCGCAGCGTATCAACCAATTGCGCGATGACCTCATGCTCGCGCTTGCGCACGTCGAAGCGCACATCGATTTTCCCGACGAAGACATCGCGCCGGATACGAAAGATAAACTGCTCAAACGACTGGAAGACGGCGTCAAATTCGTGGACCAGTTGCTGCGCACCGCAGGTGAAGGACAAATCCTGCGCCGGGGCATCCGCGCCGCCATTGTGGGCCGTCCCAATGCCGGTAAATCCAGTCTGCTCAACCAATTGCTCGGGCACGACCGCGCCATCGTCTCGCCTATTCCCGGCACCACGCGCGATACCATCGAGGAGACGGCGAATATCCGCGGACTGCCGGTCGTGTTCATCGACACCGCCGGTCTGCGTGAAGCGCGCGATGAGATTGAGCAGGAAGGCATCCGCCGCAGTCGCCAATCACTCGCGCAGGCCGAACTTATCCTGCACGTCCTGGACGCCAGCGAACCGTTGACCGACGCGGACAAGAAATATTTTGATGAATTTGCCGGCAAGAAACGGATTTTGGTGCGCAATAAAGCAGACCTGCCGAACAGGCTGAATTCAGAAACATTCAACATTCAACATTCAACATTCAACGCTCAAGTAAACGTTAGCTGCCTGAACGGGCAGGGGATCGAGGCGCTCAAAGATGCCATCAAGGCCACGGTCTGGTCCGGCGAGATCAAAGCCGAGATGTTGCAGGTGATGATCAATTCACGCCATCAGGACGCCCTCAACCGCGCGCGTGAAGCCACGTTGCGGACCATCGAGGCTCTGCGCGGCGAAGCTACACTCGAATTGGTTGCACTTGATTTACGGATTGCCGCCGCCGCCGTCGGTGAGATCGTGGGTAAGACCACAACGGAAGATTTGTTGGATTCCATCTTCAGTTCGTTTTGCATTGGGAAATAGTTCCTTGAACACATAGGGCAAACTGCTTCATATTATAAAACGATTATTTCATAACATATTCATCTTATAGATTGACAAAACATCACATTTGTCATATCATAATATGAATTAAACATGAACAATTCATATAAACATCTTACAATAAAACAATTAACACGGAATTTGGAACCGATTCTGAAAGCTCGCGGCATAAAGCGCCCTGCAAGAGGATGGCTTTCCGCCATGCGTGGAATTTCAGGAAGATCGCTTCGTGAAATAGCTTCCAGATTAAAAGTTTCTTTTCAGACAGTTGCCGCCTTGGAGAAGGCTGAGGCGGAAGACAGGATAACGCTAAAACGCTTGCGCGCGGCAGCCGACGCTTTAGGGTGCGAATTGATTTATGCGCTTGTTCCTAAACAAGGAACTGTACGAGATTTTGCTGAAGCAAAAATATATGAAAGCGCAAAAGAGCGGGTTTCCGCCGTGGAACACTCAATGGCTTTGGAAGCTCAACAAACGGGTGTGAATGCGCAAATCCTCAAAGGCAGTCACTGGACTGCCTGCAAAATCGATAGCGTTTACATCGTCAGCCTCCAGGACAAATCAAGCATCGTGGACGCACTGACTGATTTTGTTACGTTCCAAAAGATCCAGGCTGGCGAGATCGTTGGCATTGGGGCCACCAACGAAGCGAGCTTGCGCTGGTTTGACCCTGCCACAAAACAGTACGTTGATAAAACTTTCGCTGAACAGATGGAGATCTCCAATCTCACCGGCAACATCTCCACCGTGGACGGCAAAATCTGGCTGCACATGCACATCACCCTCGGGAGAAAAGATTATACCGCTCTGGGGGGCCATCTGCTGGACGCCAAAATTCGCGGCGCAGGTGAATTTTTCATCTATCCGATTGATACCAAAATCATCAAAACGAAACACTACTGTCCGGTTTAGAAGGCTAGTAAACATTGATGATTATCAGGGTTTGAGGATGGAGGAACGGGTGTGGATTGAGCGAGTGCCTGTAAAATGGGCGTTTTCTCAAAGAGCGTGAGGCTCAAAATCTGTAAAATGGTG
>DASXYX010000092.1:0-2349 GCA_036502245.1 Verrucomicrobiia bacterium
TTCCAGACCGATGCGGTTGGGCACCGCCACAAATCAGCCGTTGGCCACCGCAGGGCTGCGCTGGCTGGTTTCCCATGCGCCGTGTTGATTGGTCCCGTATTGTTTCTTTTCGGACGGATGCCAGCCGATAGCCGTGGGATAAAAAAGGATTTGCGCGCCCTGCATGGCGGTCAATCGCGCTGCTTCGGGATACCACTGGTCCCAGCAGATCAGCACACCAATCTTTCCGTACTTCGTCTGCCAGGCCTTGAATCCGAGGTCGCCCGGCGTGAAATAAAATTTTTCGTAGAACAACGGGTCATCGGGAATGTGCATCTTCCGATAGACACCGAGCAGCGAACCGTCGGCATCAATGATGGCCGCAGTGTTATGATAAACCCCGGCCGCGCGTTTCTCAAAGAGCGAGGCAATGATGACGACCCTATGTTTCTTCGCAAGTTTGCGAAAGGCATCCGTGGACGGGCCGGGAATCTTTTCGGCGAGCGCAAAGTTCTTATGGTCTTCGCTCTGGCAGAAATATTGCGACCGGAACAATTCCTGGGTGCAGATGATCTGCGCGCCCTGCCGGGCGGCGCGTTCGGCCAGCGCGAGGGTCTTTTTCAGGTTCGCCTCCGGGTCAACGGAAGCGGTGGATTGGATAAGCCCAAGTTTGACCACCTGGCTCGCAGCGCGTTTCATTTTCAGGACGGCTGGATACGGACCGTGTGCTCCATCAGATCGGTGGCGCCCCGGACCGTGCCGGCAGGCGGAACGTCCTGTCCGAACAGTTCGCGCGTGAATTTGCCGAGCGTTTCGTTGGTCGGGCCGTAACCCTTGTGGTAGATATTGTATTCGAGGGCGTAGAGCAATTCGTCGGCGCTGGCGTAGCGTTGCGCGGGATCACGCGCGAGGCAGCGTTGGAGAATGTCGTTCAACGCGTCGTCGATGCGCGTATCCATCTTTCGGAAATCGGGGATCTCCATGTTCAAGATCCGCTGGCGGGATTCATCCGGCGTTTCACCTTTGAAGATATTCCGCGAGAGCAACAGGCTCGCCAGCACGACGCCGACGGAAAAGACGTCAGACCGCCGGTCGGTGACCTGGAAATCCGCCTGCTCGGGACTCATGTAATCGGCTTTGCCGGCAACCACTTCGCCTTCCTGGTCTGTCAAAAACCCGCGCGCTTTGGCGATGCCAAAGTCCGTGACCTTCACGTCGCCCTCAAACGCGATCATGATGTTTTTGAAACTGATGTCCCGATGAACGATGCCCAGCGGCTTGCCGTCTTTGTCCGTCTTCGCATGGGCGTAGGACAGCCCGCGCGCAACGCGGCTGGTGATGAACACGGCAAGTTCCCGGGGCAATTGACGGTTCTTATCGGCCAATTGGCGCGTGAACTGCTCAAGATTTACTCCCCGGATCAATTCCATGCAGATGAAGCAAACGCCTTTGGCCTCGCCCAAATGATAGGTTTGCACGATGTTCGTATGGATCAAGTCAGCGACGAGCTTGGCCTCGCCGATGAAATTCTCGATGAACATCTTCTGGCTTGCGAAATTGGGCCGGATGATCTTGATGGCGACCCGTTTGACGAAGTCGCGGGAGCCATGCTGCTCGGCTTCGAAAACAATACCCATGCCGCCCTCAAAGATTTTGCGGACAATCTCGTAGCGAAAGTCACACTGAATGGTGAACAGCGCCATACCTCCATAGTCAGAAATTACAGGGGGAAGTCAAGCCCCACCCTGTTAAAACGTGGGGACGGCAAAAACTTTTATGCTTTTTTGCTTGCGCGATTCCCCTGAAATTCTTTAATTCGAGTTAAGTCACACGACTTTTGTACAACAAAACATTAACAAATAACACCAACAGGAAGGACCGAAGTTATGGCTAAAGCACTATCCAAATCCCAATTGGCCGCCGCAATCGCTGAAAAAGCTGAAATCTCAAAGAAACAAGCGGGCGAAATCATTGAGCATCTCGCCGCTCTTGCTTACAAACACGCAAAAGACACCTTTACGCTCCCGGGCATCGGCAAGCTCGTTCTGCGTAATCGCGCCGCCCGCATGGGCCGCAACCCCAAGACCGGGGAAGCCATCCAGATCCCGGCCAAACGCGTCGTGAAATTCCGCGTCGCCAAAGCCGCCAAGGATGCGATCCTCGGCGCGAAGTAGTCCGTTGCTTTTCTAACAGGCGCCCCGAAGCCATTCGGGGCGCATTTTTTATTAGGGAGATGCTGATTTAATCACCGGGTGATTGGTTTATTAGAGACGGCGGAGAGAGTGTTGCCTAAACTTAGGCATGACGCACCAGCCGAGTTTTTCTCAAGCCGAGTTTGCCAGCAAAAAGAAGACCACCCGCTGGGAGAAG
>DASXYX010000093.1:0-48780 GCA_036502245.1 Verrucomicrobiia bacterium
GTCGGTTCTAAAACCGAAGCACCGCCTCCGCCCCGTCCCGCGGTCAGCGCATGGCCAACTCCTATTCCGTTGCAACCCCGTCCTGCGGCGCCGGCAGCCCCCGCCGCCCCGGTGGTTCCGGCGGATGCCGGTGATATCGAACTGCCGCTCAAACCCATCCTGGAAAAATTGCCCCCGGACATCCGCGAAAAATTGACGATGCCCATTGAGAACCTGGGCGATGCCAGCATGTCCATCCCGGCCAGCCAGATTCTGCCGCAACTGGCCGGCGGCGTTATCCGCATGGAATTCGGCCAGTTGCGCGGCGCGGCTTCAAGCCTTTTCAACATCGGCGGAGAATTTGATTCCATCGCCATCACCCTGCCCCTGGATGTCGTGCTCTCGCGATTGAACCGTCGCATGTTGGCGCGCGACCCCGCCCAGAAAAAAATGGATTCGGCCAAGGAAATCGGCAGCGTCTTTCTGCGCCGCTCAGATGTCATCGCCTCGCCCGCCCCTGCGCCAAAACCGGCGGCGCCCGCGCCCTCAACGGAAACGCAGATCCGGCTCAAGATGCCCACGGCTCCGCCCGCGGGCACTACTACTCCCCGGCTTGCAACTCCGCCTCCGGCACAACCGGCGCCGACAGCGCCCATTCGCCCGACCACGCCGCTCCCGCCGCCTTCCATGCCGGCTCCCGCGGCCATGAAACCAGCTGCACCTTTGGCTCCGCCCGCGCCGAAGCCGGCCCCGGCGCCAGCGCCAATACCCTCTTCCATTCCCTTTCCAACCGCGCCAAAACCCGCGTCCGCCGCGCCGCCTGCAGCTCCCGACCCGGAACCGAATATTCTCACCGTGCCGCTGGCTGCGGTGATGGATAAATGGCCGGAAGCGCTGCGAAATGAAATTGCGCAACGCAGCCTCAGCAATTCCAGGCTGGCCTTGCCGATGGGCGCCCTGGAGGATGGCATGAAGCGTGGCATCGTGACGATGTTCTGGCGGGATGCGCGTTCCAGCCTGCGTCCCCCAGTGACGGAAGTTTCCATCCATGACGGCGTGGCTTTGGAATTGCCGCTGAAAGTCATCGCCCCGCTTTTCGTGGCCAAACATGCCGCGATCGCCCGGCCCAGGGCGAATGTCGCTCTCGACCAATCCATCCCCAATGTCTTCGGCAGCGATCTTGCGCCGAAAGCGGAACCCGCCGCGCCTGCTCCCGTTCTGGTTGCGCCTGCGCCAGTCACGCCACCCGTTGCACCAGCGCCTGCCTTAAAGATGGCTCCGCGGCCGGTTGCGCCCATTACCCCCATCGCTCCGGTTGCGCCAGCCGCACCGCCGGCGTCCGTCAGTCCTGTTTCCAGTTCCGCCCCGGCTGCACCGGAGGAATCCACCGGCTTTGCGCCCAGGCTCGGCGAACCGCAGGGCATGGATTCCTCCAAACGCCGGCCGCCAACGCCCACAGACCTTATCCGCCGGACCATGGACCTCAAGGGCGTGGAAGGCGCCATGATTGTGCTGCACGATGGCCTGATGGTCGCCAGCGAACTTCCGGCCTACTTGAACCCGGAGACCTCGGCGGCGTTCCTGCCGCAGATTTACGACCGCCTTTCGCAATGCATCAGCGAATTGCGCATGGGTCCGCTCTCGCACCTGCGTTTCAACGTCGGGAACGTTACCTGGTTCGTCTATCGCCAGCCGTCCGTTTACTTCGCCGTTTTTGGGCGTGAAGGAGATCTGCCGTCCGAACCGCAGCTCACCGCGCTTGCCGCCGAACTGGATCGCAACCGACAATAATAGGACAATAAAGTTATGGCCATCATCAACCAAGCCAGCAAGGAACTACAGGTCAAGATTGTCTATTACGGCACTGCCCTGGGCGGCAAGACCACCAACCTCATCAAGGTCCATGAGCACGTGCAGGTGGCCGGCGACAAAGGCAAACTCGTCTCCCTGGCCACCAGTTCCGACCGCACCCTGTTCTTCGATTTCCTGCCCATCGAGGCCATGACCATCAAGGGCTTCAAGACCAAGTTCCAGCTTTACACCGTGCCCGGCCAGGTCATCTACAACACCACCCGCCAGCTCGTCCTCCGCGGCGTGGACGGCATCGTCTTTGTGGCCGATTCGCAATACGAAAAGATGCCCGAGAACGTCGAAAGTTTTCAGAACATGCTTGAGAACTTGAGTTCCTTGAAGATCAACCTCGCCGACGTCCCGTACGTGCTGCAATACAACAAACGCGATTTGCCAAATGTGGCGCCCGTGGATTACATGGAATATTTGTTGAACAACCGCGAGGTGCAGGTGCCCTCGTTCAGCGCCTCCGCGCACCAGACCGAAGGCGTGTTCGAGACCCTGAACATGATCACGCGCCTGCTCCTGCACAAATTCGTCAGCCAAAGCCAATCCCAATCCGCGCCGCCGCCGCCGCCGGCCGCATAACTGGTGACAACTGCCATTTTTTAAAACATGGGCACGCTGCCACAATTGATTGAAGAGGACATCCAAAGCCTCAATGGCATCCTGCGCGAATTCATCCGGAGCACGGATGCCACCGCCACGCTCATCATCGACAAAGGCGGCTTCCTCATCACCCATCAGGGCCAGACCGAAGACTTTGACCTGACCACCATCGGGGCGCTGGCCTCCGGCGCGTTCCTGGCCAACCAGACCATCGCCGGGCTGGTCAAAGAAACCAATTTCAACAGCACCTACCAGCAGGGCGAGAAATACAGCCTCTTCATCATCAACGTGGATGAGCACTGCCTCCTGGCCGTCATCTTTGGCTCGCAGATCGGCGTCGTGAAATATTTTGCCGTCAGCTCCGTGGAAAAGATTGCCCGCCAGCTTAAAGTCGCCCATGACCGCGCCCCCGGCCAGGGCATCGACCTCTCCATGCTCAACATGGCCGACCCCAAAGAAGTCTTCCGCAAAAAAAGTCCGGATGGAAAGTAGCCTTGGCAGAAAACGAGAACGAATGGCTGAACCTACTGGGTATCCTGAAGTTTCAAATTCAGAGTGGTATCCACATCCTGTTCCCCCCCCTTAATGGGGAACCGGTGTAGATAGTGGTCATAGTGTTCTGGCTCATTCTTGCAAATACGAGCTGACTTTAGTGGGCCGCTCAGTCAACGGTTCGAGTTGAGGACACAGGCCCGAACGGCTCAGGCTCCCCGCGCACTTGGTCAAAAACCAGTGCCAGAAGGCAACGAGCACGTCCGCGCCACTGTCCTGCCGCCTGCAGGCGGCAGGACAGTTCCATCTTCTCATCGGGTCAGATCCAGACAAGGTTAGATGAAATCGCAGATACAAGAAGGAACAGCATGCGAACGGGCATTGGTTTATCAGCTTCATCAGGTTCAAGGGTTCAACATGCAAATGGCTCGGGGAAAATTTTCCATGAACGTCAAGGTTGCATGGGGAAATGGCCGGCAAGTTGCCGACCACAACGGGCTGGTACCCCGTTCCACCAAAACCAAGGCAGGAGCGTTCGACAAGATCAGGTTCAAGGGTTCAATGCGCGAATTTTTTAGAGGCTTCGGCATGTCAGAATCCGATGCTGGCGCCGCCGTCCACGGGCAACGTCACGCCGGTGATGAATTTGGCGGCGGGAGAACAGAGAAAAACCGCCGCCTGGCCGATGTCTTCCGGTTCGCCAAAACGGGCCATGGGTGTGCGGGAAAGGATCTTGTTCGTCCGGGCGGTGTCGCCGTCGAGCGCCTTGCGCAACATGGGAGACTCGATCCAGCCGGGGGCGATGGCGTTCACGCGCACGCCGCGACCGGACACTTCCGCCGCGAGCGAACGCACCATGCCGAGGTAAGCGCTCTTGGCCGCGGAATAACCGATGATGAGCGGCATGCCGATGAACGACGCCATCGAAGCCGTGAAGAGGATGTGTCCGTGTTTGCGCGACAACATTCCCGGCAATGCGGCAGCGGCGAGGGCCTGCGCGGCACAGACGTGAGTGGTGAGCACGGATTGAAATTCCTCGGGCGTGGTATCGGTGGCCGATTTTTTGAGATGGATGCCCGCGTTGTTGATAAGAATGGAAATGGGAGTGCCCGCTGCTTTTTCTGCTGCGGTGATCAGTTTGCTTGCGTCCTTCAATTTCGTGATGTCGTGTGCGACATAAGAGGCGGAGGGACCGATCTCTTTAACCGCCGCTTTCAATTCGGGTTGGCGCCGTCCGACGAGCACGACTTTGGCGCCCGCGTTTGCCAGGCATTTGGCCATGCCCAAACCGAGGCCGGTACCGCCGCCGGTTATGAGCGCGGTTTCGCCGGTGAGATCAAAAGGGGATGATTGTTTCATTGAGGATGCCTTCATTGTTCAAAAAATCATGCGCGGCAGCCGACGGAAAGCGACGGCGTGTCCTGGTGTTTGTACATGACAAAATATTCGCGATGGCCAAGGCGCTCCGGCTTGGCCGGTTCGCCGGCGGCGATATGGGTCACGAGCGCGAGCAGTTCATCCGCCGCTTCGTCGAGGGACAGCTCGCCGGTGAGCATGCGGCCCGCGTTGAAATCCATGTCCTCCATCATGCGCTCGTAGGTCTGGGTGTTGCCGGTGATCTTGATGAGCGGCGCGATGGGACTGCCGATGACGCTGCCGCGACCGGTGACGAACAGGACGATCTGCGCGCCGCTGGAGATGAGGTCCATGATGCCTTCGGTGTCGTTCGGGTTGGTGTAGCCGAACTGCATGAAGTGCGGGTCGGGCACGCTATCCATGATCCACAGGCCGGAGCGCAGTGGCTGCTCGGAAACTTTGATGACGCCCTGGATGGGCCGCGTGCCGCTCTTCGCAAAGGCGCCCATGCTCTTCTCCTCGATGGTGGTCAGGCCGCCGGCAAAATTTCCCGGCGAGGCGGAAAACTGCCGCACTTGGCGGCAATACGCCACCGCCTTATCGTAGGCGGCGGTCAATTCCCGGCGGGCGGAGTCATTCGCCGCACGCGTCGCGAGAATATTGCGAAGCCCGATCATCTCGACGGTTTCTTCGAACACCGCGCGTCCGCCCGCATCCACCACGCGATCGAAAAGCGCACCGACCACGGGATTGCCCGCCAATCCGCTGGTGCCATCCGAGCCGCCGCATTCGCAACCGACGGTCAAATCCGCCAGCGTCATCGGCACGCGGCGCGTACTGGAAATTTCTTTGCGCAAACGTGCCAGACTTTCTTTGCCGCGCGCGATGCTTTTGCTGGTGCCGCCGGAATCCTGGATGAAGAACCAATCGGCAGGGCGGCCGGAATCGCGCACGACTTTGGTGATTTTCTCCGGCTGCGTGTATTCGCAACCCAGCCCGACCGAAAGCACGGCGCCGACATTCGGATGCCGCGCCAGCGCGAGCAACAGGCGGACGGCATATTGGTTGTCATAACAGCCGGGAAAGCCGATGACATGCGCGTCCGGCTCGCCTTGCGCGATGGAGTGGGCGACGTGTTGCGCGCACTCGACGGTGTAGATGATGAGCAGGAGATTGCGCACGCCCTTGCGTCCGTCGGCGCGCAGGTAACCTTCCCAACTGGAGAGCGCTTTACTCATACACCGTGTCAGTGGGCGCGCCCGAATGGGGGTCGAGCGTATTGGAACGTTCGTCGAGGTCGCTGGCAAGATTGTGCAGATGCACCCATGCACCGCACGGAATCGGCTGGGTGGCGTGGCCGATGCGCACGCCGGATTTTACGACGGCTTCGTCCGCCGCGATGTCGCGCAAAGCTACTTTGTGGCCGCGTGAAATTTTTTCGCGCGCGGAAACTTCGCCGCGTCCCGCGCCCGCCAGCTCGACCGAACCGCCCGCCGCATCCACAACCATGGTGGCGACGTTGTCCTGCGGCTGGATCTGGAAGGCGCGCGGTTTCATTTTAGAGCGGTTTAAAAAATACTGTAGCCATTCGGGAGATAAAAGAGAAGAAGCGGTCTTTTTGGGTTTTGGCGTCGTTTCGGCTTAGTCACAGGGTTTTCAAACATGCTCCTTCGCCGAAGCCTCGCCAAAACCCCAAAAATCCTCGCTCCGAACGGCCACATTATTTTTTAAAACGCTCTAATTTCGTAACCTTGTGTTCGACGCAGGTTTTGTCGATGGCGTCCCAATCCAGTTCGACGCCGATGCCGGGCTTTTGCGGCACATGGGCGATGCCGTGCTTGTCGATGGGATATTTGTCCTTCATCGGGAAACGAAACGGTTCTTCGGGGATGAGCAGCTCAAAATATTCGCAGTTTTTGATGGCGCAACTGACGTGAAGATTGGCCATGTCCATGAAGCCCATCGTGGTGCAATGGATCTCGCAGCGCATGCCGTGCGCTTCGGCAAGGTGCGCGATCTTGAGCGTGCCGGTGACGCCCGGTTTCCAGGAGACGTCGGCGCGCACGATATCCACGGCATTGAAGGCGATGGCTTGCGCGACGCCCCAGGGACCACCACGCGTGGTTTCGGTGCCGGCGATCGGGATGTCGAGCGCCGCGCAAAGCTTCGCGTACTTGGCGAGTTCAAAATCGCGGAAGGGTTCCTCGAACCAATGATAATTCAACTTTTCCAGATCACGCCCGACGCGGATCGCTTCTTCAAGCGAATATTCGGCGACGGGGTCGGACATCAAAACGTAATCGTCGCCCGCGGCTTTGCGCAGTGCGCGGTGGATCTCCATGTCGAGACGCCAGGGGCCGGGCGGATGCACTTTGTAGGCTGGGAAACCACGTTTCTTATAGGCGCGCAGTTCCTTCACGTAATCCTCGACACGCGGCATGAAAAGGCTGCTGGCATAGGTCGGCAGGCTCGTGCGGCAGGCGCCGATGAATTGGTAGAGAGGGAGGCCGGCGTCCTGCGCGGCGATGTCCCAGAGCGCGACGTCCAGTGGACCGGGCAGGTACACGGGGAAGAACGTGAGGTGCCGGTCAATGGTCCACAACTCGTGCCAGATGGCTTCGCGCTCGACGGGCGAGCGACCCATCACAACCGGCGCGATGGTTTCGTGGAGGTACGCCTGCGTGACGGTGCTGGAACGCGCAGCGAGGGCGGTGGCATGGCCAGTGAGGCCGGTGTCTGTCGTCAATCGCAGGACGACCACGTCCCAATTCATCGGGCTGCGACCCATGCGCGCGGCATCAAAGAGCGATTCTTTCCGTTGGCAACGCCAGGTCTCAAACGTCGTGATTTTCATTGGTGTGAAATGTTTCTACAGAATGCCGTATTTTTTGAACGCCGCGGTGCTGCTCATGCCGGCTTCGATCTCCTTGCGCACGAGTTTTTCTCCGCGCGCTTTGGCGAGCGCCCGGGCGATGACTTCGGCCTCAACTTTTTTTGGCACCACCACAACGCCGTCGAGGTCGCCAAAGATCAAGTCGCCCGGCTGGACGGTGACCTGCCCGATCTCGATGGGGCAGCGGTAATCCGCCACTTGCGTGCGCACTCCTGAATCCTGAGCGAAACGCCCGCGCGAAAAGACCGGCCACCTCTGTTCCAGCACCTTGGGTGTATCGCGATGAAAACCGTTGATGACTGCGCCGACGGCACCGCGTTTTTTGGCGGTAGCCGTGAGGATCTCCCCCCAGTACGCGCAACGCATATCGCCGCCGCTGGCCAGATAAATTTCTCCCGGTTCAAGCTGGTCGAGCGCTTCCGTCAGGAGGCCGAATGGTTTTTTCTGTTTGCCATAGACATCGATCATCACAACGGGCATGGCGCGACCGGCCAGCCGCATCTCCTCGCGCATTGGCTGGATGGGCTGCGGCAGAAATTGGTGCGTGTGGCCGAGATCATCCAGGATATCGCCGACCACGGGGGTGTAGAGTTCATTGCGGATCAGCTCGAACATTTCGGCGTCGTTCCGCCAGGATATCGCAGGGCTTTTTTTCACGGTTTTTGTGATACCGTAATAAGTTTTAAGCGGAAGGCAAGCAGCCATGGCCCGGTTTCTCAGGTTCGGCTGGAAATATCAGAAAAAGCAAAGTTTTAGGCGGATTTTGTAATGACCTCTTTAACAACGAAGAAACAAAGTTATGAAGCTAAAAAATAATTTGAACAGGAGAGAACAGAGAAAACGGAGGGGGAGAATACCGGGCCTTTTTATTTTTCCCGCAGTTAAGATACGCGCTTCGCGCGGCTTCGCAAATGGCGGCTGTCGTTTTGGACTGAATACCCCGGGTGGCGCTCGCAGACTCGCTTACCCGGGGCTAATAGCTGTCACCCCTCCGGGGTTTTGATTCAGCGCATATTCTGGCTCATCCACTTGATGATGCGGTCTTGCGTGGCTTCGGGGAGGCGGTTGTAATCCCAGGGTTCGTCGAGCGTCAGGTTGTCCGGCGCGCTGTAGAGGGAATAAATTTTCTTTGCCTGGCTGACGGCGGTTTCCACGTTCGCGGGCGTGGCGTCGCGGTCGAGGAGCGGTTGAAGGACATAGACCGGGCGCGGCGCGATCAGGCCGAGCAGTTCGTTGTAGTCGTAGGGAAGTTGCGGCTCGTGGCCGATGAAAAATCCGAGCCGGGGCACGAGCGGCAAATCGATGCTGTAGCGCGCCAGGCCGCCGGTGCCTTTGGCGGCGGTGTCGGTCCGCATGGGTGTGAAGCCGCAGAGGGAAACGACGCCCTTCACGCGCGGGTCGAGCGCGGCAGTGTGCAGGGCCACGATGCCGCCTTCGGAATAGCCGTAGAGGTAGATACGATTGGTGTCCACGATGTCCTGTTGCGGCAAAATGTCCATGGCAGCGCGGGTGTCGGCGACCATGCGGCCCAAACGCGACCAGTGAGGAAAGCGGTCATAAAAAGTGGCGAACTCGGCGGTGCGGCTGCCCTGTCCGGTTTGGTCGAAGGCCACCACGGCATAACCGGCCTGCACGAGGGCGAGGATCGGATGCAGGTCGGGTTTCTGGCGATAGACCCACATGTAGCCCATCGGGTAGCTGAACCCATGCAGCCAGATGACGGTGGGAAGTTTCGCATTCGCCACCATGTTGGTCGGATAGTAAATCTCGGCGCGGGTGCCATCGCCAAAGGTGAAGCTGCGGTATGCGGTCTGGTTTTTTTCGGGCTGGAGCCAGCCGAAGGAATTTCCACGGTTAATGGCCCAATCGACGACGTCGCTCCTGGGCCGTTGTGCGGGATCGGGTCCGGCTGTGCCGCCGTTAGTATCGCCCAACATCCATTCGATCGAGTTGCTGATGCCGGCGGATTTCTTTTGCCAATCGGCAAGTGAGGTGACGGAGCTTAGGACATCATTGCTATGCGCGGGGAATTGGCTAAGGTCCACCGTCTCATCATTGTTCGTGCGCCATTGGTTGAAGTCCCACGAGAACAGGAAATCGTTTGTCCATGTCGCTTTCGACCGGCCGAACTGGATGTCCAGCCAGTTCATGGTGGCGTTGATGTCGTTGGCGCCATGATGTCCAGGCGGGTGCAGGATGCTGTTGCGGTCCGGAACGCCAAGCAACTGGTACGCTTTTTCTGATGAATAATAGCTCTGCTCGTTGCCGTAGATGTTGCCGACCTCGTCGCTCAGGCCGTAGATGCTTATGAGCGAGCGCGGCGCGATGGTTGCGGCCAGCAGATTGCCATCGATGGGCAGGCGGTCTTCGCGTCCGGCGAAAAAGCGCAGGCCCGGATAAAACCACGCGGGGAAGTTGCGGGTGGTGGTCTCGATGCCTTCACCGCTACCGCGCTCGCCGGCGGTGCGCCATGGCAGGATGCCGCCCACGCCAGTGCTGCCGGCCACGCACGCGGTGATGCGTTTGTCGAGCATGGCCGCGATGGCAGCCATCTTGCCGGTGCGGGAATATCCGGTGATGGCGATGCATTGCTCGTCCACTTCCGGGCGCGTGTAGAGATAATCGACGATCATTTGCGCGGTGAAGGCGGTCTGGCCCATCGAGCCAAAGGTGTAGCCGGGATAGTATTGGGCGATGTTCGGCGCCGTGGGTGGATCGACGCTTTCGTTCATCGAGCAGGCGATGTAACCGCGGCTCGTGACGCCGGGCATGCCGCCGATAAGGACCGGGAACGGCCCTTTGCCGGGAGGGATTGTTAATGTCACGCGTGTGGTGATCTTGTCATCGGGACCGTATTTCAAATCCACGGTGTTGGTCACACAGCCTTCAACGGCCTTGGCCCAGGGGCCGCCAAAACTAAAGCCGCCGAATCCACGGCTTACATTTGTGGGATCGACTGGAATGATCTGGTCGAGCTTGGGTTTGGGCGGAATGGTGCCGATGTCGTACTGCTCATACAATTTGATGATTTCGGCGCGACGCTTCTGCCAGTCCGTGGGCGTCTTCACTTTTCTGCCGTCGAGGAACGTGAGCGGGTCGGGGAGACGATTGTTGCGCGGCAAGGCATCGAAGTCCGGCGGCAACGCGTTGGATTTCTCGAGCCATTGATTGAATGCAGGGTCAGCGGGCAAGATTTGTTGGAGATGGTCGCGATATTCGCGGCGCTGTTCGAGCGTCATCGAATAAAGGGAAGCGGCGGAGAGAAGGAGTGCCAAAGCAGCGGTAATGAGACGCTTTTGCATAATGTATATATCTGGTGCGTCCGGCAGGACTTGAACCTGCAACCTTCTGATCCGAAGTCAGAAGCTCTATCCAATTGAGCTACGGACGCCCGATGCCATTGTAAAAGAAAATAGAATGGCGCAAAGAGGATTCGACAACCGCAAATAAAAAACCAAGACGAAGAATTTTTACAACAAAGAAACGAAGGAGCCAAGCGGAATGGTGTCTGACTGAATGTTTCCAGCGAGGGCGCTGGAAACTGCGCCCGAGGCGGGCACGCTCCCCGGACAAGATCCACAGCTCGCGACAATCAGCTCTGATTGACTTGGAGGGGCGCTCCGTTTAGCGTGAGTCGCCATGCCGAAAAGGTCTTTCTCGCGCCTTGCCAAAATTCTGACCGGCAAACACACCGGCGGGGAAAGTGAATTCAACCAGTTGGAGCATTTCGTGCATCTCTGGGTGCTCGTCTGGGGCAGTTTCGTGCGCAACCGCTGTTTGATCCGCGCGTCGGCACTTTCCTACACGACTTTGCTGGCGTTGATCCCGTTGCTGGCGGTGGCCATCAGCGTCACCAGCAGCATCCTGAAAAAGACCGGCGAGGAGCAGATCTACAAATTTGTGGATTCGTTCGTGGCCGATGTCATACCGTCCAGCGAGGCGGATACGAATCCGTTGCCGATCCCCGGGACGAATGAGTTGTTGCCCGATTCGATCGATGACACCAATTCCATGCTCATCGCAACCGGCCAGGCGAATGCTCCTTCCGGAGCCGAAGACGAGCAGGTGACTGCGACGGTGCAGCAGGTGGACCACCAGATCCACGAGTTCATCCACAATGTCCGCAGCGGCGCGCTGGGGATCACGGGCATGGTGATGCTGATCTTTGTGGCGATCTCAATGCTCAACCGGATAGAGGGCACGTTCAACGATATCTGGGGTGTGACGATCGAGCGGCCGTGGCACGTGCGGCTGGCGTATTATTGGATGGCGATCACGCTGGGGCCGTTGCTGATCGCGGCGGCGGTCGGGCTGGGCAACGGCGCGCATTTTGCGCCGACCAAACACATCATGACGGCGATGCCGATCGCGTGGGCGTTCATCATGTATTTCCTGCAACTGGCGGTGCTCTGGCTGACGTTTGCATTGATGTACCTTTTGATCCCGAACACGAAGGTGCGGTTTGAGGCGGCGCTGGCGGGTGGATTTGTGGGCGGAACGCTGTGGCACCTGAACAATGTTTTTGGATTTTTGTACGTATCGCGTGTGGTGATGAACAGCAAGATTTATGGGAGCCTGGGACTGATACCGGTGTTCATGGTGGGGATCTATGTTTCGTGGGTCTTCCTGCTGTTCGGCGCGCAGGTGGCATATGCGTATCAAAACCGCCGGTCATATCTCCAGGACAAACTGGTGGAGACGGTGAACCAGCGCGGACGAGAATTTATCGCATTGCGGTTGATGACTTATATCGGGCAAAATTTCCGGGGCGGGAAACCGGCGGCAACGACACAGGAGCTTTCCACGGCGCTGGGCATACCCTCGCGGCTGGCGCAACAGGTGTTACAACCACTGCTCGGCGCGCATCTGGTGACGGAGATTTCGGGCGCAGACAATGCCTATGTGCCGGCGCGTCCGCTGGAAGACATCACGGCGCATCATATTTTGCGGGCGATGCGCTCCGGCAACGGCGAGGAGACGGCGACGCGCGACGAGCCGGTGCGCGCGGAGGTGCTGGGGGAATTCGCGCGGATCGAAACCGCCGAACGGGAAGCCGCCTCGAAAATCTCTTTGCTCAACCTGGTCAATCGCGCGCAAAAGCAGATTGAGAACTGAGAACAAGCAGCGGTTACTTTGGCTTTTAGTTTCAGTTTTCCCTTAATGCCCTAACGCGGGGGCATCTTTTGTTCCATCCAGGTGATGACCTGGCCCTGCCATTGCGGGTCGAATTTGTCCCAATCGCGGATGCGGTGTTGGGCATTGGTGATGGTAATGAAATCGCAGGCATCGTTTTTGGCCAGGAGCGCGGCCTGGAAAGCTTCACTCTGGGTGTGCGGCACGGTCCGGTCCTTATCGCCCTGCACGATCAAGAATGGCGGCAACCCGCGCTGGACATACGTGAGCGGCGAATTTTTTTTCAGGATCACGCGCGCATGGTCGTCGATGTTCGTGTTGGGAAAGTTAAAAAGAGAACGCATAGAGATGGTAAGGCCGCCGCGCCGGACGTTGTCGGACACCAGATCGGTGGGTGGCGCGAGGCCGACTATCGCATTCACGCGCGCGCCATGCTCGGGATGAGTCCCCGCGAAAGTCACGAGGTGTCCGCCCGCCGAATAACCGATGAGCGCGATGCGTTTGGGGTCGCCCTTATATTTCTTCGCGTGGGCTTTTACCCAGCGAACGGCGGTTTCTTCATCGTCAAAACAGGCGGGCCAACGGTTGGTCGGGGCGAGACGGTATTCGATGGAGAACCAGGTAAAGTTGGAGCGGGTCAGCGGTTCGAACATCTCACTGATCTCGTGCCGCCGGTCGCCGGACATCCAGCCATCGCCGTGGACGATGATGGCGATGGGATGCAAGCCGTCGCCGTCGGGCACGTGGGCGTCGAGATATAATTTTTGGTGGTCGGCCTCGGCATAAATGATGTTGGTGCGATTCGCTCCAAACTGGGGATCGTAGGTCAGCGAGTCGGTGAGATTAGTGGCCCGAGTACAGCACGCGACTCCGATTGCGATCATGGCGGTGATGAATGCGAGATAATGGCGAGAGCTGACGAAATGCCTTTGCATAGTATTTCGGGAAATATGTTCCTTCCAATACCCTTAAGGCCAGCCAAATCAATGGTTAATGTTTGTGGCCAGCATGAGCATGGTCATCTTGGGAAGCTGGTTTCAGAGCGTGAAACAAAACAAAGATCGCGCCGACCGGAAGAAAGAACGGCGTGAGCAGCACGACCAATAACGCAAAAGCAGCCCGTCCCAAGGCACTGGAACCAAAGGTGAGATTACGAAAGCCATCCGGGCGCGTAATGAACGGCGCAAACCAAAGTTTGCAATATAACCGCCATGATTCACCGAATCGCTGAGAAAAGGAACGCGTTGAATGGACATCGTCGGATGTTGGCGGACCGTCCGGCAGAAAGATGAAAGTATTAATTTTCCCCACGTTATCGAACGTTTCCGAGCCGGCGACCAATTGGATGTGCGCGGGGAATTCAAGGTCGCGCCGCGCCGATTCGGTGAGCAACAGATATTGATCGGCTTTGACTGAATTCTTCAACAACCGGTGCAGGATGATGACATCCACGCCGGCCAATTCGACAAAATTCAGGACACGATGAAACAATGCCTCGCCGCTGTGGACGATGATCTTCAGCCGCAGTGTTTCGATGTGACGGCAGGCGCTGCATGTACAGACGGTGGAACGGCTCAACTCGCCGACCTTTTCACCGAACACGCGATAAAATGTGAGAAGTTTTTCGCTGATGATGCGCCGGGCCTCCGGCCAGGGTTGCGCCCCGCCTTGTTTGCGGCAGAACAAAAAAATTGCATCGCCCTCGAGTTTGGCAACTTCGATGGGCAACTCAATCTGCCGGATGATCGTTTTGACAAGTTCAGTGATGATGGCCTGGCTGTGGGCCAGAGTTTTGGCATTGGCGGTCATGTACCGCGTGTAGCCGCTGATGTCTGCAATGATGAGCAGCAACGGTTCGGCTGCGTCCGCAGGTGCGGCGTTGCCAGGAGAAACGGGTTCACTCATGGATTTGCATCATGTCCACAATTGCCGGTCGAGCGAACGATATTGAATCGCCTCGGAAACATGCTCACCCAAAATGTTTTCGCTGTCGGCCAAATCTGCAATCGTCCGCGCTACTTTGAGAATGCGGTCGTAAGCGCGGGCACTGAAATTAAGTTCCGTCATCGCGTTTTTCAATAGTTCCTGCGTTGATTCATCGAGGGCGCAATATTCCTTCAGTTCTTTTGGCCCAACCCGCGCGTTGCAGGTGATCTTGCGTTTATGGGCGAAGCGCTTCTGTTGGGTCTCACGGGCTTTGAGGACACGCCCGCGGATCTGCTCCGAAGTTTCGCCGGTACGCTCGCCGGACATCTCGCGGAATTTCACCTGCGGCACTTCCACATGAAGATCAATGCGGTCGAGCAGTGGGCCGGAAATGCGACCGAGATAATTTTGGATCTCGCGCGGGGAACTTTTGGACTCCCCAGGCATTTTTCCGTCAGGAGTTGGATTCATCGCAGCGACGAGCATAAATTGGGACGGGAAGGTCATGGTGCCGGCGGCGCGGGAAATGGTGACCTTGCCTTCCTCCAAGGGCTGGCGCATGGTCTCAAGGACGCTGCGTTTGAATTCCGGCAACTCGTCCAAAAAGAGAACACCGTGATGTGCGATGGAAATCTCGCCGGGTGTGGGGTTGATGTTTCCGCCGAGCAAACCGGCATCGCTGGCAGTGTGATGTGGCGCGCGAAAGGGCCGTTGCGTGACGAGCGCCTGGCCCGGCGCGAGTAATCCAACGATACTGTGGATCTTGGTGGTTTCGAGCGCTTCGTCGAGAGTCAGCGGCGGCAGAATTGTGGCCAGCCGTTTGGCGAGCATGGATTTGCCGGTGCCGGGCGGGCCGATGAGCAAAATGTTATGGCCTCCGGCTGCGGCAATCTCCAGGGCGCGCTTGACGTTCTCCTGGCCTTTGACTTCGCTGAAATCGAGTTCGTCGTCGTGGCCCTGTTCAAAGATTTTGGCGATGTCCACACGTTTGGGCGTGATCTTAATCTCGCCTTCAAGAAATTGCGCGGCTTCGCGGAGATTTTGGACGGGGATGACTTGTAATCCGGCAACAACGGCGGCTTCGGCTGCGTTCTCGGTCGGAACAAGGATTCCTGCTTTACCTTCGGCTTTGGCCTGGATGGCGATGGGCAGAATACCTTTGCCGGGGCGCACGGCGCCGCTCAAAGCCAGTTCGCCAACGATGACGAAATTATCCAACTGGTCGGTCTCGATCTGCTCACTGGCGGCGAGCAGGCCCAACGCGATGGGCAGGTCAAAGCTGGGGCCTTCCTTCCGGATGTCAGCGGGCGCCAGGTTGATGGTGGTCTTGCCCATAGGAAATTTGTAACCGGAATTGGCGAGCGCGGTGGAGACACGATCCTCGGATTCCTTGACGGCGGCATCGGGCAATCCGACCAAAGCGACGAAGGTTTCGCCATAAGTGACGTTGACTTCGACTTCAACCGGAAAAGCCTCAATGCCGTTCAACGCAGCCGAGGAAACCTTCGCGAGCATGACAAAGATATGACGGATTCAGGGGAAAAGCTCAATTCGATTTTCAACGTTTAGACATGGCTTTTGAGCCATAACAATCCGCGTTTCAGCCAATCGAAATTGAAATAGCCGAAGACGAAGGCAGTGAAGGCGAACAATACCACGCCGAAGAGGGCGGTCCATTCCCAGCAAAGCGTCCGTTCTTTGCGGCCTTTGAGCAGGAACAATGCGGCGAAGGCGTTCCCGGCCAGCGAGAGAGACAATCCCCAAAACAAGACCAATTGTGAGACCGAGGCTGAGGTGATGCGCAGGTTCCCGAGATTTTTATGCGTCGCCACGGGCAGGCCAATGATGATGAGGATCAAGAGCGCGCAATTGGCGCATTTGATCAGGAATCGTTGCATACAATATTTTCGTCAAAATTGTAACCGTGTGGACGGGAAAAAGTAGGGAAAAAGGATCGCCCTTACAGAGGGTGTTTCCTTATTCATTTTAATGAAACCACATTTCATTGGTAAAAGCGCAAATTTTAGCTTTTCGCATTTTGCGGTGTTCCGATGCCTACGTTGAGAAAAACAATGAACATAGGCATTTGCTGACATTTTAAAACTAACGCGATTATAAAAACTCAATTCGTCATTTTTTGAGTTTTGTTCAATAGAAATAAGAGTTTGCGGCTAATAAGGAAATGCCCTCTGAAAGGGCAATGAGATTTATGGACGTATTCCGAGGGCGTTGCCCTCGGCTACGATGGAGGTGGCTTTCAGCCGAAGGAAAGAGAATTCAGGGCGTCGCGGAGTTCCGCCCTCCGATGCGTCAATTGATCGTTTCGGCGACTTTGTATTTGAACATGCGCCTTTTCATCCAGCGCACGGCGAGGAGGTCGTAAAAGGACGCGAAGAGACGGTTCCAGACGCCGTAGTTGCTTTTGCCGGCGAAACGCGGGTTGGTGGAGACGGCCACTTCCACGACGGTATAGCCCTCGATCTTGAAGAGGGTGGGCATGAACCGGTGCATGCCTTTGAAAAATTTCAGGTTTTCGATGCACTCGCGCTTGAAGACGCGGTAACAGCAGCCGGCGTCGCTGATGTTCTCGCCGGACAGTTTGTTGCGCACCCAATTGGCGATGCGCGAGGAGGCGACGCGCACGAAATTATCACCCTGCTTGCGCGAATCCACCCGTGTGCCGCAAACACAATCGTAACCCTTGATCGCTTCGAGCAATTTGGGGAGGTCTTTGGGGTCGTTCTGCAGGTCGGCGTCGAGAGTCACGATGTATCGCCCTTGGGAAATCTTCATGCCGGCCCATTGGGCCGCGCTTTCGCCGCAATTGTATTCGAAGCGCTGGACGCGGATGCGCGGGTCGCCAGCGGCGAGTTCTTTGAGGAGCTGCCAGGATCTGTCCCGGCTGCAATCGTCGGTGATGATGATCTCGTAGCCGAGTTTGAGCGGTTCAACGGCGGCGCGAATGGCCTTCACCAATTCATGCAGGTTGCCCTCCTCATTGTAACAAGGTATGACGAGACTGATCTCGGGAGCTTCGGCCATCATTTCTTTCGATAAAATTCGCCGATAGCATCGGCGACTTTATCCGCCGCGTCGAGACTCATTTCACCGTGGACGGGGAGGGAAAGGATCTCTTTGACGGCCTGTTCGGTCCGGGGAAGGCGCGGAATGTTCTTAAACCTGCTGGTGATGGCTGGTTGTTGATGGTTCGGCACGGGATAATGGATGCCGGTTTCGATGTTCCGCTCTTTCAAAAAATTCTGCAATTCATCACGCCGTTCAACACGGAGGACATACATGTGATAGACGGCATGCGCCCAGGGTTTCTCCATCGGCGTGCGAACGATGTCTTTCAACCGCTCATTGTAACGCGCGGCGATCTTGCGGCGGTTGTCGTTGAACGAGTCGAGGTGTTTCAACATCACGCGGCCGATGGCGCCCTGGATCTCATTGAAACGCACGTTGAACCCGGCGAATTCGTGATGGTATTTGTCCTTGCGGCCGTGATTGCGCAGCATCCGGACTTTGTCGGCGAAGGCATCGTCGTTGGTCAGGAGGCATCCGCCATCGCCAAGCACGGTGAGGTTCTTGGACGGGAAGAATGAGAACGCGCCGAAGTTGCCCACGGAGCCGACAGTTTTGCCGTTATATTTTGCGCCCTGCGCCTGGGCGCAATCTTCGAGAACCCAAAGTTTGCGTTTTGCGGCGATCTGAAATACGCGGTCGAGATTAACGGGATGGCCGTAGATATGGACGGGGATGATGCCAACGGTGCGTGGCGTGATGAGCGATTCGAGTTGCTCGACGTCCAGGCAGAATGTTTCGTCGATATCACAAAAGACCGGCGTGGCGCCGCAATGGATGAGCGGTTCCATGGTCGGAAACGCGGTGTGAGAGGGCACGATCACTTCGTCACCGGGCTTCAAACCCTGGGCGAGATGGAGCATATGAACGATCATCGTCCAGGATGAGCCAAGGATGGCGTGTTTCACGCCGGTATGCGCAGCCAGTTCGGCTTCAAAGGCCTTGCATTCGTTGGCGAGGATATATTGGCCGGAGCGGAGCGCGCGCAACGCGGCTTCTTCCACTTCGGCATTCAAGAAACATTTTGATAATGGGATTTTGCTCATAAGGTCTTAAATCCGCGAATTACGCGAATTATCACTAATTTTTTGGGTTTGAACTTGCAGGTCAACGGAGTCAATCGGCTGATTGGTCAAAACGATACGCTTCCATTGAAGGCTTTGCGCGCCAAAATTGATTAATAGACCGACTTCAAAACCCGACGCTTTTAAATAATTGATGACTTGTGATTCTTCGCGAGAGGTTAATTGATCCAAAGCTTTGAGTTCGACGATGATTTTGCCGTAAGCAATAAAATCCGCGAGATAAGTTTTCTTAAGTTGCCGCCTTTTATAGAAAATCTTCATCTCTTTCTGAGCTTCTGCCGGAACGTTTCGGCCAGCGAGTTCGATCTCCATGCACTCCTGATAAACCGGCTCGGCGAACCCGCAACCCTTTTCCTTATGCACTTCCATTGCCGCACCGATGATCGCATAAACCTCTTCTTTGAATATAAGTTGCTTCGCCATAGTTGCTCCGTGGTTTAATTGTTATTATTTTTAATTCGCGCCCATTCGCGAAATTCGTGGATTATTTCAATTCGACAGCTTTGCGGGTTTTAGCAGATTCCAACGCGGCGTTCATGACGCGGACTGAATCATAACCGGACCAGCCGTCGGCACGGGGCGCCTGGTGGGTTTTCATCGAATCGAGAAAGGCGCGCAACTCCGCGAGCAACGGTTCTTCCGGCGGCGTTTCGATCTGGGTGACTACGCCTTCGACCGCTTTGAAATCTTTGCCTTCGGCAATATGATTGTTCGCGTAGGTCTTAATTTTGTACTGCGCGACATTGTAATCGCAGATGGCGCTCATTTTTTGGCCACAAACGATGACTTCGCGGAATTTTCCGGGAATGAAATAATCGTTCTCGACGGTCGCCCAGGTTTTTCCGCGCGGCGTAACGTATTCCATTGACAGGAGCGAGACGTCGTCCATGCCGCGGCCCATGAAATCGTGATGGACGGCCAGGACCTGGGAGGGCATGGCATCGAGGATGAAATTGAACAGGTCCACGAAATGAATGCCGTCGGCGAACATGACGCCGCTGTCGTTGCGCGGACGTTTGAAGCCGCCGAAATGGCCGCGAAGCATGTTGACGCAGCCGAAGTCGCCATTTTGGATAGCTTCACGCAGCCAGAGGGTGGCGGGGTCGAAGCGCAGAATATGGCCCACTTGCAAAATGCGGCCTTTGGCCCGGGCCAATTCGGCGAGTTGCTTGGACTCGTCGCTGGCCAGCGTCAGGGGCTTCTCAACGAAGACATCCTTGCCCGCTTCGAGGAATTCCCTGCAGAGAGGAAAATGGGATTGGGCCGGCGTAACGATGACGACCCCGTCAACTTTGTCCGCGAATTTTTTGTAATCGGTCGCGAGGCGTTCCGGGGGCAAACCCAGCTTGCGCGCCGGTTCGAGTTGTTTTTCGCTGACCTCAGCGACATACAATTCCACCGGGAGCGAGTGGAGATTGCGCAAATGATTGACACCCCAACGGCCCAGCCCGAGCAATAATATTTTCATTCTGAATGCGGAATTGTTGTAGGAAATAGCCCTACACTTCAAGAAAAATGAGCTTCCGGCGGTTTTATTGGTTCACGAACAAATTCCATTGTCCGTCGGTCAAGACCAGATGCAAAGGTGTAGTCGGATAGGCTTTCTGGAAATCTGTTAAAGTGCTGCCTCGCGCGACGAACCAAACTTTTTTTCCACTTTTTAATAACATGGCCAGCGCATCCTGATCAGCCAGGAGAAAATTTCCGTACCGCTCGCGATTGCCCGGAAATTCGAATGGCACCTGCGTCAGATCGATGTCGCCGAGATATGGGCGGTGCGTGGCGGAAATCGCGCCGCCGGAATAGAACGGGAGGCCCTCCGGAAATTTTCCCCAGCAAACGACGGCATCGTCCGGTTGAACATCCTTCGCCAATTCGAGAGCAAGAGGTTTGAAGGTCTGATTGGCTCGCAAAGTGGATTCGAATTGCGAAATCTCCGCGGCAACGATGAAAAATCCTGCAAGCGATAAACCTGCTGCAACGACAGGGAGAGTTTGTATTTTCCACTTCTGCGACAGGACCAAAATCAAAATGATTATTCCTGCCAGGATTCCTGTTTGCAAAATCATCCATTCAGGCAGCACATCTTTGAAGGCAATTTTTAATGCCCAGGGAAAACCGGCCGGCAGCAATAATGAGGCGGCCAGGCAGATCTGCCATATGATTTTTGGCATCGAATCGAGGATGCGTTCGCCACTGAAGAATCTCAATGCGAGCAGGACCGCCAGCGCCGGGAAAATAGGCAGGATATAAGCGGGTAATTTTGCGTGAGACAGGGAAAAGAGCACGAACGTAAAAATGGCCCAGGTGTTCAACATGAGGCGTCCGTCTTTTGCGACTTCTGAACGGCGCCAAAGCCAGCCAAGCAAAACGGTCCAGGGCAGCAGCCCGATCGCCAGGATGCCAAAGAAATAGAACGGGTTTCCGGTGCGGTTCTTGATGGTAGTGCCGAGCAAATGACCGGCGGCCTGTCCCAGGATCATATAATGGGCCGACTGCGGCACCTGCTGGAATACCAATAGGAACCACGGCGCGGCCAGAAGCAAAAAAACACTGAAACCGGCCAAGAGGCCTGCGCAGAGAAGTTTTGGTGAGTGGATTTCTTTCCGATGGACAATCATGAGGACCAGCAACGCCACCGCAGGAATCGCCAAAGCGATCGGGCCTTTCACGAGAAACGCCATCGCGACAGCCGCCCAACCGGCGATGTGCCACTGCAAGAATCCCGGCATTGGATTTTTCAAGCACAGCCAGCTTCGCCAAAAGAAGTACATGGCCCAGGCAATGAATTGCGTCAGAAAAATGTCCGTGGTCAACATCCGCGCCATGACGAAGTAGAGCATGGAGGTCTGCAAAATCAGGGCGCTCCAGATGCCGACACGCCGTCCGCCCAACGAACTGCCGAGCAAAAATGCAGCCCAAACGCCGCTGATGCCAGCCAGGGCAAGGGGCAGGCGCACGGCCCATTCGTTTTGTCCGAAGAGTTTCATGGACACCGCGACCAGCCAGTAGGTCATCGGCGGTTTGTCCAGGTGAGGAAGGTACCAGAGGTGGGGGACGAGCCAATCGCCGGTAGCAATCATTTCCCGGGCGATCTCGCCATAACGGCCCTCGTCCGGCTCGTTGAGCGAGCGGCTGCCGAGCAGGAAAAAAAAGGTGAACAGCGTCAGGAGGGGCAGTCCCCATTTCGCCAAAACATTTTTCATCTGGCCGCGGCGGCGTTGTCAGGGCGTAAAATCACTTCACGTCCCTTCCAGCTTTCGCGACCGATATTATTGAACCGGCCCAGCCGGTAGCGCCATGATATTCCGTAAAACGGGTTGCCGGTCGGCCAGAAGGAAATGATGTCCACGCCGATCTCTTTGGCCATCTCAATGGCGCGGGCAATGGTTTTGGGATGGTCATTCCAATTGAAGAGGAGATATTTCCATTCCAGGATCGGCATCTTCGCGCCGCGAGCGTCGCGGTAGATGACCATTTGTTTCATGCCTTCAAATGCTTTGTCGAAATTGCCACGCATCATGTATTTATTGGACATCTCTTCGCTGATGCCGTGGATGGAAAACTGGATGTCGCTCAAGTTCAATGCTGCCTCGCGCTTGGCGTCGGTATTCAGCAGAACGCCGTTGGTCGAGACGCGGATATAGGCACTCGGATTTTTTTGGCGCAGGAGCGGCAGTTCCTGGCAAATCGTGGGCGAGAGGAACGGCTCGCCGAGGTTCAGATAAAAGATGCGTTCCATGCCCAGGCGCGCAGTAAGGTCGGCCATCTGGCTTAATTCGGCCAGGGGCATGGTCTTTTTCGTCCGGATGTTCGCCGCACCTTCACGCGCGCAGCCGATGCAATCCACATTGCAGATGACAGTATTCTCTAAAAGAATTCCGCGATAGGGCAAGCGCGGTTTGGGCGCTGGTTCGCCGCGCTTGAGCCGGTGCAGATCGCCGCAACGAGCGCAGGTGGTGATGGGAATTTTTCCTTTGGCCAAATCGGCGCGGAATTTTTGCGCGACCGGGCCGAAAAAAATCTCTTCGAAGGAATTTTTTCGCAGGTCACCAATATGCCCGGTGCCGTCGTAGTCCTGACAATTGCAGGAGACGGTCATATCGGAATTGATGGCGATATTATAATCCGAGAGGCCGGCCAGCGCGTGGCAGTGATATTTTTGGCCGGTGATCCGGGTGCGCAATTCCAGCCAGCGCGATTTGCTCCAACGCAGAACATCGCTCAAGCGCCAGTTGAAGCGCGTTTTCGGGTCTTTGATGACTCGTGAGAGAGACGGCGTGGCCATGATGAAATTGTCGCGGCAAAGAAAAAGTCGGGCAAGCTTAATTCACCAACTGATACCAGTTATTGCGCTGGCGTGGCTCGTAGCCAAGCTGGGAAATGAGCCGTTTCATGTCGTCCACGGTCATGCGGAACGTGGTGCCGGCCTGCGACACGACGTTTTCCTCGATCATGATACTGCCGAGATCGTTCGCGCCGTATTTGAGCGCCACCTGGCCAATCTCCAGGCCTTGCGTGACCCATGAGCTTTGCACGTTGGTGAAATTGTCCAGGTAGATGCGGCCCAGCGCCTGCGTGCGCAAATATTCATGCGCGCCGACGGTCGGGGCTTTCAATTTCGTATGCTCGGCCTGGAAGGTCCAACAGATGAACGCGGTGAAATGGCCCTTGTTGTAACCCAGCGATTTGTCCTGTTGCGCACGGAGCCGTTCCAGATGCTCGATGCGGTCCTCGACCGTCTCCACGTGGCCGAACATCATAGTGGCACTCGAATACAATCCCAGCCGGTGCGCCACGTCCATGACCTCAAGCCAGTCGTTGCTCATGGCTTTGAGGGGGGAAATGCGCTGGCGCACGCGATCCACCAAAATCTCGCCGCCGCCGCCGGGGATGGAGCCGAGTCCCGCCGCCTTGAAATCGCCGATGATCTTTTCCAGCGGCTCATTGAACACTTCGCGGAAATGGATGAACTCGCTGGGGCTGAATCCATGGATATTGAAATCAGGAAACTTTCCTTTGACGTGGGAGAGGAGGTCGAGATACCACTGTTTGGTCAGCTTGGGATGATGCCCGCCCTGCATGAGCATTTGCGTGCCGCCGAGGGCGATGGTCTCTTCGATCTTCTTGTCCAGTTCATCGAGCGAGATGACATAGGCGTCATCGTCTTTTTCGACGCGATAGAAGGCGCAGAATTTGCAATAGACGTTGCAGACGTTGGTGTAATTGACGTTGCGATCGACGATGTAGGTGACGATGTCATTACCGTGGCCGTCGAATTCTTTGGCCTTGGCCAGTTGGCGACGGCGATCAGCGAGCGCGCCGAGTTCCTCCAATGGCAAATGATAAAGCCGCAAAGCTTCGGCCGGGGAAATGCGTTTGCCTTCCCAAACTTTTTGGAGCAGCTCGTCCAATGACGCGTCGTAAATCACTTGTGAAGTTTAGCTGAAATTTTTGTGGTGGCAATATTGGCAATGCAGCAACGGGGTTATACGTCAAATCACGTCAATTGGCGTCAGTCCGCTTCATTGGATAAGTGTAAGAATGGTTCAGAAAGGTTCGCATTGTTTTTGGGGTCTTGGGTCTGGCGTCCGGAATCCGGGGTTTGGGGAATGGAAAAAAAGAGAGTGGGTTACGTTTAACTAAACGCAAGTTCGCGTAAGATTGCGTAAGATTACGTAAGGGAGGACAGGTGGAGTGGGATTTGAGTTGAGAGTTGAGAGGGGGCGCAAAAGGACGCAATCGCGCGCACAGCAAACGTCCAGTCCATCCGGCTTCGCAATACCGGGGCGAGAGAGTAATGAATGTTTCGAGCGAGGCGCTCGAAACTGCGCCCGAGGCGGGCGCGCTCCCCGAACGATATGTCAATGCATCTCGCATGAGGTGATTTAAGCATGAAAATGTGAAGGTGTAATGTTTCCCGGAAACAAAAAATGCACGACGAGAATGGAGGATAGAAGGCGGAGGATGGAAGAGAAAAACGAGTAAGCGTATGAATGACAATTAGATAGTCCGAGAAGCCTCCAAATTTCAAAGACAAAGGGACAAGAAGGGACACGCCTATCTTTTCAACCTGCCGGCTTGGAAGCCGGCGATTGGCTCGCTCGTTTCACTCGCTCGGCCCTACGGGCCTTGCCTTCGCCTTGCTCAGGCAATCCCTTTCGCTACGCTCAAGTCAGCAGGTTTGGAAACCTGCGCTACACGATGCGGACTAATCCGGCGAGGGATTCAAGGTGTTCCACAAAATGAGACCAAAAACAACTACCCATAAAAGAACAAATAAAGCGCCAACGACGCCTCCGACCATTAGATAACGATGGGCAGGGTTCCAACGTTGTTTTCCAGCCACGCGCGCTTTTCCCGCATAGACCAAGGCGACCAGTCCAAACGGAACCCCTATGAATGGCAATAATGCCAACATGCCGAAGGTAAAACATCGGAGCGACAAATTGATCATCCTGATTTTGGCGGCGCCTTCGTTCATTTTGATAGCGGTTGCGAGGTGGCAGCAGAATTGGTTTGCGAAGCATTCAGTCGCTGGGTCTGTTGTTGCTCAAGCAGTTTGACTTCGCGATGCAGGCGCGCCAGCGCGCTCAAATTAGCCGTGACCAGGATGATCATGATGGCCAACAGGGCAATCATAAGAAATACCGCCATGCCGCTTTCACAGTGCGCGTCATGGTTTGAGCGTTGGATTTTCATGATTTCGGTTGCACGGCTTCAAAGGTGAACAATAAGGGCAGATGGGTTTCGTTGCGGCGCGGGGTCAATTCCAGTTCCCATTTCCATGCGGTTACACCGCTACGGTCGTCCATGGTCATGGCGGACGTTTTGATTTTAACCAGGACGACCGCGCTCGCGGACCCGCTTTGGCGGGACATCTGGTTGGTGTTGAAGAGATACTGGACCTCATTTTGGCCCTCGGGGATTTTTATGGTCTCTCCATTTGAAGTGGTTTGAACAAAGATAGTTCCCGTGGCCGCGCGCACATCGGCGCGCCAGCGCTCACCGACATTCAATGCGGAATGAATCTGTTCCGTGGAGCTGATCAAGGCCGATGAATGGTCCCAACAAAAATAGAACACGGCCATCGTGCCAGTCAGCAGGATGGCGAACACGGACATATACACCATGCACTCGAGCAATAACTCGCCTGAATTTTTTCGAAGATGGTATGATCGCAAGTTCATTTCACAGTGATTTCGCGGGTGATTGTGCCAATGCCTTGTTTATGGTCCGGCAACCATTCCAGACGCAGGTGATTTCCATTTTTGGTCAGCTCAAAATGCCCCACCGGCAGATGGGCTGCGGTATTACCATGAACTATGTAATTTTGCGCGCCGTCCGGATAATTTTTCCAATCGCCTGCTGCCAGGATCTCCATCTCACCGTCCACGATTTCATCGACCGCGCTCCGCATGTATTCTGCGCGGAGAGAGGCGCGTTCGCGGGCGAAGGAAAATCCTAATGGCAGGATGGCCAGGGTGAGAATGGTCATGGCCATCAGGAGGTCCATTTCCAAAATACCCTCTCGACGTCGGCGCAATAATCGCTGATTCGCATTTTGTAATTTTATTTTCATGATGCGACCAAGGCTCCGTTTAAAATCGCGATTAAAATGCCAAACACCGCCGTCGCTATTAGCGCGACGATCACCCCGTTCATGATAACCAGTCCGCTGGTGAGGGTGTGTGTTGCGGTCTCTTCCTGCTGAAAGGCCTTGGCTTCGAGAGCCTCAAGCCAGCCATTAAGGGCTTTTAAAAAACCGCCCTGGCCATGCGCGGCATTCGCCAGCCGCCATTGAAACTCGCCGGTGTCATCAAATGCGTCGATAGCTGACTGCAATCTTTCGCCTTGTTGGAGCGCTGAAATAATCTGTTGGGCACGCCGCCGGCAGATTTCGTTCGCCGTGCAATCGCCGGCCAACCGGACCGCGTCGCCTTCCGGCATACCGCCATCCAACAAAACAGCAAGCATGGCGGAAAAAATGCGTTGCAGTTTTTTTCTTTTCCAAGGGATGCGCCATTCCAGCCAGTCTATTATCGGAACCGCGTTGCATCGAAAGCAGCTAACAAACCCGGGCCCGCCGATATAAACAATTGCCACCATCATCAATCCAATGAATACCAAGGATTCAAATGCAACCAGCCAATCTACATGATGAAAGACAAATTCCGTCAGTGACCATACAGGAGCACCTATTCCGGCGGCGACTTCTCTAAACCTTGGGATGACAAAGGTAGATATCAGGCTGATCATGAAAATGGCAATCGGCGCAAATAAGAGCAGGATGGCGACCATGTAATGCATAGTAGTACGAACGGTATCAGGGGCCAGCCGCAAGACTTCGCGGCAGGCCGGCAAAACTTTTTTCAGGTCGCCTTGTTTTTCACCGGCTTGAAGCATGGCATTGACCTGGGGCGGCAGAAAGGAGGGTACCTTTTCCAAAGCCCCGCTTAATTTCGCGCCATTTTCGATATGCGCGGCAATAAGAAAATAACGCGGCCCCATTGCCGGGTCCTTGTTTTCCGCCGCGGAGACGATGGCCTGTTCCACGGATTGCCCCTGTCGCACAACCGTTTCGACCAGATCAAGAAAAAATAGAGCACGGTCACGGCGATTCATCGGCAGCGAAAGCAAATAATGGACTAACAACGAAAAAACTAATCCCGGAAACAGGATCAAAAATCCATACCAAATGAGGGCTAAGAGGAATTCAGAGAGGCTACTCATAGTTTCGGCTTAGCCGGACATATTCTCAACCATTGTTATCATTGGAAGAAACATACTGATCAAAAAGAACGCCTGCGAAATAACGATTGCACCCAAAAACAAGGATGCCAAAGGCAGAACAGAGAATAGCGCTACTTCGGTACGGTACATGGCCCGAGAATGATAAATTTCCGCCGCGCGGTTTAGTCCTGCCGTCAGATCTTCTCCAGCACTGGCCACAATCCAGGTAAACATGGGTGGAAACACCTTGCTGGCTGCGGCGATATCTGAAAATTTTGTGGCTCCGCCTGCCAATTTACCCTTCCACCATTTTAAATCCCCGGCGATAGTATTCGGCTCTTCGAGTTCCTCCACAAGCCCAATGGCCTCTGGAAAATTAACGCCATTTTTGAGCAAAAGCGTGATGGCCGAGGCAACACGTGAAATGGTGGCCTCTTTGAAAGCAGGAAGCCGCCAAAGAAATTTTCCCCTCATGCCCGCCTGGAAGAGAATTCCTACCGCTATGATGAAAAGAATTCCCAGAACCACCGGAAAAACCCAAATCACCTGCATCGTATCAAGTGCAAAGATAGTAGCCCAAGGAAGCCTAAAGCCCATCCCTGAATACATTCCACGAAAACCCGGTCCAATCACAAATGCCCAAAGACATGCTATTAAAGATGAAACTACAAAACCACCGAACATAACTATGAGAGGATAGGTCATCATGCTTTTGAGCCGGGTCCAAATATCATTCTGCCTCTGGAAATGATCCGCGAGCATCGTCAATGCGCCGGGCAAGTCGTTGCCTTTAACGCCAATGAGGACCATCCGCTTGTAGAGTTCGGGCAATTGGCGGGGCTTGAGGGCATCGGCAATGGGCGTGCCCTTTGCGAGATCGGCTTCCAGCGCCTGAAGTTCATCGCGCAATTTGCCGCGGCGCATGTCCTCGCAGAGGCGATGCAGGGCGCCTTCGAGCGGGATGCCGTCGCGCAACATGGCGGCCAGTTGTTGGTTGAAAAAGGCAAATTCGTCGTTTTTCATGATTCAAAAGTTTTTAACCACGGATGGACACGGATAAACACGGATGAAAAAAGAGACTTTGACGCGAATCGACGCGAATTTACACAAATCATCAAAAAATGGCCGCAAAAGAACGCAAGGAGCGCAAAAAGGGGGAAAGTTTTTAACCGCTAATAAACGCTGATTGACGCTAATGGTTTTTACAGAAGGGAACGAAGATGGAGATATTTTGGAACGCCCAACATCAAAAGAAAGGAATGGTGAAAATGATCTTAACCACGGATGGACACGGGTAAACACGGATTCGGCGCTCTTTTCAAACAAAGCAGATAGAGATTTTTTAGATGTTAAATTGCGAAGGGTGGATTTGAAAGGGAGAGCGTTTTTAAAGCCCGTCCTCATCCTGACCTTCTCCACCTGGAGAAGGAACAGCGAGAGGACATCTTGTGAACAATGAGAGGGCTGTCCGATTGAGGCTCTCAACAGTCTAGATTTGAACCACGGGATAAACACGGATGAAAAATGGGACTTTGACGGGAATCGACGCGAATTTACACAAATCATCGAGTCTTGCCTTTCTATTTGTCTCACCCCTCCTCCTGACCTCCTCCCCGTTGAGGGGAGGAGGAACAGCAGGCGGATGCGCTGTTCATCAGTAATCCGTCGTCGCAGGAGGCTATGGAGGGACAAGATAGCGGGACAATTGGACAGGGAGAAAACGGATGAGAAATGGCCGCGAAAGAACTCAAGGAGTGCAAAAGGGAAAAGATTTTTAACCGCTAATGAACGCTGATTGACGCTAATTTTTTTTACAGAAGAAAACAAAGGGAACAAAGATGGAAATATTTTAGAACGCCCAACATCAAAAGAAAGGAACGGTGAGAATGATCTTAACCACGGATGGACACGGATAAACATGGATGAAAAAAGGGACTTCGACGCGAATCGACGCGAATTTACACAAATCATCGAGTCCTGCCTTTCTGTTTGTCTCACCCCTCCTCCTGACCTCCTCCCCGTTAAGGGGAGGAGGAACAGCAGGCGGATGCGCTGTTCATCAGTAATCCGTCGTCGCAGGAGGCTATGGAGGGACAAGATAGCGGGACAATTGGACAGGGAGAAAACGGATGAAAAATGGCCGCGAAAGAACTTAAGAAGGAAATGATTTTTAGCCGCAAAAGAACGCAAAGAGCACAAAAGAGGGAAAAAAATTTCGGCGAGGACGCCGAAGCCGAACGTCGGCCTCGCAATGCACGCGGGCGACTGCGCTCCCCAACGGCCCATCGTCGTTCCAGTCAATGACATGGGAAAAAGCGTGTTTTTAAAGGTTGGGCTTGGATTCATAGGCCGAAGATGCGTTTGAATTCGGCTTCGTTGGTCACACCCTGGTTGACCAATGAACGCGCGGCGGCTTCGAGTGTTTGCGGTGGCGTGAGCGATGACAGTTCACGCCGACGCACCTGTTCGCGCATGGTGTCGTCCATGCGCAACCATTCAACCAAGGGCACGCGTCCGTTATATCCGGTCTTGCAGCAGTCTTCGCAGCCCGCTCCATCGCATTTTGGGCACGTCTTGCGCATAAGCCGCTGGTTCAGGACAAGTTCCACGGCACTGGCCACAGCGGAATGATCGGCGCACATGGTCAAGAGCCGCTCGAAAACACCACGGCATGAACCAGCGTGAAGCGTGGAGATCACGAGATGGCCGGTGAGTCCAGCGCGCACGGCAAGTTGCGCGGTGGCGTCGTCGCGGATCTCGCCGATGATGAGGACTTGCGGGTCCTGCCGGAGCAAATGCCGCGCGGCGCGGGCGAAATCAAGGCCGATGGCTTCGTTGATCTCGGTCTGCATAGTGCCGGCCACAATCTGTTCCACCGGGTCTTCGACGGTGATGATATGCCGCCCGCCTTTTTCTGCCAGATGACGCAGGCAGGCATAAATGGTGGTAGTTTTGCCGCTGCCGGCGGGACCGGTGAGCAGGAGCAATCCGCTTGGTTTGCCGAGAAACTTTTCCAGTTCCTGTCGCGCTGTGTCCGAAAATTCTATTTCGTCCAGTGCTTTGACCGGGTCAGTACCGAACAATCGCAGGACAATTTTTTCACCGGTCACGGTGGGATAAGTCGCCACGCGGATATCGTTGCGGCATTTCAATTCATCGCGCGCAATGCGGCCATCCTGCGGCAATGTTTCCTGGTAGGTCTTCAACCGTGCAAGAAATTTGACGCGTCCAAAGACCCGGTCGGCGACTTCGGCGGGCAGTTCCGTCACCGACGAGATGACGCCATCGAGACGGAAGGCGACTTCCGCGGCGCGTCCGCGCATCTGCAGATGGATGTCGCTCGCGCCGGCCTTTTCGGCCTGTTGCACGAGGTCTTCCAAAATTTTCGGCGCGGACAATTCCGGTTTTTTCTCAGCCTGTTTGGTTTCTGAGACCATAAAATCAGTTCTGGTCGGCGACCAGATAATGCATGCCGTGTTCATCGGCCATCAATATGTGCAAATGATGCGGCAACTGGGCCAGTTCGCGATGGATCGCGCGTCCATCTTTGAGCGCTATTTGCAGCGACGGCCAGATGACCAGCGCGAACATCAGGCAGGCCATTGCCAGGCCACCAGCCCAGGCCCATTGGGGCAAGAACGCTTTTTGCGGGCGTTCGACGACCGGTGGCGGCAATTGCGCGCGCACGCGTGAGGGGAAATCTTCCCAGTACTCGTCCGCCCGCCGCGGAACGCGCACGCTCTTCAATCTCGATTCCAGCTCCGAATCATTCATGGCTTTTTCCATTCAACGACAACAGCCGTTTCAATTTTCGTTTCGCAGCAAAGACGCGCCAGGAAACGGTTGTCTCCGAACAGCGCAAAATTTTCGCCGCTTCGGCGTGGTTCAAACCGTCGTAAATCGTCAGCACGACCGCGGCGCGTTGTTTGGACGGCAATCTCATCAGCGCCGCCTGGGCCTGCCGGGCCATTTCATCTTCGGGAACAGCCGCGACCGGCTGCCGCGTACCCATTTCCTCCGCGCAGTTAGCGTAGGCCTGGTAACGCCGCGCTTCGTCCCGCCGCCAGTTCAGGCAGGCATGCATCGCGATGCTATAAAGCCAGGTTGAAAATTTTGCGCCGCCGTTGAACGCCTGAATCTGTCCGTGTGCGCGAATAAATGCCTCTTGCGCCAGGTCCTCGGCGTCCGCCATCGACCCGGTCATCCGAAATGTCAATGCATGCACCATTTGTTGATGTTTACGCACGAGCAGCTCAAACGCCAAGGCATTGCCTTTTTGGCATTGCAACACCAGATCATCGTCGGCGTCGGCCATGCATCGTGCTTTTGCAGAGTTTGAACCCGGGGAGGCAAAAATCCTTTGAATTATTTTTTCGCCATTCGGAATGGCGACGACGCTGTTTGCTGAGGTGGACAGCGGAAAAGTGCTCATGATGAGACTTCAGAGCATTTCCATCAAAGCTGTAGCGCTGAGTTGGAAATCCATGCGGACCGCGGTCTTTTTGGCTTTTGACAGCGTTTCGACTCAGTTACAGGGTACCTCTGGAACCTGCGCCTTCGCCGAAGCCTTGCCAAAAGCCAAAAATCCTCGCGGCTCAATGCTACATCTTTTTCGTCAATGCTCCGGTGACTGATTCAATCTAGCAGAAAATCCCAAAATCAACAATGTAAATGCGCGCAGGCGGTTTAATGACAACGCTTTTCCGGCGTCCCTTCAGGACGCAAAACCTTGAGGACGCCTTTCCCGGCACGTTGTGCCGGGCTAATTTCCAGTGTCGCTCCGCGACACATTGCCTTCCGAATATTCAGTCCATGGCGACTTGGAAGCCACCGTATTGGAAAAGTGGCCGGCAGGTTGCCGGCCACAACGGGCTGGTAGCCCGTTCCCCCCAACCAGAAAGAGAATGTTTTTACAGAAGAAAACGAAGGGAACAAAGATTTTTAGCAGGCTGTTTTAACCACGGATGAACACGGATAAAAAGGGTTTTGACGCGAATGGGAACTTCACACAGAGTCAGGCCTTTCTGTTTGTCTCACCCCTCCTCCTGACCTCCTCCCCGTTAAGGGGAGGAGGGAAAGCAGGCGGACGTACTGGTCGTCATGGGTACGCCATCGCCGGAGGCTGTTGCAGGACAAGATAACGGGACAAGTGGACACGGATAACATAGATGAAAAATGGCCGCAAAAGAACGCAAAGAGCACAAAAGAGGGAAAAAAATTTCGGCGAGACACCGAACTCTGCGACCGGGACGGTCGCGCTCCCCAACAGCCCATCATCGTTCCTGTCAACAGCCCTGAAATAATCATCTTTTTAAGTGGCCGGCAGGTTGCCGGCCACAACGGGCTGGTAGCCCGTTCCCCCAAGACCAAGAAAGAAAACTGTTCTAACCACGGATGAAAAATAACTGTGAAAAAACGAAAGGAGCGCAAAAGAAGTAAGAAGGGTTTTCGGCGAGAGTGCCAAAAATAGCAGGCGAGGCGCCTGCGCTCCCCAACGGCCAATCGCCGTTCCAGTCAACGATATGGGAAGAAGCATGGTTTCTACAGAGCAGATGATAGAAACAAACGCCGCGTGAGGGCACGCGGCCTACACGCCGCGTTTGAATTTGTTCGCCTCGATGGAGGCCAGGGTCAACGAGACTTCTTTGACGATCTCCGGCCGGCCCAAGGCTTTGGCGGCGGTGGCTTTATGGAGGAGCGCCTCGACGAAATGCGGGTCCAGTTCGAGGGCGTGCCCGGCAAATTCCATGGCCTTTTCATGCCGACCCATACGCCCAAGCATGCTGGCGAGATTCGACCAGCCGAGCTTGTTGCGCGGTTCCAGTTTCAACGCCTGTTCCATGCAACGCAATGCGTCCATCGGTTTTTTTAGCGCGTCAAAGAGGACGCCGGAGAGATTGTTCCAGGTCTTGAAATCATTTGCGTCCAATTCGAGGGCTTGTCGATAACTGGTTTCTGCTTCGACGAACCGTCCCGTTCCCGCCAACGCGACTCCTTGAAAAAAATACGCCCTGGCCGAGGAAGGCTCTTGTTCACGCCAGTCTTTGGCGAACTCCAACAGTTTGGTCCACGCCGCTTTGTCGGCCAACGCGCGGGCGCGGACGATCTTGTCAGGTGCGTCTGAAGTGGAATGGCTCACGCCTCAGCAATAACCAAAACCGACGCGACGCGAAACAATAAATCGAAGGGACGGACCGGAAGGAGAATATTTTTAACCACGAATGAACACGGATAAACACGGATGAAACACAGCCGTGAAAGAAACGCAATGAGGGTAAAAGGTGTTCGGCGAGACGCCGAACGCAGCGACCGGGACCGGCCTTCGCCAAGGCTACGGCCCGGCAGGCGGTCGCGCTCCCAAAATGGCCCATCGCTGTTCCAATCAAAGACATGAGAACGACCATGTTTTCTAGAGACCGTCAAATTATTGTCACCAAAACTTCCATTCGAAGGTGAACAGGATCGAATGGGTCCTTACGCCCTGGAAGCCGACATTGAAATTCGGACTGGGCGGATAGCTGTAGGTGGTGTCGCCGGTGGTGAAATAGCGGTATTCCGCGCCCAGCCACATATTGGGAGCAAGTTGGAAACGCAGACCGCCGAAGGCCTGCCAGGCATAGACGACATCGTTCTCCTCGCCATAGACCGTGGTCACGCCATCGCTGAAATCATGCGCATGAAAAAATGTGTCCGCGCCGCCGCCGCCCGCGCCAATGTATGGCACAATGAAGGTGCGTGGAATAGGATACGAAAGAGTTATGTTGCCCAGGAACGGCACGTCGTAAACATCCGAATGAAATTGGGTGTAACCAGACACGTCATCGATGCGGGTGCCCTGGAAGCCGGTTTGAAAATCTACGGAGACATAGCGATTGAATGCCCAGCCCACGGCGGCATCGCCGGCAACGCCCGTTTCATAATGTACCGATGCACTGGCCGGCGCGCCAAAATAGGTGAGCCTGCCATCCTGGTAAAAAGACGGGCCCGCGCCCGCGCGAAAATAGAGGCCCGTATCCGGCGGGAGAATATACATTCCTGCGCCGGGCGGCGGAGGAGTATTCGGTGGAGGCGTGGAACTGTAAGATTGGGCCTGCGCCATGCCAGCACCGAGGCATAACAATGATATGACTGCCAAATAGTATTTTTTCATAACAACTCCTTGGCCAAGAACCTACACCGGACTGGCGTCCCGTCAAGGGCACTGGGTCATTTGGTAATGTACTCATTTCAAGAAACTTTACCCGCAGTTAAAACTGTGGACTGTTATCAGAAGCCGCTTTCGCCGCCGCTAAGGCTATGACGAACAAGCCGCGGCTGCGGCGCGCACGGAGTGCGCGCCCTACCTGAATTAGGGCGCCGAGGCATTTCAATCTGTCCGGGGTGATTTAAAGATCAGGCATCCCCAGCCGATCAGAAAAGCAACCCCACCGATCGGCGTGATGGCGCCGAGCCAGAGGATATCGGTCAGGGCGAGCAGATAAAGCGACCCGCTGAAAAAAATGATACCGATCAAGAAGCTCCACCATGCGATCGCCGGAAATGGTTTTCGTCCTGTGAGAACGAACAGCATCACTGTGTGGATGAAATGGTAGAACACTGCTTTTTCCCAGGTGTCCGCCGTGCCGTTTTGCGCGAGCAATCCTTTCAATCCATGCGCGCCGAACGCACCCAGCGCCACGGCAAGGAAGCCCATGATGGCGGCGATACGGGTGGCAAGTTTTTGATCCATTCCTGCGAAGGATTGATTCCAATAGTTTTATGTCGAGAAAATATTTCTAAATTTCCCTTGCGCGATTCCTATTCTGTTACTATTATAGTAACAGTTAATCGTTATGGCAGTGAACACACAGTTCTCGATCGCGGTGCACATCATGGCCGGTTTGGCCGCCGGATGTGCGCGTGAGATGACGTCGAGCCGGCTGGCGATGAGCGTCAATACCAGCCCGAGCTTTGTGCGACGGGTGCTGGCCAAATTATCGAAGGCCAACCTCGTGGAGACAACCACCGGGAAAACGGGTGCCTGCCGCCTCGCCAAAAATGCCAAAGATATTTCGCTTTTGGACATTTACCGCGCGGTGGATGCGCCGAAAGCCTTTGCCATCCACGCTTATAAGGAACAAAAGAGCTGCACGGTGAGCTGCAAGATCAAAGCTGCGCTGGAGCATGTTTTGGGGAAAACGCAGCAATCACTCGAAAGCAGCCTGCGAGGCATCTCGCTGGCGCAAATCATTTCCGACATGAAATAAAAATTTTTATCAATTACTGTTACTTTTTTAGTAACAATAAATAACCAACAAACAAAAATGAACCAGACAACATGAGCAACAATGCAAAGAAACTGACAGGAAAGGTCGCCGTTGTGACCGGGGCGTCCAAAGGAATCGGAGCCTCCATCGCCAAACATCTTGCGGCCGAGGGCGCGGCGGTCGTCGTCAACTACGCGTCCAGCAAAACGGGCGCGGACAAGATTGTCGGCGAAATCACCGCGCAGGGCGGCAAGGCCGTGGCGGTGCAAGCGGACGTCGCGAAAAGGGCGGACATCGGACGGCTCTTCGCCGAGACCGCAAAAAATTATGGCAGGGTGGACATTCTCGTGAACAACGCGGGCATCTATGAATTTGCGCCGCTTGAGCAGATCACCGAGGAACATTTCCACAAGCAATTCAACTTGAACGTTCTTGGTCTCCTGCTCACGACCCAGGAAGCGGTGAAACATTTCAATCCCGCCGGCGGGAGCGTTGTCAACGTCAGTTCCCTGGTCAGCACGTTGGCGCCGCCGGGCACGTCAGTCTATAGCGCGACCAAGGGCGCGGTGGATACGATCACCGGTTCGCTTTCGAAAGAACTTGGTGGGCGCAAGATCCGCGTCAATGCCGTCCGGCCCGGTCTCGTCGAGACGGAGGGCACCAATACCGGCGGGTTCATCCACGGTGACATGCACAATCAATACGTGGCTAACGCGCCTCTGGGGCGCATCGGCCAGCCGCAGGACATCGCGACCGCGGTCACTTTCCTGGCTTCCGACGATTCATCGTGGGTCACCGGCGAAACGTTGCTTGTGTCCGGAGGACACCGCTGAAAAATTTCTGACAACAACCATCAACCACAAACCATAAATATATGAGCACATCCAAACAAAACATCGATCTTACTCAACGTCCGCCGCGCAGCCCGCGCGTGCGGCTGGGCGGTTACGTCCTGCTGCCGCGCATCCTGGACAAAGGCCGCGCTTCGCTGGCCGACAAACTCGGCGAGTATCATTTCGCCGGCAAAGGCATGGACCGGCATTTTTTCACGTTCACTGGCCTTGATCATGAATCGCTGAAGAAGGAACTCGCCAAAGGCCTTGGCGACGGTGAAATCCTGGCCTGGGTCCAGGCTAATTCCAAGCCGCAACATCAGCCGTGGGAGATCGCCGCGTGGAGCGAGTATCACGCGCACCGCACGCCTGACAGCGACAATGAAACGTTGTTATACTTCGCTGAGAATGTGAAAAAATTGAGCGCCTCGCGTGAAGACGTCACCACCTGGTTCGACTACCTGGACCTGGATGACCATTGCCTCTTCGGCGGGAAGGCGTAAGAATTTCCTGAAGATTGAATCGAACAGACCACGGCAGAAATTTTTTGCCGTGGTTTTTTATTTCGGCATCTTCAATTTCAACTTTGCCGCCACCTGTTCCACGTCTTTATCGCCACGGCCGGAAAGATTCACGATGATGAGCGAATTTTTACTCATCTTCGGGGCGCGTTTCATCGTTTCGGCGACGGCATGGGAACTTTCGAGGGCGGGAATGATGCCTTCCAGCCGCGCCAATTTCATGAATCCTTCCAGCGCTTCATTGTCCTTCGCGTACGTGTACTCCACACGCTTGGCGTCGTGCAGCAGGGCATGTTCCGGCCCCACGGCAGCGTAATCCAGTCCCGCGCTGACGCTGTGGGTGGATTGGATCTGACCGAACTTGTCCTGCAAAATGTAACTGCGCGTGCCCTGCAACACGCCGAGTGAACCGCCCTGGAACCGGGCCGCGTGTTGTTCGGGTTTAATACCGTGGCCGCCGGCTTCGACGCCGATCATCTTCACTGATTTGTCATCGAGGAACGGATAGAACAAACCGATCGCGTTCGAGCCGCCGCCGACGCAGGCGATGAGCAGGTCGGGCAAACGCCTTTCTTTTTCTAAAATTTGCGCGCGCGCTTCGTCTCCGATGATGCGCTGGAAATTCCGTACCATGACGGGATAAGGATGCGCGCCGTAGGCCGTGCCGAGGATGTAATGCGTGCTGCGGACATTCGTCACCCAATCGCGCATCGCTTCGTTGACGGCTTCCTTCAAAGTTTTTTGTCCGGCATGCACCGGCACCACTTCCGCGCCGAGCATTTTCATGCGATAGACGTTCAGCTCCTGGCGCTGGCAATCCACCGCGCCCATGTAGATGACGCATTTCAGGCCGAACATCGCGGCGACGGTGGCCGTGGCCACACCGTGCTGGCCCGCGCCGGTCTCGGCGATGATGCGGGTCTTGCCCATGCGTTTAGCCAGCAGGATCTGGCCCATGGCGTTATTGATCTTGTGCGCGCCGGTGTGGTTGAGGTCTTCGCGCTTGAGATAAATCTTTGCGCCGCCGAGGTCCGTGGTAAGGCGTTCTGCGAAATAGAGCGGCGTGGGGCGGCCGACAAATTCGGTGAGGTAATACGAAAGTTCCCGCTGAAATTCCGGATCGCTTTGCGCGCGAAAATATTCCTCCTCAAGCTCCATGAGGGGATGCATAAGCGTCTCGGGCACGTAACGTCCGCCGTAGGGACCAAAATGGCCCCGGGCGTCCGGCGATTTTTGCGCGGCTGCGGTCATGGTGTCATTTTCGCGCAAACCCGCCTAAGGCGCAAAGAAATTCACGCCGGTTAAGGGCTATTCAAAGTCGTAAATGACGAGTTTCTTCATCAGTCGTCTGGCGTATTTCTCGACGAATTCGACGTGTTGGGGATGGGTCTGATATTTCTGCTCAACTTCTTTGCTGGAGAAAATGATGTTCAAGGCCACTTGATAGCTTTGATCCACCACCGGGCGGGTGTTGGAAACCATTTTGCCGGCGTGAAATTGGACAACGCCGGGGATGTCCGCGAGCAACTTTCGCGCGGCGGCTACGAGTTCATCGGCGGCGTTCGGGTTGGCCGGGTCCGTCCAGAAAACAACGATATGTGAAAACATGTGTCTATATTCGACGACGCAGATGGCCCGGCAAGGAATTAATTGTCCTTTGCTGTGGCCAATTTGTAGCCGATTCCGTGAACGGTGAGCAGCAATTCAGGTTCGCCGCCGTGATCACCGAGTTTCCTGCGGAGTTGCACGATGGTTTGATCGAGCGTGCGCGTGGTGCCGTAATAATTGTAACCCCATACTTCGTTCAGCAATTTTTCGCGTGACAATACTTCCCCCGCGCGCGCATGAAAAATTTGAAGCAATTTCATTTCCCTGGGGGTGAGTTCTTCAATCGTTTTTCCGCGTTTCAACTGAAATGTTTTTGGATCGATGGAGGCGTCGCCGATCTTGAAGGCCTTATCCGAATCCAATGTGCCATCCGTTAAGTCTGCCCGTCGCAGGAGCGCGTGGATGCGGGCGAGCAGTTCCCGAACGCCGAAGGGCTTGGTGACATAATCGTCCGCGCCCAGGTCGAGGCCGACTACTTTATCAATTTCCTGCCCTTTGGCGGTAAGCATGAGGATCGGCGTGGAAAATTTGCTGGCGCGCAGTTGTTTGCAGATATCGTAGCCGCTGACTCCGGGCAGCATGACGTCCAGCACTATCAACGCAGGTTTGTATTTCGCCACAGCTTCAAGCGCGAGGTCGCCGCAGCGGCAGGGCATCACGTCGAAACCATCGCTCTTCAAAACCTCTTCAAGACCGAGCAAAATATGCGGATCGTCTTCGACAATGAGAATTTTCGTTTTCATCGGGTCAACTCTTCGATTGCGGAGGGCATTCGCAAAATGAAGCAACTTCCGCCACCTTCGCGCGGTTCATAAGTGATGTCGCCGCCGTGGGCGCGGGCGATCTGGCGGGCGATGGTCAATCCGAGTCCGGAACCTTGAATGCCACTGCTCAAGGAATTGTTGGCGCGATAAAATTTCTCGAAGATTTTTTCTGAGCTATCACCCGGAACGCCGACGCCGCGATCCATGATCTTGATCTCGGCGCATGGCCGGGGCGATTGAGGTTCCGACGCCCGTAACGCGATCTCCTTCCGTCCGTTGGAATATTTTTCCGCATTGGATAAAAGATTGACGATGATCTGGGAAAGCGCGTCGGCATCGCCGCGAACGGGAATCTGCCGGGTCGGCCATTCACAATCGAAAGTGAATCCGTTCGATTCGAGGTGTGGGCGAAAAGTTTCCGCCGTGGCGCGGGCAATCTCCGTGAGATCACAGGGTTGAAAATTGTATTTTTTTTCACCGCGCTCCATGTGCGAAAAATCCAGGACATGGTTGATGAGACGGGTAAGCCGCCCGGCCTCAGTAGCGATGATATTCAGGTAGGAGCGCTGCGTGGCAGGGTCGCTGACGCGTTGTTCAGCGAGCAATTCGGAAAACATGCGGATGGAAGTCAAAGGGGTTTTGAGTTCGTGCGAAACGTTGCTGACGAAATCGGTTTTCTGCCGGGCGAGCAGAACTTCGGCGTTGAGATTTTTGACGATCATCCAACCACCAGTGATGATGGCGAGCACCAGGATGACGATGAGCAGCCCGGCAGCAATGTTGGCGATGCAGGCGGAGTACGTGAGCGCCGCGGGATTGGCAAGATACCCGGCCACTTCCCAGTGCGGCAGGGCATCGCCTATCTCCGAAGAAACGAACGGATGTTTCCAGTCCGCCGTAAAGTTCGGGCGTGAACCCGTGGCGGGTTTTCCATTGTCATCGAGCAGCGCAACACAAATGTCATTTTCGTGATCGGCGTCGGGTTGGATTTGGGACCGTAAGTTGCTCACGAGGCGGTTCAAATTGAGTTGGGCGCCAAATACGAGGTCTGGTTCCCGATCCAATCGATGCCAGAACATCAATTGCAGTTTGTTCTCCAAAAAACGAGCGAACATTCCGTCGCTATCATTGCCGATAAGTTGGGCGAACTCAGCTTGAGTTGGAATGCCACTTATTATATTCGATCTCACCGTTGCATTTGTCGTGCTGCCGGTAGTGCCAGGAAATGTTGTGCGAAAGGCCGAAACTTTGAGAAGAACGTTTGCCGATTGGGTGCTGACGTTTTTATTGGGGTACACCGCAGCGGTCTCATGATTTCCAAGAAAATCGGCGTTATCCGCAAGGAATTGTTGCGCCATCGGGTCATCGGACGGCAAAGGGCACAGGATGTTGCCCGACAGCGAAACGCAGAAACCGACGCCAACCAGCGGCCAGCGTTGACGGATTTGCCGATCAAATTGCGGAGCAAGGTCCCGCGGATTTTGGCCGCCAAGATAATTTTCTGTTTGCGCGCTAAATCTTTGCTCCTGTTGCGCGAGGTAATCACGGATGTTTTTGGCGAGCGCGTCGGTGACGCTTTGATCCACAAGCGATTGCTGGCGTTCGAGGAGAAATTGCTGGTCGCGCAGTGAGCGCATGGCCAGCCACGCGAGCACAAGGCTCGGCAGAGTGACCGCGAGCACAAAGATCAGCGCGACTTTTTTCATTCGTGGGCTGTGCGAAATATCTCACGTCTCCGTTGATAACCAAGCTCATTTTGACAGCCCGGCAGACAACGTCACCATCTGGATGCATGGGCTACTTTGTTGAAATCTGTCCAGTTGAATTGTGTTCGGCGAGGGCGCCGAACACGGCACGCGAGGGCGCGTGCGCTCCCCAAGACCCATCTTCATTCCAATCAACGACACGCAAATAACTATGTTTTCTACAGAGCTTGTCCCTGCTAAAATAAGGGCTACAAATCGAAAGAATTTTGTTCATCTTCTCAACCAATCATTTGGCGGGCTTGACCGTGAATTCAACAAACCGGCTTTTGTGCAAGGCCAGTTTCAAAGTCAGGGTCTTTATGTCCGGGCGGAGGCGGGGAAGATCAAGACTCCAATGGCCGGCCCAATCAGGATTAAAAGGATGCCAAAGGTCGTGGCCCTGGTCGTCTTTCGCTTCGAGGATTGTCAACCGAAATCCCTGCTGCCTGGGGAACCTGGTATCTGCTCCGATGATCACAGAAATGTTTGCTTGTCCTGGTGAGGAGTTCCAATCCGACGTCATCAGTGGCGGCAGTAATTTCAAATGCACTCCGTTGACCATAGCCGGGGTAATCACGAATGGAAAATTTGTTTTGCCGACATCCCATACATCCCATTCGTCATCCCAATCCTGCCTTGTCCCTGCTTTAACGGGAATATTGGTAAACGTTACGATTTCGTCGTCGGAAAAGTCGGAAATGCGGGTAAATTCGAGCCGCACCCTCCATGCCGATTCAACGGGCCACAAGCCCGGCTGATAGAAATAGCCATCATTGTGAAGATAAATGCCATCTCGTAATACACGATAAACGCCATTGGACGGATATCCATAAAGCACGGTTTCAACCTGGTTACCCACAGCATCGGTCGTCCGCACCAACCATGGACTCCAATTGGTCGTCGCCCTGCCATTTTCATAGAAATCAAAGTGAATTTGTACGCCCTGTTTTGACAGAACATTTGTTGGAGTGGGTTCGCGATCCTGCCAATAGGGGCCAGGCACACCTGCTTTCAGCCCCGTGAGTGTCACCTTCAGATCGCCGTTCGTTTTCGTAATCGGCAGCGGCTCGGGAGTCCAATTTTCAGGGGAACGGATCGCCGGGTTGGCAACGACAAAGTAGCCGGGGACAGCAGGTTTATTGTATTGGGCCACTTGTACGACAAATTGGCTGTCCCAACGTGGATAAGCGCTTAACAGAAAACCGTAAATATCAACATTGTTATCGACATGAGTTGAAGTTGATTTCTCGGCAGGTACGACAGCCGTGTTCGCTACATCAGATACCAACAACTCATAACTTGGCCACTTTTTCTGAGCATGTTCTGTTTTAATCCACACCATTAACGTATTGTTCGTACCCGTGTAACGCATATCGTTAAAACGAGAATTTTCATAACCCGGCGGAACATGCTTGTTGGTATAGGTCACGCCCCAAAAAGACAGCGTTGTGCCCTGACCAAGTTGAATGGATGGCGAGCTTTGCAAGCTCAAGGGAGAATCCGCGATTGCATTCGAGACAATAAAACTCAATGCCACGAAAAAGCAGCCAAGATATAAATGGATCGAACGTAATTTTTGCATGGTGTGTGTTTGTCAATTGCCCACGCTCTTCGACTTTTGTTGAGTAACTTGGGACAAAAGCTGGTAGCCATAAACTATCTTCTGCTGTGAAGTCTCACCACGGACTGCCAATTCCAAGGCAGGTTCGGCAAACCGGCCCAATCTTGTTAGAGTGTCAACAGCTTGGTGTCGCGCGTCAACATCGCCGGCTTCCGCTTTGGCCAAAACGGCCGCCAAATCGGCTACGGTTCCCGGCGTGATCAATTCCGCGCGTCCGACCATGACGCGGACCACTTTTTGAGGCCGGGGATTGAGCGTTAGCGGCAGGGTTTTATCCGTCCAATCGCGCGGCAAAAGATAAAGCACGCGCACCCCGTCTTCCGCGAACCACGAATCTTTCCACGTGTTGACCATGGCGGCGGCCTCATCATCAAACAAACCGGCGCCAACCAGAGCGGTGTGGACCGCGGTTCCGAGTTTTGCCTGTCCATCGGCGATCGAATCAAAGCGGATGACCGGGGAATTTTCCTGTTCGAAGGTTGGCAATGTTTTGCTTTCGCCGGGGGACAGGCTTTCAATCTCTTCAAAACCGCCACGGTCGTTTTTTATGACGAGAAGAAATAAATGTGATAATGCCTGATCGCCGGTGTTTTTTACGACGACTTCGTTCTGTGCATCGATACTCACATTCAACGGAGTTTCGAAACTGCCGGCGCCGCGGTAGAAAATAAATTTTTCGTAATTGTCCGGCTCATTTGTCCGGCCAGCAAACTCCATCCGCACAGTGTCCGCGCTGGTTTTCCGCGCGGCGAAATAGTGTCTGCCAGACTCTTCCGGTGGCAGGTAACTTTGCAGTTGGCCAACTTCCGCCGACTCAGGCAAAAGTTGCAATTGCTTCCAAACGGCGCCCCGTTCGGGAAGCGTGGCATCGGGAGAGGCGTTGGGATCGAGGGGAACCGACGGCCCCATTTGCGTCGCCTGCGGGTACCATTCGGTGATCAAGCCGCCCGGAAAATTTACCTTAACGTCCACCTTCATGGCCTGGGCCGAATAAAAATACATCACCGGTGTTTCCAGGCGTTGTAAAGTGACCATGCCTCCTTTGCCGATGAACGGCTTGCCGTCAATATCAGCGAATCTCCGGTTCATGCCAGCGTTCTGCCAATTGCGGACAAAGCCGGGCAGTTCCGAAGTTTGCAAGGGGCGCCATGAAAGCAGCCTCCCGTCGCCGCCCTGCACGTCGGTGAATGTGCCCCATTCATGAACGGTGTAACTGCTCGCGTCTTTCCCAGCGGGAGAGGCAAAGGCAAGTTTTGTCAAAAGTAAACCGATGATCCCCGAAGCCAGGACAGCGGCCAAGTATGTTTTTTTCATGGCTTTACTTTGCCGCAAGCACCGTGGCCAGTTGTCATTGGCCTGTCAAAGATTTGTAAAAATATTGTAAAACTTGCCGACTCGGCAATTAGAAATCTTTAGCGAGGAAGCCTTGCGGATAGTTTTAAAAGGATCCCCTCTCTTCGGTTCTCTCCCCGCTTAGTCGCGGGGAGAGAATGAATGGTTCGTTCACCTCACTAAAACAGAACACTGCCCAGGAACGAGGCGTTAGTGGAGGGACGAAACGTTCGGCGAGACGCCGAACACAGCACGCGAGGCGCGTGCGCTCCCCAACGCTACGATACATTCGTGGCGGATATGTTCAGGCTAAAACCACGGTCTGAGAGGACAAAAAATGCAGGCGGGCCGCCTGCGCTACTTGGGAGCGAACGATACAAAAGGCAGACGCGGCGGCCACTTAAACAATTTCTAGGGCCTGGTCAGGGGAACTGTTGCTGATTTGACGGTTTGATAGTTTTTGTCCAGTTCGGGCTGGAGAAGGATGAGGGCGGCGATGCGGCGGGCCATGTGCGTGACTTCGCGCGCTTCATCGGGCGTAAGGGCGCGGCCCAGCAGTTCGTGCTCCCGGTAACTGAGCCATTTTTTGATGACCTGGTAGCCGCCAATGGTGTAGTCCCAGACTTCCGCCGGAATGTCTTTCCAGCAGGTGGACTCGTTCAGGTAAACATCATGAAACTCGAACCATGGCAGTTTGTAATCCGGCCCGACATCCAAAATTTTGGTCACGAGCTTGCCTTTGCCGGGCATGGTGACGCCCTCTTTTCCCGCATGACCCCACCCAGCGGTGAGGGAGAGATTTTTCGTTGAGGACAAAATGGCAATTACTTTTAACTCTGGACGAATCTTTCCAGCAGTCACGCCTGTCACCTGTTCTTCCGTGTCGAGTAAGGCGGCGACTTGTTTGCCCAATTCGGCAGATGCGAGCAAGGCCTCACGCGATTTGGGTAACGGTATGCGCGGCCAATCCTGCCGGATACCATCGGCGTTTTCAGTGAGATAGGCAGGCGAGTAGCCAATAGCCAGCGCGTGCATCCAAACCAGCGTTGCTATTTCTTCATCTTCATCTGGATTTTTGAAGCCGAATCCGCCGAGATAATCGCGAACTGATGAGGAAAGATTAGCAGTGATTTTATTTTTACCATAAACTGGAGCGGCTTCGTGCATGATGCTACCAAACTCGCCGTTACCATCATCTTTTTTATCTGACTGCGTCTTTGTTGTTGCACACAATCGGATTGGAAAGTGTCTGGCGTGGCCAGAGATAAAGTCATAATCACAAACCAATGGAGAAAGGTAGAATGGAGAACCTTCAATGTCTTTGTCCGCCGTGTCTCGCGTTATGAAAAATTTGTTTCCTTTGAAGCTTTGTTGCAAAAGGTCGGGACTCGGCCTTGAAAACAATGGCTGGATTTTTGCATCTAAATATGCAAAGCGCATGTCAAAAGGCTTGAACGGGTATCGCACTATTGCTTGAGGTCTAAAATTCACCTTGCCCTTGAGACCGGCCCTGGCTTTTTTCGCATCGAATTCCCCTGATGAAGTCATAAAAGCCGGTGTGATTGCCTTAATTTCCTCGTCCGCAATTTTGGGGTCCAGATAATCAGCTATCTGGGAAAGCTTGTCCTTTTCAAAAACGATTAGAGAGTTCCCTCTTCGTTCTATTGGCCCGTTAAATGGAAACGTTTGGGATAAATCGATTAATCGCGGCCAATGCAAAAATTCCTTTGAAATTGTTGAAGGAAGAAATGAGAAACGAATGTCCTTTGCCGTCTCGATCTTCTCGTATTGCCCGGCAAAATCTTTGGCCATGAGGCTTGCCAAAATTTCCGCGCGCTTTTCTTTGCCCCAAAACTGGCGAAAATGCACTTGCGGCTTTTTACTGCGCTTTGGTTGGCGAATCATCAAACAAACTGCTGTACCTATACGGATTCCTTCACGATTGTATTCCGTAGAAAACACGGATGGATCAGGCTTTCCTTCCGGCGTTAATTTGCCAGTCTCCCGGCTATCACCGTTGAGACAATCGAACCAAAGCGAATCGAACTCCTGCAAGAATTGCTGGCGCATCACCACAAATGACGGATCGCCAAGATAGGAATAATTCGAGATGAAACAGACAATGCCTTTTCCGGTTTTTTCCGCAATGCGCCGCTCGGCGATTCGGAAAAAACGGACATACAAATCATCGAGATTGAACTTCTTGATGCCCCAATCCTTGACCAAACCGGTTTTGTAGGGTTCAACCAATCCCTGCTCCTCTTCCGGGCTGACACCGGCATATCCATTATAAGGCGGGTTGCCGAGGATGACGAGGATCGGCTTGTCCTGTTTTACCGTTCCCGCGCCTTTGCGCTCGGCCTCCAATTCCGGCCAATTGGCGAGTTTGGGATTTTCGCCGGCAAAATCCCAGCCGGTGAGCGCGTTGGTCAGGAAAATACCGGCGCGCTCGTTCTTTTTATCATCCAACGGCACGGCAAGATTTTGCAGAAACAAGCCCATTTGCAGATGCGCCACGACAAACGGAGCAGGCATAATTTCAAACCCGAACACTCGCTTTTGAGCGGCTTCCTTTATCGTAAATTCCGCCAGCGCGCCTTCACCTTTTTCTTCCTTTAGCGTCTTTTCAATACGCCGGAGGACTTCGACGAGGTAAGCACCAGTGCCGCAACAGGGGTCGAGGACGAACACGCGCGGGTCGGCGAGGCCATCGGGGATGTCCAATTCCTCGCGCAGGGCGGCATCCACGCGGGCGACCTGGTAGCGGACGATCTCCGGCGGGGTGTACCAGACACCAAGTTGTTTGCGCAGCTCGGGGTCGAAGGCTTCAAGGAACGGTTCGTAGAAATACTGGACGGCGTAGGATTCCAGGAATTTTTCAAAGAAGGCGGCGCGGTCCACGCGGTTGAGGGCGGCGGCGGTCCAATCGAGGACTTCGACCAGGCCGAGGGGGCCGAGGCGGGTGGGGGTGGCGACCTGCTCGAAGAGCGCCTTGATCATGGGGACGTGAAGGGTCCAGGCGGCGGCGCGCCAGTCGAAATCGCTCTTGCGGGCGGGATTTTCCTTGTGCCAAAGGACCCAGGCGGAGAAGACGCCGTAGAACAGGGTTTGGACCAGGGTGGAGCGGAAGAAATGCTCGCCTTTGTCCGCCTCGAATTTCATGCCCAGGGCCTCTTCCAGGGCGGTCCGCACCGCGCTCAAGGCGGGCAAATCCTTGGCGGCTTCGACACGCACGCGGGCATCGCGGGCGTAGGAGGCCATGAAGAAGGCAGCATCCCTGGGGTTGTTCAACTGGGCGTTGTTCAGCATCACGCGCTTGAGATATTCCATGAGCCGCTCGCCGAGTTCGGCCGTGGTTTTGCGCGGGTGGGCGGCCGCCGCCCGAAATTCCCTTTCTGTCTTTGCCAGGACGAATCCTTCCAGTTTTTCGGTTTTGCCGCCACTGCGTCGGACGAGCAGGAATTCGCGATAATTGGTGAGCAAGATTTGACCGTAACGCGCAAGATATTTTTTGACCTGCTCGGAATCGACGAATTTATCAATGTCATCACCCAAAGATTTGACTTCGATAGCGCCGCGCCCGGGAACTATGTCGCCGAAATCGTCCGCGTCGTCGTAATTTTTCAACTGGTCGGGCGTGAACAGGCCGCCGTCGGGAATGCCCGCGCCGGCGTTTTGGGGATGAATAACGCACCTGACTTTTGGTTTCAGGAGGTGGCCGGCGGCGTTGAGCAAATTGGCCAGCGCGGGATAACCGGAAGTTTCCCTCGTGGCGCCGCCAAGCATGGCGAGGTCGTTCAAATAGATTTCCAGCGGGTCCATGCCTAAGTGGGGAAACAGTGTGCGCGGAAATCCGACGAGCGTCAATGGGGGTTAAGAATGGGGAATTGACCACGAAAGAGATGAGACACGGATTTCACGGATTGACACGGAGTAAAAAGGGACTTTGACGCGAATCGGCGCAAATTTACGCAAATCAACAGTTTGCGGATGGTTTTAAAAGGAACCCCTCTCTTCGGTTCTCTCCCCGCTTTGTCGCGGGGAGAGAATGAGCAAGCGGACGCCTTATCACGTATTACGGTTCTTGGGGTCGGTGTCTCCCTCAGCAATAAATGCAGGCGAGATACCGAACGCGGCGGACGGCGCAGCGCGCCGTCCCTACCAACCTTAGCTTTAATTCGCGGTTGCCTTAACCGCCTTGATGAAGGTTTTTACTTTGGCGTGGTCTTTTTTGCCGGGCGAAGATTCCACGCCGCTGGAAACATCCACGCCGAAGGGATGGATTTTTCGGATGGCGTCGGCGACGTTGTCCGGTGTCAGGCCGCCGCTGAGGAAGATGGGTTTGCCAAGTTTCTGCGCTTCCAGGGCGAGGTCCCAGTTGAAGGTGTGGCCGGTGCCGCCGCGGACGCCGGGAGTGTAGGCGTCGAGCAGATAAGCATCGGTCTGGTATTTGGCGATCTCAGAGAGGACGCCAGCGTCCTTCATGCGAAAGGCTTTCATGCTCATGAGGCCAAATTGCGCGCAGAATTCGGGTGGTTCGTCGCCGTGAAATTGAAGCATGGTCAGGCCAATCTCTGAAATGGCGCGGAGAACGAAATCAGGCGCGGCGTTCACAAAAACGCCGACGCGCATGATGAAGGGTGGAAGCTGTTTTGAGATTTCGGCGGCCTGTTCGATGGTGACATAACGCGGGCTTTTTTCGTAGAGAATAAAGCCAAGGGCATCGGCGCCTGCTTCGACGGCAACTTTGGCGTCGGCAGTGTTGGTGATACCGCAAATTTTGATTCGAGTGCTCATTTACAATGGCCTGTGGGGATTATCGTAAATGGGAAATGGGAAAATGCAAATATGGGGTGAACCACGAAATACACGAATCACACGAAAAGAAATTTTAAACCACGGATGAACACAGATAAACACGGATTAAAAAGAGGCTTTGACGCGAATTTACGCAAATCAACAGAGTGCG
>DASXYX010000094.1:0-34369 GCA_036502245.1 Verrucomicrobiia bacterium
GCCGATTTGGAAATCGGCGATACAGCAGGTTGGGAAACCTGCGCTACAACTCAAACAGAGGATGCCATGGGCAGATTCTTTCAGCAGAGCTCTTTCTCTAACCCCGTTCACAGAACGGGGGTTTCATGCTCACCACTAAATTACTCTTTCAGAGCCGCGCTACCTTGCCCAGCGTTATCCAACTCCGTTTGGACGACGTACGCCCCCAAAGCATCGGTGAAGACGTGCTGTTGGTTTTAAAGCAATACAAAGAGGATTTAAAACGAGGAGCATTAATTAGCATTAAAGGCCACAAATCACGCTTACGCCTCTTGCCGTTGGGAGATTGATTTTATCCCGCTCGCCGCTGCTACAAGTATTTTGTTCACACAAGGAACAAAACGAAAAAGCCGGAGTCTTTCGACTCCGGCCTGGTTGTAATCTTTCAATCGCTTTACGCCAGCAGCGGGTTTTCCGCCGGGGCTTCTTCAGCCGGTGGCTCGGATTCCGGTTCATCCGGGACCTCGACGAGCACTTTGAGATGCGCCTTGCGGTGATGGTCAAAGCCGGTGCCGGCCGGAATGATATGGCCCATGATGACGTTCTCTTTGAAGCCGCGCAGCGAGTCCACTTTGGAACGCGTGGCCGCTTCGGTGAGAACGCGGGTCGTGTCCTGGAAGGACGCAGCGCTCAGGAAGCTGTCGGTCTCCAGCGAGGCCTTGGTGATGCCGAGTAGCACGGGTGAAGCTTCGGCGGGTTTGCCACCCATCTTCTCCACGCGCTCGTTTTCGGCTTCGAAATCGAGTTTGTCGATCTGTTCGCCCCACAGGAAGACGGTGTCGCCGGGTTCCGTGATACGGACCTTGCGCAACATCTGGCGGACGATGATCTCGATGTGCTTGTCGTTGATGGTCACACCCTGGAGGCGATAGACCTCCTGCACTTCGCTGACGAGGTGTTCCTGCAATTCCTGCGGTCCGAGCACTTCCAGGATCTCGTGCGGGTCCATCGGGCCTTCGGTCAACTGCTGGCCTTTCTTGACCATGTCGCCCTTGAACACGATAACGTGTTTGCCGATGGGGATAAGATGCTCTTCCTCGGTGCCGGTAGCGGTGTCCTTGATGAGGATGGTGCGCTTGCCGCGAACGCTCGGGCCGAAATCGACGAGACCGTCGATCTTGGAGATCTCCGAGGCGTCTTTCGGACGGCGGGCTTCGAATAGTTCAGCCACACGTGGCAGACCGCCGGTGATGTCTTTGGTCTTGGACGTCTTGCGCGGCGTCTTGGCCATGAGCGTGCCGGCGACGATCTTGTCGCCTTCGTTCACAACGATATGCGCGCCGGAAGGGATCGGATAATTCGCGACGACTTCACCCTTGTCATCGCTGATGATGATCTGCGGGTGCAAATCCTCTTTGTGTTCGATGATAACCATGGCTTCCTGACCGGTGGTTTCGTCCATTTCCTGTTTCATGGTCACGCCCTCGATAATATCGTGGAACGTCACTTTGCCGGCTTTTTCGGACAAGATGGGGACGTTGTACGGGTCCCATTGGACGAACATATCGCCCTTCTTGACCTTCGCGCCTTCCTTGATGGAGATGACCGCGCCGATGACGACGGTGTGATTTTCCAACTCGCGACCTTCTTCGTCCAGAATCAGGACCGCGCCGTTCTTGTTCAGCACAATGTTGTTGCCGTCTTCAAGGCCGACGACGCGCAACTCGCTGTAGCGGATGATGCCGTCGTGCTTGGACTTGATCTGCGGGATCTTGAAGATCTGTGCGGCGGTACCACCGATGTGGAACGTACGCATGGTCAACTGAGTGCCAGGCTCGCCGATGGATTGCGCGGCGATGATGCCGACCGCTTCCCCGAGTTTGACGAGGCCGCCGGTGGCCAGGTTGCGGCCATAGCAGTGCATGCAGATACCGTGCTTGCTCTCGCAAGTCAGCACCGAACGGATGCGAACGCGCTCGACACCGGAGTTGTCGATGCCTTTCGCTTTGTTCTCGTCGATCTCTTCGTTCGCGCGGATCAAAAACTCTTTCGGGTTCGTCGGGTTGACGATGTCGTCGCAGGCAAAGCGCCCGACCAAACGGTCGGCCAGTTTCACCACTTCGTCTTCACCTTCATACACCGCGCCAACCCAAATGCCGTTGGTCGTGCCACAGTCATGTTCCTGGATGATGACATCCTGGGAAACGTCCACGAGTTTGCGGGTCATGTAACCGGAATCCGCGGTCTTGAGCGCGGTATCGGCCAAACCTTTGCGGGCGCCGTGGGTGGAGATAAAATACTCCAACACGGAGAGGCCTTCGCGGAAGTTCGCGAGAATCGGTTTCTCGATGATGTCGCCGCTGGGTTTGGCCATGAGGCCGCGCAAACCGGCGAGCTGACGGACCTGCTGTTTATTACCGCGCGCGCCGGAATCCACCATCAGGAACACGGGGTTGTACTCTTTCTTGCCCTGGTTCTGTTCCAGGGTGCGGAACATGACGCCGGAGATCTGGTCGGTGCAATGCGTCCAGATATCAACGATCTTGTTGTAGCGTTCGCCGGGGGTGATGACACCCTTGCGATATTGCTTCTCAACTTCCTTGATCTGCTTCTGGGCGGCGTCAATCTGCTCGTCGCGTTCCTTGGGCACGATCATGTCGTCGATGCCGATGCTCGCGCCGGACTTGGTCGCTTCGCGGAAGCCAAGCTCTTTCAATTGGTCGAGCATGATGACAGTCTTTTCGTGACCGGCAAACTTGTAGCATTTCCAGATGAGGTCACCGAGTTCGGATTTCTTGACCGATTTGTTCGGGAAACCGAGTTCCGGCGGCCAGATCTCGCTGAAAATAACGCGACCGATGGTCGTTTCGATGATCTTTTTCTCGGCATTGCCGAGAACGGTTTGCTTGCCGAAGTCAGGATTGGCCAGGCGAACGCGGTCGTGCGTTTTCAACGCTCCGTCGCTGTAGGCGTAGATCGCTTCTTCTTTAGTGCCGAAGAGCGGCAGCGATTTCGAATCCGCGGGCAGCGGCTGGCGCGGCTCGGCGGTAAGATAATACACACCCAGGGTAATGTCCTGGGTCGGCGTGATGATCGGCTTGCCGGATGAGGGCGAGAAGATGTTGTTCGTGGCCATCATCAACAGGCGCGCTTCCATCTGGGCCTCGACCGAGAGCGGCACGTGCACGGCCATCTGGTCGCCGTCGAAGTCCGCGTTGTAGGCGGTACAAACGAGCGGATGGATGCGGATGGCTTCACCCTCGATGAGTTGCGGCTCGAACGCCTGCACGGACAAACGGTGCAGCGTCGGCGCGCGGTTCAGCAACACCGGATGGCCCTTGGTGACTTCTTCCAGGACGTCCCAGACTTCCTTGGTCTGGCGTTCGATCATCTTCTTGGCGCTGCGCACGGTGTGCACATAGCCAAGTTCTTTCAAGCGGCGGATGATGAAGGGTTCGAACAGCACGAGCGCCATCTTCTTGGGCAAACCGCACTGGTTGAGCTTAAGCTCAGGGCCAATGACGATGACGGAACGGCCGGAATAATCCACGCGTTTGCCGAGCAGGTTCTGGCGGAAGCGTCCGCCTTTGCCCTTGAGCATGTCGCTCAACGATTTCAGCGAGCGGTTGCCCGCGCCGGTGACGGGACGGCCATGGCGACCGTTGTCGAACAATGCGTCCACGGCTTCCTGCAACATGCGTTTCTCGTTGCGGATGATGACTTCGGGCGTCTTGAGTTGCAGCAACGTCTTGAGACGGTTGTTGCGGTTGATGACGCGGCGATAAAGATCGTTCAGATCGCTGGTGGCGAAACGGCCGCCTTCGAGTGGAACCAACGGGCGCAAATCCGGCGGAATCACCGGCAACACCGTGAGGATCATCCATTCCGGACGGCTCTTGGAGATCTGGAGGCCCTGGAGAAGCTTGATGCGTTTGGCAAGTTTCTTGCGGATCTGCTTGCTCTTGGTCTCGGTCATGGCCTGCTGCAATTCTTCAACGCCTTTTGACAGGTCCACTTTGGCCAGCGCATCGCGCACGGCTTCAGCGCCCATCTTGGCCTGAAAGGCCTCGACGCCGTAAGTCTCGCGCGCTTCGCGATATTCATTCTCGTTGAGCAGTTGGTTCTGCTTCAACGGTGTGTTGCCCGGGTCGATGACCAGGTAATCTTCGTAATAGATGACGCGTTCCAAATGGCGCGCGGTCATGTCCAGCGCCAAACCGATGCGCGAGGGCATGCACTTGAAGAACCAGATGTGCTGCACAGGCACGGCCAATTCGATATGGCCCATGCGTTCGCGGCGCACGCGGGCGAGCGTCACTTCGACGCCGCAACGATCGCAAACGATACCGCGGTGCTTGATGCGCTTGTACTTGCCGCAAGAGCATTCCCAGTCCTTCACGGGACCGAAAATACGCTCGCAGAAGAGGCCGCCCTTTTCCGGCTTGAACGTCCGGTAATTGATGGTCTCGGGATTTTTGACTTCGCCCTTGCTCCACGACCGGATGGCGTCAGGGGACGCGACGGTGATGCCGACGTAGTCCACCTGGTTGACCTTGTCCAGTCCGAGCAATTCGCGGGCGGATTCTTTATTACTGATCATACAAAATATCTCCAGTTAATATTACACAGTTGTCAAAGCGGCAACGGCATCGCCGTTGGCGTTTCCATTGGCCGCGTGCTCGATCGGGTTTGAATAACCGACCTTCACATCCAGGCCGAGCGACTGCATTTCTTTCACCAACACGTTGAACGATTCCGGGATGCCGGCTTCGAGCGAATTGTCACCTTTGACGATGCTTTCGTAGATGCGCGTACGGCCCTGGACATCGTCGGATTTGACGGTGAGCAGTTCCTGCAGCGTGTACGCGGCGCCGTAGGCTTCCATGGCCCACACTTCCATTTCGCCGAAGCGCTGGCCGCCGTATTGGGCCTTGCCGCCCAACGGTTGTTGCGTGACGAGCGAGTACGGCCCGACTGCGCGCGCGTGAATCTTGTCCGCGACCAAATGGCCCAGTTTCATCATGTAGATGTAACCGACCACGATCTCCTGGTCGAACGCGTCGCCGGTGCGGCCGTCGTATAACAGCGTCTTGGCATGTTCGGGAAGGTTCGCTTCCTTCAAATAATTGCGGATGTCCTTTTCCTTCATGCCGTCGAACACCGGCGTGGCGAATTTCAAGCCGAGCAGCTTGGCCGCCCAGCCCAAATGCGTTTCCAAGACCTGGCCGACATTCATACGCGAAGGCACGCCCAGCGGATTCAACACGATCTCCACCGGAGTACCGTCCGAGAGGAACGGCATGTCTTCTTCTTTGACGATGCGCGCGACCACGCCTTTGTTACCGTGGCGGCCCGCCATCTTGTCACCGACGGACAATTTGCGCTTCGAGGCGATGTACACTTTCACCGACTTGACGATGCCGCTTTCGGCGCCTTCGCCTGCTTCGGCGCGTTCCATTTCTTCGTCGTACTGCATCTGCACGTCGTCGAATTTCTTTTTAAACTGGCCGATGATCTCGGTGATCTTGTTGCGGATCGGCGACGGGTCGATCTCGATGCGGTCATAAACCGTCGCGAGTTTGCGCAACAACGTTTTGGTGATCTTGCGGTTGGCCGGGATGATGATCTCACCGGTCTCGGAGTTCACGACATCGAGCGGAATCTTTTCGCCGAGCAGGATGTTGCTCAACGCCTCGGTCAACTGGTCCTCCAGTTCGCCGACTTTCTTCTTGTGGTCGTCTTCGATCTGTTTGGCGTGGCGTTTGTCCTCGGTGACGGCCGAGCGGGTGCTCCTCTCGCCCTCTTTCTTGGAGGAAACTTTCACGTCCATGACGATGCCGTAGGTGCCCGAAGGAACCTTCAGTGAAGTATCTTTCACGTCCGCGGCTTTTTCACCGAAGATGGCACGGAGCAGGCGCTCTTCCGGCGCGAGTTCCGTCTCGGATTTCGGCGTGATCTTGCCAACGAGGATGTCGCCGGGTTTGACCTCAGCGCCGACACGGATGACGCCGTCGGGTCCGAGGTTTTTCAACGCTTCATCGCCGAGATTCGGGATGTCGCGAGTAATTTCTTCCGGCCCGAGTTTGGTGTCGCGGGCGGCCACTTCAAATTCATCGATGTGGATCGAGGTGAAGATGTCTTCTTTGACGATCTTCTCGCTGATGAGGATGGCGTCCTCGAAGTTGTAACCGTTCCAGGGCATGAACGCGACGAGCACGTTGCGGCCGAGCGCCAACTCGGCGTTCTGCGTACATGGACCGTCGGCAATGACCTGGCCTTTTTTGATGTGCTCGCCTTTGTGGACGAGAATCTTCTGGTTGATGCAGGTCGCCGCATTGGAGCGCATGAATTTGCGGATGGGATAGACCCATACGCCCTTTTCAGGATCATGCTTAATCTTTTTCTTGGTCTCCGGCAATTTTCCGTCTTCAGTGATGATGATCTGATCACCAGCAACTGAAGCGACTTTGCCACTTTCCTCGGCAACTGCCACGGCGCGGGAATCGCGCGCGACGCGGTCTTCGAGACCGGTCGCCACGAAGGGTGCTTCCGTGACCAGCAGCGGCACGGCCTGGCGTTGCATGTTCGAACCCATCAACGCCCGGTTCGCGTCATCGTGTTCAAGAAATGGAATCAAGCTCGCCGCGATGGAGACCAACTGTTTCGGCGAAATGTCCATGAAATGAACCTTGTCAGGCTCAACGTCAACGAATTCGCCACGGGCGCGGCACACGACGCGTTCGGTCGTGAAATTTCCACGATTGTCGATCGGCGAGTTCGCCTGCGCGACGATGTACTGCTCTTCCCGGTCGGCGGTAAGGTATTCAATGTCTTCCGTCACGCGGCCGTCTTTGACCTTGCGATAAGGAGTCTCGAGGAAACCGAATTCGTTGATGCGCGCAAAGGTTGCCAATGACGCGATCAAACCGATGTTCGGGCCTTCGGGCGTTTCGATGGGGCAAATACGTCCGTAATGCGACGGATGAACGTCGCGGACTTCGAAGCCCGCGCGATCGCGCGAGAGACCGCCCGGCCCGAGGGCCGATAGACGGCGTTTGTGCGTCAATTCGGCCAGCGGATTGATCTGGTCCATGAACTGCGACAATTGCGAGCGGCCAAAGAAATCGCGGATGACCGCCGAGAGCGCTTTGGGATTGATCAATTTCTGCGGCATCATCTGCTCGACACTTTGATCGAACAGGGTCATGCGCTCTTTGACCAGGCGTTCCGTGCGGGCGAGACCCACGCGGCATTGGTTGGCCAGCAATTCGCCGACGGTACGGATGCGGCGGCTGCCCAGGTGATCGATGTCGTCCAGCGAGCCTTCGCCTTTTTTCAAGCGCAGCAGATATTTCGTTGCCGCACTCAGGTCGTCCTTCGTCAGGATGCGGGCGTCATTGTCTTTGAGACCGAGTTTCTGGTTGATCTTGTAACGGCCAACGCGGCCCAAATCATAGCGTTTCGGGTCGAAGAACAGGCGTTTGAGCAAAGCGCGGGCATTCGCGGCAGTCGGCGGATCGCCCGGGCGCAAACGGCGATAGATGTCTTTCAACGCTTCGTCTTCATTCTTGGCCGGATCCTTCTTAAGGCATTTGATCATGATGCCCTCGTCCACAGAGGTATCCACGACCTTGATCTTGTCCACGCCGAGTTCGGCGATCTGTTTGACGACGGCTTTCGAGAGCGGTTCGAAGGCGCGCGCGACGACAAGGCCCTTTTCGGTGTCGGCGGCGTCCTGGGTCAAAACATAATTCTGCAGGTCATCAAGCTTCTCAGCTTCCTTGACCGTCAGGTCTTTGACTTCATAAAATATCTTCAGGATGTCCTCATCGGTGCCACGGGTGGCGCCGCCGTTGTCCTTGGACTTCGAGCCTTTTTCCTTGTCTTCGTGAGCGAGGAAGCTCAACGCGCGGAAGAACGTCGTGGTCAAAAATTTCCGGCGGCGTTTTTTGCGGTCGAGATAGACGTACAACAGGTCGCTGGTGTCGAACTGGGCTTCGTACCATGAGCCGCGGTCAGGAATGACGCGGAAGCTGTGGAGCGTTTTGCCGTTCGGATGCGCGGTCGCCTCAAAAGCGATGCCCGGCGAACGATGCAATTGGGAAACGACGACGCGCTCGGCGCCATTGATGACGAAGGTGCCCTGGGGGGTCATGAGCGGCAGTTCGCCCATGAATACTTTTTCTTCTTTGGCGCTCTTGCCCTCTTCCTTGAGCAGGAAAGTGACGTACAACGGCGCGCCATAGGTCAGACCTTCGCGGAGGCATTCGAGCCAGTCCACTTTGGGTTCGCCGATCTCGTACGAATCGTAATCGAGCTTGCACTTGGCGTCATAGCTCTCGATGGGGAACACTTCGCGGAAGACGGCTTCGAGGCCGTTATGCTTGTCGCGTTTTTTAGGCGCGGTTTCCGCCTGCAGGAATTCCTTGTAGGAATTGGTCTGCAGTTCGATCATGTTCGGCGGCGCGGTGATCTCTTTGATCTTGCCGAAGTTGATTCTTTCAGTGATTCGCGATGACATTTTGACCTTTTTTTATGTTGTGACGCTCCATGCGCCACAGATTAACGACAACAAACAAGCCCGCCGCGTTCAGCAGCAAGCCTTTTACCAGAATTCAATTTTAACCGATTCGTAACTTTAAAATTCGCAAAAAAAATTTGGAATTCGGGGCGGCGCTCCAAAACGCCGCCCCGATTGATTAATCTACTTCACTTCAACCTTCGCGCCAGCTTCTTCAAGCTTTTTCTTGGCGGCGTCGGTGTCAGCCTTGTTCGCGCCTTCCAGCACGGGCTTGGGCGCGCCTTCGACCAGAGCTTTCGCTTCAGCCAGGCCGAGGCCGGCTTTCACTTCGCGAACAGCTTTGATGACGGCAATTTTCTTGTCTGCCGGCACCGAGGCGAGGATCACGTCAAACGCGTCTTTCGCAACAGCAGCCGGAGCAGCAGCGCCACCGGCGGCGCCAGGAGCAGCCGCGACCGCGACAGGCGCGGCGGCGGAAACGCCCCATTTGGTTTCAAGTTGTTTGACCAGGTCGGCGGCCTCGATGACCGTCAACTTGCTCAATTCGTCCACTAATGTTCCAATATCAGCCATTTTATTACTTCTACCTTTCTTTCGTCTCGTCGTCCCCGCGGCTACGGGGATTTCAGTCCACAGCCTGCAAACCGACGATTTACGTTGTTTTTGTTTATTTCCCCGGCCCGATTTCTCAGGCCGGAAATGGTTATGCCGCCTTTTCGCTCTTGGCCTTGATGACCTGCGCCAATTGCGTGGCCGGCGTATTGATCAAGGTGACCAGCTTGGTGGCCGGCGCGTTGAGCAGGCCAAGGAGCCTGGCGCGCAACACGTCGATGCTCGGCAGGTCAGCCAACGCAACGATGGAGGCTTCCTCCAGGCGCTGGTTGTTGAGATAGCCGAACTTGAGTTTCAGCTTGTCGAACTCAGCAGCGAAGTTTTTGAGGGCTTTCGCAGCGGAGGAGATGTCTTTCGAACCGGTGACAACGGCCATCTGGCCCGCGAGCGAGCCGTTCAATTCGGCGACGCCCGCTTCTTTGGCGGCCACGCGGAAGATCGAGTTCTTCACCACATGCACTTCCGCTCCGGCCAGGCCGAGGCGTTTCCGCAATTCCGCGAAATGAGTGACTTTCAAACCCCGATAACCGATGACGATGAAGAACGGCGAGCCGTTCAACCGTCCGATGTATTCCTTCGTTAAAATTTGTTTTTCAGCACGCATAATATTCTCCAGTTAATGGTTAAGCCGCGGTCGCAAATTCGCGCATGTCCACCGACACTGCCGGGCTCATGGTGGCCGATAACGTGCAGCTTTGCAGGTAAGTGCCTTTGACGCTCTGCGGGCGCGCTTTGGCGACGGCTTCAATCACCGCGCGGGCGTTTTCTTCAATCTGTTCAGGCTTGAACGATGCCTTGCCAACAATGACATGGACGTTTCCGGCCTTGTCAGTCTTGAATTCCACGCGGCCGGCTTTGACTTCTTTCACGGCTTTGGCGGTGTCATCGGTCACGGTGCCGGTCTTGGGATTGGGCATCAAGCCGCGGGGGCCGAGCACTTTGCCCAGCTTGCGCACTTCGGCCATGGCTTCGGTCGTGGCCACGGCCACGTCGAAATCCGCCCAGCCTTCCTGGCATTTCTTGATCATGTCTTCGAAACCGACATGTTCGGCGCCGGCGGCTTTGGCCGCTTCAGCAGCCTGGCCTCTGGCGAACACGAGCACACGAACGGTCTTGCCGCTGCCGTGCGGGAGCGGAACCGTGCCGCGGACCAATTGGTCCGATTGCTTGGGGTCCACCCCGAGACGAAACGCGAGATCGATGGTCTCATTGAATTTCGCTTTGGGAAATTTTGCGAGGACGCCGACCGCCTCCTTAAGCGGATACGACTTTTTAGCGTCCACTACTTCGAGCGCTTTATTATATCTTTTACTGGGCATTATCTAGGTTGCGGTGCAAACGAGCTTTTAGCTCTCCCGCGGTTTATTGTTAACCGACAACTTCAATCCCCATGCTGCGCGCGGTGCCCGCGATGATGCGGAAGGCCGCTTCTTCATTCACAGCATTCAAATCTTTGGCCTTCATCTTCACGATGTCCAACACCTGCTTGCGCGTGACCTTGCCGACTTTTTCCTTGTTCGGCGTCTTGGAACCGGCGGTGATGCCCGCGGCTTTCTTGAGCAACACGGAGGCGGGCGGCGACTTGGTGATGAACGTGAACGATTTGTCCTGGTACACCGTGATGACCACGGGGATCACCAGTCCGGCGTCCGCCTTGGTCGCGGCGTTAAATTCTTTGCAGAAACCCATGATGTTGACGCCGTGCTGGCCGAGCGCCGGGCCGACGGGCGGAGCGGGGTTCGCCTGTCCTGCCGGGATCTGCAACTTGATCTGTCCTGTAACTTTCTTCGCCATATAAATTCTTAAGCTTTTTCAACCTGCCAATACTCCAGTTCGACCGGGGTATTGCGTCCAAAAATGTTCACAGTCACTTTCAGCTTGCCGCGTTCCGGGTCGATCTCTTCGATGACCCCGCTGAAATTCAGGAACGGCCCGTTATTGATCTTGATCGTCTCACCGACATCGAAATTGACCTTCGGTTTTTCCGTCTCTTCCGAGGCGGAAATCTGGGCCTTGATGGCATCCACTTCGTCCGTCGGCGTCGGCTGCGGCGGATCGCTCAAAAAGCCGATGACGCCCTGGGTCTCGCGGATGAAATACCACGGACGCTCGATCACGCGCCGCTCTTCATCCAGCAAAATCATGTCCACAAAAACGTAACCCGGCCACAGTTTGCGGCTGGTGACGGTCTTTTTGCCGCCGCGCACGTCCACGACTTTTTCCATCGGGACCAGGACTTCTTTGACGAATTCCTGCATCTCGTCGGTCTTGACACGCTTCTCAATGCTTTCCTTGACCTTTTGCTCCTGGCCCGAAAGCGTTTGGACGATGAACCATTCGTTGCGCATGATCACAATTTATAGAAAAAGTTAAAAAAGGCCTCGTTCAAGAGAATGTCCACGATGATCACAAACCCACCCAAGATCGCGATGACAATGCCAATGAGAGCTGTTGAACCGCGCAATTCAATCCAGCTCGGCCAAGAGCACTTCTTCAATTCTTCCCGGGTTTCACGGCAATAATTGGCAAAACTGGTGATCTGTCCCTGGTACCAAAGGTAACCAAAGATCGCCAGGACCACTCCTGCCCAAATCGCATAATGTATCCAACTATTCACAAATTTTTATTTTTCGACGGGCTATAGCCCGTTATTCAAACATGTCCGCCTATGCGTTATGCGCTTCGGCTTTTCTCTCTCAGCTTCGCTTCGAGCCAAGACTGGCGGAGAGGGAGGGATTCGAACCCCCGTTAGGCTTTCGCCTAAAGCGGTTTTCAAGACCGCCGCGATAGACCACTCTGCCACCTCTCCATGACAGATTGGATCAATGGATTTTTGGATGAATGATTCTCATCCGGTCCATCAACCCCATTATCCCGCAACCCATTTATCCATCCGTCCAGCCAGCTCTGGCTGGCACGGCAGGAGGGACTTGAACCCCCAACCAACGGTTTTGGAGACCGCTACTCTACCAATTGAGCTACTGCCGTATCCGCCCAATCATTCGGACAAAAAGGGAGACGGAGAGATTCAAATCTCCGCCTCCCGCTGTTAAAACTGTTTTTACTTCACCACTTCCGAAACACGGCCTGCGCCAATGGTGCGACCGCCTTCGCGGATGGCGAAACGTTGCCCTTTTTCCATGGCGACGGTTTTTTGCAATTCGATCTCAACCGAGACGTTGTCGCCGGGCATGACCATTTCCACGCCTTGCGGCAGGGTCACCGTGCCGGTGACGTCCGAAGTGCGGAAATAAAACTGGGGACGATACTTGGTGAAGAACGGCGTATGACGGCCACCTTCATCTTTGGAAAGGACGTACACTTCCGCCTTGAAATTCGTATGCGGAGTGATCGAGCCGGGCTTGGCCAAAACCATGCCGCGTTCCACTTCTTCCTTCTTGGTGCCGCGCAGCAAAACTCCGACGTTGTCGCCGGCGTTCGCGAAATCAAGCAGCTTGCGGAACATTTCGATGTCGGTCGCTACGGTTTTGCGCGTGTCTTTCAAGCCGACGATCTCAACTTCTTCGTTCTTCTTGAGAACGCCGCGTTCCACACGACCGGTCACCACGGTGCCACGGCCTTCAATGTTGAACACGTCTTCGATGCACATCAAAAACGGTTTATCGACTTCGCGCGTCGGGAGCGGGATCTGCGCGTCGATGGCCTCCATCAATTCCTGGATGGCTTTCTCGCCTTCCGGCTTGGCTTCGAGGGCGGCCTTGGCACTGCCTTTGACCACGGCGGTCTTGTCGCCGGGGAATTGGTACTTGGTCAGCAGGTCGCGTACTTCCATCTCGACGAGGTCGAGGAGTTCTTTGTCGTCCACGAGATCAACCTTGTTGAGGAAAACGACGATGGCGGGCACACCGACCTGGCGGGCGAGCAGGATGTGTTCGCGCGTCTGGGGCATGGGGCCTTCGGAAGCGTCCACCACCAGGATGGCGCCGTCCATCTGGGCCGCGCCAGTGATCATGTTCTTCACATAATCGGCATGGCCGGGGCAATCAATGTGCGCGTAGTGGCGCTTGTCGCTCTGGTACTCGACGTGGGACACCGCGATGGTGACGGTTTTGGTCTCGTCACGGACGGTGCCGCCTTTGGTGATGTCGGAGTAGGAAATGGGGGTTGCAAGACCTTTGCGCGCCTGGGTGGCGACAATGGCGGCAGTCAGCGTGGACTTGCCGTGGTCAATATGTCCGATCGTGCCGACGTTGACGTGCGGTTTGTTTCGTTGAAATTGCTCTTTAGCCATATTTTTTAGTTCGTTATTTTTTTACTGTAAATTTTGTCTGGAGCCCATGATCAGGATTGAACTGATGACCTCATCCTTACCAAGGATGTGCTCTACCAACTGAGCTACATGGGCGTCCAAATCATTCGTTCAAACCGGATACCATAAACGACAAAAAACCGATCCTCTCAATTTTCTCTTTCGAAAAACTCAAGAGGCAACCGGCTAATTGACTTTTTACGGACTACCGACGCGTTACAAATTACGAAACAAGCCTTTGGGTGTCAACAGGCAAATTATCGATTTCTGTAGCTGTGCAAAATAGCTTCCGGTCGACCATATATTAACCATTACCGCCAGTAGCCGCGGTCGTGATACCAGCCGTGCGGACCGCGATACCAGCCGCCATGCACCCAGATTGCATGGGGATACGGCGGCAGAATCCAGTGTCCGCCGACCCATACCCAGCCGACGCCGTTCCAATCCCATTCGCCATCCACCCAAACGTAATCCGGTCCGGGTGAGGTGACCACGACATCGGTCTCCTGCGCGGGCGGCGCAGCTTGCACTTCCGTGGTGGCGCTGGCCTCTGCCGCGCTGGCGGTGTTGATCATGTAATTGACGACCTTGTCGTCTACGCCATTGCTGTGAAGGTCAATGATGTCCGCCGCGCTCAAATGATAAACCGTATGGGAATTCTGAATCTGCGCGATGACGACATCATCGCTGACACCGGCTTTGACGAGGGCTTTGACATCCGCCGTCGCGAGAGGCTGGCCTTGTTGCACGCGAACGTAGGTGGCCGGTGCTTGCGCCTGCAATTCTGCGGCCTGCTGCTGATCCATTTGGTTGCCCACGATGGCGCCGGCGATCGCGCCGATGGCGCCGCCGATCAAGGCGCCGGCTCCGGCGTTGCGCCCGCCAATGATCGCACCGGAGGCCGCGCCAATGCCGCCGCCAACAAGAGCGCCGCTTCCTGTGTTATTCGGCTCTCCATTTGGATATTGGCAACCGGTCAGGACAACTGCCGACACTGCAACAGCAAAGGTCAAAACGTAAGATTTCTTCATATCAACACTTAGACACCGAAAACCTGTTTAGGTTTCATTTAATTTCAATATACCCGGTTTGGGGACGGTTTTCAATCATTATGGAATCCCGGAATATTGAGCGGATTTACGTCCGCTGCTACGATTTGAGATTAAGCCCTGGGGTGCGCGGCGTCATAAGCTTTTTTCAACCGTTCAGTCGTCACATGGGTATAGACCTGCGTGGTGATCAGATGCGCATGCCCCAGCAGTTCCTGGACGCTTCGCAGGTCCGCGCCGGCATCCAGCAGATGGGTGGCGTAACTGTGGCGCAATTTGTGCGGCGTCAGATGGGGGTCGAGGCCTGCTATCACCAGATACTGTTTCAAACGCCGTGACAATTGCACTGGATGCAACGGCGCACGTTTGGTGGTCTCTGAGAAAAAAACCGGCGAAATTCCGGCGGACGTTTGTCCCATCGCATCCCAATAAGCCTGGATGGCCTTCAGCGCCGGCTCGCCGATGGGAACCATCCGCTCCTTTTTGCCTTTGCCGCGCACGCGCACGATGTACTCACCCCAATCGATGTCTTCCGCGCGCAACCCACACAGCTCGCTGATACGCAGGCCGCAGGAATAGATGGTTTCCAATACTGCAATATCACGCAGCGCCGCCTTGCGCGAGACCGGACGTCCGATCTTCTTTTCTTTTTGCGTTTCGATCAATTTCTCCGGCGCTTTCAACAAGTCGGCCATTTGCTGGATGGTCAGGAATTTCGGCAACCGTTTTTCCATCTTCGGCAGCGAGATATTTTTGATGGGCGAGACCTCCGCCGCGCCGTTGCGGATCAGAAATTTGTAGAACGTCCGTAATGCCGAGAAGCGCAATTGGATCCCCGCACGACTCAGATTGTTTCGGCCCAGGAACCGCAAGTACGCGCGGAAATCATCGCGTTGCAGTTTTTCCCAAACGGGAGCGGATTTCAGCTCCGTGATATGCCAGCGATAAAACTCCTCTAACGCCTGCTTGTAATTCTTTTGGGTATAAGCTGAGGCGCCACGATCCGTCGCCAGATGCGCCAGGAATTTGCGGATCCAATTATCAGTGACCTCAATGGGTTTGTCAGTGGATTCGCTGTTCATCTGCCCTAGAGTACGCCGACATTTTGAATCATTCAACCTGCTGTTTCGGCGGTTAAAAACCTGCTTACACTTTTAACGAATTCCTCCGGCGCGTCCGCATGCAACCAATGGCCCGTTTGCGGAATCACCTGGAATTGTGCTTTTGGAAACAATTTCAAGATTTTGGGATGGTCTGATTCAGAAATGTAATTGGATTTTCCACCGCTCAGGAACAACGCCGGCCTGTCATACGATTTGTCAAAAGTCATCGCCCCGCAGAGGTGTGGATAATTTTTGTGGATGCCCGTGAGATTGATTTTCCAGAAATAGGAGCCATCGGGATTGTGACCGAGGTTCTTCAGGAGAAACCGGCGAATGACCAGGTCCGGCACCGATGGTGCCAGCGCTTCTTCCATCTGCATGCGTGATTTGAGCTTTTTCAGGCCCAGTTTCAGCATTGCCTGGAAATATGGTTCATGCTCCGGGCCGTAAGACCGCACCGCCATATCGGCAACAATCAGTCTTTCCACCCGCTCCGGAAAATCCAGCGCCAGTTGCATCGCCACTTTACCACCCATAGAATGCCCCAGCACTGCCGCGCTCTTTATCCCCTGCCCGTCCAAAAACTCCACCACGTCGCAAGCCATGGCCGGATAGGTCATCTCATCGCCGTGCGGCGATTGTCCGTGGTTCCGCAGGTCGAGGGCAAAGATGTGAAATTGGCCGGCGAGTTTTGGCGCGATGCCTGCCCAGTTGTCCGACGAGCCGAATAATCCGTGCAAAATGACCAACGGTCGGCCTGCGCCAAATTCTTTAAAATAAAGCTTCATCGGGCGTGAAGCTATTCACGCGGTGGAAAATCAAAGGTGATCTTGCCCTTCTCATCCATCACCAGGTAGGCGGAGAATGGCTTGCCTGCCTTTGAGATGAATTTGTCCAGCAGGTCGGATTTCTGGTCGGCGAGGATTTTTTGCGCCTGCGCCGCCTCGATCGGCTGGCCCAAGACTTCTTTATTGATCTTAAATTTACACGGCCTGGCATCCACCTGCGATTTCTCGCACAGGTAACCGGCCTCGGTATCAAAAACTTTTCCGCCGCATTTCGGGCATTTGCCGATTTCCGCTTTTCCAGTGAAATCGATTTTGGGCATCGGTTCGCTGGACGCCGTTTTTTTTGCGCCCGCTTTTTTCTCGCGCGGCGCAAATTCAAACGCCGTGCCGCCGTCTTTGACGATCAAGAACGCCTCGAACTTGCGTCCGGTCTTCTTGGACACAAATCCTTTGAGCAAGTCCGTCTTTCCGGTCTCCAACATCTTTTTGACCTGCTCCGGAGACATTTCCTGTTGCAGGATAATTTTACCGGTCTTGAACGTGCATTTTTTGTCGGGGCCGGTCGCCTTTTCGCAGACGTAGCGCATCCCCGCGTCGTACACGTTCGCGCCGCACTTCGGGCATTTGCCCAACGGCTCCTTGCCGGTGAAATCAATTGGCGCGGCATCCTCGCCGTTTTCTTTCTTGTCGTTGCCGAAATCGAACTCCGGCTTGAACTCGGCGCCCATCTTGATGATGGCGGCGAAGGGAAAACCTTTCGCGCTGCGGAATCCCTGCAACGGTCCCACTTGCCCCTTCGTGAGCAATTCCTCTACTTCAGGAATCTCCAACTGCCGTCCCGCGACGATTTTCCAAAGCGCAAAGTCGCATTTCTGGCATTGAAACTTTTTGTAATTCTCGTGGATCTCACCACCGCATTTCGGGCAAGGCGTCTTCAACGTCCCGAAATCTCCCGGGACCGTGTCGCTCTCGTGGCTCTTGGCTTTGTTGACGATGTCGCGCGTCGCGGTGGCGATCTCGCGCATGAAATCTTCGCGCCTCAATTTGCCGCGCGCCATCTGGTTGAGCTTGAACTCCCACTCGCCCGTCAGTTCCGGCGAAGTCAATTGCGGAACACCCAGGCCGTTCAACAGTGTGATCAGCGAAAACGCTTTCGCCGTCGGCTGCAACTCGCGTTGGTTGCGCAAAACGTATTTCTCCCAGATCAATCCTTCGATGATCTGCGCCCGGGTCGCCGGTGTGCCGAGGCCTTTCTCGCCCATCGCTTCGCGCAGTTCCTCGTCGTCCACCAGTTTGCCCGCGCCTTCCATCGCCGAAAGCAGCGTCGCTTCCGAATAACGCGGCGGCGGCTTGGTCACATGCGCCTGCACTTCCACGTTCGTAGTCTTGACCTCTTCGTTCGGTTTGACCGGCGCGAGCGTCGGCGAATCCTCCGACTGCGCTTCCTTGCCGTACACTTCCATCCAACCGGCCTTCACCATTACCTTGCCTTCGCTCTTGAATGGCTCGCCTTCCACGCGCGTGATGCGTGTCGTCACCAAAAATTCCGCCGCGGGATAAAAGATGGCCAGGAAACGCTTCGTCACCATGTCGTACAGCTTCTGCTCCGGCTCGCTCAATTGCTTGGGCGCGACCAGCGTGGGAATGATGGCAAAGTGGTCGGAAATTTTCGCGTTGTTGAAAATGCGCTTGTTCGGATGCACCCAATCATTTTTGAGGATGGTATCAGCGAACGGTTTGTAATTCGTCCCACCCAAAACCTCCAGCGTCTGCTTCACCGTGCCGAGGTAATCCTCCGGCAAGGCGCGCGAATCCGTCCTGGGGTACGTCAGCACCTTGTGTTTTTCGTACAGCGCCTGCGCCAGTCCCAACGTGTTCTTGGCTGAAAAGCCAAACCGGCTGTTCGCTTCGCGCTGCAAGCTCGTCAAATCATACAACAGCGGGGACATGGACGTCGTCGGCTTGCTCTCCTCCGTCACGATGCCCGGTTTGCCCAGGCATTTCTTCTGGATCTCTTCTGCGCGGGCGATGTCCCAAAGGCGTTCCGCCCTCAACTGGTCGTCGCCCTCTTTCTTCGCAAAATTTTCGTCGAACCAGCGCCCGGGGTATTCGCCCGCTTGCGCCGCGAACGTGCCGTGAATTTCCCAAAAATCGCGCGGGACAAACTTTTTGATCTTGGCTTCACGCTCGACCAAAATCGCCAGCGTCGGCGTCTGCACACGCCCAACCGTCGTCAGATGGAAGCCGCCGGTCTTGGAATTGAACGCCGTCATCGCGCGCGTGCCATTGATGCCCACCAGCCAGTCGCTTTCACTCCGGCATACTGCGGCGTCGGCCAGCGGGATCATCTGGCCATCTGTGCGCAGTTTCTCAAAGCCCTCGCGGATGGCCGCCGCCGTCATGCTCTGCAGCCACAAACGCTGGATGGGTTTGTCTGTTTTGGCGTATTGGATGATGTAACGAAAAATCAATTCCCCTTCCCGCCCGGCGTCGCAGGCATTGATGAGGCGATCCACATCCTTGCGTTTGATGAGCCTGAGCAGGACCTTGAGCCGCGCTTCGCTCTTCTCAATCGGTTTCAGCTCGAAATGCGGCGGGATGACCGGCAGGTGCGCGAACGTCCATTTGCCGCGCTTGGCCTCCACACCTTCGGGCAGGACCAATTCGAGCAAATGGCCAACGGCGGATGAGACGACGTATTGGTCGCTCTCAAAAAACTCGCCGCTCTTGTCTTTGGCAAAGCCGCCCAGCGCCTTGGCGATGTCGCCGGCGACAGACGGTTTTTCTGCGATGATCAATGCTTTTCCCATTCGACGCCGCGAAAACTTGCGGAGAAACCTCCAATTGTCAATAGCAGGATGAAATTTATCGTTGGGCCGGGGGGCCGATTTTTGCCGGAATAACGCCGGTAACACACCAATTTAGCCGCAGAAAAAATTTATTTTATTGGAAGTTTTTTTCCCGAAGGTTGACACTTCTTTCATGCCGACCAATCCGAGACCGGAGAACAAGGAATTCCGCGAACGCCTCCAGAACATCCGCAACGCGATGCTTAAACTGCACAAAACCCTGGCTGATTCGGATCGCGATACTTATGAGAAAACTTTCGGCAAGATCGTTTCGCCCAACCAGTTCCTCCAACTCCTGACCAGCGACCCGTGGTTTGCCTGGCTGCATCCACTCTCGCTCCTGATCGTGTCCATGGACGAAGCGCTTGACGAGAAAGAACCGCTCACGGCCACCAAAGTCAACGCCCTCACCAGGCAAAGCAGCCAGCTCCTGGCGCCATCCGAAAGCGGGGAGGAATTTGCGCGCCATTATTTTGAGGCCCTCCAGCGCGACCCCGACGTGGTCTTTGCCCACGCTGACGTCAGCAAATTGCTGAAACCAAAAAAATCACCCCCGCCGTAATCCGACGAGGGTGATCGCGAAACCTGATAAGATAGAATCAGCGGGGATCTATTTGGCCAGCGTCGCCCCGGGTTTATTCTTCAACGCGCCCTTGGCCAGATCGACCAATTGGGCAAAGCCGGCGGCATCCTGCGCCGCGATGTCGGCGAGCACCTTGCGATCCAGCGAGCATTTGGCTGCTTTGAGTCCTTCCATGAAACGGCTGTAGGTCAGCCCGGCGGAACGGACGGCGGCGTTGATGCGGATCTGCCAGAGATAACGGAAAGTGCGTTTCTTGGTCCGGCGATCGCGATAGGCGTATTGGCGGCCATGATCGACGGCGTCGGAGGCGTAGCGGTAAAGTTTTCCGCGTTTAAGACGGAATCCTTTGGCCGCGCGGATCATCCGTGTGCGGCGCTTGCGGGAGGCAGGTGAATTGGTTACTCGCATAAAAAATTAATGGCTGAACGGCAGGTTTTGGGTGATGCGATAGGCATCGGTGGGGTCCACCACCGCGACTTTGCCGAGGCGGCGCAACCGTTTGGCGTTCTTGGAATGGGCCAGATGGCGGCGACCGGCGCGAAAGCGCAGGACTTTGCCGGTAGCGGTGATCTTGAACCGTTTGGCCACGGATTTCTTGGTTTTGATGCCTTTAGGACGTCGCATAAAATTAATTCAATCGCAAAAGAGCGTGGAAGGTATCCTGTCCCGCGCCGGGAGGCAAGCACGATTTTATGAAAAAGAGGTGCTCTGGACTATGGGCTCTTGGTATTGATCAACGATGGAGTGGCCGATGAACCCGGCGAACCGAGATTCGTCGTGTCAATCGGCGCGCCGGAGTTCAATTCCTTAAGCACCTCGGCAGTCAGATCCGCATCGCCAGAGCTATAAATGACCGCCGGTGTGCTGGCGGCGCTCTGGGTGGAAGCATCCAAAACGATGGTATAACCGCCGGCTTTGGCCACGGTGGCCACCTGGGCCTGGATCGCGGCCAAAATCTTGTCATGCATCCGTTGAACCTCCTCGGTCATTTTTGCCCGGGCCGAACGGTCATATTGATCCAGCGCCGCCTTGGAATCCTGGATCTCTTTGTATTTGGCTTCGGCAGCCTGCTTCTTATGATCGCGATCGTCGGCAGATAGCGCCTGGTCGGCCGATTCATCGAGAAGCTGCTGGTAATCGGTGTTGTCCGTTTTCAGCTCGTCCACCATGCCGTTTTCGTCCTTTTCAATCTCCTGCTTGCGTTGATCGATGTCCGCCTGCGCCAGTTTCGTCTTGTAATAACCGTCAAACAACTTGGATACATTGACAGTCGCAATTTTGCTCTGCGCCATGGCGGAATTGCTTAACATCACCAGCGCTGCCAGCGCCGGGAGAATTGTTCGTAATGTCATTTTCATCTGGATAAAAATAAAGTTCTATCAATAAGCGGCCGAAACTCAGGATTAAACCACCTCACGGCGATAAAACCAAACGAATTCTCAAGGGTTGACCAGTTCCAACCGGAAGAACCCAGTGTTATTCGTCGGATTAAAGACAACTGAATAATCGTTATTGCTCAAAATGGGCGAGCCGGGAACCGTCACCCAATTTGTCGAGAGCAGGTTCGTATTGGATTGCAGCACAAATGAATGCGCCAGTTCCGGCTGATACGGCAGGCCGGAGGGCCAGGTGACTGCGCCCTGCCCGTTCTGGACCGAGATCGCAGGCGACGGCGGGCTCGTATTGGAAATAACCTTGGCAAGGAAGGCATTCGCCGTGCCATTCAAAATAACCTGACGGGCGTTATTCGTCGGAAAAGTTGCTGAGTAAGTCTGACCCGCTATATAAGCGTCACCATCCGGATCCACAGCCACGCTATAAGCCGAATCATTTGCAGCACCACCCAACGTCGCTGAATAAATCACCCCGGACAAATCGTTGTTGAAGGCGATGATAAAAGCATCGCTGTCCCCGGCATTCGTCGCCGCCAGATAGCCGGATGCGTTGACAGCCGGAAAATTCGTCGAAGTGGTCGAACCGGCCACATATATATTGCCAGAAGGATCCAGCGCCACACCGTAGCCGATATCGATACTGAAGGCATTTGTTCCTCCGAAGACCACAGAATTTCCAATCACTGCGTTTGCACCATTCCAAATGATCTGACTGAGAAAGGCATTAGTGATCGGAGCACCGTTGCCCAGAATATCAACGAGACCATTTTGAATCGCAGGAAGGTTGGTGACCGTAATCGGGAAATTGGTGGACACGGTCCAACCGGTGACATAAGCGTTTCCCAAAACATCTGGCGCCACGTGCTCAGCGATATCGTTATTCACTCCACCCAAATAACTGGAATATACTAAATTGTTGAAACCCGGGGCAAATTTGGCCACAAAGGCGTCGAAACCAAAACCGGGAACCTGGTTGGTAGCACCGTTCAACAGAGAGCCGTTGTAAATGTTAGTACCGATCACCTGCATGACCGCGTGACTAACAGGAAAATTCGTCGATCCGGTGTAACCCGTGATATAGATGTTATTTGAATTATCGACTGCGATCCCCTGACCAACGTCATAAAAATTTCCTCCAAAATAGGTCGAATAAACGAGACTTGCACCACCCGCACCGATTTCGGCGGCAAAGGCGTTGCAATTATAATAAGCCTGATAAACCCAATTGCTAACACCCGAATGTTTCTGGTAGGCATTGACGGTCACAGGAAAATTGGTCGAGAAAGTAAAACCGGTCACATAAGCATTACCACTCGAATCTAAAGCAATAGCCTTGGCAGCATCAGCTCCGGAACCACCGAGGTAAGTGGAATAAACGAGGCTGGATCCAGCGGGATTCAGTTCTGTTACAAAACCATCAGCCAGGTACGAACTGGAAAATGGATTAATGTTTCCATTGATATTGGTATAAATCGCGTTTTTGACCGGAAAATTGGCTGAATCTGTCGCCCCGGCCACGTAGGCATCTCCAGAATCATCGACCGCCAAACCATAGGCAACATCGTCGCCATTTCCGCCAAGGTAGGTAAGGTAAATCAGATTTGTTCCTAGATTGTCAAATTTCGCCACGAAAGCATCACCAGTAATAGAACCGCCTTGAAAATTAGTCTGAAACGCGCCGGGCGTGGCTAATGTTTTACCGGATGACGACTGAGTTGAGGTGGTTTGCCCGGCAATATAAACGAATCCGTTGGTGTCCACTGCCACAGCCCATGCGTTGTCAGTTCCGATGCCGCCAAAATACGTGGAGTAACTCAACATCGGGTCGATCACCAGCGGCAAATCATGATCGTATTCGCCCACAGAAAATGTCACTGTACGATCATCCATCAATTTATATCCTCCATCCACATCAACACGATGGCCTTGAATAACTTGATAGACCACCGGTTTCGGCTGGCGGATTTCAGTGCCGCCGAGATCCAAAACCAATTCGCCATCAGCCGAAATAGAAAGCTTGTCCACTTCTTCAAATCGGATAGCAATCGAACGCGGGTCTGATTGCGCGGCAAGGGTGAGGTCATATTCCAGTCGAGATTGATTGCCGTAATAAACCAAATCAATCCCCGGGTATAAACCAGTCACGCCTATCCGGGTAAAAGTTGGGATGCTCGTTCGCCAACGAGACGGATCATTGCCGATAAGATAATTGATTTTACCTGATAATTCATCGACGCCCGAAACCCTCGCTTCTGAATTTGCACCAATAAACCGCATTCGCAGGAGATGCGACGATGTCTGACCAAAGAGACGCAGTTCGGCAGCATCTGGGGAAACCAAAAGCTGCGACCGTATCCCGCGCGCAAAAAATTGCGCCGAACCGTCCACCTGCCCGTGATTGGCTTCGAAGTAAAATGGCACACTGCCCGGCGAGACCAAAGCGGAGGCCGCATGAGCGGCATAGGACAGGAACCCCAAGCCAATGACGGCAATGAAACAAAATCTGAATAGATTGGCGCCGGGTCTCATGTTAAAACTCACGTTGATAGCCCACGCCAAACTGGAACTGGCCGGAGGCACTGTTATACTGATCATGGCTGATGGGCACACCGTATTCAAGACGCAACGGCCCCAGGTGCGGTATGTCCAGCAAAATACCCGCGCCCCAGTTATCATCGAAATTACCAGAGAACGAATACGATCCGGGACCAACAGCGCCCACATCATAAAACAGTTCAAAGCGGACACTCGGACCCGGATCACGATCAATGATGGGAATATAATAATTCAACGAGCCAAACCAATAACTGTCGCCGCCAATCGGTTCGTTTGGCATCATTGGATTTATTCCATAAGTGGGGTCACGAGGGGCAATATTACGGTATTTAAAGCCACGCAATGAATAAAGCCCTCCGAGGTAATAACGGTCGTAAAACGGAACATCGCCACCGGTGAGTCCTCCTGATGTACCAATGCGGCCATCCGCCTCCCAGACATGTCCTTTGAAAATTCCCGGGAAAAACCAAGCTGTCTTGGCTTCAATTTTGTAATACGTCGTGTTGCCACCAAAGCTTATTTGAGGATCTAATTCCGTTCTTCCTCCATGGTTTGGCAATTTCACGCTATTACGCGTGTCATAGGCCAAAGAAGCATCAATACGGTTAAAGAGATGACCTCCCGTCTGTTCCAATATAGCCGACGGCACATTCGGTAAAGACGGCGGAAATGGAAAATTATTTACGCCACCGTTCCATCCACTGTTAAGCGTCAAGCCCACGTCTTCCAATGTGTATCCGACGCCCGCCGTCAAATTACCCGGCCCAAAAACATCGTCCATCCATACCGGACGCGGCAGGTCTCGATTCAGTCCCAGCCTCATGCCGGTACGCGTTTCGGTATATATATTATTGGGGCTTTCGAAATCCCATTCGTGCCGGTACAGGTCAAAGTCCAATGAGAGGCGTTTGTCAAACAGCCACGGTTGAACGATCTCCAGTTCATAGTCCTGGCGCTCCGTACCCAATTGGACGAACAAACGGAACCGCTCGCCGGCGCCCGTGAAGTAAGGCGGATGGAACAGGTCAAAATTTGCCTGGTCGATCTCAGCAAATCCCACCAACGCATCCACGGAACTGAAACCGGCGCCCATCGTGAACTTACCCGTGTCCTGCTCTTCCACGTTGACCTCCAGGTTTTTTCTGCCGGCGATCGGCGGATCGGTCGGCTCCGGATCCATGTCCACCTTGTCAAAATATTCCAGGCCTTCCAAACGTTGCTGGCTGATCTTCACCTTCACCATGTCAAAAGTTTCGCCCGGGGAAATGTCCAGTTCTCGGCGGATGACTTTGTCCTTGGTCTTGACGTTGCCGCGGATATCGATGCGCTCCACGTAGTTTTTCTGCCCCCCATTGACCTGGAACACCATGTCCATCGTGCCCCTGTCCACATTGGGAACATTGCTGATGACAAACATGGGCGGATATTTTTGATCGTCCAGGTAATCAATGTAGCCCCGGCTGCCGTAGAAATCTTCCAACGCCGTCCGGTCTTTGTTCAATCCATCCGGGGTGTACACGTCGCCGACGTCCATCGGCAAACCGTTCGTCCCCAGGCTGCCCTTCAGATGTTGGTAGTCATGCTCCTGGACTAACCCGGTCTTGATTGTGGCATCGTCAAAAATTTTATCACCTGTCAATTTGACGGAGCCGACGTGGTACTGCTTGCCCTCGTACACGATAAAATGAACGATCATTGCCCTTGGCGTCGGATGGTCGAACTTCACGTCAGTGATCTGGAAATCCAGGTAGCCGTGGTTGTGGTAATAATCGATCAGCGCCTCCTTGTCGTCCTCAAACTGGTCCTCTTTGAAAACACCGCTGCCGGTCAGCCAGGAAAACATCCAATGCTCGCGCGTCTTGATCTGTTTGCGCAGCTCCTTCTGGGGAAAGGCTCCCGCGCCATCGAACACTACTTCCACGATCTCGATCTTTTGCGCCTCGGAAATATCGAACGTCACGGAGGCTGTGCCTGCCGCCTCGTCCATCGAATCAAAAACATACCTCACCGTTGTGCCGGGGTAGCCGTATTTTTCGTACAGCTTTTTAATCTCCTGCTCGTCGGTAAACAATTTTTCCTCGTCCAGCGGTTCGCCCGCCTTCACCGTGATCTTCTTTTTGATCTTCGACGTGCTTAAATTTTTGTTGCCCGAGATCTTGATGTCGGTGATGCGCAAGCGGGCCTGGACGATGTAGGTCAAAATCACCCCGCCGTCATCCTGCCCCTCCACCGATGCCCGGATGTTATAAAATTGTTCCGTGCCGTAGAGGGTGTGGATGTCGTTCTCGGTGAGAGTGGGACCGTAGATGGCTCCGGCTTTGGCGCGGATGTTGGAGCGGATGAATTGTTCGCTGACGGATTTAGGCCCGACGTACTGGATGTCCACACGGTCGATTTTGGGTCCGGACTCCTGCGCCCATACCGCTTGCGCGCAGGCAAGAAGCAGCCAGAAACCGAAAAAACGACAGAACAATTTCATCGTCTATCGGCTTTCCGGCACATCTTCGTCGCTGACTTTGGCTGCGCTTTCAAATCGTGTATAAGATTTCAGGAACGTCAGGTTCACGTCACCCGTCGGACCGTTACGTTGTTTGGCGATCAACAGGTTCACCGGCAGGCCGTCGGCCTCTTCGGGATTCGCGTCTTCGTCGTCGTTCGAACTGGGCTTGTACAAGAGACCCACCAGGTCGGCATCCTGTTCAATCGCGCCCGATTCACGCAAATCGCTCAACCGGGGCTTGCGGCCTTTGTCGCGTTCCAGTTCGCGGTTTAACTGCGCAAGCACGATGACCGGCACTTTCAATTCTTTGGCCAGGGCCTTGATGCCGCTGGAAATATCCGATATTTCCTGCTGCCGGTTATCCTGTGCCCGGCGCGTAGTAGAATGCAAAAGTTGCAGATAATCAACCACAAAAAGTTTGATGTCATGCTGTTGCGCCATCCGCCGCGCCCGTGCCCGCAACTGAAGGATGGAAAGGGCCGGCGTATCGTCAATAAACAACGGCGCGTTCGCCATCCGCCCCATGGCATTCTGCAATTTTGGGAAATCCGATTCGCTCATGAAGCCTTCGCGAATTGAACGCAGATTCACCCGCGCCAGCGAACACAGCATGCGCAGCACGAGAGATTCCGCGCTCATTTCCAGGCTGAAAACCGCGACCGGCAATTTTTCCACCAGCGCCACGTGCTCCGCGATATTCATGGCCAGCGACGTCTTGCCCATTGAAGGCCGCGCCGCGATCACAATCATTTCGCTGCCGTGCAATCCGTCGGTCATCCGGTCCAGGTCCGGATAGCCCGTTGCCACTCCGGTGAGCGCGCCCTGCCGGTTGAAAAAGTTTTCGATCGTCTGGATGGCTTTGCCGACCAATTCCTTCGTCGTCACCGCACCGCCCTGCACGCGCGATTCGGAGATCCGCAGCACATCGCGCTCAACCTCATCCAGCAACGCATCCACCTCCCCCTCGTAGTCATAGACCCTGCCTACCACATCCGTGCAGGTCTGGATCATTTTGCGCAGTAAATATTTTTCACGGACGATCTCCAGATAGTAAGAAAGGTTCGCCGCGCTCGGCACCGCGTCCTGCAATTGCGACAGGTAGGCGATCCCTCCGACCTGTTCCAGGAGTTGCTTGTCTTTGAGACGCTGCTGCAAAGTGATCAGGTCAATAGGAACCCTGGTATCGAACATCTCAAATAATTCAGTCTGAATCGTCTGATGCCGCAAATCATAATGAACTTCGACCCCGACTCCTTTCAGCTTCTCAATAACTTCGGCAACACATTCATTGGGGGAGAGCAATTGGCAGCCAAGCATCCCTTGCTCCATATCCAATGCGTGTGGCGGCAAACGGTCGATCACGGCAGAGCGTTGGGTCGCGCCTTTTTGACGGCGTGTCTTTTTGAGATCAGGACTCGCACCAGAAACATCGGAAACTGAATCAATCATGAAATGATAAAACAGAAATTTGTTTATCACCGCAAACTTGATTTATGAGCAGGCTCCAAAGTTCTTCACAACACGTCATAAAAATTCAATGGTAAGGGCAAATGTTCCAAAAATTCATGTGAATATGTTTTTGCGTTCTTCCCTCTGGCATCGTGTCATCGAATTGTAACAGACAAGAGCTTGATAAAATGACGCCAATTAAAAATTCTAACCGGGATGAAACAATTTGTGTCCACTGCTCTCGGACTGGTCTGCGTAGTATTGGTGATCGTCTTGATCTTCATAAAGTCAGGGGACGATTCGCAACATCAAACGGACACCGGCGCCATCACGGTTTTTTCCAATCAACTGACCTCGGCGCAGGGGCAACTCGCCGTTGACCAGGGGGCGCTTCTCACCATCTCCAACAATCTCACGGAAAGCCAAACAACGGTAGTGACGTTCTCAAACCAGTTGATCGATGCGCAGTCCACCATCACTGCTTATGCGGAACAGCTCACCAACCTGGCCATACAGGTCGCCACGGCGAAAGCGGACAACGAAACTTTGAGCCAGACCCTGGGGCAACAGATAACCGATTTGACCAACCAGGTGGCCGGCCTCACAAGGCAATTGGCTTCAACCCAAACCAGTCTCAACCAGGCAAACACAAATTATATGCTCCTGGAAAACCGGTTGCGCCGGGATGTGGCGGAACGCGTGCTGGTGGAACGGAAATTCAACAGTTACCCGGACGTGAAGCAACAGATGAAAAATCTCAAAAATAATCCCTCCCAGATGGCCACCACCAACAGCATCTACGCCGGCCTGGGCGTAGAGGTAAATTCCGACGGCACGTTCCACGTCATTTCCCCAAATTGATCCCATCGGCCGGTGAGTCCAATGGCAGGAACGTCAGCGGCTTTGTGAAGTCGAAAAGAGTTGAGTTTTCTCTCGAATCAACTTAAACACTCCCCATGCTTTCTGAAATCGCATTCACCGGCACGCCGGTCACCGACATCAAACGCGCCCGCGCTTTTTATGAAGGCGTGCTCGGGTTCAAGCCAACGATGGAATCCGCCGGCGGCATGTGGGTGGAGTATGACCTCGGCAATGGCACCTTTGGCATCGGCTGCTACGGTGATGTGTGGAAACCATCGCCCGACGGCACGTGCGTGGCGTTCGAAGCGGATGATTTCGACGCCGAGATCGCCCGTTTGAAATCCAAGGGCGTCAAATTCGCTATGGACGTCACCCCCACACCGGTCTGCCAATTCGCCATCGTCTGTGATCCCGATGGCAACCGGATAATGATCCACAAACGCCACGCGCATTGATTGACATAACAAAAGCGGTTAAGCTTTCCTGTGATGATCGACGAAGAGACATTGGCCCAGATGAACGGCAAATATGTTTGCCCTCCCGACGCCGGGCCGGCCTGGCGCGCGGCCATGGAGTATGGCTATGACATGTCTCTGATTGAAGAATCCCTGAAGATGACACCTGAACAACGGCTTAACGAACTCCAGCAAGTAGTTAATTTCTTGCTTGAGATAAAAGAAGCCGGGCAGACAAATGGCACAAGATAACCAGGCATTGCTGACACGGCTTCAAAAGAGTGGCCTGGAGTTTGTGATCATCGGGGGTGTTTGCGTTGTCTATCATGGCGCTCCGCTTTCTACATTCGATTTGGATATCTGTTGCCCGTTCGGCGAAGAAAACGTGCAAAAGATTGAGTCTGCGGTGAAAGATTTATATCCTTACCACCGCCTGACGGCTAATAAATTGCCCCTGGAATTGACGCAAAGTTCGTTTGCCAGTTTGAAAAATTTGTATTTGCAAACCGATTTAGGAAAACTTGATTGCCTCGGAGAAGTCGCCGGTGTGGGTAATTATGAACAGGCTTTGAAGCACTCTATTTCGTACAACGTACCGTATGGCGAATTCAGGATTTTAGACCTGGATGCGCTCATTGCTTCAAAACAAGCCGCAGGCCGGGAAAAAGATTTGGACGCCGTAAGATTGTTGCAAGCCATCAAAGAAAGAAAAGAACAACAAAAAGAATTGTTTTAAAAATCGTAAATCATAAATTTTCATGTCCATCCTCGTTAAACAAAATACCAAAGTCATCGTCCAGGGCATCACCGGCAGCTTCGGCGCCAAACACGCCCAACTCTCCATCGATTACGGTTCCCAGATCGTCGCCGGTGTCACGCCCGGCAAAGGTGGACAGTTCTTTGAACACGGCGGCAAAAAAGTTCCCGTCTTTGACACTGTCGCCGACGCCGTCAAGGAGACCAGCGCCACTGCCAGCGCTGTTTTTGTTCCCGCGCCATTTGCCGCCGATGCGGTCCTGGAAGGCGTGGATGCCGGATTGGAAGTCGTTGTCTGCATCACCGAAGGCATTCCGGCCCGCGACATGATTCAGGTCAAACGCGCCATGGCCGGCAATACCCGTACGCGCCTCATCGGCCCTAATTGCCCGGGCCTTGTCACCCCCGGCGATGGCAAGGATTCCCACGGCGGCTGCCGCATCGGCATCGCACCCGGATACATCCATAAAAAAGGCCACATCGGTGTCGTTTCCCGCAGCGGGACTTTGACGTATGAAGCCGTCTGGCAATTGACCTCGCGCGGAGTGGGCCAAAGCACATGCGTGGGCATCGGCGGCGATCCCGTTCCCGGCATGTCCCATCTGGACGTCGTCAAACTTTTCAATGACGATCCAGACACGCACGGCATCATCATGATCGGTGAGATCGGTGGCAGCGCCGAAGAGGAAGCCGCCGGATGGATCAAAAAGAATTGCCGCAAGCCCGTGGCCGGATTCATCGCCGGCGCCACCGCGCCGCCCGGACGGCGCATGGGTCATGCGGGCGCCATCGTCAGCGGCGGCAAAGGAACCGCCGCCGCCAAAATTGCCGCGTTCAAAGACGCGGGCATCGGCGTCGCCGTCACTCCGAGCGAGATGGCCGACACTCTTTTGAAAATGATGTGAAGGCGGGTTGCGGATTTCGAATAATCCGACATCCTCAGTCCGTTATCCCGAATGGGCATCGTTGACTTCATCCTGAACCTTGCCGCGCTCCTCTTATGGCTCAACTGGCGCGCGGAAAAAGCCGACCCTGTGGGTAAACGCAGGCCGGCCACCCTGATCGGCACGTTGCGGCGGCCTGAGAGCCGTTCCGCAAATTGGCTGATCCCCATGGTCATCGCCGGGCTGATCGTGCTGCGCGCGTTTCTCTACCACCTTATCGGTGGCGAGGCCAACTGGTCTGCCGGCCTGAACCTGGGCGTCATCGAGCTTTCCTTTCGCGGCGCCCATTTCAGCCAAATGCTTGTGTACTCGCTAGTCAGCTTCATCCAGACCCTTTGGGTCTTTTATCTCTGGCTCCTTCTGCTCTCCATCCTCCAGGGGCCGCTTCCGTTTCATGATTTCATCCGCATCCAGCTCGGCGCAATTGACCGGTGGAGCCGGACCACGAAATTACTCCTGCCCTTCATCGCCACAAGCATCCTATGGTGGCTGGCGACCTGGCTCCTGGAGGGGTTGAAAATAATCCCGGAACCGCTTTCTGCCGTGCATCGCATCAGCCAATCGCTCGTGATGGGTCTCACCAGTTATCTCACCTGGGAATTCATCGCCGTGGCTTTGCTCATTGTGCATCTTCTCAACAGCTACATTTATTTTGGCAAGCAACCTTTCTGGAGTTACGTCAATGCGGAAGCGCAAACCCTTCTCTCTCCGTTGAAGCCTATCCCGTTGCGTGTGGGCAAAGTAGATTTTGCGCCGGTGGTGGGGATCGCGTTGGTATTTCTTTTAGCCTGGCTGGCGGCCCGACTGTTGCACGTCCTCTACGGCCACGTGGCGGTGTGATCAGCTTGGTTTGTTTTTTGGGAATTTTGCCGAAATAACGGAGCCGACTTCTTTCTCGCTGGTGATGGAAAAAGTTCCCCCATGCAGTTCCACCAACCGCTTGGTGATGGTCAACCCCAGTCCCAACCCCTGTTGCTCATGCATCTTACGATCGAACTGTACGTACGCGCCAATGCGTGTGGTCTGCTCCGGCGAAAATCCACGGCCCTGGTCGCTGATCGACAGCGTAATGGCGTTGAAGTTTTCCGCCAACGTCACGCGCACCGGTGTGCCGGCCCTCGAAAATTTGAACGCATTCTGCGTCAACTCATCCACCACCTTACGCAAATATTCCTCGGCGATCGGAACAGCCCCATCCACCAGTTCAAAAGAGAGATCGCGTTGCCGGTCGAAATGGGCCGCTTGCGAGGTGGCGTGCTTTTTGACCAGGTCCACAGGATGCTGCGTGCTCCCCAGGCGCAACGCGTTCACATTCTTGGGGTCCGCCGCGACCAATTCCAATTGCGCGTAGATCAGAAAGTTTTCGATGAGCCGTTCCAGCCGCTGGCTCGATTTATGGATCTCCTGCCCCATCTCGGCGATTTCCGCCGGTTTCAATGTGGACGCGGAATGCGCCAGCAATTCGGCGTTCGAAAGGATGCCGTTGAGCGGTGTGCGCATCTCATGCGGCATCATCAGGCTGATGTTGTCGCGCAAGTGCGCCAGCTTGCGTTCGGCTTCATCGCGGATGGTCTGCGCTTTTTTCAGGCGGGCATCCACGGCGGCGTACAACGCGTCGGTGGTGAAGGGTTTTGGAAGATAATCGTCCGCGCCCAATTCCATGCCGTGCCTCATACTGGCGCTGTCGGCCAATCCGGTCATCAGGATGAACGGAATCGCCGCGGTGGGCGCTTCATTGCGCAAAGCAGACAATGTCAAATATCCATCCACCTTGCCCATGTTGATATCGCAAAGGATCAGGTCCGGCAGTTCTTTCCTGGCGGTTTCAATGCCATCGGACCCGTTCGAGGCTTCAATCACGTCAAATCCTTTTTGGCGGAGAGCCAATTGGATCATTTCGCGCAACCACTCTTCATCATCGATGACGAGAATCTTTTTCATTCGAAAAAATTTTTAAATGTTAAGCACAAATTGTGCCTCGCCGCAAAACCAAATCATTGGCTTGCGTCACCCGGATCACTTCCGCTCGCCCAGCGGAATGTAATGACTCAATGTCGGCCCGGTGTAAACCTGGCGCGGACGGCTGATCCGGCTCCTGGGATCATCCATGATTTCCTTATAATTCGCGATCCAACCCGGCATACGCCCGATCGCAAAGATCACCGGGAACATCGACACCGGTATCCCGATCGCCCGCATGATGATGCCGCTGTAAAAATCAACATTCGGATATAATTTCCGTTCGACAAAGTACGGGTCCTTCATGGCCGCCTCTTCCAGGTGCTTGGCAATGTCCAACAACGGGTCATTGATGTTCAATTTGGACAGTACTTCATCGCACGATTTCTTGATGATCTTCGCGCGCGGATCGTAATTCTTATAAACGCGATGGCCGAAGCCCATCAGTTTCTTACCGCTGTTCTTATCCTTGGCGGCGGCGATGAATTTCGAGCCGTCGTCGCCCGTGCGATGGATTTCATCGAGCATTTCCAGGACTGCCTGGTTCGCCCCGCCGTGCAACGGCCCCCATAACGCGCAGACGCCCGCCGAGCAACTCGCGTACAGGTTCGCCTGGCTCGAAGCCACCATGCGCACTGTCGAAGTCGAGCAGTTCTGCTCGTGGTCCGCGTGCAGCAAAAAGATCAGGTCCAGCGCCCGGGCCACTTCCGGTTTGATCTCGTAATCTTCATACGGCGACGAGAACATCATGTGCAGGAAATTCTCCGTATAAGTGAAAGACTTCTTGGGATAGATCAGCGGCAGACCGTGCGATTTGCGGTATGAATAGGCCGCAATGGTGCGCACCTGCGACATCAGCTTGGCGGTGTAATGGTCAAAGGCTTTGTTCGCCTTGCCCCATTGCCAATGCATCAAGCCTTCGTCGAAACAACTCGCCGCGTTGATCATGGCCGAGAGGATCGCCATCGGATGCGCGCTCGTGGGGAAACTCTCGAAATGATACTTCATGTCCTCGTGCAGGAACTGGTATTCCGTGAACATGTCCGAGAACACTTTGAGTTCACTCTGGTTCGGCAGTTTGCCATAGATCACCAGGTAGGCCGCCTCCACAAATGAAGATTTCTCCGCCAATTCTTCGATCGGGATGCCGCGGTAACGGAGGATTCCCTTGTCGCCATCAATGAAAGTGATCTTGCTGTTGCACGATCCGGTGTTGCCAAAACTCTCATCCAGCGTGATATAGCCGGTGTTGGCGCGCAGGGCCGAAATATCCACTGCCTTCTCGCCTTCGGTTCCTTCCACTGTCGGAAACGCGAAGCTCTTTCCATCCAATTCTAGTTTTGCCTCTTTGCTCATGTCGTCTTGATTATCGTTTTTGAAACTTTGCCGATGAACGGAACAAATGGCAAGCGGGATTCATTTAAAAACAATGAAATGAGGCGCGTCTTAACATTTGGGTATTTATAATCCACAGACTCCGGCCTCTTGAAATTGAACGGAGCTGGCGCGGCGCCGTTATCACGAGGAAGTTTTGTTGGTTTGATTTGGTTTGATTCACTTTGATTTGGTTTGATTTGGTTAAACGTCAATTCGCGTCAGAAGGCGTCGATTGACGTCAAAAATGTCGCAAGTCCGGGTTTGTTTGGCTTGGGTTCGTTTTGACGGATTGCATTTTGCGAGGCTGTTTTTGCAAGTCATTCTATTTAAGATTATTGGATTTAAAAAATGGTCCGAAAAGCTT
>DASXYX010000095.1:0-7759 GCA_036502245.1 Verrucomicrobiia bacterium
TTCCGAGGCCGCATCGTCACTCAAAGAAAAGTTTGCTGTGTATGTCACGGCCTACGAGCAGGCCATGAAAGAGGCTGGGCGTGAACTCCCTTATCCAAACCGAAGTTAGCGTATGATTCCGGAAAGGGGTCACCCCTTTCCGTTGCTATGACACTAAGGAAAGCCTGCAAGAACACAAAAAGACTGCTCGATGAATTGCTGAAGGCTAAAGCCGTTCGGGAGAAAGTGTCTCTGCTTGCCAGGATAAAAATCCAGTTGGAAATCATCGAAGAGCCTATCAAAAGGCTGAAAGAGAAAGACGCCGCGGCAAAAGCGAAGAAACGAATCATCAAGAAAGCGCTCAGAGAATTTATCACGACGCTCGACCGGATTTTTAAGAAGCATAACGAAATCGGGGACACGGCGGTTCGTGAGAAGATGACTGATGCCATTTACCTGGGTTTCATCATTCAAAAACCACACTACAAGCTGCCTGAAAACTTTGGTATGTTCAGCGATGAAGGCAACAAGCTGGTTCAAGCGGCGATCCAAAAGTTTTTCTCACATCCGGAGATAGTAGCGGCCAAAAAATCTTTAAAAACTCCCGAGGACCGATTGATCGCCTTCCAGGACAGCGATGCGAGATCAGCCGGTGGTTATAATTATTTTGAGTATTTTGGACACGTCAACCTGCCGTACGTTCTTTCGAGGCACGGTTTAGCCCGGCGATCCTGACATTTCAAAGTGGAAGTGTCAGTTCTGCCAGCTTGGCCTTTGCCTTGCCACTGTCAATGATCTGCGCGGCCAGGTCCCATCCCTCCATCAGTGATTTGGTTTGTCCGGCCACAAATAAAGCCGCGGCGGCATTCAGCAACACCGCATCGCGTTTCGGGCCGCGTTCTTCTCCGGAATAGATATCGCGAATAATTTTTGCGTTGGCCACTTTATCACCGCCGAGGAGGTCGGCGAGAGTGGCGCGTGGCAGATCGAGTTGCTCTGGAGTAAGAGTGGAAACCGTCAAGGCGCGTTCCTGATAAAATTCGGCGATGGTGTTCTCGCCCAAGGGTGAAAGCTCGTCCAAAAATCCCACACCGGAGACTTTGCCGCACACGACCATGGCGCGGCGGATACCCAGCGATTGCAATACCTGGGCGATAGGCTCGCAAAATTCCGGTCGGGGCACGCCGACCAGCATGGCGGACGGATGCACGGGATTGAGCAACGGACCGAGCAGATTGAAAACGGTGCGTTGATCGCGTGCAGCGCATAATTTCCGCGCAGGCGAGATGTTTTTAAAAGCGGGGTGGTAATCCGGCGCAAAGAAGAAGGCGAATTGGCGTTCGCGCAACCTGCGCACCGCCTCCTCCGGGGTTGAACGAATCGGAATGCCCAGTGTCTCAAGTACATCCGCGCTGCCGGCCTGCGAGGTGATGGCGCGGTTGCCGTGCTTGGCCACAATCACACCGGCAGCGGCGCAGATGATGGCGGCGGCGGTGGAGATATTGAAGGTGCCAAGCCGGTCGCCACCAGTGCCGACCACATCGAGAATCTCGCGGGAACGGGTGGCAGGGTCGAGCGGCGGTTGAATGGATTTGTCGCGCATGGCGCGGGCGAAGGCGGCAATCTCCTCCGGCGTTTCGCCTTTGCAGGCCAGCGCCACCAGGAAATCGGCCTTGCGTTCAACGGAGACCTGTTCGTCAGTCAGTTGTTCAACGGCCTGGCGCACGCTGGTCTCATCCAGGACACGCCCGGCTTTAAGTTGTTCGGTCCATTGTTCGAGCACGCGAAATGTTATGGGGTGGAACAAATCCGTCGAGCGGAATTGTTCGTGCCCGGCGGCGATGCAACCTCGTTGGAGACCTCTGCAAAAGAGGTAGCGCAGGTTTCCCAACCTGCTGTATCGCCGACTTCAAAGTCGGCAGGGCGCGGAAACATTGGGAAACCAGCGGATTGGGAAATCCGCGATACAGCAGACTTGGAAGTCTGCGCTACAATAAGGCCTTTCGCAGAGATTCCCGTTGGGATTGTTGAACCGGCAAGGCTGCAAGAAAGCAAGATGCGCCTTCATCCGAAATGGCGAAGAAAAAAACGTGTGTTTGAATGCAGGATTGCGTAACCTGTTCGTTCGACCTGTGGTCTATAAAGAGTCACGGCTTTTAATTTATGCCAGTAATTCGAAATTCAAGAAATGAAAACGGCAGTTGGATGATATGGACGGCGGTCCTGGTGGCGTTCGTGGTGATCGTTGGGTGCGGGGCTTTGTTTTATCTCCATAGCAAAGCGGACACAACGCAATATGAAGCGCAGCCCGTTGCGCGAGGCGACGTGACCAACCTGGTCACCGCCACGGGATCCCTGGATCCCGTCGTGGACGTTACGGTGGGCAGCCAGGTTTCCGGCATCATCGACAAGCTCTATGCAGATTATAATTCGACGGTGCAGTCGAACGAAGTGATCGCTGAAATCGATCCTTCAACTTACACGGCAGCCGTGGAGCAGGCCCAGGCGGACCTGGCCAACGCCAAGGCAAACCTTGAATTGCAGGAGGCTGAGGCCCGGCGCGACGCAGAATTGTTCACCAACAAACTGATCTCCGATTCTGATTATGACACCCAGACCGCCACCCGCGACGAAGCGGCGGCGACGGTGCAGATCAAACAGGCGGCGCTGGACAATGCCAATGCCAACCTGAGTTATTGCAAGATCCGATCGCCGGTGGATGGCATCGTGATCGCCAGGGACGTGGACCTGGGCCAAACCGTCGCGTCCAGCTTTAACACGCCAACACTGTTCCAAATCGCGAACGACCTGACGAAGATGCAGATCGACACGGCGGTGGCCGAGGCGGACATTGGCAGCGTGGTGGAAGGCCAGCCGGTCGAATTCGACGTGGACGCGTATCCTTATCGCACCTTCCGCGGGTCGGTCATGCAAGTGCGCAACGCGCCGGCCACGAACAATAACGTGGTCAGCTATGATTGTGTCATCAGCGTGACCAATGCCGATAACAAATTGAAGCCGGGCATGACCGCGAATGTTTCCGTTATCGTAGCCGAACGCCATAACATTTTATTGGTCCCCAATGCGGCGCTCCGGGTCCATCCGCCGATGATGGGTGCGCCCGCGGGGCCTGACGAAATGGGCGCCTCGGCTTCACCAGGGTCGAGCAATGCTCCAGCCGGCGCCAGTGCCCAGGGCGGTGGACAGCATCAACACGGCAAAGGTGGCGGGCACATGGACCGCCAACTGCGAACGGTTTATGTTTTAACCACGGAAAACGGCAAACAGCAGATCAAACCCGCGCAAATCCATGTCGGCATCACGGATGGTATTTATACCGAAGTGACCGAGGGTTTGAACGAAGGCGACAACGTGGTCGTTGCCGTCATTTCCTCAGCCACGGCCGGAGAACAAAATCCATATGGGCCGGGAATGCGGCGATTCCGATAAGAAGGAGAATTGTTGTGCCCGCCAACGCCGTCATCAGCCTCAACGACATCCACAAGGTGTATCACACCGGCGAAGTGGACGTCCATGCGGTGCAAGGCGTGACGATGAATATTCTGGCCGGTGAATTTGTGGCCATCATGGGTTCGAGCGGTTCGGGCAAATCGACGTTGATGAACATGATCGGCTGCCTGGACCGGCCGTCTTCGGGACAATATCTGTTGGATGGGATCGATATTTCCACGCTGGACCGCGATGCGCTGGCGGACATACGCAATGATAAGATTGGTTTTGTTTTCCAGGGCTTCAATCTGCTCTCACGCACAACGGCCCTGGAAAATGTCGAGATGCCGATGTTGTATAACCGCCATCGCATCCATGCCCGGGAACAATTCCAACGCGCGACCGGTTCATTGGAGCTGGTCGGGTTGGGCAAACGCGCAGACCATCATCCCAACCAGCTTTCCGGCGGCCAGCAACAGCGCGTGGCCATTGCGCGGGCGCTGGTGAACCAGCCGTCGCTCCTGCTGGCCGATGAGCCGACGGGGAATCTCGACAGCCAGACGAGCATCGAAATCATGGGCGTGTTCCAGAAATTGAATGAACAGGGCATCACCATTGTCATGGTCACGCATGAATTGGACATCGCGCGCTATACCAAACGCATGGTGATTTTGCGCGATGGAAAGATTGTGACCGATGAATATGTGAAAGAACGGTCGATCGCCGAGAAGGAATTACAACAACTGCGCCAGGCGCAACAAGCCGTCAAACTGGCGTAGCCAAGGAAGAAGTAAGAATGAAGAATGAAGAAAACGATCTTCTCCCGCGAACAAAATCGTTCGCGCGACGGATCATCCGTCTTTATTGCAGTCTTTCCAAATCTGATACCGTGGCCCAGGTTTTGGGGCGGCAATTCCTGCGGTCAGGAACTTCCGTTGGAGCAAATTACCGTGAAGCCAATCGTGCCCGGTCAAAGGCGGAATTTATTTCCAAAATGGGAGACTGCTTGAAAGAAGCGGACGAGACTTTATATTGGCTTGAATTGTTGTTGGAAGAGAAAATAGTTCCGGAAACAAAAATGAGCGCGCTTATAGCGGAATCAAATGAACTGGTTGCCATACTTGTAACTATTATAAAAAAGTCCCGAGGTCATCTATGAACCCTTTCTTCACTCTTCATTTTTCATTCTGCCTTTCCTATCAATGAGAGTCTTTGCCTCCATCAGAATTGCGTTGCGCGCTTTGCGGCGCAATAAGATGCGTTCACTGTTGACGATGCTGGGCATCATCATCGGTGTCGGAGCCGTCATCGGCTCGGTCAGCCTGACCAGCGGCGCGACCCAACAGGTGGAAAACCAGGTGAGCAGCCTGGGCGAGAATGTGATCACGGTGTTTTCAGGCAACTTTACGTCCGGCGCAATGCGCGGCGGCTGGGGTAGCGCCACCACCCTGACGGTGGAAGACGCTGAGGCCATCAAGAACCAGGTCCCCGATACGATCGCCGTCAGCCCGGAAGTGCGTGATCGTGATCAAATTCTGGCTGACGGATTGAACTGGAACACACAGGTCATGGGCGAATCGCCCGACTATCCAGAGATCCGCAATTGGACCATGGCCGAGGGCGCCATGTTCACCGATCAGGACGTGCGCAGCCTGGCCAAAGTGGCTGTCATCGGCAAAACGGTCGTGGACCAGTTGTTTCCCAACACTGACCCGCTGGGTCAGACCGTGCGCATCCGCAACCTGCCGTTCAAGATTATTGGTGTGCTCGCGCCCAAGGGATTCAACCTGTTCGGGCAGGACCAGGATGACGTGATGATCGTCCCTTACACGAGCCACATGCGGCGTATTGATGCGCGGACTTTCATCAATGACGTCCTGGTGGAATCGAGTAGTGATAAGACGATCAACAGTGTACAGGACGGCATCACCGACCTGTTGCTCGCGCGACATCATCCCAAGGACAATGTGCCGGATTTTACCGTGCGCAACCAATTGGAACTGATGCAGGCGGTGACTTCCACTTCACGGACAATGGGATTTTTGCTGGCGGGCGTGGCGGCGGTGTCATTGATCGTGGGCGGCATCGGCATCATGAACATCATGCTGGTCAGCGTCACGGAGCGGACCCGGGAAATCGGCATCCGCATGGCGGTCGGGGCGCGAGCGGCAGATATTCTTATCCAATTTCTGATCGAAGCGGTGACGTTGAGCGCTATTGGCGGCAGTATTGGCATCGCCGGAGGGATGGCCTTTTCATTCCTCGTAGCCCATATCAATGGCATGCCAACCGTCACACCAGTCGCCTGGATCATTGCCGCGTTCATTTCCAGCGGTGTCATTGGCATCTTTTCGGGATTCTATCCGGCATGGAAAGCCTCGAAACTCGATCCCATCGAAGCGCTACGGTATGAATGACCGTGAAAACTGAAATTGTCCCGACGCACACGCCGGAGCTTTTCCGGCAGGCTGTCCAAAAGGCGGCGGAATTGCTCAAGGCCGGTGAAGCGGTCGCATTGCCCACCGAAACGGTTTATGGCCTGTCCGCAAACGCGTTGGATGAAAGGGCGGTCGAAAAGATTTTCCAGATCAAGGGACGCCCGTCGAACAATCCAATCATCGTTCACGTGGCCGGCGTGCCCATGGCCAGGCGGTGTGTGGAGGATTTTCCCCCGCCTGCCGAAAAACTGGCAAAAGCTTTTTGGCCCGGACCGTTGACCATGGTGCTGCCGAAGTCCAAAGAGATTCCTCCCATTGTGACCGCCGGTGGCAAAACCGTCGGGGTGCGCTGGCCTTCGCATCCTTTTATTCAAGCAGTCATCCGCGAATGCGATTTTCCACTGGCGGCGCCCAGCGCCAACCTGTCGGAACATCTTTCGCCGACCAACGCCGCGCATGTTCGCAAACAGCTCGATGGAAAAATCAGGTTGGTGGTGGATGGCGGACAGGCGCAAGTCGGCATTGAATCGACGGTTTTGGACTTGTCGGTATCTCCCGCGCAAATCCTGCGCCCGGGGATGATTCACGCAGAATCGATTGCAGCCGCCGGGGTATCCGTCACGGGAAATCAATCGGCGGGCGGGCTTTTGAAAAGCCCGGGCTTATTCAAGAAACATTATTCCCCGAAAGCCCGGCTCGTTGTTTTAAACTGGCGGGATGACGCAGATTTGCAATCCACGCTCCGGGATTTGAAACTGGAGATCCGAAATTGCCACGTTATCGCCCACACAAAAATTCCCGGAGACAAACAGTTCGCCGGCGTCAGTGTCATTCCGCATGACGCCGAGGCGTTTGCACGCGCGCTGTATGCGGAGCTGCATCGTTGCGACGAAGCCGGGGCGGGAACCATTCTCGTTGAAGGGCCGCCGGACCTGCCGGAATGGTCGGGTATTGCCGACCGGCTGCGCCGGGCGGCGGGTTGATTTACGGCATCGGTTCGCAACGCGGTGCATTGAGGCCGGCGCGGACACCAGGACGGCGGAACGTTGTGCATGAAGAGATTGGTTCCATGGTGAGCGGCTTGCAACTCCACCATTAATCTGGCAAATTGATTACATGACGGCGAGCATACTGGAACATGAGTTGAAAACCCTCCCGGAAGCAGAACGCGCGCAAGTAATTCGCGCCGCGTTGCGGGAGTTGTCTCCGACCGCCCTTAAGGCGCTGGAACGCCAGGTGCGCAGGCTGGCTCATCCAGAAGTTCCTGAAGACGTTTGGACCGGCTTTGAGGAAGCCGAACAAGGCCGGGGAATCGAAATTCGAGACGAACACTTTGACCAACCGCCAGCCTGATGGCTTATCGCTACGTCGCTCAACCCCAGTTCTGGCGTAATTTCAAAAAATTGCCGCATGAGCAATGGGCTTCGGTACGCCGGACCTGGCAGATCTTCAAGGTGAACCCGTTTGATGCGCGGTTGGGCACCCATAAAATTCATAGCCTTTCTGCCATCTTCAACCGAACCGTTTACGCAGTAGTGGTCGAGGGAGATTTGCGGATAATCTTCTACATTGAAGGCAACACCGTCGTAACCACCAATGTCGGCTCGCATGACATATACCGTCATTAGAGCGGTTTAAATAATATTGTAGCCATTCGGGGAAACAGGAGAGGAAGCGGTCTTTTTGGGTTTTGGCGTCGTTTCGGCTCAGTCACAGGGTTTTCAAACATGCTCCTTCGCCAAAGCCTCGCCAAAAACCCAAAAATCCTCGCTCCGAACGGCCACACTATTATTTAAAACGCTCTAGTTAATCGGCCATGAGCATCTACGCGACACTTTGGAGGTTGAAGTTCCCCAAAGAGGGAGACGATGTTGCGGGCTAAAACCCCATTT